>NZ_FCOJ02000194.1 GCF_001545035.1 Caballeronia glebae
GACATGCGGGTGTTGTGGCCGTGGCGCAGGCAGGCAATCAACTGGCGGCGCAATTCGCCACGCGGCTGAGCATAGATAGCCGTGTAAATGGTTTCATGCGATACGTGCTGGGCGGGGTCGGTCGGATACATCCGCCTAAGTGTGCCCGATATCTGCTGGGGTGACCACTTCCAGTCCAGCAACGTGAGCACAATCCGCCAGCGAACGCCTTGCGTGCAAAGCTTGGCGGGGCCGCGACCAGCCCTACGGCGGGCGGCGCACAGCGCTTGAGCTGGCACTGATGCGTAGCCAGCAGGAGAGCTGTTGCGCGTCAGTTCACGGCTCACGGTGGAGGGCGAGCGCCCGAGCATTCGGGCCATGGCCCGAATGCTCACGTCCTGCAATCGTAGGCTTGCGATGGCGAGGCGTTCTTCAGGTTGAAGGTGCTGGTATGAAGTAGTTTTGTCGGGCATTGCAACACCTTATACGAGATAAGTGTTGCACCTCGCTTTTGAGGCCGCC
>NZ_FCOJ02000193.1 GCF_001545035.1 Caballeronia glebae
CGCATGAAGCGCACCATGTCCGGAAGTGACGCGTCGTTGTCCGAATCGGCGAACGGATAGCGCCCGCCGAACGCACGATTCCAGTCAGCCAGAATTGAGGTACGCCAGATCTCGTTCAGGCTCGACGACGCCGGCTGCACCACCACCTGCCACGTTTGTTCCAGCGGCGCTTCGAAGAGCCGCCCGAATCCCGACCATTGCTCGCCAAGACTCGCGGCGAGACGGCTCGCGTAGTCGCGGCTGTCGGCGATGTCCGAAGTCTTGCCTTGCAATACCGCTTGCGCGGCCGTGCGCGACATCGCATCGGGGTCGGCGCTCTGCATCATCTGCTGGGTCTTCAGACGCATCGCCGTGACGCGCTCCAGATAGCGCGGCAGGCTCAGTTCGCCCAATGCGGCGGTTTGCGCAGGCGTCTTGGCATTCGCAGGCGCGGCGAGATCGGCGCCAGTCAAACGCAGGATCGGAGCAAATGCTGTGGCGAGGGGTGCGAGTTGCGGCTGTGTTTGCTTCGACGGATCCTTCTCGTCCTTGCCCGCCCACTGTTGCGCCTTCGCGATCAGATTGTCCG
>NZ_FCOJ02000192.1 GCF_001545035.1 Caballeronia glebae
CGCATGAAGCGCACCATGTCCGGAAGTGACGCGTCGTTGTCCGAATCGGCGAACGGATAGCGCCCGCCGAACGCACGGCTCCAGTCAGCGAGAATCGAAGTACGCCAGATCTCGTTCAGGCTCGACGACGCCGGCTGCACCACCACTTGCCACGTTTGTTCCAGCGGCGCTTCGAAGAGCCGCCCGAAGCCCGACCATTGCTCGCCAAGGCTCGCGGCGAGACGGCTCGCGTAGTCGCGGCTGTCGGCGATGTCTGAAGTCTTGCCTTGCAATACCGCTTGCGCGGCGGTGCGCGACATCGCATCGGGGTCGGCGCTCTGCATCATCTGCTGGGTCTTCAGACGCATCGCGGTGACGCGCTCCAGATAGCGCGGCAGGCTCAGTTCGCCCAATGCGGCGGTTTGCGCAGGCGTCTTGGCGTTCGCGGGCGCGGCGAGATCGGCGCCAGTCAAACGCAGGATCGGAGCGAATGCCGCAGCCAAAGGAGCCAATTGCGGCTGTGTTTGCTTCGACGGATCCTTCTCGTCTTTGCCCGCCCACTGTTGCGCCTTCGCGATCAGATTGTCCG
>NZ_FCOJ02000191.1 GCF_001545035.1 Caballeronia glebae
TCGAGCATGGCCTCCGATAACGCGTTGAACGTATCGGGCCGGTTCAGCGTGAGCCGGACGACGCCCTTTACGTCATACGCATCGCGTTCGATCAGAACGAGTTCGCTCATCGCCGTGTTCTCCATCAGACGTCGATCGCTGCGACGGACCCCGCGCGCTTGCGCAACTCGAACTTCTGGATCTTGCCGGTCGATGTCTTCGGCAGCTCGCAGAACTCGATCGCGCGCGGCACCTTGAAGCCGGCGAGATGCTGCTTGCAGTGCGCGATCAACTCTTGCGCGCTCGCCTGCGCGCCATTCTTCAACTCGACGAACGCGCAGGGCGTCTCGCCCCAGCGCGTATCCGGCTTCGCAACGACGGCAACCGCAAGCACCGCCGGATGCCTGTACAGCACGTCCTCGACCTCGATGCTCGAAATGTTCTCGCCACCCGAGATGATGATGTCCTTGCTGCGATCCTTGATGCGCACATAGCCGTCCGGATACGCGACGGCGAGATCGCCCGTATGAAACCAGCCGCCGCGAAACGCTTCTTCCGTGGCCGCCGCGTTCTTCAGATAACCCTTCATCGCGATGTTGCCGCG
>NZ_FCOJ02000190.1 GCF_001545035.1 Caballeronia glebae
ATTTTCGAGGTAAGCTCATCATTGCAGATTCAACAGAGCGTAACGTCGTTATTCCTTCATCGGCACCGCCTCAGCTTGATTGTGGAGATCGAGGTTGCTCGGTTTCGTTGATCTATTCGACCGACGGCGGGCGCACGTTTTACGGAAATCGTTTTATGCGTTCTTTCGAGCCGTACAGAGACACTGAGCATTATACTTTGTTAGTAACAAAAGATGCATATTTCGTTGAAGATCGGTTTAACGAAAATTTCCCTTCGGCAGATCGGTTTCCTCTCATTCCGAGATTTAGGTATGGACACGATATATTACCTGACGCGGACAAAGTCCAGTACAACACGAAGATGCCATCAGGCTTACGCTCTCCATCAGGTCAGGAACGATTCGCATGCGACGCGTCCATTCGACCGACTAACCCTGATGCGCCGCTAAAGTAGGAACGAGAATTGAATAATCGAATTTGCTTCGGTTACGCAACTTTCTCAGAATGGCTTTGCGATAACTGCATCGTCGACTTTCCATCTCGACAGACGGAAGGTCGCCTTGTTGACCAACAATATCGTTTCGTCCCGGAGCACTAAGCACTGAGCCGTCCATGATTGAAGAT
>NZ_FCOJ02000186.1 GCF_001545035.1 Caballeronia glebae
TCGACGACGACCTTTGGGCACTCATCGAACCGTTGCTGCCCCCTCCGAAGCCACGTCGGGCCCGTTATCCGGGGCGCAAGCCGCTCGACAATCGTGCGGTGCTCACCGGGATTCTCTTCGTCTTACAGACAGGCCTGCGTTGGGACCTACTCCCTCGCGAGATGGGCTGCGGCAGCGGCATGAGTTGCTGGCGTCGCCTGCGGGACTGGCAGGAGGCAGGCGTTTGGGAGCAACTGCACGAGGTGCTGCTTGGGCGACTGCGCGCAGCTGACCGAATCGACTGGTCTCGCGTCATCGTCGATTCCTCTTCAATCCGCGCTGTGGGCTCAGGTCAAAAACAGGACCGAATCCCACAGACCGTGCGCGACCCGGTTCAAAGCACCACCTCATCACCGAAGCGCAGGGCATCCCGCTCGCGGTGATACTGACCGGCGCCAACCGCAACGACGTCACTCAACTTCAAGCGCTGGTCGAGGCTATCCCGCCTATCAGCGGCAAACGTGGCAGACCACTATCAAAGCCTCGGGTCGTTCAAGGCGACAGAGGCTACGACCACGACAAACATCGACGTCCACTGCATGCCGCCGGCATTGCAACCGAAATCGCTCGGCGCGGTCAGCCCCACGGTAGCGGATTAGGCAAAACACGCTGGGTGGTGGAGCGGACCATCTCGTGGCTTC
>NZ_FCOJ02000184.1 GCF_001545035.1 Caballeronia glebae
TCAACGTGTCGGCGGGGTCGAGCAAGAGTCAGAGCCAGTCGCAGTCGAGTGCGAGCACGGCGCAGGGCAGCACGATTGCGGCCGGTCGCGATGTAAACATCACTGCGACGGGCGCGGGTACGAATAGCGACATCACGATCACGGGCAGCACGATCTCCGCAGGGCGTAACGCGGTGCTGTCGGCCGACGGCGACGTGACGATGCAGGCGGCGCAAAGCACGAGCAGCCAGCACGGGACCAATAGCGGATCGAGCTGGGGCGCGGGCGCGTCGTTTGGCGTGGGTTCGCAAACGGGCGTGGCGCTCACGGGCAGCGTGTCGGGCAACCGTGGCCACATGGATGGCGATTCGAGCGTCAACACGAACACGCACGTCGCAGCAGGCGAGACGCTTGCGATCCATTCAGGCGGCGACACGACCCTGCGTGGCGCGGTGGTCTCGGGCAAGACGGTGCTGGCCGATGTTGGCGGGAATTTGAACATCGAGAGTTTGCAGGACACTGAGCACTACGATTCGAAGCAGCAAAGCGCGGGTGCTGGCGTGAGCATCCCGGTGTCGGGTGTGGGCAAGCCGAGCGTGTCGGCGAGCGTGAGCCAGCAGCAGATGAATTCGGACTATGCGAGTGTGACCGAGCAGTCCGGGATCAAGGCGGGCGCGGGCGGGTTCGACATCAACGTGAAGGGCAACACGGACCTCAAGGGCGGCGTGATTGC
>NZ_FCOJ02000187.1 GCF_001545035.1 Caballeronia glebae
AAAGGGCGTCGTCGAGTAGCGGCTTGGCCATGTCCTTTTCACCGTCGAAACAATGAAAAGGTTAACAGCATTCATCGCGGGTTAACAGCCCTTTCGTTCATTTTGTTAAGGGCTCTAAGCCCCAGGCCGCTCAGGAGGAATTCCGTTTGCGATCCAAAGACGGTACTGTTGTAGCGTTGAAGATAGTTGTGAATGTCAGGGCCGACGCGTGCGTCAGGCACCAGGCATAGTTCATGATCATCGGGTCGCGGCAATCTGAAGTCCATAAACGGGTTGTGCTTGAATACCCATATGCGCTCGTCCGCATAAAAAAGACGTTCGCCGGTTTGCGCATAGTACGCTTCGGGAATCGCGGTTACGGAGACTTGATCTCCTATCGCCAGGAACGGAGGGATAAGTTGTGAAGCCATGATAAGACCTGTCGAGGAGCCTCGTGCTTCGCCAAGGGGGTCCTTTAAAGAACGCCTGATCCAAAGGCTAACGCTACATGTTGAGCTAACGGGAAACACGTTTAAGACTGTCGCGTTATGACGGCAGCCAATCCTTCGTTCGTCAATAAGAGGGTGCGGAGACAATTACGCCTCTTTTGAATTCAGAGTGGGTGTTTGTGCGGGTCAAGGGCGGGCGGGAGCCCGGCGCAGCGAACCCTTGAGGCG
>NZ_FCOJ02000179.1 GCF_001545035.1 Caballeronia glebae
TCCGGGATCAAGGCGGGCGCGGGCGGGTTCGACATCAACGTGAAGGGCAACACGGACCTCAAGGGCGGCGTGATTGCCAGCGAAGCCGATGCGAGCAAGAACACATTGACGACGGGCACGTTGACTTACTCGGACATCGAGAATCGCGCGAAGTACGATGCGTCTTCGTTTGCGGCGAGCGGAGGCTATAGCTTCGGCGGCGGCAACGGCGACCAGAGCGGGATTGGCAAGAACCAGAAGGGCACGGCGGACAACGTGAATCCGGTGCCCGGCACGGAGTTGCCGAAGAACGACAGCGGGCTGGCGATTGCGCCACCGGTGGCGATGGCGGCATCGGGCGATGCGAGTACGACCACGAAGAGCGGCATCGGTGCAGGGACGATCAAGATCGCGGATGAAGCACATCAGACGCAGGATATTGCGAGCTTGAATCGGGATACGTCGGATACGGGCGGTATGCTCGCGCCGATCTTCGATAAGGACAAAATCGAGAACGGGTTCGCGATCGCGAGCCAGTTCACGGCGGAGGCGGGGACGTTTGTAGCGAACCGGGTGAAGCAGGCGGATGCGGCCACGCAAGCGGCGAAAGATCCGAATCTGACGCCGGAGCAGCGTGCGCAAGCGCAGCAGCAAGCCGATGAACTGAACAAGGACTGGGGGCCGAACGGAACGTATCGTCAGGCGCTGACGGCGTTGACGGTGGCGGCAGGCGGCAATGTGACGGGAGGCGCGGGTCAGTATGCGCAAGCGGCGACAGTAGCGTATCTGCAGGAGCTTGGCGCGAACGGCGTCAAGCAGATCGCAGATGGCTTAGGCAGCGAAAGCGCGCGTGCGGCGCTGCACGCGATCGTGGGATGCGCGGG
>NZ_FCOJ02000178.1 GCF_001545035.1 Caballeronia glebae
CCACACGACCGAATCATGGGCATGACGCCGCTCCAGAGTATTGGCTGGCAGGGCGTTGAGCCCAAGCTGTTGGACGAGCTGGACGACACAGTAAAGCAGCGCATGCTAGCGCGGGTTACGCCAGTAGGGGACGAGCCGAACGTAAAGTGTTTCGGCAAGCTACCTCCCATTCAAGATCCAGTTGAAGGAGTTGACCCAAACGCCTTTTGGAATGGTAATCGCGGTATTCCGAGGCTTTGGGCTAAACCACCTTTGGACCAGATGGTTCGTATTAACGCGGAGGCGGTTCCAAATCCATTAAGCGCCGAGGACATGCGTACTTTTGAAAGGTCGAGGAACACAGAGCCCGCAATGGGTGAGATCGACCCAGAGACAGGACGCCTTCGCGAGCCTTCTAATCCGTATCTGATTTCGGCAGTCGATCCTCACAGAACATTGGAGCGTGCCCCCGATCCATACACGCAGGGCCGGGTGTATAGCCGCGAAACAGAGGAGGAAAAGATGGAGTTCTTGAACAACTACCACCCCGAACCGACCAATCACAGCACCATTCCTGGCAGCGTCAAGTTCATGAAGCGAGTGGTCGCCTATGACTTGCCGATCGGTTTCTGCGATGCCGCTGACGATATCGAATTCTGGAGCAAGCTCATCAAGCGAGCTGATTGGACGCAAGGCTACGACGTGTACTTCAATTCGGGCACGTTTGAACCGGTCGCCAAGCCTTCGACGATCGACTGGAAGACCGTGAGGGATGAAGTGAATGAGGCCGATGCGATGAGACTGAAGGACAAGCTGGAAAGAGATCAGCGATTTGAACTGTACGGACGGCGCTAGATCATGAAGCGAATTCTACTTACTGGCGTACTTTTCTCGATGTTGCAAGCGTGCGCAACCAGCGGGCCGAAGCCGTTCGTCTATGGAGACTTTAAGGCTGTCAAAGTTTTGCCT
>NZ_FCOJ02000176.1 GCF_001545035.1 Caballeronia glebae
CGTAAAAAACTAAACGAAACGGTATACACCCCATGAAACGTTTGCCATTGATAGTGCTATCTTGTTTAACGATTCTGGCAGCGTGTCAGCAAACACAGATGCCAGATACAGGGCGTTACACGTATAGTGACATGCCGTTGCCAAACGCGAAGCCCGCGTTGATGATTTCCGAGAACTGGAAAAAATACAATACACCCCCTCAGATAATTTACAAAATTGATGGCCATCGCTTCATTACACTGGAAAGCTACGACAATTGTTCGGGCGAGACTTGGTACAACGACACGAAGAGCGGCGTGAGGACGAGAGTCGGCCATACGTCGCCGAACGGATTTTTAGGAAAGCTGATAATTGATGATCAGACGGGGATGAATGTTGCTGTTCCAACAGTTACAACTGGTTCGTGTGGCGATCGAGGATGTAGAAACTACCTCGCCTACTCGACAGACGGAGGCAAGTCATTTAACTGGCTTCAATACGACAGTGATCACATTTCCTTTGATTCTGTCAAAAGTTCTAAAGACTATTCCTTTTATGTGACCAGCGATTCTCTTTATGTAACGAAGAAATGGGGGAATTTTGGGAACGACTTAATAGATCGCTATCCGTTGAGGCTGGGTTACGTATATGGGAAGAATGCAAAATTACCAGAGGGAGTGAGTATTCAATTTGGTAGTACCTTGCCTAAAGGTTTGCGGACACCCTCCGGCCAAGACCACTACATTTGTGATGCATCGATCCTGCCAACGAACGGCGACTAGGACGAACTAAACTGTACGGTCGCAGCGTATGGCCTCGGTGTTCTTGACTGAACGCAACCATATGTAAGGCCCCACTCCAAGAGTCCGGGATCGGTTCATCAACTGGAAAAGCAAGTGAGGAACGATCCCTATGCAACTGGACCGACCATGCGAACAGAAAACCACGATGAAGTGATTAAGCGGTACGAGGAGTATCAGCCGATGCCGACCAACCATAGCACGCTGCCGCAACATCATGAGTTCATGAGC
>NZ_FCOJ02000174.1 GCF_001545035.1 Caballeronia glebae
GCTTGGGAGCGTTTCAGAGCCGAAGAAAACATCGCGCCGCAAGACCCGACCACTTACGGCAAGCCCTACTTTTATGGGACTGCGCATCTTGACCAAGCCGAAGGCCAGCGCAAGGCGCAGCTCTATCACGAGGAAGCGATCTGCTGGCAGGTGGTCTTCGAAGGTCAGAGCAATGTGCAGGAGCTGCGCTGCGGAAGGGTGTTCCACACCGATACCGCGTTGCCAGATGCGGAAGACGGGCTGGTGGCGATCGAAGTCACGCACAGGGGCGCGCGGGACAAGGCCTATAGCAACACGTTCAAGGCGATTCCCGCTAACCGGCGCTTCCGTCTGAAAATCGACGAATCGAAGTGGCCAAAAATCGCGGGGACGCTCAGCGGACGGGTGACAAGTCCCGATAAATATAAATATGCATATTTGACGGCCGCCGGATGTTACACAATTCGCTTCGACGTGGACTTCGAAGATTGGCCGAAGGGTGGCGAGAGCGTGCCGCTGCGTCTGGCCAAGCCGTTCGCGGGGGCGTTGCAGACCGGCTTCCACTTTCCGGCGGTGGACAACACGGAGGTGGTGGTCGGATTTCGAGATGGCGATCCGGATAAGCCCGAACTACTGGGTTTCCATCATAACAGTCAGGCGGTCGATCACATCACGAACGATCGCAGATGGTTGTCGCGTAATGTCATTCGGACGCAGAGCAACAACAAGCTCAGAATGGAAGACTGGGCGGGTGAAGAAGGCATCAAACTCAGCACCGAGCATTCGGGCAAGTCGCAGCTCAATCTGGGCCACCTCGTTGATTCCGATTTGAAGCAACGAGGGGCGGGCTATGAGCTTCGAAGCGACGGCCACGGAGCCCTTCGCGCCGGTGCTGGAATGCTCGTTTCCACTGACAAGCAGGAGCGTGCCGAGGGCAAGCAGCTCGACGTGACCGCAGCGATGAATCAGCTGCAGATCGTGAACGCTCAGGCCGATGGCCTGGCACAGGCGGCGGCAGTTGCGAAGGCCGAGATCGCCGATCTGAAGGCCGAGAACCAGTGGCTCAAGAACAGCGTGAACGAGTTGCGGGAAGCCGT
>NZ_FCOJ02000171.1 GCF_001545035.1 Caballeronia glebae
ATCACCGTTCGGCGGAGTGAGCGGCGAATGATCGGGGAGTCGCTTGCGACATCTCGCCAGTGCCTTTGGCCGACCCTGTCATCGCATCTGTTCGCGTTCGGCGGGCCGGTGCTGACTCCTTAGCCGCGGTCTGGTCGTTAGTGTTGAGTGTCCGCAGGGGGTCGATGAAAGACCCTCAAAAATTGCAGGGGTAGGTCGCTCGCCGTTGCCTCGGACCGGATCTCCCGCTTCGAACGTCAGCCTTCCCCGATAGGGTTGCCGGGTCGGCCTGCGCATCGTCCTTTTCGAGGTTTGCTCAGCGTTCACTCGCGTTACGGCCTGCACACTCGCGCTGTCACCTATTTGTGACACGCATTACCAGAGGCTTCAGCCACTTCGTTACCTCCATGACTGCTCCAGTTGCTTCCGGCTGGAGCGGTTGCAGGACGGGGCTTGCACCCGCTGGAAAACGCCGCCTTTTCACGGCGCACACCCACTTCGGACCTTCGGCCGGCGAGACGATAACGGCCGCTTCCAAGTTTAATCGGTCATCCGTACCTTTCGTCCGCGGAGCTGCACCGCGCCAAACCAGCGAGCGAGCTTCCGCAAACGGCGAACAGGCATTTTCGACGCGCCTCCGCCGTTCGGCTAATGGCTCGATGACGGCACGTATTACCAGCCGTAAAAGCGCGGCCAGCTTTCCACGCTGCCGTCAGCGGCGATCGCATGATAGACGGGATGCTGCGCGCCCGTTGCACAGGCGTGATTCGGAAGAAGGCGCAGACGCGTGCCGATGGGAAAGCGCGCCTCGATGTCGTAATCCGGCGTGCCGTTCCGCGAGATGATCCCGTGCTCCTGGTTCGCGCCGCTCATCACATAGTCGCCTACGACCTCGCCGTCTTCGGCGCAGACCAGCCCATAGCCGAAGTCCTGCTTCTGGCGCTGCGTGCCCCGGTCACGGCTCATCGCCATCCAGCCCGCATCGACGATCGCCCAGCCTTTCTTGCGCTGGTGGCCGATCACCGTCGTCAACACGCTCAGCGCGATTTCCGAGGGCTGGTTGACGCCCACGTTGTGCATCACGAGGTCGAGCATTACGTAGACGCCGGCGCGCACTTCGGTCACGCCGTCCAGATGCGTGGCGGCCAGCGCGGTCGGCGTGGAGCCGATACTGACGACGTCGCACGGCACACCCGCTGCGCGGATGCGTTGTGCTGCGCGTACGCTGCGTGAGCGCTCCTGTTCCGCGACGCGAACCAAGCCTTCAT
>NZ_FCOJ02000185.1 GCF_001545035.1 Caballeronia glebae
CGCGCTCGCAAGCCTTCGAGAAACGCCTGCAATGCGGCCTTCGCGCTGCCGTACAGATAATTCGACGGACGCCCGCGATCTCCCGCCACCGATGAAATCACCGCGAGCGTGCCGTGCCGCTGCGCTTCGAGCCGGTTGGCGATCGGCGTGAGCAGAGCGATGAGCGAAAGCGCATTGGTGTGAAACTCCCGCACCGCGACGGCGGGATCGCTCTGGCACGCGGCCTGATCCGGCAGCGTGCCCGACGCGACCAGCACGATATCGATGGAATCCATCTGCGCGGCGCAGTCGGCGAGCATCGCGGCGTGATCGTCGAGCCTGTCGATATCGAGTTGATATACGGCAGCCGACGCCGCCCCGCGCGCGCTTAGATCGGCGGCGACCTGCTCCATGCGTTCCCGATTGCGCGCGACGAGAAAGAAGCGCGCGCCTTTCGCGGCCCATTCGCGCGCGCAGGCGATGGCAATGGCGGACGTAGCGCCCACGATGACGATGTTCTTCATAGGCCGGTCATTCGTTTCCAGAAATGCGACAGCATGGCCGGATCGCGAAGCGATTCGAGCTGCTGCCATCGAGGATAAGCGGCGCGAAAATCGGCGCCCGACATGTGCGCGTCCTTGGCCGGATAGATGCGTCCGCCGGCTTCGCGCACGATCGTGTCGAGCGCGGCGAAAAGCTGCGAATTGCGCAA
>NZ_FCOJ02000166.1 GCF_001545035.1 Caballeronia glebae
GCCTCTTTTGAATTCAGAGTGGGTGTTTGTGCGGGTCAAGGGCGGGCGGGAGCCCGGCGCAGCGAACCCTTGAGGCGCTTTGCATCGACAAGCTGGAACATGGCTGGTTGCGGCAGAATGCGGCAACCAGCCATGCAAGACCAAGCGAACAATGACGAATCAACTCTTTGAAGCCGCCCTGGGAATCAAGGCACCGTGGTACGTGCAAGGTGTCGACTTTGATACGGCCAAACGACAACTGACGATTGCGGTGGACTTTGTCGCAGGAAGTCGCTTCGCCTACTCCGGGCTCGCCGGTGAGCATCCAGTGCACGACACGCAAATCAAGCGGCTGCGCCACCTGAATTTCTTCCAGCACGAGTGCTATCTGGAAGTGCGTGTGCCGCGCGTGCGCTTGCCCGATGGCTCGGTGCGGCTGGTCGTGCCGGAATGGGTCGGCCAACTCGACGGTTTCACGTTGCTGTTCGAGGCGCTGGTGCTGATGCTGGCGCAGCAGATGCCGTTTGCCGCAGTGGCGCGCATCGTCAATCTGTCGTGGCATCGGGTGCATGCCATCTGCTCGCGCTATGTGGAACTCGCGCTGGCGTCGGCGAACCTGTCGGACGTCGGCTCGGTGGCCATCGACGAAACCTCGTACCGGCGAGGCCACGAGTATCTGACCCTGGTCGCCGATATGCAGGCTCGGCGCGTCGTATTCGTCACGCCTGGCCGTGACGCGAAGACGATTGAGAGCTTTGCAGCCCACCTTAGCCAGCATCTCGGCACGCCTGAGCAAGTGACCTCCGTGAGCATCGACATGTCGCCCGCGTTCATCAAAGGCGTCGGCGAACATCTGCCCAATGCGCGAGTGACATTCGACAAGTTTCACGTCATCGCCCATGCATCCAAGGCGCTCGATACGGTACGGCGCCAACAACAGAAAGCCGACCCAGAACTTAAAGGGATGCGCTGGACACTGCTTAAGGACGCCAACAAGCTGAACCTCGCGCAATTGACGGACCTCGAGGCGCTTCTCAAGCAGTACACCACCAAGCGAACGGCCCGCGCTTGGTTGTATCGCGAGCAGCTGCGCGAGATTCTCGAACGCAAGCAAATTCATGTCGTCTCCGAATTGTTGCGGCAGTGGTGCACCAACGTCATGCGTTCGAAAGTCGAACCGATGAAGGACGTCGCACGATTGATTCGCCGACACTTCGACGGCATCATTGCGTGGACCCAGACCCGACAGACCAACGGCTTTATCGAAGCCATCAACGGCTTGTTTCAGGCCGCCAAGCGCAAGGCGCGTGGCTACACGCGCTTCGCAACCATGCGAACGGTGCTGTTTCTTATCGCTGGCAAACTCGACTTCTCCGCATTCAACTCGCATGCCCGCTGAGAGCCATTACCCACTTCATTTTCAAAAGAGCC
>NZ_FCOJ02000164.1 GCF_001545035.1 Caballeronia glebae
GCATTTGATTACACATAAGTCAGTCGCCCAGTTCTCGGGCGTATCTGAGGCCGGCGGCGAAATCTGTCACTCGCTGCAGGCCTTGCCAGATAGTCTTGACTCCAGGTTCGCCGTCGCCTTTGCGCGCCAAGAAGCCGCCGAGCATGGCGACCAAGCGCACGACCTCATTCAGACGCGGTGAGCTCTTCGGCGGTTTCTTCTTGTTGAGAATGAATGCCGCTCGCCATTCATCGTGCTCGAACAGCAGTCCTGCATCCAGGTCGGGGCAAGTTCGACCCAGTCGCATCAACCGAGCGATGCGCCATGCCACCACCATGAACAGCGCCAAGGCACGCTCAAGCCGTGCCATCGATGCGAGTTGCAACGCCTCGACCCGACAGCCGTTCTTGAGCACATGAAAGAATAGTTCGACCTCCCAGCGCGCGCGGTACCAGTCGATAAGCTGCGCGGCCGCGTCAAGGTCGTTCACCTCGCGATTACTCAGCAGTCGCCATTCAATCGGCTTGACGCCTGCCGGCGGGTCGACCTCGCGGGCGACGATGCAAGTGGCGCTCACCACGCCGCCTGCAGCGTCAGACAACGCGACGCGTTGCGCCCACACCTGCTGCCGTACCGCGCGCGCTGGCTGAGCCTGACGGGCTGCCAGCGTAAAGTGAATCCTGCCCGTTGGCTCACCCGAAGTCACTTGGTCCCACAGCTTGCCGCCGTCAGGCAAGGTGCGATTGTGCTGCGAGCGCAGTAACCAATCCGCCGGGTGGCCCAACTCCTTTGCTTTGACCATCAGCGCCATGATGTCCGATTCCCGGTCAGCCACATAGACCAGTCGCGTGGCAGGCAGTGCGGCCGCTTGTTCGGCAACCCGCTCATATCCTTCGGTCCAGCGGGTGCTTTCCTTGATGCCGGGGCGCACGCCATCCGCCCCCTTGGACTCGCGCGCCCACATGTATGCGTCAAGCACCCCCAGCGGTTCGCGCGATGGCGTCACCGCGTAAGTCGGGTGCAGATACAGCCCGCGTTGCGCTTCATACGACAGCGGACCCAAGCCTGCGATGGTCTGGCCGTTAAAGTCCAATTGCGTGGTGTCCTGAATACATAGCACTACTTCGCACGCCCGCATCCGTTCGGTCGAATTCTGCCAATGTGGCGCCATGATGTCGCGCCAGTCCAGCTCCTCTTGCGCGAGGAAGCGATACGCTGCCGCCGTTTCCGCCCAGCCGCCGCATGCGTTGGGGATGCTTGCCGTCGGCTTCTCCGCCAGCCGCTCCGCCAGTAGCACGGCGCGCTTGTTCAGGCGTTCATCGCCCAAATCGATGCCCTTGAGTTCTGCCGCCGCCCAGCTCGATTTCTCTTGCGTCATGTGCCGCCCAAAATGCAAGAGTTAACGCCAGTCCGAAAGAGTTTACAACCCCATCCGCTATGTCATTGACCGTAAACGACTTTTCGCGGCGCGCCACTGTCACGACTTATGTGTAATGAGGTG
>NZ_FCOJ02000163.1 GCF_001545035.1 Caballeronia glebae
TCACCAGTTCCGGCACGACCGAGAACAGATCGCCGACGAGACCGTAGTCGGCCACGCTGAAGATCGGCGCTTCGGCGTCTTTGTTGATCGCGACGATAACCTTCGAGTCCTTCATGCCGGCGAGATGCTGAATCGCGCCCGAGATGCCGACGGCCACATACAGTTGCGGCGCGACGATCTTGCCGGTTTGGCCCACTTGAAAATCGTTCGGAACATAGCCCGCATCGACTGCCGCGCGCGATGCGCCCAGCGCCGCGCCGAGTTTGTCCGCGAGCGGCTCCAGCGTCTTCGTGTAGTTCTCGCCGCTACCGAGACCTCGGCCACCCGACACGATGATGTGCGCGCTCGTCAGTTCCGGACGATCCAGCTTCGTCACTTCGCGGCTCACGAACTGCGAGATGCCCGCATCGGCCGCGGCTTCGATCTTCTCGACCGACGCGTTGCCGCCTTCCGCCGCAACCGGATCGAACCCCGTCGCGCGAACGGTGACGACCTTGATCGGATCGCTCGATTGCACCGTCGCGATAGCATTGCCCGCGTAGATCGGGCGCTCGAAAGTATCGGGGCTATCGACGGCGGTGATATCGCTGATCTGCGCGACATCGAGATGCGCGGCGATACGCGGCGCGATGTTCTTGCCGTAAGCCGTCGCCGGAGCGAGGATGTGCGTATAGTCTTTCGCGATGTTCAGCACCGTCGCTTCGACATTTTCCGCGAGGCCTTCGGCGAGTTGGGGCGCATCGGCGAGCAGCACTTTCGATACGCCCGCGATCTTCGCTGCCGCATCGGCCACGCCCTGTGCGTTCGCACCCGCGATCAGCACATGAACATCGCCGCCGATCTTCGTTGCCGCTGCAATCGTGTTCAGCGTCGCTGCCTTGATCGACGCGTTGTCGTGTTCTGCAATAACGAGAGTCGTCATCAGATTACCTTCGCTTCGTTCTTCAGTTTTTCCACCAGCGTCTTCACGTCCGGCACCGTGATGCCCGCGCTGCGCTTCGCCGGCTCGACGACCTTCAGCGTCTTCAGACGCGGCGCGACGTCCACTCCCAGATCAGCGGGTTTCACCGTCGTCAACGGCTTCTTCTTCGCCTTCATGATGTTAGGCAGCGTCACATAGCGCGGCTCGTTCAAACGCAGATCGGTCGTGATCACGGCGGGCAGCTTCAATGAAAGCGTTTCAGCGCCGCCATCGACCTCGCGCGACACGGTGGCTTTGCCGTCCGCGATAACGACTTTCGATGCGAACGTCGCCTGCGGCAAACCCGCCAATGCAGCGAGCATCTGGCCGGTTTGATTCGAGTCGTCGTCGATCGCTTGTTTGCCGAGGATGACCAACTCAGGCTTTTCCTGATCGACCAATGCTTTCAAGATCTTCGCTACGGCCAACGGCTGCAGTTCATCCGCGGATTCGACGAGAATCGCGCGATCCGCGCCGATGGCCAACGCCGTGCGCAACGTCTCCTGACATTGCGTCACGCCGCACGACACAGCGATTACTTCGGTCGCAACACCCGCTTCCCTCAGACGCACCGCTTCTTC
>NZ_FCOJ02000162.1 GCF_001545035.1 Caballeronia glebae
GCGCAGGCATTGCAGTGCAGTGGATGGCCGCGCAATCCGCGAATCGGTGGAGTCGCGTTGATCGGCGGCACTGATTGCCTGACGTCCTTGACGTTCGTCTATATAGGGATCGTGGCAAGCGAGATGCCGTTGGCGCCGGTCACGGTGTGGTGATGCTGACCTGGGCATGGAAGTTTGCTCGGCCTGTTGTGCTGCTTCGATCGCCAATGGCTCCACGACACGTAGCAACTCCTCGCCGATTGCGGCATCGATACGTGAGCCGCCGAACGTCATGCATCGCGGCGGCATGTCGAAGCGATTGCATCGGTAGACTGCCTGCGGAATGCGCCCAGTATAGGCCACTGACAGGCGACGCCCGCAACGTGCGCAGGCAAGCAGGCCAGCAAGAAGCGCGCGCCCACCACGGCCGGATTTTACGTCGCCAGCCTTGCCGTAGGCATTGGCTGCAAGCTTCTCCTGGTTGCGCTCGAACTCGGCCCAGTCGATATAGCCGTCGTGATGCTCCCTGAGCATGACGTCCCAGGCCTCAAACGGCTTGCGGTGCTTGTAGCTCTTGCGCGCGCGACCTTCGACGATCGTCATCTGCTTGCCGCTCTTGCCATACGCGTAGACACCAGCATAGAACGGATTCTTGAGCACGGAGATCACGTTACGATATCGGATCGGGGTCCAATCGAAGTGCGTCAGCGTTCGGCCGTCGGACGGGCGCGGGAAGTGAACCTGCTCGGCCCTCATCGACAACAGGACCTGCCGCGCACTACCCAGTTGCTGGAAGCGGGTGAAGATCAGGCGTATGACTTCCTGTAACCGCGCATCTGGATCGAAACCCAGACCAACGTCACGATGCCAGACATAGCCAACCGGCACGCTGATACGCAACTCGCCACGCTGTGCCTTCTCGCGTTTGGCGTCAAGCATGCGCGTTCGAAGCACGTTGAGTTCGAACTCGCTGATGCTGCCCTTCATGCCAAGTAGCAGCCGGTCATTTGCTCGACAGGGATCGTATACACCGTCGAGATCGATTACTCTCGCTTCAACGAGACCACAGAGTTCGAGCAGATGATGCCAGTCAGCCCGTTACGGGCAAGACGTGAGGCATCCAGGCAAAGCACCGCACCGACGTCGCCTGCGCACAACAATGCGACCAGGCGATCGAAGCCCGGCCTCGCAACCGTGCCGCTTGCCGAGCGCCCCAGATCATCATCGATGACTTCACGTCGCGAAAGCCACGGCGCTTTGCTTCCTGAACGAGTTCATACTGTCGGCGCTGGCTCTCGACGTTCAGTTGGACCTGCGCCTGGGTCGATTGCCGGACATAAACCACGGCCTTGCGTTTGAGAAGATCTGCGGGCAAACGATCAAAGTTCGTCATCGTCACACTCCTTCGAAGTCTTGATGCCGGCGGCCCGCATCAGCAGAATCGCAAGATGACTGAGTGCGTTTGCTCGTTGCACCATGCTCATCCCCTGGAGCTCGGGCGCATCGAACGTTATGCTCATCTGCTGCGGTATCGACTGCGACGATTGGAGTTATTGTCAAATCTGGTGTTTGCCAGGCGGGGCCCGGTCAGGCGGCAAGCGGTTGCTGAGCCGGTGTGCTGTCG
>NZ_FCOJ02000167.1 GCF_001545035.1 Caballeronia glebae
AAGCTAAAACCGCATCAGTACATTTTCCGGCTGCGAGGCAAATATCCGCAGACGCTGTTCCGGTTTCAGTACGCCCAAGATGATCTAGCGTATCTGCAAATGTTGATGACGAAGTGGGGAATATACCTCTATGTTGAGGAAACCCAGTACGGTGATCGGATTGTCTTTGCGGATGACATAGATCACTACATCTATGATCCCGAGCGCGTCGTCCCTTATCGCGAAAATGCGGGCCTGGAAGCGGCGATTGAATCAGTGTTCGAACTGGCGTGCCATACGCACGTCGTGCCGCAAGCGATGGTGGTCGCGGACTATAACCCCGACAAGGCTTGGGAACGCTTTAGGGCCGAAGAAAACATCGCGCCCCAAGACCCGACCACGTACGGCAAGCCCTACTTTTATGGAACCGCGCATCTTGATCAGGCTGAAGCCCAGCGCAAGGCGCAGCTGTATCACGAGGAAGCGATCTGCTGGCAGGTGGTCTTCGAAGGTCAGAGCAATGTGCAGGAGCTTCGCTGCGGACGGGTTTTCCACACCGATACCGAGTTGCCGGATGCGGAAGACGGGCTGGTGGTCATTGAAGTCACGCACAGGGGCGCGCGAGACAAGGCCTATAGCAACACGTTCAAGGCGATACCCGCTAACCGGCGCTTCCGTCTGAAAATAGACGAATCGAAGTGGCCGAAAATCGCGGGCACGCTTAGTGGCCGTGTGACAAGCCCCGACAAATATAAATATGCTTATTTGACGGCCGCCGGATACTACGTCGTACGTTTCGACGTCGACTTCGAAGATTGGCCTAAGGGTGGCGAGAGCGTGCCGCTGCGTTTGGCCAAGCCGTTCGCGGGGGCGTTGCAGACCGGGTTCCACTTTCCGGCTGTGGACAACACGGAGGTGGTGGTCGGATTTCGAGATGGCGATCCGGATAAGCCTGAACTGCTGGGATTCCATCACAACAGCCAGGCGGTCGATCACATCACGAATGATCGCAGGTGGCTGTCGCGCAATGTCATCCGGACGCAGAGCAACAACAAGCTCCGGATGGAAGACTGGGCGGGTGAAGAAGGCATCAAGCTCAGCACGGAGCACTCAGGCAAGTCGCAACTCAATCTGGGCCACCTCGTAGATTCCGACCTGAAGCAGAGAGGGGCGGGCTATGAGCTTCGAAGCGACGGCCACGGGGCCCTTCGCGCCGGGGCTGGAATGCTCGTTTCCACCGACAAGCAGGAGCGTGCCGAGGGCAAGCAGCTCGATGTGACCGCAGCGATGAATCAGCTGCAGATCGTGAACGCTCAGGCCGATGGCTTGGCGCAGGCGGCGGCTGTCGCGAAGGCCGAGATCGCCGATCTGAAGGCCGAGAACCAGTGGCTCAAGAACAGCGTGAACGAGTTGCGGGAAGCCGT
>NZ_FCOJ02000160.1 GCF_001545035.1 Caballeronia glebae
ACGGAGAATATGTCGGCGGCGGATCGGCTGGTGCGCGAGAATCTGGTCAATAGTCTGGTGGCGGGCGTGGCCACGGGGATGGGCGCGAGCGGCGCGGACATGGCGACGGCGGCGGGCGCGGCGCAGATCGAGGTGCAGAACAATCAGGTGGCGCTGCCATTGCCCGCGCCAATCTTTACGCCGAATGATCCGAAGAGCCCGTTCAAGGTTCCGGGACTGGAATGGTTGACGGGCAATAAGGGCGATGGCGTAATCGCTGATCCGGCGTCGCAGCTTGATCCCAGCGCGGGCGTGCATGTGACGCCGAACCCGGGCCAGCAAGCCGCAGACGCGATCTTTACGCCGATTGCCGACGCGGTGAATGGCTGGATTGATTCCATCAAGACGATGGCGGGCGGTGATAATGGCGGCCGTCAAGCCAATCCATCAAAAGCTGATAGTCCTGTTTGGCAAGATTTAAAGAGTGCTGGCAATGGCGTAAAAACAGATGGCGTACGCTATTACGAATGGGACTACACACATAACGATATCGAGGTGTACGACAAGCGAGGCAGGCATATTGGGTCTGCTGATCCGGTAACAGGCGAACTGTATAAGTCAGCGGTTCCAGGAAGAAAATTAGCTAGGTGATCAATGAAAAAAGAAGCACGCGATTTGCTTGGTGATTTGATTAACGGTCGGCTATCGCCCGAAGAAGCTGAAGCCGTGTACGACTGGTATATGGATAATCTGACCGTTGATGACCCACCTGTCACTGACATGCTTGGGTTTTCCAAAAAAGAATGGACAGCCTATGCACACGGAGCGGAATTCCAAGATGTTGCGAATTGGCGTGCTCACGGCTGGCCGGATACATGTTTCGTTTGCGGGAAACCGATTGTGTCGGATAACTTCGGTTGGCTCGCGCGTGAGCACGAAGGCCGAATGCAATTGAAGCATGTTATGTGTCCAAAAAAATGAGGGCGCGCTATTGCGCAGAACAATCAGGTGGCGTTGGGGCCGCAGCAGACGACGCCGATCTTTAGAGGGAAATAAAATGCTGTCTGGCGATCCTAGCGCATTTGCGATTTGGTGCGATCCAGTAGAGTCTTGGTCAGATGATCGATTCAAGAACGGCTGTTTCGGTTACTTTATAGAGAATCGGTTTTTTTATTCTTCGGTGTCTACGCTCGGAGTCGATCTGAATCTGTTGAGTGCAGTCGACAGTATGAAGAGTAGCGTAGAGGACGAACGCTTGTTCTCTGCGATGGTTGTGAATGTTTACAAAGAGCTTTGTGAGAAAGCTTTTCCATCTATCGATTCAGACGCAGAGAAGAGCGACTTTAAACATCTGATCTCTGTCGGAAGTTTGTTGGATGATGGTCACAATGTTTTTTTAATTGAGTGGAAGGATCAGGCGAGGATAATTTACGGTCATGACGAAGACGTCGATAGTGTGATGGACGTCATGCTTGATCGTGAGAAGTTCCAGTCGGTCGTTCGAGAGGCGATTAAAAAGTATAAGGATTTATTCTAATTATTTAGAGCGATAAACCCGAGCATCAACGTGTCGGCGGGGTCGAGCAAGAGTCAGAGCCAGTCGCAGTCGAGTGCGAGCACGGCGCAGGGCAGCACGATT
>NZ_FCOJ02000158.1 GCF_001545035.1 Caballeronia glebae
AGGCAAAACTTTGACAGCCTTAAAGTCTCCATAGACGAACGGCTTCGGCCCGCTGGTTGCGCACGCTTGCAACATCGGAAGAATCAACATCGTCAAAAGCACTGTTTTCATGTTTAGCCTCGTCCGTATATTTCAGAACGTTTATCGCTTTCCAGCTTTTCCTTCAGCCTTATCGCATCGATTTCATTAACTTCATCCATCACGGTCTTTCAGCCGATCGTCGAAGGCGTGGCGACCGGTTCAAACGTGCCCCAATTGAAATACACGCCGTAGCCTTACGTCCTAATCGGTTAACCCTAAGCAACTCACTCCAGCTTTCCGACATCATCAGCGGTGTCGCAGAGACCGATTCACGCGCGCGAGAACGAACGCTGCACCGTCCTGAGCGGCCGGTCAATCGAGCGTGATCCCGTCGACGCGATGTCCGCCGAGCGGGCTGATCAGATAGCCGTGCACGCGTTTCGATATCGGCTGATAGCTGGATAGCTTTTGCTCGCGCACGGCGGCATCGGGCGTGATCAAAAAGACGAGCGTGTCAATCATTGACGGCCAGTGCTCAGGGCAAGAAACGACATCGTTCAGAAAAGTGAGCTTTCGTCCGTCACGATCTTCATAGCCGTGCTCACTTCAGAGGTGCTTCGGGGTTAGTTGGTCGTATCGAGGCGTTGCAGGAGAATCGCTCTTGACCGGATGGAGAGCGAAGTCCGATGGGGACCTTAACGTCGAATTGAATCCTGTTGTTGAGCGGGAGTGTATCGCGACCGTATTTAAATCCCGGTACAAGCGGAAAGCGATTTACGTAAGAATCGTATTGGCGCTTTTTTTCCACGTAATAGGCATCGCTCGTCACGAGAACCGCGTATCTCCGAGTATCGGTGAATGGATCGAACGACCGCATAAAATCTGTTCCACTAAATGTACGTCCTCCATCCGTGGAATATATTAGAGACACGCTACAACCGCGGTCGCTACAAGCGAAATTTGGAGGCGCAGAAGAAGGGATAACGACATTTTTCTCGGATGGATCAGAAACGATGAGTTGTCCCTGATAGTTTTCTATGCCGCCGCGTCCGAGATACGTCCGAATAGATGCCTTGCTATCGTTGTAATAAGTATCGCCGTGGTTGCAATCACGATAGTGCTCCAGCGTTATAAATCGGTGATCGTCGATTCGGTAGATCACTTGCGGGGGCGCGTCGTATGGCAGCACCTTTGCGTCTCTCAAAGTCGGCGTAGGTGAATTGATGCGGTCCGCTTGCGCACGCGGCGAGCGTGGTCAGAAATGCGGTGCAAAATATGAATTTACTCATGCTTCAGTGTCGTCTGCACAACCTGGTTGCTTCATTTTTATCTTCAATCATGGACGGCTCAGTGCTTAGTGCTCCGGGACGAAACGATATTGTTGGTCAACAAGGCGACCTTCCGTGTGTCGAGATGGAAAGTCGACGATGCAGCTATCGCAAAGCCCATTCCTACTTTAGCGGCGCATCAGGGTTAGTCGGTCGAATGGACGCGTCGCATGCGAATCGTTCCTGACCTGATGGAGATCGTAAGCCTGATGGCATCTTTGTGTTGAACTGGACTTTGTCCGCGTCAGGTAGTATATCGTGTCCATACCTAAATCCCGGAATAAGAGGAAACCGATCTACGCTGGCGAAGTTTTGGCTGAACCGCTTTTCAATAAAATATGCGTCTCTCGTTACCAGTACCGTGTATTGCTCAGTATCTCTATATGGATCGAAAGATCGCATAAAACGATTTCCGTAAAACGTGCGCCCGCCGTCGGTCGAATAGATCAACGAAACCGAGCAACCTCGATCTCCACAGACATATTGAGGTGGAGCTGATGAAGGAATCACGATATTCCTTTCTGTGGGATCGGCAATAATGAGTTTTCCTTGGAAATTCTCGATACCGGCACGACCCAAGTACGTTCGCACTGAGGTCTTTGTGTCGTTGA
>NZ_FCOJ02000180.1 GCF_001545035.1 Caballeronia glebae
TCCGGGATCAAGGCGGGCGCGGGCGGGTTCGACATCAACGTGAAGGGCAACACGGACCTCAAGGGCGGCGTGATTGCAAGCGAAGCCGATGCATCGAAGAACAGCCTGACGACGGGCACGTTGACTTACTCCGACATCGAGAATCGCGCGAAATACGATGCGTCTTCGTTTGCGGCGAGCGGGGGTTATAGCTTCGGCGGCGGCAACGGCGACAAGAGCGGGATCGGCAAGAACCAGAAGGGCACGGCGGACAACGTGAATCCGGTGCCGGGCACGGAGTTGCCGAAGAACGACAGCGGGCTGGCGATTGCGCCGCCGGTGGCGATGGCAGCGTCGGGCGATGCGAGTACGACCACGAAGAGCGGCATCAGCGCGGGGACGATCAAGATCGCGGATGAAGCGCATCAAACGCAGGATATTGCGAGCTTGAATCGGGATACGTCGGATACGGGCGGTGTGCTCGCGCCGATCTTCGATCAAGGCAAAGTCGAGAACGGGTTCGCGATTGCGAGCCAGTTCACGGCTGAGGCGGGGACGTTCGTAGCGAGCCGGGTGAAGGAAGCGGATACGGCCACGCAAGCGGCGAAAGATCCGAACCTGACGCCGGAGCAGCGTGCGCAAGCGCAGCAGCAAGCCGATGCGCTGAATAAGGACTGGGGACCGAACGGGACGTATCGCCAGGCGCTGACGGCGTTGACCGTAGCGGCAGGCGGCAATGTGACGGGAGGCGCGGGTCAGTATGCGCAAGCGGCGACGGTGGCGTATTTGCAGGAGCTTGGCGCGAATGGCGTCAAGCAGATCGCAGATGGCTTAGGCAGCGAAAGCGCGCGTGCGGCGCTGCACGCGATCGTGGGATGCGCGGG
>NZ_FCOJ02000168.1 GCF_001545035.1 Caballeronia glebae
CAACTGCTCCATTAATGCATCGTCGAACGTGAACTTGTCATGTTTGATGCGCTCCGCAATATGACGGAATGTGTTTGCGCGCGCCTCCTGCGTAGGGCGCTCTTTGCCACAGGTCAACGCATCGACAAGCTTGTCCTCGAGAGCGCACGGCGAGTTCATGACAAATAACGCGTCGGGCGCGCGAGTAGTACAGAGTGTCGTGGCTGCTAATGCGATCATGGTTCCCTGACTATGCGACATAATAGTCACCGTGTCGCGCGGCGAATGCCTCCGGATATCATCGATTAGGTCAGCGAGACGCTTCGCGGCGTGCGAATAATAGTCTCGTGGCGGCGCGTCTTGCAGGTAACGGTCGGCTTCGGTATTTAGCATCTGCGCATCAATCCCGTAGACGTGCCGCTTCATCCCCATGGCGCTCCAGAGTTGCTGAATATTATTGGTGCCGTTCTGGAATGGGCCTCCGCCCCAGTACCATGGTCCCTTGTCCTGCGCTAGGTCGGCTTTCCAGACATCGGCGCCAAGATCGTTCCGGAGCGCTACTCGCCACTTCTTCTCGTCGCCATCTTTGGCGCGATACCCCCAATAAAAGCGAACTACAGGCGAGCGGCCTTGCTTAAAGATCTGCCTCGGAATGTAGTGTTTTTTGTCCTTGTCGTAGTCTCGGTACTCATTCTGCTTGAGTTCAAATTTAGATTTCCCTTTGAGGTTCAACCTTTCGTTCAAACCCTCACAGAGCCCCTCCTCAGCGTTGTCATACCACTCCCCCTCCGAGTTCACCCCATGCACGAAGATGATTACACCCGGCAAGTGCGGGCCAAGCTTCGCCTGAGCCCATACCTGATAGCTCTCGGGCGTCATATAAGACTCCCAGTAGGGGCGTCCGAAAGCGTCAATCTGCCTCGGCACTTCACGCATCGCCTGCTGCTGTTGCGGGTCGTTCGTTTCAGCCGACTGCTCGTTCTGCATCGTGTCTGTTTCCTGCGTCATACTCAAATTCCACTCGCTTTTTTAAGCTGAAAAATCATGCCTTGCGCAACCTGATCCTTGGTCACAGACGTTTCACCCAATTTGTTCGTCATGCCCTCAATGATTTTTCCGTCGGGTAGCTTGATTCTGTACGCGCGATCTGCAAGTCCGCGGCCAGTCAGCTCGTCGGTCAAGATGAACTTTTCGTTATGGGCGACATTGGCCTGATTAAACTTAGGCAGAGGCATCGAGAGCGATCCAGGCCCTTCCTTCTTGATCTCAATGATCTTGAGGATCAGATTGCCGGCCCCACCGATCTCGACGTTGTCGCCTTGCACCTTGATGTACGCGCTGCCACCACCGCTGAGCACAACACCGTTCGCCGCGTTCGCCGTCAGCGTCCCGGCCGCACTGCACAGCTGCATATTCTGCTG
>NZ_FCOJ02000157.1 GCF_001545035.1 Caballeronia glebae
GTCAAGCACGCCGCTCGCAAAGAACTGCTCGGCTTCCTTCAGCGTGGACACGGTGATGCCGCGTGCGCCCGCGTCGACCTGGGCCTGCACCACCTGATTGCATTTGGTGGTTTTCACGTGCGGGCGGAAACTCACGCCGAGCGCATTCAGCCGGTGCTGCATCCGCTCGATATTACGGGTCATGCGTTCAACATCGATCAATGCGGCGGGGGTATTCAGCGACTGCAATTCCATCTGCGGCTCCTTGCGATTGCATGCGCGAGTGGGGCACGGGGATCGGCATGACGCCGTGCGGGCCAGGTGATCGAGTCGTCACTATAGGATTGGTGTCGGATCTTGTGTTTAACGAACGATAAACCGAGCGTTAATCCCAATTAAACACTACCGAATCCGTGCTGGATGACGCGGCGAGCCTGCTTTGAAGCGCGTCGGCTTGATGTAAGTGCTGCTTCGGATGGCCGTTGTTCGAATCGGGACCGAGTTCGGTCGTCGCGCGAGCGCTCGCCTCAACTGCGCCACGGAACGGGATCGAACGCACGCTTCGCGGCTTCGAGAAACACCTGCTGACGGATCGTCAGGCCATGACGAGTTGGCGTCAACGCCATGACCGGAGCAGATGCGAGACGCCATGCGGGCAACACGCGTTTGAGTTTTCCCGTTGCGATCAGGCGCGCAGCGTCCCATTCGGAGCGCTCGACGATTCCAATTCCTTCGATGGCCCAGTCGCGGACGACCGTACCGTCGTTGGAAGACAAAGCGCCATGAAGCCTCACAGTGACGGCTTTCGCATGTCGCTTTCCCGTGGCGTCATCTTGCGTGAAACGCAGACGCGTCACGTCCTCGTCGTTCTCGCGCAGTGTCAGCCACGGGAACTTCGTGAGTTCCGACGGATGCGCGAGCTTCGACAAGCGGCGCGCGAGGGCGGGACTTGCGCACAGGAGGCGGTCGTTGGGCGCGAGATAGTGCCCGACCCACGACGATCCCTTGACATTGCCGATTGATATGACGACGTCGGCACCCTGAGCCGCAGTGAGTGGGCTATCGGACAGGATCAGTGAAATCTCAAGATTCGCATGCAAGCGATGCAGATCGCGGACGAGCGGCGCGAGATACGCGCGGCCAAAGCCAAACGGCGCGACAACCCGCAAATTTCCACTCACTCCACTTGATGTATCTGAGACGCGTGACGGAATCGACTCGATCCGCTCCATGATCTCAACGGCTTCCTGGACCAGCCGCTGACCTTCCGTGGTGAGCGAAATGCCCCGCGCCGCACGCGTGGCAAGACTTACGCCCATGCGCTCTTCGAGGCGCTGAAGACGAAGCGTCACCGCGGGCGGCGTGAGGTCCAGCAGCCGCGCAGCGGCAGCAAGCGATGGCGAAACACCAAGCGCGCGAAACAGGCGCATGTCTTCCAATTCGATCATTAAGCGGGCTTTAACGATGGGTTCAATGGATATTAAACATGATAAAAAATTTTCTTTCTATAGTGTATGTGCCCGGCAACGGCTGGCCTGTCAAAGACGCCAGGAACCTCTTTTAACGTGGAGCAGCGCTTATGTACCAATCCGGACGCGTAGAGCTTTTTCCGCGGACGTTAAACCCGGCTGGACTCGCGACGCCGGGCGGTCACTACAGTCATGTTTCGATTGCCAATGGACTGGTCTTCGTGTCCGGTCAACTGCCCATTGACGCGCTCGGCACCAGGCTCACGGACCGCGATTTCGACACACAGGCAGCGCAGGTGTTGGCCAATCTGGGCAAGGCGCTGAGCGGCACGGGCAGCGATGTTTCGAAGCTGCTGCAGGTCCGTGTCTATGTCGTCGATGTCGCACATTGGGCAAGTTTCAACACGATCTATGCGCGCTGGGCCGGCGACGCCAAACCCACCTCATTACACATAAGTCGTGACAGTGGCGCGCCGCGAAAAGTCGTTTACGGTCAATGACATAGCGGATGGGGTT
>NZ_FCOJ02000154.1 GCF_001545035.1 Caballeronia glebae
CATGACACCAGGTCGAGCTTAGAGAAGGGCGGATCACGCAGCAGGTTGTGGGCGGCAAACAGAACCTGTTCCCTTAAGGATTTGTTGATGAGGTAGCGCCCGTGCGTGAGCGTAAAAAACTTTCGAAGCCGGGCAGGCGGAACGTCGGTCACAATCGGCGATGGATAACTGCCCGTGCGCGCCGTCTCGATAGCGCTCTCATCGATGTCTGTGGCGAACACCTGGATGCCACAACCTTTATTGGCTTCCGCGACACACTCGTTAAGCAGCATGGCGACCGAATACGCTTCTTCGCCGGTCGAGCAGGCCGCCACCCAGACGCGGATGGAGTCGTCATCGGACTTGTCTTCGCAGATGCGCGGCACGATTTCGCGCTCAAGGGCTTCAAAAGCGTCCCGATCGCGAAAGAAATTCGTCACACCGATCAACATGTCCTTAAGCAATGCCGAGGACTCTTCCGGGTGAGTGTCGAGAAACCGCTGGTACGAGGGTAAGTCTGGAAGCGCGTTGACTTGCAGCCGACGTTCAATGCGTCGCAGAACCGTCGCGCGCTTGTAATGCCGGAAGTCGTGCGCGGTGCGGGCGCGCAGCGTAGAAAGGATTTTATGCAGTGCGTCTTCTGCGAGCGGCGCCGAATCCGGCGCTGCACTACTATCTGCCGATGTTGCTATGAGAATCTGATCGTCGCCGGCGGGAGGCAACTGAATCGCTCGCGCGTTGTCGCGCAGTTCGATAAGTTTCTGCGGGATCTCAGCGACCGGTAGCGCAATGTCGACCAGGCCCGTCGCGATGGCATTGCGGGGCATCTCATCGCATTCGGCGTCCTCGGGACTTTGCGCGATCGTGACGCCGCCATGCTCCTTGATCCGACCTATTCCTATCGTGCCGTCGCTGCCAAAGCCCGACAGAACCACGCTGATCGCGCGGGTGCGGTGCACTTCGGCGAGGCTGCGAAAAAACAGGTCGATCGCCACCGGTCGTCCTGGTTCGCGATTCGACGGCGTCACTCTCAGATAGCCATCATTCATCGACAGGTCGTTAGCCGGCGAGATGAGATAGACATGATTCTTTTCGATCTGAGTCGCATTCAGGACTTGCACGACGGGCATTCTAGTGAGTCTCTGGAGCACGGCGTCGGCCTGGCTCTCATGCCTGGGCGACAGGTGAAGTACGATCACAAACGCCATGCCCGCGTCGTTTGGCATGTGCTCAAAGAGGCGCGTCAGCGCTTGAATCCCGCCGGCCGATGCCCCGATGCCGACGATCGGAAACTCCAGCGACGGCATGACAGAACGAGTCACGTCGGGCGGATCAACTGAAGGCTCAGGCGCTTTATTGCTTGTCATGACGGGCGATGTTGATTACCACGCTTGTTGGCAGTTTTGATTTGAATGCGTGGACGACTGATTCATCTAGCGTACACCACGAGCGTCACGGACGTTGTCTCAACAAAAGATTGCCGAACCGATCAGAGAATTTTCGGGAAAAACTTCCATCGCACGCAAGCTGACAGGCGACGGTCGCGCAAATAGTGCCGGCCCGCGCGAGTCCATCGCAGGCCCTGTCGCCCCAGACTGGCGGGTCTACGTTACACATAAATTTGCCGCGCAGTTGGGTCGCCGGGATTTCGAGGGTCGACAGCGCAGTTTCAGATGACTTTCCAATGAAGACCGAGATCGCCGGCAGAGTGTCCGCGCCGCACCGCTGGCCGACAGCTTGCACGCTTCCGGCGCCTAAATCGGGTGGCGCGGATGACGGCAACGGGTTGAAACGAGTTGGCCAATGCAGGAAGCTGCTTCCACCGACTCGATCGCGCCAACATCAATAAATCCGCAAGGCTACCGATGTAGAACGCAACAGGCTTCAATTTCCGCGAAGGCCGATTGACCCACCGGAACAGCGAAGCGAGCGGCTGTTGTACTTTGCAAGCGGCCATAGCAAGCGCTCGGTGACGACCGACCGTTGAGGGTCGAATTTGCCCATCCACATGGAGGGTGGCTGGCGTTCAACGCGGCTGCGATATGAATGGTGGGTCTCCTTCGTTCAACAGCCGTCCCAGCGTGAATCGATGAACGTCCGCAAAGGCCGATTATGCCAAGTCGTTGATTATGGAAAGTAGCTGTGATGATCGGCGGCACGATCCGATAATCACAGGGTGTCG
>NZ_FCOJ02000153.1 GCF_001545035.1 Caballeronia glebae
CAATCAGTGCCGCCGATCAACGCGACTCCACCGATTCGCGGATTGCGCGGCCATCCACTGCACTGCAATGCCTGCGCATGATCGCCGCCGACCGCGGCTTCAACTCCGAGCGGCTTCGTCGCCCTTGCGCAATCGCCGGATCGAGCCGCCACTTCTCGCCTGTCCTTCGTCTATTGTCGCCACCCAGACAACACGGTGTACTCATTCGTGACGCTACTGGCCTTCGCCACCTCTACCTACAATCCGTCACACGCTCGGTCGAAATGCGAGCAAAACGAAGCGCGCGGCATTCGTGGTCGTGCTCGTGAAAACACGCCGCGCAGTGCGGCTTACTCCACTTAATTTCCGGGACTATCGAAGATGAGCCAAACAATCCGCAACGTGCAGCCCGTTATCGCCAATCTCGGCAAAGAAGGTTCGGTCGAACTCGTGCCTTCCCGCTACGCCGTGCGCGTGGGTGACGTCGACGTGGTGTTGATCAGCGATGGCGTCCTGCCGCTGCCGACTTCCACCATGTCCACCAACGTGAGCGAAACAGACCGCAACGATTGGTTCGATGGTCGTTTCCTGCAACGCGATATGTTCGATTGGGCGTTGAATATCGCGCTCGTGCGCAGCGGCGAACGCCTAATCCTGATCGACTCTGGCGTAGGCGACGGTTTCGAATACTTCTCGCGCGCCGGTCAGTCGGTCATGCGCCTGGAGTCAGCTGGCATCGACCTGGCTGCGATCACCGATATCGTGGTCACGCATATGCACATGGATCACGTCGGCGGGCTGAACGTCGATGGTGTCAAGGCCAGGCTGCGTCCGGACGTGCGCATTCACGTGTCCGCCGCAGAAGTGGAGTTCTGGAAAAATCCAGACTTCAGCAAGACGGTGATGCCGGAAACGGTTCCTCCCGCGCTCCGCAAGGCTGCTGCAAAGTTCGTGGAACTCTACAGCGAAAACATCGTGCAGTTCGAGCAGACCGTAGAAGTCGCAGCGGGCGTGTCGGCGCGCGTAACCGGTGGTCATACGCCGGGACATTGCGTAGTGGATGTCGCATCACACGGGGAGAAGCTGACGTTCGTAGGCGACGCGATTTTCGAAGTCAACTTCGACAATCCCGATTGGCAAAATGGCTTCGAGCACGATCCTGAAGCGGCTTTGAACGTGCGTATCGCGCTGTTCAACGAAGCCGCTGAAACCCGCGCGCTCCTGGCCGCAGCCCATGTCGCGTTTCCGTCCATCGGTCACATTGCAAAGGCCGGTAAGGGCTTCCGTTTTGTGCCGGTACAGTGGGACTACTGATTGGCTCGACTTCAGTGTGCCTACGAAAGCCGACTCCAGCTATTGAGGAGCAGTGCGAGGTGGCTTCGATGGGTGTCTGCATCAACTGGCGGCCGTAGTCCTGGACACAGCATCTTCGTGGTCGCCAAGACGGCGATCGACTGACGCCGGCCGGCGACGCCGTGTTCCCCGTTGGCTTCGAGTCCGGGCTGGCATAACGGCTTCGAACACGACGCTGATGAGGCTGTACGCGTTCGGGTCGATCTCTTGCGGAACGTGGCTGATCCCGATGAGTTGCTTGCGGCTGCGCACCTGCCATTCCCTTCGGCCGGCCGAATGGCATTGGACGGCGACGCTTTTCGTTGCGCGCCGGTCTTCTTGGACTACTGAGGTTGATTGAAGCCCGCAAGGTGCCGGCATTTCCGCGGGTGCCTGCTCATAACGTTCAGCCAATGAAAGTTAATGAGCACATTTCTTCTACTAGTTCTACACAACGGACTCGATATGAAACTCAACGGTCTCCTGCCAGCCTTCTGCACGGCTTTGCTTGCAACTGTACCAGCCGTCGCGGTTGCAAATTCTTTCACTGTCAAAGTCGATGGGCTGAATCGCGGTCAGTTCGGAAACGAACAAGTGTACGGTAGATTTGGCTGTCACGGCGAAAACGTGTCTCCGCGCATTTCGTGGTCGCGTGTTCCGACCGGCACGAAGAGCATCGTCATCACCATCCACGACCCCGATGCGCCCACGGGCGGTCTGGGCTGGACGCACTGGCAAGTGGCAAACATTCCGCCGTCTCAAACCTCGATCGAGAAAGGCGCGTCGGGCAATGCCCGAGTGCTGCCAATAGGTGCCATCGAGACGCTGACCGATTTTGGTGCCTCGGCTTATGGCGGACCGTGCCCGCCGCAAGGCGAATCCCACCGATATATCGTGACGGTTTCGGCACTGGCGGTTTCCAGCCTCGATGTCAAAGCGGATTCCAGTCCGGCGCTCGTCGCCTATCAGATGCACGGAAAGATCATCGGCCAGGCGCGCTACGTGGCGCGCTATCACCGTTCGGCGGAGTGAGCGGCGAATGATCGGGGAGTCGCTTGCGACATCTCGCCAGTGCCTTTGGCCGACCCT
>NZ_FCOJ02000148.1 GCF_001545035.1 Caballeronia glebae
ACCAGACCCGCTTCGACGCGATCATGCAGGCCGACGGCAAGATCGAGCCGCAGGACTTCATGCCCGAGGCGTATCGCAAGACGCTGGTGCGGCAGATTTCGCAGCACGCGCATTCGGAGATCATCGGGATGCAGCCCGAGGGCAACTGGATCAGCCGCGCGCCGAGCCTCAAGCGCAAGGCGATCCTGCTGGCCAAGGTGCAGGACGAAGGCGGCCACGGCCTGTATCTGTACACCGCGGCCGAAACGCTGGGGGTCTCGCGCGATCAACTGGTCGCCGCGCTGCACGCGGGCCGCGCGAAGTATTCGAGCATCTTCAACTATCCGACGCCCACGTGGGCCGATGTCGGCGTGATCGGCTGGCTGGTCGATGGCGCCGCGATCATGAACCAGATTCCGCTGTGCCGCTGCACCTATGGGCCCTACGCCCGCGCGATGATCCGCATCTGCAAGGAGGAATCGTTCCATCAACGGCAAGGCTTCGACGCGCTGCTCGCGATGATGAAGGGCACGCAGGCGCAAAAGGACCTCGTGCAGCAGGCGGTGAACCGCTGGTGGTGGCCGGTGCTGATGATGTTCGGCCCGAGCGACAAGGATTCGATCCATAGCGGCCAGTCGTTCGCGTGGGGCATCAAACGCATCTCGAACGATAACCTGCGCCAGAAGTTCGTCGATGCGACCGTCGAGCAGGCGAAGATCCTGGGCGTCACGCTGCCCGACGCGGACCTGAAGTGGAACGACGAACGCCAGGCGCACGACTACGGCGCGATCGACTGGGACGAGTTCTGGCGCGTGGTCAACGGCGACGGCCCGTGCAACAAGGAGCGCCTCGCCACGCGCGTGAAGGCGCACGACGACGGCGCATGGGTTCGCGAAGCGGCGCTCGCTTATGCGGATAAGCAGCGAGCCCGCGCTCACGCCCATCAACAAGCTGCATGAGCATGGAGACGATGAAGATGAACAAGGAATGGCCGATCTGGGAAGTGTTCGTGCGCAGCAAGCAGGGACTGGATCACAAGCATTGCGGCAGTCTGCACGCACCGGACGCGGGCGCGGCGTTGCGCATGGCGCGCGACGTGTACACGCGCCGTCAGGAAGGCGTGAGCATCTGGGTGGTGCCGTCGGCGGCGATCACGGCATCGGACCCGGCGGACAAGGGCGAGTTGTTCGAGCCCGCGGGCGACAAGATCTATCGGCATCCGACGTTCTTCGTGCTGCCCGACGAAATCAATCACATGTAAGGGCGCGCGCGATATGAACTCAAAGCAGAGCCCGGAACATCTCGCCTACGTGTTGCGTCTCGCGGACAACGCGCTGATTCTCGGTCAGCGCAACGCGGAGTGGTGCAGTCACGGCCCGGCGCTGGAAGAAGACATTGCGCTCGCGAACATCAGTCTGGATCTGATCGGTCAGGCGCGTCTTCTTTACACGCACGCGGCGACGCTCGAAGCGGCGCTGAACGGCAACACGAAGACCGAAGACGACTACGCGTACTTTCGCAGCGAGCGCGAGTTCGCCAACTACACGATCGCGGAGCTGCCGCACTTCGGCCCGCTCGCGGGCACGACCCGCGCCGAGCGCGATTACGCGGTGACGATCGTGCGCAACTTCCTGTACTCGGCGCTGATGATCGAAGCGTGGAGCGCGCTACAAGCATCGAGCGATGCGCAACTCGCGGCGATCGCGGCGAAGTCGATCAAGGAGACGAGCTATCACTTGCATCATGCGCGCGACTGGCTGGTGCGCCTGGGCGATGGCACGGAGGAATCGCATCGGCGCGCGCAGGCGGCGCTCGATTATCTGATGCCGTACACGCGCGAATTCTTCGCCACCGATACGATCGAGCAGGCCGTTGCCGATGCGGGCATCGCGCCGCTCACGAGCGAATTCGAAGCGGCGTGGCGCGAGCAGGTTGCGTCGGCGCTCGAAGAAGCGACGCTCGAAGCGCCCGTCGAAGTGCAGCACGTCACCACGGGCAAGCAGGGCGAGCACTCGGAGCACATGGGTTATCTGCTGGCCGAAATGCAGAGCGTGGCACGTCAACATCCGGGCGCGAGATGGTAATGAATAACGTCGACGCCAACATGATCGAACGCACGATCGAACGCGCGTGGCAGGTGCTCGAAGCGGTGCCTGATCCGGAGATTCCGGTGGTGTCGATTCGCGAGCTGGGCATTCTGCGCGATGTGCGTCACGGCGACGATGGCGTGCTCGAAGTGGTGATCACGCCGACGTACTCGGGCTGCCCGGCGATGTCGCAGATCGCGGAGGATATCGCGCAGGCGATCGATCGGGCGCAGCTTGGCGCGCATCGCGTCGAGACGGTGCTGGCGCCGGCGTGGACGACCGACTGGATCACCGACGAAGCGCGCGAGAAGCTGCGCCGTTACGGCATCGCGCCGCCGACGGGCGCATGCAGCAGCGCCGAGCGGCCGATCCGTTTTGTGCCGTACAAGAAAGACGTCATCGCGTGCCCGCGCTGCGGCTCGACGCACACCGAGAAGCTGGCGCAATTCGGCTCGACGGCGTGCAAGGCGCTGTATCGATGCATCGATTGCCGCGAGCCGTTCGATTACTTCAAGCCGTACTGAACCGAATCAATCGAATCAATCGAA
>NZ_FCOJ02000183.1 GCF_001545035.1 Caballeronia glebae
ATCGTGGCCGCTCCGGGGTCGGGCGCGCACGTCATTCAAACGCAGAATGGTCTGAATCAGGTAAACATCGCGAGGCCTAGTGCGGCGGGCGTGTCCGTCGGCACGTTCTCGCAGTTCGATGTAACCGGTAAGGGCGCGATTCTCAACAATTCACCGACGCTGGTCCAAAGTCAGCTCGGCGGCTACATTAATGGGAATCCGAATCTCACGCCGGGCAATTCGGCGCGGATCATCGTCAATCAGGTGTTGTCAAACGCGCCGTCTCGATTAAACGGCGCGCTCGAAGTCGCCGGCTCGCGCGCACAAGTAATCGTTGCAAATCCAAGCGGTATTGTGGCAAATGGCGCGAACTTCATCAATACTTCCCGCGCCGTTCTGACCACGGGGACGCCGAATTACGGGGCGAATGGCAGCCTGACTGGATTCACCGTGAACGGTGGCAACATCACGGTGGAAGGGGCCGGTCTGAATGCGGCCAATGTCGATCAAGTCGATCTCTTGTCGCGCGCGATTCAGATCAACGCGGCCGTGTACGCAAACAATCTGAACGCGATCGCTGGGCCAAACGTCGTAGATTATGGCAGCCTCGCGACCACGCCGATAGCAGGCACGGGTCCGACGCCAGCGGTCGCGATTGACGTAAGTCAACTCGGCGGGATGTATGCCAATCGAATTGTGCTGATCGGCAACGAGTATGGTGTCGGTGTCAGCAATCGTGGCGTCCTGGCCGCCCAAGCGGGCGACCTGACGCTCA
>NZ_FCOJ02000146.1 GCF_001545035.1 Caballeronia glebae
ACGGAGAATATGTCGGCGGCGGATCGGCTGGTGCGCGAGAATCTGGTCAATAGTCTGGTGGCGGGCGTGGCCACGGGCATGGGCACGAGCGGCGCGGACATGGCGACGGCGGCGGGTGCGGCGCAGATCGAGTCGCAGAATAATCAGGTGGCACCGTTTGGTCGACATGCCCGAACAGATGAGCAGACACTAACGGGCGATTCAGGAACGCCGAAGAAGTGGTATGAGCAGTCGCCGGTTGATCTGTTGGCGCAGGGGATCAAGAACGGACTGGATGCGTTCCCGGGGTTTGGGGAAGGTGGTCCGGTTGGCCCGAGTATGGCCACGGCGTTGGCCACGGTTGAGTCATGGCTTGTGCCAACGAGCGCGACGCTCAGTCAGCCGGGGTATGTGCCCAGTAATGCGACGCTTGCAAAGGGTGATAAAGGAACACAAGCTAGTTCGACCGATAGTGGCGGCGCACCGCCGCCTAATATGTCTCCTGATGGCGCTGGCCGTAGCGGTGCATTTAACGAGGCGAAGCGCAACGCAGGCATCCCTACGAGTCAGCAACCGGTCGAAGTTCGGCCCAACGTTGATCGACAGGGGAACGTTCAGCCTGGTTATCAGTACGTGTACGAGGTTCCCTCAGAAGGTGGTAGGACAAAGGAAGTAATCATTCGCGACGACGCAGGCGGGCATTCCTTCGGAAATAACGACCCACAGAATCGAGGCGCGCATTTTAACGACCCAGCAGGAAATCACTATGACTACTGAAATCACTATAGGCGTGGCCGACGATGCATTCTCAAAAAATGATCTAATTAGACTGGAGCGTGCAACATTCGAAGAGACCATCGCGCTGTCAGCCGCTGATTGGATCGCAAAGAGAGAGCCGCAAGACGCGGCACTCATTGATGTCTTACATTTTGTATATCGTTCGTTACAGCAGCGTATGGAGGGATATCATCTTTGGCTTCTACTAGGTGATACACGTTGGCAGGACGATACGCGGATCATACGCTACAGGAAAATATTCAATTCTCTGAAGGTCCAGGGGTTGGATTTCGAAAGATTTCCAGATCGACAAGAGTTCATGGTCGAGCAATGCGGAAAACTCAAGTTCTTTGGTGCCGTTCTGCTTGGAGAGGATGCCTTGGTCTCTGTGCCTGAAACAATGCAGCCGGGATCGTGTACTTACCTACTTGCTTTGCCTAACATTGCACCGGATTTATCAGAATCCAGCGGATGGTCGGGACGATTGAACACGGATTTCGAACTGATCCAATCTAACGTTAAAAATGACGGTATCATCTTTCAACGCGTTGGATACTTTGACGATCCCGAAGTCGGTCTGGTTGCCCTTGGCAAGCCGGACGTTGTGGCGAGGCTCATCGCATAACGGGGTATGTGCCGAGTAATGCTATCTTCAATGCTCGTAACAATAGCGAGAGTGGTAACAACTCGCTGCTCGATCCGAAAGCAGAAACGCACGTTCTCTATGGTGATGGGCCCACCTCTGGAGGGCATTTGTCGGGCGTTGGAAAGCCAGCTCATGAAGGACGGCAACTTCGCGGGGTCGGTACGGACTGGTTTGCTCTTTGTAGGACTTCTGATTATGTTTGTCGCGTATAAATATGTACCGCCTGCGCCATTTGGAGGTTTCCTGCTGCTACTCGGGCTAGGAATTGCTGCTGTTGGGGGGGTATGCAAGCAGAGCGCACATGCTGAAGATTAAACCGTTCGATAACTCGTATAAGAAGGCACGCAAGAGCTACGAAGAGAAGGACGAGGATCAAGACAAGTCCTGAAGCAACAACCCCAGCCATAGAGCTGGGTTTGTTGTTTGTTAGTGCCGTTCAAACCAGCGTGATGACGAGCTTGCCGTATCGACCCGCACTCTCCCGCGCTGTCGTGGTTCGAAGCCCGCGCACTCAAGCCACCGCCCTGAGAGATTGAGCCAAGCGAAAGGCGGCCGTCTTCAAAAGTGACCGAGCAAGAAGCGAGGGACACTTTCGCTCATTTGCATTGTGTCGCTATCCGAGACGCGCAATTGTTATATTGAATAAGATGCAAGTTAATGACTCATAGAAGAAAGCTCGCGGCCCTGCCGCTCACAGCCCTTGTATCGCTCGCCGTTCACGCACAGCAAGCTCCCAGACCCGCCGATGAAGCCGCCGCCGCCCGCGCCAACGCGATGCAGGATCAGCAGGTCCAGCAACAACGCGAGGCGCAACAACGCGAATCGGCCGTTCAGAGTCCGGCGGTGCGCTCAACCGTCCCGGACGATGGCGGCTTCCCCATTCTCCCTTCAGAGACGCCGTGCTTCCGCATCGACACGTTCGCGCTCGATGTACCGCCGACCTTGTCAGCCGCATCACGCGAGAAGGGCGCATCTGCGCTGCCGCTCGATCCGTTCGCGTTCGCGCGTGAATGGCTCGACCACTACAAAGGCCAATGCGTCGGCAAGCAAGGCGTCAACGCGCTGACCAAGGGATTGCAGCAAGCAATCTTGAGTCGCGGCTACATCACCACGCGCGTGTTGCTGCCCGAACAAGATCTATCGAGCGGCACGTTGAAGTTCGCGCTCGTGCCGGGCGTCATTCGCGATGTGCGCTTCGCCGAGCCGCTCTCGTGGGGCACATGGAAAACCGCCTTCCCGACAGGACCCGGCGAGGTGCTCGACCTGCGCGACCTGGAACAAGGCTTGGAGCAGATGAAGCGCGTGCCGAGTCAAGACGTCGACATGAAGATTGAACCGACCGACGTGCCGGGCGAGAGCGATGTCGTGCTCACCGTCAAGCGTGCCAAACCGTGGTCGCTCGTCGCCTCGATCGACAACTCCGGCAGTCGCGCGACGGGCAAGCTGCAAGGCAATCTGAGCTTGGGCATCGACAACCCGCTGGG
>NZ_FCOJ02000181.1 GCF_001545035.1 Caballeronia glebae
ATCGCGAGCGGCGGCAATGCACAGGTGCAAGCGGCCTACGACACGCTCAAGACGTATCTGATGCTGGCTCACCCCGAGCACGCCAACGCTGCGTTTCTGACCAAGCAGTTGCTAGACACCAACGCGCCGGCGCGTCCGTTGCATGCGTCGGTCACGTCGGGCACGTGGGAAGACGTGCGTCAGCATGCGATCGCTTTCTACGCGAGCCATCTGAAGCGTGACGCAGCAGCGGCGATCAACCCCGACGTTTCGCTCGTCGCGGCCACTCGACAGACCATCATCGGCGTGCGTGGCATCCAGAACTCGACCGATGCGATCTACCAGCAGATCATCGAGGAGGCGAAGCCGAAGTACCCGCCCATCACACTGGCGACGCTCTTGGGCGACCATCCGAGCCGCGGGCTCTTCAACACCACGGCCACGGTCCCCGGCGTGTTCACGCGCGCCGCATGGGACGAACGCATTCCGAAAGCGATCGACGAAGCGAGCGAACAGCGCACCGTCACGGGCGACTGGGTGCTGTCCGACGCGAAGCTCGACAACACCGCACCCTCGACGCTCAAGGCCGAGTTGCGCCAACGCTACTTCGACGACTACGCTCGTGCCTGGGCTCAGTTCCTGAACAGCATCCGGTGGCAGAACGCATCATCGCTCTCGGGCACCGTGGATCAACTGACCCTGCTAGGCGACCCACAGCGCTCACCGATCGTCGCGCTCATGAACGCGATCGTCTATCAGGCGAGCGCGGGCGCTTCGACGCAATCGCTCTCCGACAATCTGATCGCGAAGGCGCAACAGTGGGCGGGCAAAGACGAGAAGGATCCGTCGAAGCAAACACAGCCGCAA
>NZ_FCOJ02000145.1 GCF_001545035.1 Caballeronia glebae
GCCGATTATGCCAAGTCGTTGATTATGGAAAGTAGCTGTGATGATCGGCGGCACGATCCGATAATCACAGGGTGTCGCAGCAGGTGACGCCCTACGAACTCGACATAATCTCAGCGATGATCTGGAGTAACGGTTTCACCTGAGGGGACCGTTATGAAGCCAACCCGTTTACACCCGGCCAAGTCCAACGCGCGATCGTTTGCGTCATTCCCGGCGCACATTACTGATGAATTGAATCGCTACGATGCATATCTGCGTGATGTGCGAGGACTGGCAGCCGAGACCCGTAAGAACCGACGTCGTGTTGTCGGCTTGCTCTTACGAGACAGATTCGAGCGGTGCGCTATCGACTTCAGAAAGGTGCGCCCCGACGATGTTCGCCGGTTTGTTTCGACGCAGTTGAGTGCCGGTGGCTCAGCCTCTTGTGCGTCCCAACTGGCAGCAACGTTACGTAGTTATCTGCGTTACCGGACCATTTGCGGAGACCAACCCGGCAAGCTCTCCATCGTCATTCTGAATCCGGTCCACTGGAAGCTGGCATCTTTGCCACGTGCGCTCAAGCCAGAAGAAGTTATCCGCCTCCTGGACGCCGTCGCAGGCACTCGGCGCTGGCCGAAGCGTAGCTATGCGATGGTCCGGTTGGCGCTGGACATGGGGTTGCGTTCTGGCGAGATCGCACATCTCATGATCCGCGACGTCGACTGGCGCGCAGGCACCGTGACGTTGAGAGGCACGAAGTCGCTGCGCCAGGACGTCATGCCGTTGCCGATGGCATGCGGGCAGGCGCTTGCTGACTATCTGCAACACGAACGTCCAGCGACCAGCCACCCGGCCGTCTTTGTCCGAAAGGTAGCAGGGCGAGACCAGCCCGTTACTTCGACCGCGGTCCGGAACGTGATCAAGCGTGCCTGCCGTCGTGGCGGTCTGCTGCACTCAAGTGCCCACGCGCTTCGGCATACCCTGGCCTGTCGCCTCGTCGAGAACGGCAGTTCACTCAAGGAAGTCGCCGACCTGCTGCGTCACCGGTCGCTCAATACCACCCTGATCTACGCCAAGCTCGACACGCCGAAGCTGTCGGCAGTCGCTCTGCCGTGGCCGGGGAGTCCATCATGAGCGCGCGCATCAGTTTGCAGCAGCGGATCGACGACTACTTCGTCGAGAGGCGCTCCCTGGGGTTTGAGTTGCGCTCGCGGGACACGCTCCTGGCCAGTTTCGCGCGTTACGCCGCCGATCGGCATCACCGTGGCCCACTTACGGCTGACCTCATGACGGATTGGGCCCGGCAGGATAGATGGCACCGTGATACGCCGGCAACGTGGGCGGCCCGGTTGGCGATAGTTCGCCACTTCGCCCGCTACCTGAAGCAGTTCGAATCGGATACCGAAATCCCGGAAGAACCGATCTTCGGTCCTGAGCGGGGACGTGTTGCCCCACATATCTTCCATGAGGACGAAATCGTTGCGTTGCTGGCGGCGGCCCGCCGGCTCCAGCCAAAGGGAAGTCTCCGGCCAGTTACCTACGAGACCTTGTTCGGCCTGATGGCTTCGACTGGCCTGCGGGTCTCCGAGGCCATTCATTTGCGCGATGCCGACGTCGATCTCAAGGATGGGATGCTGATCATCCGACAGACCAAGTTCGCCAAGTCGCGACAGTTGCCGATCCATCCGACCACCGTTGCTGCGTTAAAGCGCTACCGACGGCAGCGCATGCAGCAGGTTGCCACTAGCCCTGACATGCCGTTTCTGATCAGCAGTCGTGGTCGGCGACTGGGACAGCCCCTTGGCGAGCGACAGGCTCATCGTGTCTTCAACTCGCTACGTGACAGCCTTGGCTGGGTGAACCGCGGGGCTCATACGGCGCCACGGCTTCATGATCTGCGGCACACGTTCGCTGTGCGACGCATGATGCTCTGGCATGCCGAGGGTACCGACATCGATCAGATGATGCTGGCGCTGTCGACCTACATGGGCCATGCCGAGATCTTCTACACGTACTGGTATCTGACAGCTGTTCCGGAATTAATGGCCTTGGCCGGCGGCAAGTTTGAGCGTTTCGCTGATCTCACCGGAGACGGCAATGTATAGGCGAACCAAGACAGCGCCTTCGTTTGCCGCGCTCGTGCAAGCCTGGTTCGCCGAATACCTGACCCAGCAGCGGGCACTCAGCGAGCAAACCATTACAGCCTATCGCGATAGCTTCGTACTCTTCCTTAAATTCGTAGAAGCGCACCTGGGTAAGCCACCAGCCACGATGGCACTCACCGATATGACGCCGGAACTCATCATGGCCTTCCTCGATCACCTTGAACGTCAAAGGCACAATTGTGTGCGCACTCGCAATGCACGTCTGGCAGCGCTGCGCTCCTTCCTGAAGTTTGCCGCGCACCGCGATGTCGCGTCGCTACAAGTAATTGAGCGAGCCTTGGGCGTTCCGGTCAAACGCTTCGAGCGCCCGATGTTTAGCTATCTGTCGCGCGAGGAGATGCTAACAGTGATCGGTACGCCCGGCAGTTCCTGGCTGAGCCAACGCGATCACCTTCTGTTCCTGCTGATGTACAACACCGGAGCGCGCGTCTCGGAGATTACCGGGGTGAAAGTCGCGGATGTTGTCCTTGATGAGAGTTCTGCCTGCATTCATTTGCGCGGCAAAGGACGCAAGCAGCGCAGCGTGCCGCTTTGGCGCTCTACCGTGAAGGCGGCACGGGCATGGTTGCGGGTCAATCCGGAATTCCAGCCGACATCGTCACTGCTTCCGAATCGGAACGGTCACGCAATGACGAGAGCCAATGTCGCGTTGAGGCTGACGTTGGCTGCCAGGAATGCAGTCCGTTCCTCTCCCGGTCTGGCAGAGCGGCACGTATCGCCCCATACTATCCGCCACTATATGCCCTTCCGAATTATGTC
>NZ_FCOJ02000141.1 GCF_001545035.1 Caballeronia glebae
CACACGCCGACAGGTTCGCGCGCAATCGCCGTGGTGCCGCGCTGGACGATAAACGGGTACTTCAACAGGTTGTCGCGGGCGACGCCGAGATGGGCAATCGCCAGCGGCACATGCGCGCCGCGTGCATAGTTGATTGGTGCACCCATTTCCAGCGTCAGCGCCCGGGCGAACAGTTCGGAGCGCTCAATCATCAGCCCATGTACGCGATCCAGCAGCGCCGCGCGCGTCTGCGGCGAAGTCGCGGACCACTGCGGGAATGCTTTACGCGCCGCTAGCACGGCATGGTCGACGTCTTTCGAATTGCCCAGCGGAATCTCGCACAGCGTTTCCTCCGTGGACGGGCAAATCACCGCAGTCCGCGCCGTTTCTGAAATGGTCGAGGGCAGTGTCCATTCGCCATCGATAAAGAACCGGTCTAGCCGGCCCGCCTGCTTCAGATGAAGAACGGGTGAGATCATTGCAGCGCTTCCTGGAGTGTTTGCCATGCGCCCTGCAAGCGTGAGTGGGGCACTTAGCGGTTGATGTGCCGGTGGGAACGGTGGTTAAAACTCGGCGACCTTTCCCCACACCGATTCGTCGAATCGCTCCGGGCGGTAGGGTAGGGGATCGACGATCGGTTTCAGGCCCATCACCAGGTCCGCGACTAGATGACCGCATCCCGGACCGATGCCGAAACCGTGACCGCTCAGGCCTGCAGCCAGTACGAAGCCGGGCACTTCGTTCACTTCGCCGATGGCAGGCACGCCGTCCGGCGTCAAGTCGATATAGCCGGCCCAGGACGCCGCCACCGGCGCCGCGCCAATCGCCGGACACAATTCGATGGCTCGTCGGTGAATCTCCTTTATCGTGGCCTGATCGACGCACGGATCGAGTACGCGCATCCGTTCCATCGGCGTGGGGCGATCGAGTGCCCAGCGCCCCATGTTCTCGTGACAGGAGCGCACGCCTTCGAGATCTCCCGGGCTCAGGCTGCGCCAGCGACGCATGAACATCGGCAGGAAGTCTTTTGCATAGCGAAACTTTTGCAGCGTGAGATCCAGTTTTCCGAGCCCGCTGATGGCGAGCGAATACGATTCGTCACCGCGCCTCGTGATCGTGATGGCCTTCGTGTGTATCGCGTCGGGCAGCGTGCCGCGCGGTAGCGAAACCGACATCAGCGACGCGCGGATCGTGGCTTGCGGCAAACGGATACCGAGTTGGCGGCAGAACGTCGACGCCCAAGCACCGCCGGACAGCACCGTAATTTTCGTGCGAATCGTGCCATGCTCCGTCACCACGGCGCTGACGCGTCCGCCTTCCGTTTCGATCCCGCGTGCTGCGCAGTTCTGATGCACCGTCCCGCCGAGTTTGATGATGCTGCGCGCCACGGCGGGCGCGGCAGCGCTAGGGTCTGCGGTGCCATCCGTGGGCGCGAACACACCACCTTTCCATTTTTTCCCGGTCGAACTGCCGCGCTCGGTCGCGGCCTTGCCGCCGAGCACTTCTGTCTTCACGCCTGCTGAGCGCGCGAACTTGCACCATTTCGCCCAGCCAGCTAATTCACTGTCGTCGTTGCTCAGATACAGCAGTCCGCTGCGACGAAAGCCAGTCGTCACACCCGACTCGGCTTCGAACTGTTCCCACAGCCTCAGGCTTTCGGTTGCAATTGGCAACTCGCGTGCGTCGCGGTTCTGTTGCCGGCACCAGCCCCAATTCCGGCTGGATTGCTCCCCGCCGACGATGCCTTTCTCGATCAGCGCCACTTTCACGCCACGCTTCGCCAGAAACCATGCGGTGAACACGCCGACGATGCCCGCGCCTATCACGACGACATCGGCGCTGTCCGGCGGCGTCGGGCCGGTAACAATGCGGGTCAACGGTACGCGCATCTGCGAAAACTCCTTACTAACGGGGATTTGGTGCCACGCGTGGTTTCTGCCGGACGGCTGCAATCAATGTTACAGAGGGCTCGCGGCAGAAAATATCGAATGGACTGGTCTACACGAAGCGACCCTGCTGTTTGCAGGCCCATGCACGCACACAACGCATCGGGTCGCGCGGCTTCCGGGCGAGCAGGCCGAAATGCCGCGCGCGGTGCTGTTCTAGAATATGGCCTGACTAATAAGTCCGTACGGATGGAACACCGAATCGGGCGGCCCGCTATATGCATCGGCTGGTGCATTGCGAACCATCTTCACCGTGGTATCGACGCGCTTCAGGCCTTGTGCGATAAGCCACTCATTCAGCATCGCGCCCTAGGGGACGTCGATACGAACGAACTCGCCTTCGCGACCGCTCAGCCAATGGCCGATCAGCGCCCTGGCGTGCAGATCGCCGGCGAACGCATCGCGACGACCGGACCGAGCACGAGACCCCGACCGAAGCGACGCAGCACCGAAAACCCGACAATCTCGCCGTCACGTTCGAGTACCACGTTCTCGCCCATTTCTAGCAATGCCAAATACATCGCCTTGCGTTCGAGGCCATAGGCGCGGGTGGCGAGATCGATGAGCGTGGGAACATCGCCGGCGGTCGCCGCGCGGAGCCGTTCGCCGTCGGGCAATGTCACCGGCAACACCTCGCCCACGTTGCCCTGATGTTGATCGAGCGTATCGCAGACGGTGAAGCCGAGCTTTTCGTAGAGCGGCTTGCCAGCAGGCGTCGCGTGCAGGAAAGTGACGCGCGAGCCGAGCTCTTCGAGCAGCAGTTCCATCAGCTTGCGGCCGATCCCCCGCCCCTGGTGTTCGGACGACACGATCACGAGACCCAGCGATGCTCGGTCCGCGCCAAATTTCCAGCGCAGTTCCGTGCCGATCACGACTCCGTTGTCTTCGGCCGCGAAGCCGGTGCCGTGCGCGGCGGCGAACTGCCAATCCTCCGCTCGGTGCGGCCAGTTGACCGCCTGTGAGAGTGCGTGAGCTGTCGGGATATCGGCGGCGGTGAAGGCTCGATAGTGGAGACTCGTTGTGGATGGTGCGTTCATCATTGCGTCCTGTCTGATTTGTCTTGCCGTACGGATGCTAGAGCCGGGCGAACTCTGGGACGACACTACAGCGTCGCCACTGCTTCGATTTCGATCTTCAGCCCAAAGTGGAGAGCCGGAACAGGCACCACCGCGCGAGCGGGTTTGGCGCATTTGATTACACATAAGTCAGTCGCCCAGTTCTCGGGCGTATCTGAGGCCGGCGGCGAAATCTGTCACTCGCTGC
>NZ_FCOJ02000173.1 GCF_001545035.1 Caballeronia glebae
GCAATCTGCATTCGGTGCTGAATCAGGTTCGCACGAAGTTCGCCGATCGCGACGCGGGCGGCCGTGGCCTGCAAACCTTCGACTTGCGCACGACGATTCACGCCGTCACCGGGCTGGAAGCGGCGCTGCTCGATCTACTCGGCAAGCATCTCGGCGTGCCCGTAGCGGCGCTCCTCGGCGAAGGCCAGCAGCGCGATGAAGTCGAAATGCTCGGTTATCTGTTCTACGTCGGCGACCGCAACAAAACCGATCTGCCGTATGCATCCGGCGCGGATGGCAAGGACGACTGGGACCGCGTGCGCACCGAAGTCGCTTTGACGCCCGAAGCGGTCGTGCGTCTCGCGGAAGCCGCGCAGGCGCGCTACGGCTTCAACGACTTCAAGCTCAAGGGCGGCGTGCTCGCGGGCGATGCGGAAATCGAAGCCGTCACCGCGCTTGCCGAACGTTTTCCGCAGGCGCGCGTGACGCTCGATCCCAACGGCGCATGGTCGTTAGCCGAAGCGATCCGCCTGTGCCGCGACCAGCACGACGTGCTCGCCTACGCGGAAGATCCGTGCGGCGCGGAAAACGGCTATTCGGGCCGCGAAGTGATGGCGGAATTCCGCCGCGCGACCGGCCTGCCGACGGCGACCAACATGATCGCGACCGACTGGCGTCAGAGGGGGCACGCGATCCAGTTGCAATCGGTCGACATTCCGCTCGCCGATCCGCATTTCTGGACGATGCAAGGCTCGGTGCGCGTCGCGCAGATGTGCAACGACTGGGGGCTCACGTGGGGCTCGCATTCGAACAATCACTTCGACGTGTCGCTCGCGATGTTCACGCACGTCGCCGCTGCCGCGCCGGGCAAGATCACCGCGATCGATACGCACTGGATCTGGCAGGACGGCCAGCGTCTGACGCGCGATCCGCTGCAGATCGTCGGCGGCAAAGTGAAGGTGCCGGAAGTGCCGGGTCTGGGCGTGGAGCTGGATATGGACGAAGTGGAAAAGGCGCACGCGCTGTATCAGCAGCACGGACTCGGCGCACGCGATGATGGCGTCGCGATGCAATATCTGATTCCGAACTGGAAGTTCGATAACAAGAAGCCGTGCCTCGTGCG
>NZ_FCOJ02000138.1 GCF_001545035.1 Caballeronia glebae
GAAAGTAGGTAATCGTCAGGCTCCTCATGCTGAAAGCCAAAACCCCACCCCTAAAAGGTGGGGTTTTTGCGTTTGGGAACGAGAAAATCGGCATAAACGTCGATAAATCCCTTCACGATGGGATCGCCTTCAGTGCGCCATCAAAGACCCTTTCACTCACTCAGTTGTTTACCTTCAGGCCTCGAAATACTGTATAAATATACAGTAAAACCGGAGGCCACCGAGTGCTCGCGCCATGAGCAGGCCCTTGTATTCGCGTCGGACGGGGAAATTCATGGGTGCAGCACTTTCATTGCTCGACATCGGGCTGACATCGCATCTGCAGCGTCAGGTCTGGCAGGGCAGTCCGATCAACGATCCCGACTCGAACATCATCTCGACGGGTTTTCGAGCGCTAGATATCGCCTTGCCCGGCGCAGGCTGGATGCCCGGCACAGTCACCGAATTGCTGATCGAAGAGAGTGGCGTAGGCGAAATCAGACTGCTCGCGCGCACGATTCGGGAACTGACAGCTCGTAAAGGCCGCTCCGTCATCTTTGTTGCGCCACCGTGGAAGCCCAATCTGGCCGCGCTTCGGAAGATGAACATCGCAGTGAACAAACTGGTCTGGGTCAAAGCGCCCGAAGATCAGGTGCTCTGGGCCGCGGAGCAGTCGTTGAAGCAGGAAGGCATCGGCGCGGTGCTGATCTGGCTGCCGCAAGTCGAGCCGAAAGCGCTGCGAAGACTTCAGGTGGCGGCTCAGGAAGCGCAGTCGCTGGCATTTCTGTTTCGCCCGCTCAAAGCGGCGAAGCAATCCTCCGCGGCACCGCTGCGCATGGTCTGCAAGCCGATACTTCCCGCCAACGCGCAGACGATGAACCGTCGCGAATGGATGCAGGCCGTCATGCTCGAAATCGACATCATCAAGCGGCGCGGCCCATTGCTCGGCAAGCCGTTGCAGTTGAGTTTGCCGCTGCAGATGCCTGCTCTGCCAGAACATATTCGTCGCGCGCATCAGGCGAGGAAAGCACGAGAGGTCAAACATGTTGTGGATAGCGGTGACATTGCCGCTTTTATCGCTCGAAGCAGTCAGGCCGCCCTCGATGCCCTCGGCATCGGGGAATTCGATCTCGCCTGGAACGACATCGACGCCGAATGACGCTCGCGCTGGCGATATCGATCAGCCATGCTTCGCGCTCGCCGATCACGCGCGCATCCTGATGCCCGATCTCGTCGCATTTCGGCTCGGCGTGCGGCCCGGCAGCACGCGCTCGCATGCGTTCGCGCTGGCGCCGCAACTGACGCTGCTTGCCGTCGACATTCGCGAAGAGCAGAGCGCACTCGAAGCCGTTGCGCTGGCGCTGCTCGCGTTCACGCCCAAAGTCGTGCTCGCGCATGCGAATACGGTGCTGCTCGAAGTCAGCGCCAGCATGCGGCTCTTCGGCGGATTGCGTGCGTTGCTGTCCACAGTGACATCGACAGTTAAAGGATGCGGCTTCACGTCGCGCATGGGCTGCGCGCCGACAGCGTGGGGCGCGTGGCTGCTGGCTCACGCGCGCACGCGTCGGGTCACGCGACGGGTGCGCATCGTGAAAGAGACGACGCTCGCGCATGTGCTCGATGAGCTGCCCGTATCGCTCATTCCGTCGGCGCATTCGCACGGCAACGTGTTCGAGCAGATTGGCTGCGCGACGCTCGCCGATTTGCGCCATCTGCCGCGCAAAGGCGTCGCGCGACGATTCGGGCAGGGCGTTTTGCAATGGCTCGCGCAGGCGTACGGACAGGCGCCCGATCCGCGCGAGGCATTTTGTGCGCCGGCGTCGTTCGAAGCGCGACTCGAATTGCAGGCGCGCGTGGAAAGCGCCGAGGCATTGCTGTTCGCCGCTCGCCGGCTCGTGCTGCAACTCGCCGGCTGGCTGAGCGCGCATCACGGGGCAGTCAGCGAATTTTCGCTTTTGCTCGAACACGAACTGGCCGCCCGCCACGCGCCGAAAACGTCGACGTTCAAGGTGGCGTGGGCCGTGCCGACGCGCGAAGCCGACCACATCCTATGGTTGCTGCGCGAGAAGCTGAATCAGACGACGCTCGCCGCGCCCGTGATCGAGATGAAGCTCCTCGCCGACAAGGTCAGCGAGCATGCGCCGCCGCCCGACACCTTGTTTCCGATGCCCGGTTCCGACAGCGAATCGATGGCGCAACTGCTCGAACGTCTGAGCGCGCGGCTCGGCGCCGAGAACGTCGTGCAACTGGTCGCGCGCGACGATCACCGGCCCGAGGCGGCGATGACGGTCGAAGCGTATAAGCCTGCAAGCGAAACAAAGCCCAGGCGCGGTAAAAAATCGTCGAAGACGCAAACAGCAAGCGCAGACACGCCCATCGAAACGGAATTCGAAGCCCAAGCCGAATCCGAGGGCCCGCTCGAACTTCCCGATCTGGCCGTTCCTTCGCAGCCGCGTCCGTCGTGGATACTCGAAACGCCGCAAAAGCTGATGCTGCGCAACGAGCGTCCGTTCTATCGGCGTCCGCTGAAGCTGATCAGCCGGACCGAGCGGATCGAGGCGGGATGGTGGGACGGCAACGGTGTCCAGCGCGATTATTACGTCGCCGCCGACGATCGCGGCCGCATGTTCTGGCTCTATCGCGAACGTCTTACGGGCGACTGGTTCCTGCACGGTTTTTTCGGATGATGCCGCCATGGATGACCTGAATGACTTCGGCGACCTCATCGGATTGGGTGAAGGCGACGAAAAGGCCGAATTCCCCGGCTCGATGTCGGCTTCAGCGTTGCTGCCCGGTTACGCCGAACTGCATTGTCTGAGCAACTTTTCGTTTCTGCGCGGCGCGTCGCATCCGCAGGAACTGGCAGCGGCCGCGCTGGAGCACGGCTATTGCGCGCTCGCGATCACGGATGAATGCTCGCTCGCGGGCGTCGTGCGCGCGCATGCCGCGATCAAGGACATCGAAGCGAAGGCGCAGGCCGATGTCGAAGCCGCGCGGCTTGCCGGCGAGCCACCGCCCAAGAAGCAGGAGCTGAAGCTGATTATCGGCAGCGAACTGCATCTCACGGATGCCGACGGCGATCCGTTCTGCACGCTCATCGCGCTCGCGACGAATCGTGCGGGTTACGGCAACCTGTCCGAGCTGATTTCGCACGCGCGGGCGCGTTCGCCCAAGGGCAGTTACAAGATAGGTCCGGAGGACTTCACCGATCCCGCCGCGTCATCCGATACATCGGACTTGCGCGGCGATATCGCGCATTTGAAGCACTTGCCCGATTGTCTTCTGATTCTCGTGCCGCAGCGCTCGGCGACGCTCGCCGATACGCTCGATCGCGCGCACTGGCTGGCCGATTTCGCCGCGGGCCGCGCGTGGCTCGCGCTGGAGCTCTGGCAGGACGGCAGCGACGATG
>NZ_FCOJ02000137.1 GCF_001545035.1 Caballeronia glebae
AGAGATAGGCGACACACCACGGCCATGCACCTGCTACAGGCTGGCGTCGACATCAGCGTAATCGCGTTGTGGCTCGGACATGAGAGCCCTGTCACGACGCACCATTACGTCGAAGCCGATCTGAACATGAAGGAACGTGCGCTTGCAAGGCTTCAAGAACCCGGAAGTAAAGTCCCCCGCTATCGGGCACCTGACTCGCTGCTCAACTTCCTGAAGGCGCTGTGATTATGCAAAGACCGGAATTCCTGCTTGCCGCTTTCCATCAGATCTCGGGGCGAGTTCCGGCCTGCTACTTTCCATAATCAACGACTTGGCATAATCGGCCTTATGGAAAGCTTCGCATAAGGCCGATTAGCGAGCAGCGCGGCCCTCCTCTTTGCCCCGACTTCGTTGACGGGCCGGGAATCGCCGCAAAAGCGGCAAGCAATGTGCCTTGTGATGGTTGCCGCGCCGCGCTTCAAGGCCGCCCGTCATCGCGGATCTGGTCTTTGGAGACAAATGCCGACAGCAGATGTCACCGTCTTTGCCGATCCGGCTGCTTGCCTTATCAATGCCAACATCGCGCACGGAGTGCGCGAACGCTTTCCGTTAAGCCTTGCAAGGTGCAGGTTCGCGGGCGATCGCGGAGCCGGTGCACTTCTACAACCGTATCGTCCAACTTCTCCTGAGCGGTCTGCTTTTCAAAAACCATTGACACCGGCCTCCTGCGCCGCTGTCTGCCACCATTCCTTTGCAGCAGACGGTGCTGACCCCGCTTGATAATAGTTATTAAGGGTTATACTGTGGGGGTGACTTCCTGGAGGGCAGAACCATGATCAGTGCAGACCTTGGACAACAGCTCGAGGGATACATTACGAAGCTGGTCGAAACCGGACGGTACGGCTCGAAGAGTGAAGTGCTGCGCGAAGGCGTGCGATTGATTCAGGATCGCGAGACGCAGCTTGCCGCGTTGGATGCCGTGATCGAGCGAGGCATCGCCGATTCAGAGGCTGGCCGAGGACAACCCGGCCAAGAAGTGTTCGACCGGCTTGAAGTTAAATATCAGGCGATGATGAACGGCAAGGCATGATCGTTCGCATTTTACCGGCCGCCGAGGCCGAGCTTGAGGCCATCGGCGACTACATCGCCCGCGACAATCCGCGCCGCGCCTTGAGCTTCGTTCTTGAGATGCGTGACAAGTGCATGAGCCTTGCAGACATGCCCCTCGCCTACCCGCTCGTGCCTCGATACGAAGATCGCGGCGTGCGGCATCGGGTTCACGGCAGCTACCAGATTTTCTACCGCGTCACGGGTCAACCCGAGCGCATCGACGTCATTCACGTCCTGCATAGCGCCAGAGACATCGCCGCTATCCTTTTCCCCTAGACACACCCACGAAAAGAGCCCAGAACGAGTTAAGTGCTGGGCAAGCCATCGGCTACGCCGGTGGCGGAGGTGCAATTAAGCAAACTGGCCGTCTGCGGTGCCACCACAGCGGCCAGTTCTCTTGTTTTTAAGTCGGAGCCTCGTGGCTCTGTCGGTCGATTAGTGACCGAAATAGACAGGCGCGATGCTATTGCCGGTGTGAGCCGGGCCGCCCGAAGCCGACGCAGTGTCAGCCACGCCGCCGTAGCTCGTTTGCCGGTTCTGCGCCGCGACCTTCGCTTCGGCAGCTTGGATCTCGGCCGGATACGTCACGCGATCCGTGCTCGGGTTATATCCAGCGCGTTCGAGCTGGACCAGTTCTGCCTTTACTTGCGCGCGGCTCAGCGGCTGGCTTTGAGCGAAAGAAGAAACCGCCGGAATAGCGAGTGCAGCGGCGACGACGATAGTTGCGAGTTTCATGATGCTTACCTCCGAGTCTTGTTTTTCGCAAACAGCCCTGCTTGCGTTTCAGTGACTCAAGTATAGGTAAGTACCCGCTTACGATTAATGAGCGTTTGAACAACAAATTCTTGTTGTATTCGGGATAACCCTAGGTCGATGCTCAACCGGTCACCGTCTCGCGGATTTCCGGTGCGACCTCGTCGCGTCCGTTGAGCTCGTTGAGCACGCGCGATACCGAACCCGCGGACACCTTCGCAAGGCGCGCGGCGTCCTGCACGGTCCGTGAGCCAATGCCTATGCCGAAAGCCCAAACGCCAGAGTCCGCTTCGCCTTCCACGCGCAGCCGAACGTCCGGAGCGAGATTTCCGAGTCAGTGATTCGGTTTTCGATCGGGACGCGGTGGTCCGAGGCTCGGTAGCATAGGCAGCTCATCGGTGCTGCACGTTCCGCGTTGCCATGTATAGGTCAAACAGGCCCGCATGCAGACGGCGGATGTCCTGACGAAGGGCAATTAGTCCGCGCTGTTCGCCTTCACGTTCCCGACGCAGAATCTCTCCCAGCAGGGCAGTCGCACGCGATGCCGGCAGGTCGCGCTGCACGCGCGCCTGGCCGAGCCTGCCTGCAACTGCTGGTTTGCTGATCAACAGCCACGCGGGGAACCACGCGTAATCTTCAATCTCGCCAGTGCCTGGGAACTCTGCATCAAAGCGTCGACGCAGCGCGTCGAGTGAAGCGTCCCTCAGGGTGTCGAAGAGCGCGGCGACCTTGGCCGGCGCCAACCACGCCAATTCCGCAAATAGCGGCCACGCGGCGTCGATTCCGGCGGCACGATAGCGCGCCTCGGTCATCCAGGCAAGCGGCGACGGAATGCGCCACCAGGATGCAATCGTTTCGACCGCTTCGCTAGCCGCGGCCCAGTCGCTTGCTCGAAGCCACAGCGGTGCCGCGTGACTGTCAGGGTCGACGCCACAGTACGGCAACGCTGCGGCACGCTGCGCAAGTTCACGCCAGCATGTTGCCATCCACGATTGAGCGTACTGCCCGGGCAGTACTTGTTGAGCAGCGTGCGACACCTCATGCTCGAAGTGACGGCAGATCACAGCCAACTCAGTGTGGTCCGTCACGGCGAGCGTTGATGCGTTCTCGAGTTCGTGGACAAGCACCGTCATTGCAGGCAGAGCACTGTCGCGCGCGTAGTCGGCCGCGAGCACTGTCAGCGCCGCTCTCGCTGCGGCGGCGTCGCGAAGCTGCAACTGCTCGACCACATCATTGCGCATTGCTACGTCCCGGCTGTCGGCAAATATGTCGAGTTGCTGCATCGTCGTTGCGCTCAAGAAGGTCCAGGAAGAGCGTACAGGCTAAGCGATTTCGCCGCGTCAAAAAAGCTGCCATGCGTCATTGCACGCAACGCTGTGTTGATCCGTCGACTGTCAAGGAAAGCGACGCATTATTGAGATGCCTCCAAGTTCGCCGACTCACATATGGTTGGCCCATCCCGCGCGTGAACGAGGCATGCGACACAATAGCGCGCCTCTTAGAGGTGTTAACAGAATGACTTTTGCAGGTGTCGCCAGCATATGATGCAGCAAGCGATTTTCATGAAGGCTTCGTGG
>NZ_FCOJ02000135.1 GCF_001545035.1 Caballeronia glebae
ATACACGCAACGCCAAGCTGAAAGCGCCGAACTTAGATAAATGGCTGTATCACGCCAACAACGCAGCGTTTCGCCTCGAACACGAAGGTCCGCTCGATGAAAGGCTGAAACCGCACGATCAATTGTCGCAACTCAACGTCCTTGTGCAGCTTGAGCATCTGATGACATACCCGATCGTCCACCAGCAAGTCGCCGCGGGCGCACTCGTGTTGAGCGGCTGGTGGTTCGATATTGCGAGTGGCGACATGTATGCCTATGAGCGCAGGAGCCGCTCATTCGAAGTCATCGACCGCGCGATGGCTGATCGGATGATAGCGCGCCTTGCTGCGCGGGCGCGGTGAAGTGCACGAAGATCTTCACCACAATTCCCATCGCGGGTCGACGGGCTAGCCACGGCGAGAATGGTTGTACGAAGGACCGCTGTCTGGTGCGGAGCCGACACTTGATTCCCGGTGAAGGGGCGGACTTGACGTCCGGAGATGGCCGTCAGTTCGCGTTCAAATTACTCGCCAGAAGGCTGACCTCGCGGATCGCGATGTCGGCGCTGTAGAACCTTCATCCAATTGGTGCTCTCGGCCAATTCCGGCCCCTTGTCCGTGCTTTTGGGTTGACGTTTGAACGGCGGCTTGATTTTGAAAGCGGACCAGCAATTGAGCGGCAATGGTCCGCTAAGAATGAACCTCCGCGCCGAAACTAGGCACTTTTGAGGCTGTTTTGTGCTACATCGACTTTAGAAAGCGCTTCGTGCATCGACTCAATAGCCGCTACTTTTTTCTCAAGTTTCCGCCGATAGCCACGAGTAGCGCGTTCAGCGACACGGGCTTACCCAAATGCGCATCGAACCCTGCACGCAGTGCCTCGGCAGCGTCCTGCTCGCGTCCGAAACCGGTTAAAGCGATCGCTGGAACCGCCCTACATGCCGGCAGCTCACGCAACTTCGCAATCAGTTCATAGCCGCTCATTGTCGGCATGCCGATATCCGACAGAATGAGATCGAATTCGCTTTCGCTCGCGACCTTGAGAGCTGCTTCGGGAGTCGATTCCGCTCTGACCTGCGCCCCTTCTAATTCAAGCAAAGTCCGGAACCCTTCGAGGCCCTCCAGCGAATCGTCGACAAGAAGTACGCGCAGCCCCGTCAGAATGCTGGGATCACCGGTTTTACCCGCGGGCAATACAGATGAAGATGGAGGAAGATGTGGCAGCCAAAGGCGGAAACAGGATCCTTGTCCCAATCCAGCCGAGGTACCCTCAATGCGTCCGCCGTGCATTTCAGCCAGTTGCTTGGTGAGCGACAAGCCGATGCCTAAGCCGCCGCGATCACGTCGGCCGCCGCCGTCCGCTTGGCTAAACATATCGAAAACTTTGGGCAGAAAATCGGGCGCGATGCCTTGTCCCGTATCGCATACCTCGATGCAGACGTATCGATCATCGCGCGTAAGCGACAGATTCACGCGTCCGCCGTGCGGCGTGAACTTCAAGGCATTGCGCACCACGTTCCAAATCATCTGCTCCAGGCGTACCGGATCGGCCTGAATCGTCAACGGCGCGTCAACGCCTGACACTGCCATTCGAATTTGCTTGTTCGCGGCTTCCGCGTCACTCGCCTCGACGATCGCTCGAAGAACAGATGCAAGATTGACCGGCGAGAAGTGCAACGCCAACTTGCCCGTGCGCACCCGCGATAGATCCAACAGGTCGTCAATGATCTTGGATTGCCCAAGGACCGAACGTTGAATCGCGTCCGCCGCATCCTGAACCAGCGCAATATCTTTCACCTCGGGCGAGCGGCTCAGTAACTCAGCCTTGACGTGAATTAAGTTAAGCGGATTCTTCAGCTCGTGCGACAGTACCGCAAAAAATTCATCTTTTTGGCGGTTCACCGTTTCCGCCTGGGCACGAATGGCTCGCTCGAGCGCCAACTGCAGTTGCTGCTGGCTCTCCACGCTCTTACGGTCGGTTAAATCGCGCGCTATTTTCGCAAGACCCTTGAAGCCGACCGTGTCGATCGATGTCATGACGCCGCTGCAATAGATCTTTCTGCCGTCTTTTCTGAGGTGCCAACGTTCGTCCTCGGCACGACCTTCCTTCTTGGCTGTTTCTCTTTCCGCGAGCGCTGCGCCCGGCCGGTCTTCCGGGACGAATATGAGGTCGATCGGCTTGCCCACGACCTCATGTTCTTCAAAGCCAAACATGCGGTGCGCTCCTCGATTCCAACTGAGGATCGTGCCGTCCGAATCTTGCACAATGATTGCATAGTCGTCGGTGGTCAAGGCAGCGAGCTTCAGACGTTCTTCGCTCGATCGGGCCGCTGCCTCGGCCCGGCGTCTTTGCGTGATGTCGATCAGGGTGAGCACAGCACCGTCGATGCGATCGTCCACGGTTCGGTATGGCAGCACGCGAGCGAGGAACCAATCGCCGTCCAAAGTGCTGACTTCCCGCTCCGCCGACTTCAGGTCCTCGAATGCGCTTCTTACATCTGCGGCGAGTTGCGGATAATGCAGGCGATGCGTCAAATCGAGCAAGGGGCGACCGATATCCGTCGCTATTAAATTGAACAGTCCCACTGCTGCGGGCGTATAGCGTTTGATGCGCATCGAACGGTCGACAAAGATAGTCGAGATGCCGGTAGAGGCAATCAAGTTTTGAAGGTCATCGTTGGCTTTCGCGGTCTCTTCTACCTTCGCCTGCAACGCACCATTGACCGTCAGGATCTCTTCGTTGACCGACTGCAGTTCTTCCTTGCTGGTTTCGAGCTCTTCGGACGCTGACCGCATTTCTTCGTTGATTGCCTGCAACTCTTCGTTGGACGCCTTTAGCTCCTCGCTTGAGACGCTAGAATGCTCGACGGTCGATTGCAAAAGCTCCTTTAATCGCCGTACTTCGGCCTCGAGGTGTGCGACGACAGGACTCTCGTCAGTCGGAGCGACTTCGGACACTTCGGGCAACGTGGTCTCCTCCGCCTCATCGAAGAACACTGCAAGGAGGTCTCCAACGGCCGCATCGTAGAACGGGCGCACAGTCATGTTGACGTAGGAAAGAGCGGTACCCCGCGCGAACCTCACGCGTTCTGCATCGACGCTTTTGCCATGTCGCAGCGCCTGAAAGAGCGCAGTTTGAAGCTCCAGCCTCAGCTCGGGGTTGATCAGGGTGAGCAGATTGTGAGACGGTTCACCGCCGACGTATAGGAGGAACCGGCCGACATCCTCTGACATATGCAGGATTTCCCCGTCGCGATCGATCAGCACGCTTGGCGGCGCATAATGCTCCATGGCGCTTCGGTGCAGGGCTGAGAACGACGAGTCCGTGCGACCAATCGCTGGCTTTATGTTACTGAAGTGAGTCGGCTGCGCCAGCGGGCCGACGAACGGTAACGTCGACGCAGGTCGCGCGCTCGCCGATTTCTTCGCGCGATAAATCCGGCTCTTCTTGTCAATGGCGACGAAAAGGTCATCGGCAATCTCAGCCGACTCGGAACTACCCAAGAATAGATAGCCGCCCGGTTGAAGCGCGAAGTGAAATGTTTGCAAGACCTGTCGCTGTACCGTACGGTCCAGGTAGATCAGTAGGTTGCGGCATGACACCAGGTCGAGCTTAGAGAAGGGCGGATCACGCAGCAGGTTGTGGGCGGCAAACAGAACCTGTTCCCTTAA
>NZ_FCOJ02000134.1 GCF_001545035.1 Caballeronia glebae
GTCGTTCGATTCCTTGAATCAACGTTTGCCCCTCCTGCCCGGATGACTCGCGCAGAGGGTATTTCAACAGGCTGCTAAATCAAAAATTCAGATAATCAATTTCTATTAGCGAATAGTGATCGAAAGTTGATTTATCGCAGTTAATGCCAAAGGCAATCAACTACGAACGCGTCACATGAACGCACCTCAAGAAATCGCAACTTTTCCGTGTAAAGTGAACGATCTATGTGTATTGTCCCGAGTAGCACCGTAACGGTAGATAGCGCATCAATATGCGCTAAAGAGAGACCAAAATGAAACCCGACCACTCCCAAAAACCTCGCCAGAACAGCCACGTTAAATTCATCTACAGACGGACGCGTCGATTCATTCGACTAACGCTCTCGATCTCACGGAACAGGGCGACTGGCGCCAAGCTTTTCTCCCGTGCATTTCGTCCAACCGGCGCCTTATTCGCCGGCGCTGCTTTATTCGTGATAATCATTCCGGCGAACAAGATAATCGTTAGCGCTCAGATTTTTTATTGATGCCAGACGATTCACGACAACTAAAATCCGGAGAACGGTCGACGCTTTTCGCACGCGATTTGTCACGCCGTGCGATCCGTGACCGTTCTTCATATTCATCGGTCAACTCCTGACCTCCAACCTAAGCTATTGCATGCCCTGCCCGCACCATGTAGCTTCGGACGGCGAGTAGAACCAGAAAGCCCGTTCCTCGACCCGGAAACCCAGAATCAGCTCATCGCCCATGACCACCCGCCGCGACTTCCTGCGCGTCACCGCCGCCGCGGCGCTCGCCACGCAAGCCCACGCCGCCGATCCCTCCCCGTCGCCCATGCATACCCGCCCGATCCCCGCGACAAACGAGCCCTTGCCCGTCGTCGGTTGCGGCACCTGGCGCACCTTTGACGCCGGCAACGATCCGGCGCGCCGCCAGGAGCTAGCCGAAGTCTTGCGCGTGCTTTTCGCGGCAGGCGGCTCGGTGATCGATTCGTCGCCGATGTACGGCTCGTCGGAGGCCGTCGCGGGCGCGCTGCTCGCGCAATCGCATGCACGCGACAAGGCGTTCATCGCGACGAAGGTCTGGACCGACGGCAAAGAGGCCGGCATCGCGCAGATGGAGCAATCGCTGCGTTTGTGGCAGACCGATCGCATCGACCTCATGCAGATCCACAACCTGCTCGACTGGCGCACGCATGTCGCCACGCTGCGCGACTGGAAAGCCGCCGGCAAAGTGCGCTACATCGGCGTCACGCACTACACGTCCAGCGCGTTTGCCCAGGTCGAAGCGGTGCTGCGTTCGGAGCGCATCGATTTCGTGCAGATCAATTACGCCGCCAACGACCGCGATGCCGAAGCGCGCCTCTTGCCCCTCGCCGCCGAGCGTGGCGTCGCGGTGATCGTCAATCAGCCCTTCGGCGGCGGGTCGCTGCTCGCGAGTCTGCGCAACCGGCCGCTGCCGGATTTCGCGCAGGAAATCGGCTGCGCCTCGTGGGCACAGCTCCTGCTGAAATTCGTGCTCGGCAACCCGGCCGTGACGTGCGTGATTCCCGGCACGGGACGGCGCGAATATATGATCGACAATGCGCGCGCGGGCGTCGGCATCTATCCCGATGCGGCGATGAGAAAGCGCATCGCCGACGCGGTTGCGTAAGGAGATGAACATGAGCGATCCGTACCATCTGCAGCGTTTCGTCGACGCGCAGCAAAGCGTCATCGACGACGTGCGCGCCGAGCTTTCCGCCGGCCGCAAGCGCACGCACTGGATGTGGTTCGTCTTCCCGCAGATCGCCGGTCTCGGACACAGCGCAATGGCGCAGCACTACGCGATCTCGTCGCGCGAAGAAGCCCGCGCCTATCTCGCGCATCCCGTGCTGGGCGCGCGGCTCGTCGAATTGACCCGCGTCGTCAACGGCGTGCACGGACGCGGCGCCGATCAGATCTTCGGCTATCCGGACGATATGAAATTTCATTCGTCGATGACACTTTTCGCGCGCACCGCCGACGATCCGAACGTTTTCAACGAAGCGCTGCGCCGTTACTTCGAAGGCCGGTCCGACGACGCGACGCTCGCCCGTCTGCACTGACGGGCATGCCTGTTGCGCGCCGGAAAACGTCCACGTTCTTCGGGAGCCGAGCCATGAGTCAAGCGTTCAAACTGCACGATCGCGTCCGCTGGAATACGCCGCAAGGTGAGACGACGGGCCATATCGTGCGCATCGTCACCGAGCGCACGACGCTCGACGGCCACACGGTCGACGCATCGCGCGACGATCCGCATTTCGAAGTGCAAAGCGACAAGAGCGGCAAGCGCGCCGTCCATAAAGGCGACGCGCTCACGCGGCTGTCGCACTGAGCCGCGCATCCGGCAACCGCAAGCGCCGTGCGTTGGCACTATTGCAGTGCGCGCGGTGCGACCAGACACCGTTCCTACAAAAGCCACGAATAACGTTAGAATCCTAACGCGCTGAAAGCTTGAATCGCGCAATTCCATTTCCAGCTTCGCCCAAATCCTTTAAGGACTCGAAACAATGAAATCAAAACTCGTGGCACTGCTCGTTGCATCGTCGGCGTTTGGCCTGACTTCCACGGCCACGTTCGCACAAGTCGCGGGCACGCAGCCGATCGGTGTATCGGTGGAAGTCTCGACGGCTATCATCGATGGCTGGAGCATCAAGAAATCCGTGCTGAACAAGCCCGTCGTCAACGAACAAGGTGAGCGCGTCGGCGTGGTCAACGACATCATCGTTGCACCGGACAAGTCCGTTTCGTTCGCGATCATCGCGGCGAGCAAGTTTCTCGGCGTGGCGCGTCATGATGTCGCGATTCCCATCGAACAACTCGACGTGAAGGACGGCAAGTTCGTGCTCGCGGGCGCAACGAAGGACGCGATCAAGGCGCTGCCCGAGTTCCAGTACAACAAGGTGAAGACGACGCCGACCCCGCGCGCGCAATTCAACCAGCATTAATTCGCCGCTGTACATGACGGGGCGGCCGCGCCGCCCCGCTCGTCGACGCGCCGCTCAACCCAACGGAGTCCGCCGATGTTCAAAGCTCTCATTCTCGAAAAGCAGGACGACCGCACGGTCGCATCCATTCAGTTGATCGACGAAGCTCGCCTTGCTGCATCCGCTGACGGTGGCGATGTGCTCGTGCGCGTCGACTTCTCCACGCTCAATTACAAAGACGGACTCGCGATCACGGGCAAAGCCCCGGTCGTGCGCACGTGGCCGATGGTGCCCGGCATCGACTTCGCGGGTGTCGTCGAATCGAGTTCGCATCCGGATTACAAGCCCGGCGACAAGGTCGTGATGAACGGCTGGGGCGCCGGCGAAACGCATTGGGGCGGGCTCGCGCAGAAAGCGCGCGTGCCGGCCGATCATCTGATTGCGCTGCCCGCGAACATCACGACGCGCCAGGCGATGGCCGTCGGCACCGCAGGCTATACCGCGATGTTGTGCGTGCAGGCGCTGGAAAAACACGGCATCGGCACGAACGATGGCGACGTGCTGGTGACGGGCGCGAATGGCGGCGTCGGCAGCTTCGCGGTGGCGATTCTGGCGAAACGCGGCTATCGCGTGATTGCATCGACCGGCCGTCCCGAAGAAGCCGCGCGGCTGCGCGAATTGGGTGCGGCGGACATCGTCGAGCGCGCGACGCTTTCCGAGCCGGGCAAGCCGCTGCAGAAAGAGCGCTGGGCGGCGGCCGTCGATTGCGTCGGCAGCCATACGCTTGCGAACGTGTGCGCGAGCCTGCGCTATGGCGGCGCGGTCGCCGCGTGCGGCCTCGCGCAAGGCATGGATTTCCCCGCGACGGTCGCGCCGTTCATCC
>NZ_FCOJ02000133.1 GCF_001545035.1 Caballeronia glebae
ACGCTCAACGGCCTGATTCTCGAAACGCTCGAAGACATTCCGGACGGCGACGTGTCGCTACAGATCGCGAACGTGACCTTCGAAGTCATGCGCAGCGACGATCAGGCGATCCGCACCGTCAAGATTTTCCGTCCGACGGAGCCCGCGAAACACGCGCTGCGTTAGCCATTCGGACGACTGTGCGTCGGCGGCGGAGAGCGGGATGATCGGATCATCTCGACTCCGATAGCCCGACGCTCATGATTTCCCCTTCCCGCGACGCTTTTGACACTTTCGCGCACGACGCCGCGTCCGATCACGAGACGCCCGCCGTCTCGCTCTTGACCGATACCTTGCGCGAAGCCGCCGAGCGCGGCGGGTCCGATATTCACGTCGAGCCGTCCGAGCATGCATGGCGCATCCGGCTGCGCGTCGATGGCGTGTTGCACGTATTGAAGCGCCCGCCGCCTCATCTGCGCGACGCCTTCGTCACGCGCATCAAGGTGCTGGCGCGCATGGATATCGCCGAGCGGCGCGTGCCGCAGGACGGCCGGCTGCGTCTGAATCTGCCGGGCAAGCGGATGGGCGACTATCGCGTCAATTCGCTCCCGACGATCTTCGGCGAAAAACTCGTGCTGCGGCGGCTCGAAGCGCTGCCGCCCGACTTGTCGCTCGCCGCGCTCGGCCTCGATGACACGCAAGGCCGCACGGTCGAATCGGCGATTCGCGCGCCGCACGGCCTCGTGCTCGTGACCGGCCCGACCGGCAGCGGCAAGACCGTGTCGCTCTACTGTTTCCTGCAAATGCTCAACGCCGAAGCCCGCAACGTGTGCTCGGTCGAAGATCCGGTCGAAATACAACTCGCGGGCATCAATCAGGTGAGCGTGCGCGAAAAGGCGGGGATGACCTTCGCCGTGGCGCTGCGCGCGTTCATGCGTCAGGACCCGGACGTCATCATGGTCGGCGAGATTCGCGACGCGGAAACGGCCGACGTCGCGGTGAAGGCTGCGCAGACAGGGCATCTGGTGCTCTCGACCTTGCACACGAACGACGCGCCCGCGGCGATCGCGCGTCTCATCGACATCGGCGTCGCGCCTTATAACCTCGCGTCCGCGCTCAAGCTCGTCACCGCGCAACGGCTCGTGCGCAAGTTGTGCGAGTTCTGTCGCGCGCCGTCGGCGTTGCCGCTCGCGGACCGGTTTCATCCGTTCGAGCCGCGTGGCTGTCCGGCGTGTCACGGCATCGGCTATCGGGGGCGCGTCGGCGTGCATCAGGTGATGCCGGTATCGGATGAACTGCGCGAACTGATCGTGTCGCGCGCGGCGACGCATGCGATCTCGCGCGCGGCGCAGGCGCAAGGCATGCCCGCGTTGCGCGATGCGGCTTTCGCGCGCGTGCGCGAGGGCGTGACGAGCGTCGCCGAGGCGGCCGATGCGACGGAGGTCGAATGATGAACGACGCACTCGAAATGCGCTTCGTCTGGCGCGGCATGGACACCGAAGGGCGGCCGAAGCGGGGAAAGATCATCGCCGCCGACGCGCTCGCAGCCCGTGCTTCGCTGCGGCGCGAAGGCGTGATCGTGACCGCGCTCGACATGCTCGGCGCCGCGCCGCCGCCCAAAGCGAAGACCGCCGAAGTCACCGTCTTCACACGACAGCTCGCCGGCCTACTGCGCGCGGGCCTGCCGCTCGCCGGCGCACTCGACTTGCTGGCCGGCAGCGCGACCGCCAGCGGACTGCCGCGCATCGCGCGTGCGCTGGCCCGCGACATCACTCGCGGCGTGCCGTTTTCGGGCGCGCTCGCTCGGCATCCGGCCGCGTTCGGCGCGCTGTACTGCCAGTTGGTTTCGGTCGGTGAAGTCGCGGGCGCGTTGCCGACGGTGCTCGCCCGTCTCGCGGACGACCGCGAGCGCTCGGCATCGCAACGGGCCAGATTGCGCGCCGCCCTCACCTATCCTGTGATGGTGCTGCTGCTTTCTCTCGCGATCACGGCTGGTTTGCTGATCGGCGTCGTTCCGACCTTCAAGACCATCTTCGACGGCTTCGGCGCCGCGCTGCCCGCGCCGACGCGTTTCGTGCTCGCGCTTTCGGACGGAGTCGCGACTGTCGGCGTGCCGCTTGCGATTGCGGGCGCTTGCATTGCATTTGGGATGTGGAACTGGATGAAGCGTTCGCCCGATGCGCGCGCCGCCGCCGATCGCGCCGCGCTGCAACTGCCGCTGGCAGGCAAACTGCTGCGCTCCCTCGCGGTCGCGCGGTGGAGCCGCGCGCTCGGCACGCTGCTCTCGGCGGGCACGCCGCTGTCGGATGCCTTCGACTCGCTCACGCACGCGACAGGAAATCGCGTGTTCGACCGCGCCACGGTCGACATCGCCGCGCGCCTGCACAACGGCGAACGTCTCGCGGTCGCGATGCGCGCCGTTGGATGCTTTCCGCAGGACGTAGTGCAGCCGATCGCGGTCGCCGAAGAATCGGGTTCGCTCGATGCCATGCTCCTCGATCTCGCCACGCTCGCCGACCGGCAAGTGGACGAGCGTATCGGCGGGTTCGCGAGTCTCTGCGAGCCGATCGTCATCGCCGTGCTGGGCGCGCTCGTGGGCGGCCTCGTCATCGCGATGTATCTTCCTATCATTCAGCTCGGCAACGTGGTGTAGCATCGCGGGCCAAAGCAACCGTTCGTCCATCATGCAGCCTTCGTTCGATCCGTCCACCGCGCACTTCGCGAGCCGCTACCTGACGGCGTTCGCTGCGCTTCCCGTGACCGTGCAGTACGGCTTCGTCGTCGTGTTCGGCCTCGTGATCGGCAGTTTTCTCACCGTGGTCGTGCATCGTCTGCCGGTCATGCTCGAACGCGCGTGGCGCGCGGAAGTCGACGCGGCCATTCCCGAGGCGTCCGATGCCTCCCGACTCGCCAACGCCGATCCCTATCCCGCGCGCTTCAACCTCGCAGTGCCGCGCAGTGCGTGTCCGCATTGCAAGCACGTGTTGCGCGCGTGGGAAAACATTCCCGTCGTCAGCTATCTGGCCTTGCGCGGACGTTGCTCGGCGTGCGGCGCGCGCGTAAGTCCGCGTTATCCGCTGACCGAACTCGCGACCGGCGCGCTCGCGGCGCTCTCGCTTTACGCGTTCGGTCCCACGTGGCCCGCACTGGCCGCGTTCGGTCTCTGCGCGACCTTGCTGACGGCCGCGCTCATCGACTACGACACGCGCTATCTTCCCGATGTGCTGACGCTGCCTCTGCTCTGGGCCGGACTCATCGTGAATTTTGGCGAAGGCGGATTCGCGACGCTGCACGACGCCGTGACAGGCGCGATCGCGGGCTATCTGTTCTTATGGTGCGTGTATTGGCTCTTCAAGCTCGTGCGCGGCGTGGAGGGCATGGGCTACGGCGACTTCAAGCTGCTTGCCGCGATCGGCGCGTGGCTCGGCTGGTCGGCGATCGCGCAGGTGATTCTCATCGCGGCCGTCGCGGGCGCGGCGTTCGGCATCGTCGCGACGTGGCGCAAGCGCATGCGTTTCGAGGAGCCGTTGCCGTTCGGGCCGTTTCTGGCGGCGGGCGGCGCGATCACGCTGTTCGTCGGCACGCCGCTCTACGCATTATTAGGATGATCGAAGGGAGCAACGGATGTTCAGCATTGGTCTCACCGGCGGCATCGGCAGCGGCAAGAGCACGGTCGCCGACCTGTTCGCGGCGCGCGGCGTGCCGCTGATCGATACGGATCTGATCGCCCATCAGATCACGGCGCCGGGCGGCGTCGCGATACCGCTCATCGCGAGCGAATTCGGCGATGGTTTCATTGCGGCCGACGGTTCGCTCGACCGCGCGAAGATGCGCGCGCTCGTCTTCGCCGACGACACCGCGAAAGCGCGCCTCGAAGGGATCGTGCATCCGCTGATTCGCGCCGAGACGGAACGCCAGCGGATCGCGGCACAGGG
>NZ_FCOJ02000132.1 GCF_001545035.1 Caballeronia glebae
AGCGATACCCCTGCAGTCTTGGCTATCCATTGAAGGGTTACGCGCTTCCCGGTCTCATGGTCAACCAGACCTTCCCTCAGGAGTCGCCACGCGTGTTGGGTCTTGCCTTCCTGTGTCAGGGGCTCCCGAATGTGGTTGTTCTCATCGTTCGCAGCTTGGAGGGCTTGGGTAGGGTTGACCGTCACATACTCAACGGGGATCTCCTCACGCATCGTGCCAACATACGCCATGTGCCGATGATGCCCATCAAGGAGTACGAATCGCTTGGCAGGTGTGGCCTTCGGTAGATGCAACACGAGAACAGGCTTCATATCCATCGTTGGATTGCCGTTCAGAAGCTCCCGCATCTCATCTACCTTGGCGGGGTTGATGTCCCCGTATGCCGGGTTCCTGCTGGTGCCTCGGGCCTGATAAACGTCTGGCCTCAGCTTGATCCGCTTGACCGGTAACCGCTTTGGCAACTTCTCAGGGTCATGAGGCTCCCAAAGGTCGTGTAACTCCCTCAGCTTGTCGCTCAGGCTCCTATCGTCTTCTGCTCGCTTAGCCATGTGTCCCTTGTTAGGGGTGGTCTATTTAGACCGGAAAAAGCGAGGGAGTCTATCAGGCATAGACCCTGAGAGTCCCCTGAGTCCCTTCAGAGCCCCGTGGAATAAGGGCCTTAGACCTCAGGGAGCCTCAGGAGCCTGCCTGTTCCCTCAAAGAGAAACACCACCATCATCATCAAAGGAGCATGCCAAGGGGCTCCAGAAGGCTCCCACCGGTTCCCTGAGGGTTGCAAGGGGTGTTACCCCGTGGAGGCTCACCGCAAGGTCTCCAAAGCCACGGGATAAGCCTCAGGAGCCCGGTAAGTCCCTCTGCCTCTCGAAAAGAGGCTTCCCTAAACTGCGGTTACTATTTATTGATTAGGCAACTATCGCCTGTGCCTTAGCCCTCAGGATGGTTGCACGGCTGGTGCCGAAGTCACGAGCAAGCTGCGACACCGATACACCCTCAGCAATGGCCTCCCGGACCTTCTGTTGCTCCTGCGGGCTAAGCGCAGACTTCCGCCCCAGCTTGACCCCTTCAGCCTTCGCACGGGCCAATCCAGCCTGTGTGCGCTCAATGATCAAGTCCCTCTCAAACTCCGCCATCGAACTGAGGACACCCATGATCAGCTTCCCTGCCGAACTGGTGAGATCAGCGCCACCGAGCTGGAGGCAATGAACACGGACACCCATCTCTGCCAGCTTCTCGACCGTGCTGCGAACGTCCAAGGCCGACCGACCTAACCTATCGAGCTTGGTAACGATCAACACATCACCCGCTTCCAGCCTGTCCACCAGCTTGGCGAACAGGGGACGCTTGAAGGCTTCCGTGCTGCCGCTGATGGTTTCCTCAACGATTCGCTTCGCATCGACTGTGAAGCCCGCAGCCTTGATCTCTTCAAGCTGGTTGCTGGTGGTTAGCTCGGTACGCGATACACGGGCGTAAATGAAGGTGCGGGACATGGGGCCTCAGGGGTGTGCGAAAAGGATGTACGAATCTTAGAGACTGTACGAAATAGAATCAAGCTATTTTTTGAACACCCTTTCCAGCACTGTTCGCAAATGACCGTTTTCGCACACCATCAAACAAAAAAATGCCCGCTTGGTTAAGAAGCGAGCCTAAATGGAATGCCACGCCAATGGCGCAAGCTAACGATACAGCGCTCACAGTGACCTGTAACTGTAGACGAATGCCCATGAGTGCCCGAAGGGGCCAGTACCCTTGGACATCCACCATCGATCAACAACGAATGTTTGCTAACAAGTAGCGAAGGACTGGCGGCGCGTTGGCATCGCTACGGCTGGAGCTTCGTTTTGTTTCGAAGGCTGGAAAACAAAAGACCGGTACCTCAAACCCCCACTCCCCCAGCTCCAAAAACTGAACATTTGGGCCAAGCCCACGGTTGTTATTGAGCCGCTGACGAGAGAGGGCCGCTCCCAGAAATTTCTCATCGACCTGGGCGAAGGTACCGGGGGTAGGAGCCGGGGGGCCTCAGCCGATGTGAGGGGGGCCTTGGTTTGCCAAAGAGGGCATGGGGGAGGGCCGGGGGCCTTCCGACCAGGCACAGACCCCCCGGCACCCCTCCAAGGTTCTCAGGGCCTCTCAGGGCCTCTCAGGGGCTCACAGGGGCCTCAGGAACCGCTCACAGGGCGTTACAGATGCCAAGGGCCTCCAGCCGCTCAGAAGGGCCTGAGGGCCTTGGGGTAGGGCTGAGGGTAGGCGCTGGGAAGGGAAATCAGGGGGGTTCTGGGGCTCTGGGGGCCATTGGCGGTACGTTATCCACAGGCTCCAGCGTTTTTAAATCGTTTTTTCTTGTTTATAGGACCCTGAGAGCCTTTGCTGGCTTGGGGTAGCGGGACGCTATTCTCCCAAACAGCCGGGGATTTCTCCCAAACAGCCGGGTATTTCTCCCAAACAGCCGGGTATTTCTCCCAAAGTTATACAGGGGAGATATGCTATTTTCTCCCTCGATCATTCAGGGGCGAATAACCGGGAGTTTGGGAGAAATGGCACGAAAAGCCGCTTTGGCGAAGAAGGCAGAGAAATACGATATAGAGGCTTTGGAGCGTCCCGTAGGAGCTCGCTGGGTGTCCATGAGTAACGCGCTCACCCGAGCTGCTCACGGGCTCAGCATGATGGAAAAACGCCTCGTGTTTGCTGCGTTATCCAAGCTCGATAGCAGGCGCTTACCAGCCGGGGGAATCCTCGTGACAAACCTCACGGCATCGGAATATGCGGAACTGTTCGACGTGAGTATGGACACCGCCTATGAACAGCTCCAGGCCGCAGCAAAGTCCCTCTACAGCCGCTCGATCACGTTCTACGAAGCTGCTCATCGTCGCAAGGGGAGACCTCTAGAGCCAACGCGGGTACAGATGCGCTGGGTAGGGGCCGTGAAGTATCACGTAGGGGAGGGCTGGGTAGAGCTCCGCTGGTGGCCTGACCTCGTTCCGCACCTGACCGCACTACAGGGGCAATTCACTCGCTACCAACTGAGGCAGGTAAGTGGCCTTCGCACGGCATCATCATGGAAGCTGCTGGAGCTGCTGCAACGATTCGAATCCACCGGCTGGGCTGAGTACACCATCGAGGATTTCGCTGAGTCCATGGAGGCTACGGACAAGCAAAGGGCCGACTTCGGAAAGATACGCACCAAGCTCATTGAACCCGCAGTGAAGGACCTCCAAGAGAAAGATGGTTGGCTCATCGACTGGCGACCAATCAAGGCCGGAAGGAAGGTGAAGACTGTGCGATTCGAGTTTAAGAAGGACCCTCAGGGCCGGCTTCTGTAGTCCCTTGGTCCCCCTCCAGAATTTTCAACAGGTTCGGGAAAAACACATCACAGCGCTCACCGTGGCTCGCTACTTCCCTTCGTGGGCAGACTGCTAACTCCACACCAAGGTTCGTCATGGGGAACTCGGGGCCAAGGGCATCGACCAGCCGTGCCAGCCGATACCTTCCCTTCCGATCACACCGCGAACATGCCACCTCGATATGGCTTGCCCGTGCTGCTACATCACCTAACGCTATCGCTCCGTTTGTCACCTTGGTTCCTTGGATACCTAGCGGCGTGTTACCAGCCTCAGGGAAGGGCTGGGAAGCCTCAGGATGACCCCACGGGACTCGAGACCGCGGCAATCGCTCCTGAGGGCTGTATGCGGGCCGTAGGGTCCTTAGAAATCCACCTCTACATCATCCTCTTTGTCTGCGCTCTTAGCTTCCTTGTTCGCCTCTTCTGGCTCATCGTCCAGATCGTCTACCTCCATGTGTTCGATGTACTCATGCAGCGCATCCCGCATGTTGTCCTGCTCCAGCAGGTGATGAAAGACCTCAAAGATACGTTCAGGCCATGCAACACAAAGAGACTTAGCGAACAGCTCGGGGAACCCTATCTTGTCCATCGGGAACTTGCTTCGTAGCTCCCCCGCGTACCGCTCAACCTGCTTATCCCGCATCGCTTCATCATCCCGGTCCCAGCCAATTGCATCGAACCAGTTTTCAGGGGGCTCCCCGCCCCGCTCACGTATCTCCTTGAGCTTCGCTGATGCGAACTTGGCTTGACCAAGCGATACCCCTGCAGTCTTGGCTATCCATTGAAGGGTTACGCGCTTCCCGGTCTCATGGTCAACCAGACCTTCCCT
>NZ_FCOJ02000182.1 GCF_001545035.1 Caballeronia glebae
AAGCCCTTTTCGGCCGCCAGCATCTGCTCGCCATCGAAACCGCGCACGGTGTAGCGGCTGCCGATGGTCAGATCGTCGACGTAGTACAGCGTGTCGTTGGTGTATTGACCGTGAAACGTGGTCACGTATCGCAGCGGCTGCGTCGCGATGGCGAACGGCACCGACAGATTCATGTCGAGCACGGCCATGTTGAAACGATAGGTCGGAGCGCTCGGCTTGGTGGCCGGCGTCGGCGCGATGTCCGGATCGAACGGCAGCGTCGGATCGGGCTTCGCACCAAACGCGCCGATGCCCTGGCGATACGCGAGCGCCCCGTCGAGTTGCGCACCACCCAAGTAATGACGATCGGTCAATCCGAGTTCGAGGAACGTGTTGTTGCGATGCTGAAGCTCGATCTCCGTGTCCTCGATGAAGCTCGCGCCGAAGCGCTTCGACAACTGCACGTAACTCCCAAACACATCGTTCTGACTGCGACGCAGCACGCGCGCCAGCTTGAAACCGGCCGTCTGGGAATTGCCGCTCGACACGAACGTCTGATTCACGCCCGCGATCTGCTGATAGTACGTGTTGGTGTTGCCGAACAGCGTCGCGGTCCAGTAGCCCCAGGGCACGGAATACGAGCCGTTGAAACCGTGCGAGCCGAGTCCCTTGTCGTCAAACTCAAGGTCCTGATTTGCGCCGACGCTCAGGATGTCGTTGAGTCCCAGCGGGTTGTCGATGCCCAAGCTCAGATTACCTTGCAGCTTGCCAGTCGCGCGACTGCCGGAGTTGTCGATCGA
>NZ_FCOJ02000128.1 GCF_001545035.1 Caballeronia glebae
ATCTTGCCCGCAAGCGGCAAGCGATACTTCGCGATATCGCCGATCCCGATGTTCCGGTATTCCGGCCTTGGTTTTTTTACGGCTTCAGCCATGCTAGACCCCAACTTGTTAACACACTAATCCGCGATTTTAGCGCCTTTTTATTTCGCGCTGCAGCGAAAAGCCGTCCAAGAGACTGTTGCTCGATGCGCGAAAATAGGCCTGCTAACGTGCGTGTTCCGCGAGCACCCAGCCAGTGCTCGCGGCCCGTTCTTCATTCGATCAACTCAAGTCGTTCTGATAGTAATAACCGGTCGTGACGTACCATCCGCGACGCACTTCGACGGGGCGATCGCCATAGGTATAGGACACGCGCTCCACCGATAAAAGCGGAAATCCTTGCGCCACGTCGAGAAACTGGGCAACGGTCTCGTCAGCTGCGACAGCGCGGATCTTCTCCGTCGCGCGAATCATGCGCGTGCCGAATTCCGTCTCGAACATCGCGTAGAGCGGGCCCTTATACTCGGCGAGGCGCTCGGCCGTGAGTCCGCGAAACACCGGGCCCGGCAGCCAGATTTCGTCGAATACGGTCGTCACGCCATCAAACTGCAACAAGCGCTTGATAAGAACGACGGGGTCGGCGGGCTTGAGATCCAGCTGACGCGCGATCTCGGCCGGCGCACGCAGACGCCTGCATTCGAGCAGACGGCTTACGTGAGGATGAACATCGCCATCGTCGGGCAGAAGGCGCAGGAAGCGGAACTGCACGCGGTCTTCGTTGTGCGTTGCAACGAACGTGCCTTTACCCTGACGTCGAACGAGAAGATTGTCGGCGGCGAGCTCATCGATCGCCTTGCGCACGGTACCCTGGCTCACCTTGTAGCGCGCGGCCAGTTCGACCTCGCTCGGGATTATTTCGCCAGGCTTCCATTCGCCGGATTCGAGTCCTTGCGTGATGAGCGCCTTGATTTGCTGATACAGCGGGCTGAACGTCGGCGACGGCGCGCTCGCGGCCTCAGCCGCCGGTGCAGTGCCGTTGGGGGTCGTCGTGCTCGCCGGGTTGGAATTCATGCCGCGCATTTCAACACAAGGGCCGCCGTGCGTCCAGACCTTTCCCCAAGATTCCTATGTCTTATATAAGACATAAGATAGTGTTGACTTTAACCCGGACGACTCCTACACTCCTTGTCGAGCAAGGGTTTGCGGGTTGTTGCGAAAGCACGGAACCGCCGCTCGGCGTGTTTTCCGCGGCGTTTTTTGCCTCGGGAAAGCGTTGAATACGGCATCCGCATATCGCGCGACATACCGCCAGGCACGCCCTTTCGCTTATCGCCTCACGCCGATCGGCCACTCGATTCGCGCGCCGCTGCCTGCCCCTCGCCTCGCAACGTCAAGCGCCGTCTCGTATGGGCGCGTTGCCGTCAGACCCAAGCGAAATCACAGCGTCCTTCCAGAACATTCCGCACGCCTCTCGCTCGAAGAGAAGGATTCATGGCATGACGGTCACGCCGCTCAAGCATTCATGCGGCGCGAATTCCGAATGAACGCGCGCAACGCCACGTGGCGCCGCTTTCGGCCATTCGCGCACGGCATGGCCGGCATGTCTTCATCAACGCTTGGCGTATCGCGCATAAAATAGCGTTTCCCTAGCGTTCCACGCACCGTCCAGGAGAGTTCTCAATGGCTAAGTCCGCAAAGCGCGTTGCCGTAACCGGCGCCGCAGGTCAAATCGGCTACTCGCTGCTGTTCCGCATCGCCAATGGCGATCTGCTCGGCAAAGACCAGCCCGTGATTCTTCAGTTGCTCGATCTGCCGCAAGCGCAAGGCGCCGTGAAGGGCGTTGTGATGGAACTGGAAGATTGCGCATTCCCGCTGCTCGCCGGCGTGGTCGTCACGGACGATCCCAAGGTCGCGTTCAAGGACGCCGACGTCGCCTTGCTGGTAGGCGCACGTCCGCGCTCGAAGGGCATGGAGCGCAAGGACCTGCTGTCGGCGAACGCCGAGATCTTCACGGTTCAGGGCAAGGCGCTGAACGATGTCGCGAGCCGCGACGTGAAGGTGCTGGTCGTCGGCAACCCGGCGAACACGAACGCGTACATCGCGATGAAGTCGGCGCCGGATCTGCCGAAGAAGAACTTCACGGCAATGCTGCGTCTGGACCACAACCGCGCGCTGTCGCAACTGGCCGCCAAGTCGGGCAAGCCGGTCGCGTCGATCGAAAAGCTCGCCGTGTGGGGCAACCACTCGCCGACGATGTACCCGGACTTCCGCTTTGCGACCGCCGAAGGCCAGGGCCTCACGAAGCTCATCAACGACGACGAATGGAACCGCAACACGTTCATCCCGACCGTCGGCAAGCGTGGCGCCGCGATCATCGAAGCGCGCGGCCTGTCGTCGGCGGCATCGGCGGCGAACGCGGCGATCGATCACGTGCGTGACTGGGTGCTCGGCACGAACGGCAAGTGGGTCACGATGGGCATTCCGTCGGACGGCTCGTACGGCATTCCCGAAGACATCATCTACGGCGTGCCCGTCACGTGCGAAAACGGCGAGTACAAGCGCGTCGAAGGCCTCGAAATCGACGCGTTCTCGCGCGAGAAGATGGACGGCACGCTGAACGAACTGCTCGAAGAGCGCGACGGCGTTTCGCATCTGCTGGGCAAGTAACACGGCGTTTGAAGGGAAGCCCGCAAAGGCTTCCCTTCAGCGCGAATGCTTCGCGGCGTTCGCGCGTGATTCGAACGCGCTTGAAAGATATCGAGCGCGTTCGAATCATCGAGCAAGATGGAACTTCCCCATTTCCTAATCGGACCCGACGCCGACGATGCGCGCTCTCACTCCCGCCGAAGTGCTGTTCGATGGCGAACCGCCGCCCGCCGTGCTTCCGCCCTGTGATCACTACGCCGGCAGCGAGAAGCTGATCCGCAAGTCGCTGGCGTTGCAGACGCAACTCGGGCCGGTATTCGACATCACCCTCGATTGCGAGGACGGCGCGCAGGTCGGTCGGGAGGCCGAGCATGCGGCGCTGGTCGCGTCGTTCGTCGGCGGCGAGGACGACCGCTTCGGGCGTGTGGGCGTGCGCATCCACGACTTCGATCATCGAGCATGGCGTGACGACGTGCGCATCATCTTGCGCCAGGCGAAGAAAGCGCCCGCGTTCGTCATGCTGCCGAAGATCCGCCGCGCCTCCGATGCCGCCGAGATGGTGGCTTTCATCGAAGCCACGCGCGGCGAGTTCGGCATCGAGAAGCCGATCCCCTGTCATCTGCTGATCGAGACGCATGGCGCGCTCGCGCAGGCATTCGAACTTGCCGCGCTGCCGGGCGTCGAATCACTGAGCTTCGGCTTGATGGATTTCGTCTCCGCGCACAACGGCGCCATTCCCGATACCGCCATGCGCTCGCCCGGCCAGTTCGATCATCCGCTCGTGCGGCGCGCCAAGCTGGAAATCGCGGCCGCGTGTCACGCGCACGGTAAAGTGCCCTCGCACAATGTGTCGACGGAAGTGCGCGACATGAGCGTCGTCGCGAACGATGCCACGCGGGCCCGCAACGAGTTCGGCTACACGCGCATGTGGAGCATTCATCCGGATCAGATCAGGCCGATCGTCGAGGCCTTCTCGCCGCGCGCGGATGAAATCGCGCTCGCGGCGCAGATCCTGCTCGCAGCGCAACACGCGCAATGGGGACCGACGCGTCATAACGACACGCTGCACGATCGCGCGAGTTATCGCTATTACTGGTCCGTGCTGCGTCGCGCGCACGCAACCGGCCAGACGATGCCCAACGAATGCGCGCCGCTCTTCGCCGCGCCGGCTTCTGCAACATGAGCATCGCGGGGTCCAGGTTCAGCGTCGCGCATGAGCCGAAGGTTCGCGCGTTTCTCAAGCACAACAAGTCACGCCGCGTGGCGAGCGTACGAAAGGAGACTGGAGAGCATGACTGACACCGCATCGACCGAAGCGCCCGCAACCGGCGCATTCAAGCCGAAGAAATCCGTCGCGCTGTCGGGCGTGACGGCGGGCAATACCGCGCTGTGCACGGTCGGCAAGACGGGCAACGATTTGCACTATCGCGGCTACGACATTCTCGATGTCGCCACGACTTCCGAGTTCGAAGAAATCGCGCACTTGCTCGTGCACGGCAAGCTGCCGAATGCCGCCGAATTGAAGGCGTACAAGACGAAGCTGAAGGCGTTGCGCGGGCTGCCCGCGAACCTGAAGGCCGCGCTCGAATGGATTCCGGCGTCCGCGCATCCGATGGACGTGATGCGCACCGGCGTCTCCGTGCTCGGCACGATTCTGCCGGAGAAGGAAGACCACAACGTGCCGGGCGCGAAAGATATCGCCGACAAGTTGATGGCCTCGTTCGGCTCGATGCTGCTGTACTGGTATCACTATTCGCACAATGGCCGGCGCATCGAAGTCGAAACCGATGACGATTCCATCGGCGGGCACTTTCTGCATTTGCTGCATGGCGTCGCGCCGTCGAAAGCGTGGGTCGATGCGATGCACATCTCGCTCAATCTCTACGCCGA
>NZ_FCOJ02000126.1 GCF_001545035.1 Caballeronia glebae
GTGCGGTTTCAGTCTTTCGGGGCTGAAGCAATAGCAAAAGTATCAAGAGTCTCACACGAAGTATCAGAGGAAGGTTTATCTGTCGAAAGACGGATTAATCATCGTCAGTACGTTGAGTGAGCGACCGGTTTCTAACGGAACCGAAAACAGTAACAGGTTTAAACTGAAGAGTTTGATCCTGGCTCAGATTGAACGCTGGCGGCATGCCTTACACATGCAAGTCGAACGGCAGCACGGGGGCAACCCTGGTGGCGAGTGGCGAACGGGTGAGTAATACATCGGAACGTGTCCTGTAGTGGGGGATAGCCCGGCGAAAGCCGGATTAATACCGCATACGATCTACGGAAGAAAGCGGGGGATCTTCGGACCTCGCGCTATAGGGGCGGCCGATGGCAGATTAGCTAGTTGGTGGGGTAAAGGCCTACCAAGGCGACGATCTGTAGCTGGTCTGAGAGGACGACCAGCCACACTGGGACTGAGACACGGCCCAGACTCCTACGGGAGGCAGCAGTGGGGAATTTTGGACAATGGGGGCAACCCTGATCCAGCAATGCCGCGTGTGTGAAGAAGGCCTTCGGGTTGTAAAGCACTTTTGTTCGGGAAGAAAACTTCGATCCTAATATGGTTGGAGGATGACGGTACCGGAAGAATAAGCACCGGCTAACTACGTGCCAGCAGCCGCGGTAATACGTAGGGTGCGAGCGTTAATCGGAATTACTGGGCGTAAAGCGTGCGCAGGCGGTCTGTTAAGACCGATGTGAAATCCCCGGGCTTAACCTGGGAACTGCATTGGTGACTGGCAGGCTTTGAGTGTGGCAGAGGGAGGTAGAATTCCACGTGTAGCAGTGAAATGCGTAGAGATGTGGAGGAATACCGATGGCGAAGGCAGCCTCCTGGGCCAACACTGACGCTCATGCACGAAAGCGTGGGGAGCAAACAGGATTAGATACCCTGGTAGTCCACGCCCTAAACGATGTCAACTAGTTGTTGGGGATTCATTTCCTTAGTAACGTAGCTAACGCGTGAAGTTGACCGCCTGGGGAGTACGGTCGCAAGATTAAAACTCAAAGGAATTGACGGGGACCCGCACAAGCGGTGGATGATGTGGATTAATTCGATGCAACGCGAAAAACCTTACCTACCCTTGACATGGTCGGAATCCTGCTGAGAGGCGGGAGTGCTCGAAAGAGAACCGGCGCACAGGTGCTGCATGGCTGTCGTCAGCTCGTGTCGTGAGATGTTGGGTTAAGTCCCGCAACGAGCGCAACCCTTGTCCTTAGTTGCTACGCAAGAGCACTCTAAGGAGACTGCCGGTGACAAACCGGAGGAAGGTGGGGATGACGTCAAGTCCTCATGGCCCTTATGGGTAGGGCTTCACACGTCATACAATGGTCGGAACAGAGGGTTGCCAAGCCGCGAGGTGGAGCCAATCCCAGAAAACCGATCGTAGTCCGGATCGCAGTCTGCAACTCGACTGCGTGAAGCTGGAATCGCTAGTAATCGCGGATCAGCATGCCGCGGTGAATACGTTCCCGGGTCTTGTACACACCGCCCGTCACACCATGGGAGTGGGTTTCACCAGAAGTAGGTAGCCTAACCGCAAGGAGGGCGCTTACCACGGTGGGATTCATGACTGGGGTGAAGTCGTAACAAGGTAGCCGTATCGGAAGGTGCGGCTGGATCACCTCCTTTCTCGAGCTTCGCACACGTATATTAAGCGCTCACGCTTATCGGCTGTTGTTTAAGACAGGCTTTGGGTCTGTAGCTCAGTTGGTTAGAGCACCGTCTTGATAAGGCGGGGGTCGTTGGTTCGAATCCAACCAGACCCACCACGGTCAAGACGGGTCCAATAGGGCCCAAGAGACACGGGGGATTAGCTCAGCTGGGAGAGCACCTGCTTTGCAAGCAGGGGGTCGTCGGTTCGATCCCGTCATCCTCCACCAAGTCTTCAATGCCAAGTGTTTCGTGTAAGCACTTTGCATTGGCGATTGAAAGCCAGTTGATGCCGCAAGCATGCTTGTCGGCTAAACGTTCTTTAACAATCTGGAAGAAGTAGTAAAGAGAATCGACGAAAGCACTTAGAGATGGGTGTGAGTAGAGATTCAGGGTAGTGATTGTATCAAGTATGAAAAGGTGATCGAAAGATTGCTTTGGAATACGGCACAACGCGAAAACTCAGCCTATGGCGGGGGTGTCGACAGACACACTCGTTATAGGGTCAAGCGAACAAGTGCATGTGGTGGATGCCTTGGCGATCACAGGCGATGAAGGACGCGGTAGCCTGCGAAAAGTTGTGGGGAGCTGGCAAACGAGCTTTGATCCACAAATGTCCGAATGGGGAAACCCGGCCCGAATGGGTCATCCGTAACTGAATCCATAGGTTACGTGAAGCGAACGCGGTGAACTGAAACATCTAAGTAACCGCAGGAAAAGAAATCAACCGAGATTCCCAAAGTAGTGGCGAGCGAAATGGGATGAGCCTGTACTCTTTATCTGTATTGTTAGTCGAACGCTCTGGAAAGTGCGGCCATAGCAGGTGATAGCCCTGTAGACGAAAACAGTGTGGAAGAACTAGGTGTACGACAAGTAGGGCGGGACACGTGAAATCCTGTCTGAAGATGGGGGGACCATCCTCCAAGGCTAAATACTCGTGATCGACCGATAGTGAACCAGTACCGTGAGGGAAAGGCGAAAAGAACCCCGGGAGGGGAGTGAAATAGATCCTGAAACCGCATGCATACAAACAGTCGGAGCCTGGAAACGGGTGACGGCGTACCTTTTGTATAATGGGTCAGCGACTTACGTTCAGTAGCGAGCTTAACTGATTAAGGCAGGCGTAGCGAAAGCGAGTCCGAATAGGGCGATCAGTTGCTGGGCGTAGACCCGAAACCAAGTGATCTATCCATGGCCAGGTTGAAGGTGCGGTAACACGTACTGGAGGACCGAACCCACTAACGTTGAAAAGTTAGGGGATGAGCTGTGGATAGGGGTGAAAGGCTAAACAAACTTGGAAATAGCTGGTTCTCTCCGAAAACTATTTAGGTAGTGCCTCGTGTATCACCTTCGGGGGTAGAGCACTGTCATGGTTGTGGGGTCCATTGCGGATTACTACGCCATAGCAAACTCCGAATACCGAAGAGTGCAATCACGGGAGACAGACATCGGGTGCTAACGTCCGGTGTCAAGAGGGAAACAACCCAGACCGCCAGCTAAGGTCCCAAAGATTGGCTAAGTGGGAAACGAAGTGGGAAGGCAAAAACAGTCAGGAGGTTGGCTTAGAAGCAGCCACCCTTTAAAGAAAGCGTAATAGCTCACTGATCGAGTCGTCCTGCGCGGAAGATGTAACGGGGCTCAAGCCAGTCACCGAAGCTGCGGATACACGTTGAAAGACACGTGTGTGGTAGGAGAGCGTTCCGTAAGCCTGCGAAGGTGCGTTGAAAAGCGTGCTGGAGGTATCGGAAGTGCGAATGCTGACATGAGTAGCGATAAAGGGGGTGAAAAGCCCCCTCGCCGTAAGCCCAAGGTTTCCTACGCAACGTTCATCGGCGTAGGGTGAGTCGGCCCCTAAGGCGAGGCAGAAATGCGTAGCTGATGGGAAGCAGGTCAATATTCCTGCACCATTGTTAGATGCGATGGGGGGACGGATCGCGGAAGGTTGTCCGGGTGTTGGACGTCCCGGTCGCTGCATTGGAGAAGGTGCTTAGGCAAATCCGGGCACGGAATTCAAGGGTGTGGCGCGAGCTTCTTCGGAAGCGAAGCAATTGGAAGTGGTTCCAAGAAAAGCCTCTAAGCTTCAGTCTAATAGTGACCGTACCGCAAACCGACACAGGTGGGCGAGATGAGTATTCTAAGGCGCTTGAGAGAACTCGGGAGAAGGAACTCGGCAAATTGGTACCGTAACTTCGGGATAAGGTACGCCCTTGTAGCTTGACTGGCCTGCGCCAGGAGGGTGAAAGGGTTGCAATAAACTGGTGGCTGCGACTGTTTAATAAAAACACAGCACTCTGCAAACACGAAAGTGGACGTATAGGGTGTGACGCCTGCCCGGTGCCGGAAGATTAAATGATGGGGTGCAAGCTCTTGATTGAAGTCCCGGTAAACGGCGGCCGTAACTATAACGGTCCTAAGGTAGCGAAATTCCTTGTCGGGTAAGTTCCGACCTGCACGAATGGCGTAACGATGGCCACACTGTCTCCTCCCGAGACTCAGCGAAGTTGAAGTGTTTGTGATGATGCAATCTCCCCGCGGCTAGACGGAAAGACCCCATGAACCTTTACTGTAGCTTTGCATTGGACTTTGAACCGATCTGTGTAGGATAGGTGGGAGGCTATGAAACCGGAACGCTAGTTTCGGTGGAGCCGTCCTTGAAATACCACCCTGGTTTGTTTGAGGTTCTAACCTTGGCCCGTGATCCGGGTCGGGGACAGTGCATGGTAGGCAGTTTGACTGGGGCGGTCTCCTCCCAAAGTGTAACGGAGGAGTACGAAGGTACGCTAGGTACGGTCGGAAATCGTGCTGATAGTGCAATGGCATAAGCGTGCTTAACTGCGAGACCGACAAGTCGAGCAGGTGCGAAAGCAGGTCATAGTGATCCGGTGGTTCTGTATGGAAGGGCCATCGCTCAACGGATAAAAGGTACTCTGGGGATAACAGGCTGATACCGCCCAAGAGTTCATATCGACGGCGGTGTTTGGCACCTCGATGTCGGCTCATCTCATCCTGGGGCTGTAGCCGGTCCCAAGGGTATGGCTGTTCGCCATTTAAAGAGGTACGTGAGCTGGGTTTAAAACGTCGTGAGACAGTTTGGTCCCTATCTGCCGTGGGCGTTGGATATTTGAAGGGGGCTGCTCCTAGTACGAGAGGACCGGAGTGGACGAACCTCTGGTGTACCGGTTGTCACGCCAGTGGCATCGCCGGGTAGCTATGTTCGGAAGAGATAACCGCTGAAAGCATCTAAGCGGGAAACTCGCCTTAAGATGAGATATCCCCGGGGCTTCGAGCCCCTTGAAGGGTCGTTCCAGACCAGGACGTTGATAGGTCAGGTGTGTAAGTGCAGTAATGCATTGAGCTAACTGATACTAATTGCCCGTAAGGCTTGATCCTATAACCAGTGTGTTTGCGTGCGTGT
>NZ_FCOJ02000125.1 GCF_001545035.1 Caballeronia glebae
GCGACCATATAGCGCATGCCAACGATAATGGACTTCAACTTCTTGCCCGATATGGGCAGAATGAATGCGAACTCGCGTTGGGCAGGAAAAACTATTTGTTCGTTGGCTCCGACAGCGGCGGTGAGCGCGCGGCGGCGATGTACAGTCTCATCGGGTCGTGCAAACTCAACGAAATCAACCCACGTGCCTACCTCGAATACGTGCTCACTCATATTGCGGACCACAAGGTCAACCGCATCGACGAACTGCTTCCCTGGAACGTGGCCGACAAACTGAAGCCGGCTACTCCGCCCACGCCCACGGTTTGACCGGGCAGATCCAGATCGATCGTGTCCACGACCATGGAACGATCTTCACATGATCTACCCGGACCTCCCCAACGCTCTCACATCATGCCCCACGCGCGCGCGAATCGGGGACCGGCCCTGCCGAGCCGCTTACGCATGGTCCGGTCTTCATTGCGCTCCTTGGCGCGCGGTCTTCCTGGGCGCGTTCGGCGGATCTGGTCGCAATTCGCCGCTGGCTGAACGGCAACGAGACCCCTGTGGCGATGCCGCACGTGTATCACGCGGGCACGCAGCATCATAGCCGTCAAATGCTCGCTGGATCATATCGAGCCAGGGTAAACTTCACCTCATATCCCGCAAGTGCAACCCCTCTCGCACGGCGGGTGAATGGTAAACACCATTCTGGCAAGCGCCATCGTCGTTTCGCATCCAACGCCTAGCGTCAATCGATGTCCGGGCACTGTGGTAGAGAACGAGTTCGGAACAAATCTTCATCTGCACGGCGCATTTCTATCTGATTTTCGGCTCCGCATCGCGTTCGGTTCCCGGCGTTTGTCCCTCGGCGAGCAGCGGCTGCAGCGCGGGCCCAAGCGACTTCAGCATCTGCACGGCGAGCGCGCTCGTGAAGTCATAACGCGCCGCATAAGGCTCGCGCACGTAGGCGGTGAGCGTGCCGAAGTAGCGCTCCCCGATCGCGAAGACGAAGGTCGCGGTCCTGTTCACTTTGCGGGATTCGATAAGACGCCGCCCACGGGCGTACACGTTGAAGCGCTGGTCGCCCGTGCCCGTCTTGCCGGACACGTCGAGCGTGCGGCCATCGGGCAAAACGATGCCATCGGCGAGGCGCTGCGCGGTGCCGCCTTCGACGACATCGCGCAGCAGCCGTTGAACGACCGCCGCGATCTCGGGTATGACGAGCGACTTCTGCGGCGGGCTCACATGGACAAAATGCGTCTCGTATGGCGTGTCCTTCGCGAACTCGAGTGCCGAGATGCGCTGCATGGCGAGCCCCCTGCCCTCGTTCTGCACGATGCCGATCAGCTGTGCGAGCGCCTCGGGCCGGTCGCCCGAAGCGCCAATCGCCGCCGCATAGGAAGGCGTGACCGACGCGAACGGATAGCCGAGCGCGCGCCACGCTTTTGCAATCTCTGCATACGCCTGCAACTCGACCATGCGCCTGATGCGCCTGTCCTGCGTCGCGTGATAGCGCGTCTTGAAGAGCCACGAATAGACGGCGACGCGCGCCTCGCGGCTCGCCTCCTGGACGTCGTTCAGCGTCGCGAGCGGATGGCCGCGCAGATAATTCGCCGTCCACAGTTCGAGCGGATGCACGCTCGCGATATACCCGCGATCGTTGAGGTTGAACTTGTCGATGCCGTATTTCGCATAGAGTTTCGCGAGGTCCTGGTCCGTGATGGACGCCGATGGCGTGCCACGCAGCGCCGCGCGCATGCGGGTGTCGAACCACGCCCGCGGCGCGTCGGGCGCGACGCTTCTCAACACCGTCGCAAGCTTGGGCGGCGACTTGCGCACGTCGCGCAGCAGCAGCGCAAGCGCTTCATCCGGCGTCTTCAGCCGGTACTTCCCGTAGAAGCGGCTCATGTACACGCGGCTCTCCGCATCGGCGAAGCGCGTCAGATAGGCGTGACGCACCGCCGGATCGTCGAGCCAGTCGGACGACGGCCCCGCCACCCTGACCGTTTCGTAGTGGACGATATCGCGCATCAGGCGCACGAACACCAGATTCACCGAGTGCTGGAACGCGCGCTCCAACGTGAGCACGCGCGCGTTATCGGTGGCCTCGAAGTTGGTGAAGGTCTGCGCGCCGCCGCCCGTGTAAAAGGTCTCGCCGGGGCTCGCGGAGTACTTGCGCTGGACCGCGGCATTGAGCATCGCGGGAAGCGACCGGTCCGGCGCCGTGGCAAGGTAGTCGAGTGCCCAGCGCGTGAGCGCATCCTGGCGATCGGGCGTCACGGCACGCAGTTGCGCCAGGCTCATCGCACCATAGCGCGCGTGCAGCGCCGCGCCGATCTGCAGATAGGTGATGATCGTGCGCAGCTTCGCCGTCGAGCCGAGATTGAGCCGTCCGCTGCGGCTGATGTCGAAGGGTTCGTTGAGGCTGTCGGTCTGCACGCGCACGAGGTTTGCACCGCCCTTGCGCTCCATCAGCGTGAAGCTGTACGAGATGCGCGAAGGATCGTCCTGGGGCCGCAGCATGTGATAGCCGATCAGCCCTGCGTCGCGCGCGCCGTCACGCGTGGCCACGCTCGCGAGCCGATCGCTCACGGCCTGCTGTACCACGTTGTCGAGCGTGGCGGTGACGCTCAAATCGAGCCGGTCGAGATCGTAAAGGCTCGGCACGCCAAGCGTCGCGAGCAAATTCGAGCGCAGCGCGGTCACGCCCTTGCGCGCGACGAACGAGACCGCCTCGCGCCGCTGCGGCGTCGGGTTCAGTGCGAGCGGCACGGCGAGCGCCCTGTCGCGCAGCGCCGGCGCGATGATGCCGTTCGCGCCGAGCAGGCGCAGGTAGCTGTCGGTCAGGCGTTCGAGCTCCGGGCTGCCTGCGCGCAGGAAGCGCGATGGCGCACGCTGTGCGATCATCAGCGACAGCGCCTGCTTGAACGCGAGCGCTTGCGCATCGAGCGTTTCCGCCGAAAGCGGTTCGTTCAGAATGCGGTTGTATTCACCGAAGTCGCGCCCGTACCACGCGGCCATGCCATCGGGCAGACCGTTGATCTCGCCGATGCCGGGCCGCGCCGCAAGCGGCACGGAGTTGAGATAGCGCACAACCAGCTGACGGCGGGCCGGCATGGTCTGTGGACCGTCGAGATACGCGCGCACGGAGGCCGATGCGATCTGGCGGAGCTTTTCCATCGGCGACGCGGTGCGTCCGCCCGACGAGTGGCGGAACTTCTCGATCTGGGTTGCAAGCGTGCTGCCGCCCGGTTGCGGCGCACGTTTGTCGAAGACGCGCACGCCCTGATCGAAAAGCGCACGCCCGAAGCGTCCCCAGTCGATGGCCGGGTTACGGTTGGGCTCGTGCTCATCCAGCAGGTTGCGATCCTCGATGAAGAGCAGCGCACTGACGATGACAGGCGGAATGGACTCGAAATCGTCGTAGACGAGTCCGGGGCTCGACGCGCCGTATAGCTGGGTGCCACGGGCGTCAAGCAATGCGAGTCCGGCGCGGTCCTTCTCTTCATAGGGAAGAAAGAGGCCTCTGTCCGCCATCGACAGCATCGCCGCTGAACCGCGCGCCTGCGCGGTGACCGCAAATCCGCGTGTCGTCAGCCGCTCCTCGAACGATGGCAGCGATGCATAGCCGAGCCGCAGGTCGTAAGGTCCCGCCGCGGGATAGCGGATGCTAGCGCTGGGCCCTTCACCGAGAGTAAAGCCGATTTCGCGCCCGAGTTCCGACAGGTAGCGCGCCTGCCGCAGCGAGCTCTGCATTTCGATCTGCGTCATGCGCGCCGCCACGGCACAAATGAGCACGCACACGAGAGCTAAAAGCCATGCAACCCAGCGCCTTGCGGGCGTGATTCGCGACGCGCGCGTCGTTTTTTCTTGCAGTGGCCGGCTCATGACGCCTTCTCCCCGAGCGCCCGACGGCTTGGTTCGATATCACCGTAGTTTAATGCAAGAAAGTAGACCACTCGACCAGGCGTCGCGCGCCGCTATTCATTTTCTTTTGAATGGCCTTGTCTTTTTCACCGCTGTCCGAGTATAGGCAGGATGGCGTGGGCGGCTCGCCCGAGTCGATCAAAAGAGAACAGCTTTTATCTAGATGCGGGGCAATTATCCGTGGTTACTCGCTCGCTTTTTGGACGCGAGCAGTTCCTTCAGTTTCAGGTGCAGCGCGACGCTGTCCTTGTTCGGGCTCTGCTGTATGAAAAACACAATCAGAAAGGTGATGATCGTCCTGCCCGTGTTGATGACGAGTTGCCAGCCATCGGGATCTGAAGATGGACCGGACACGAGCCACACGACGATGGTGACGACCGCGATCCCGAATGCGAGGGGCGATCCCGCCCAGCGTGACGGCGCTCGCAAAGGCATCGAACGCACGGGTGACGGGATGCGCCTTCGCATAGCCCGGGCTGGACGTTCCATGGGACGGTGTCCATGGGCGCGGCGTCCGGGAACGGGTGTCCGCGGGGCTCAGTCTTGACTTTACGGAATCATGTGGTGCGCCGGGTGAGTATGTCCCATCTCCTCTTTGCGGTCGCGGACACGAACATTTCCTGAGTTGCACATCGACCGCCTTGATCTAGGTTATCCGGAAGGCCAACCATGTTTTGGCGTCATGTCTTGCGCCTCGATGTCCGAGCCGCAACTGACCGGTGCGCATCTTGGACAACCTGTTCAACGACCGGCCGAGCGCCAGGATTTCAGCATTGCGGCCGAAATGCGTTGATTTCGTCGCGCGGGTCGAGGGCGAGTGCAATGCCAGATCCGTTGATCTCCAGAGTCGATGCGAGCCGTCAACCGGTGCGCGCGCGCTTCAACGCAGCACGCTAAAAGAGGCGTCGGTGCTGGCATTCTTCCGATGGCGGGCAGCCAGTCACACAAGTGATCCTCAGCTACGTTTCCGTTCTGACATCGACCATCGACCATCGACCCGGAGCTGGGCTCCGTGCGGATCGACCTTAAGATCACATTGCTTAGGCGGTCGCCGCGCCAGACGGACAGAATATACCGGCACACGGTAATCACTGAGCCTGGAAATCGACAAGCCGACGCCAATACTCATCTTGCCGCCCTTCGGGACTTCCCTCCTGCTGCCAGAGAACGTAGGCCCGCTCCCGAAGATGCTGATCAAGAGCGCGATGCCAGTACTCTTCCGCACGCCCATCAGGGCGCCCGTCCTTCTCCCAGAGCAGGTACGCGCGCTCTCGAACAGCCTGTTCTAAACCGAGCTTCGTTTCCGAGGGCGGCCTCAAATCTGAAGTGCAACACCTGTTTCGTATAAGGTGTTGCGATGCACGAAAAGACCCAGTATCAACAG
>NZ_FCOJ02000170.1 GCF_001545035.1 Caballeronia glebae
CAGGCTGTTGAAATATCCCTTCTTGAACGCGCGCCCGCTCACTCGGAAGAGGCAACGCGACGCGGAGTCCCAACTAATTTGACGCCGAACTTCGTTGATTCAGGTGCTGCTAATGTCGCATTCTTCTCCGCGCTTGCTCTCATGCCGCCCGAGCGGCCAGCGTTCGCATGCGCGTCAAGTTGTAGGCTGCCTGGGTCAGCAGAAAGAGTTGGTCGACGCGCTTCAGGCCTCGATACATCGCCTGCCGAATTCTCCCGACTGTCTTGCTCCAACCAAACACCTGCTCAATGCATTTGCGTTTGCGCTGACTGATAGAGTAGCCGGGCCATCGTGTCGTTCGAGCGTCGATGGCGGAGCCGCCTGCGCGAGCGACGTTTTGCGCCACGTGCGGCGTGACATTGTTCGCGCGACACGTTGCCACGAAGCCCGCGGTGTCGTAGTTTTTATCAGCGCCTACGGTAATGGACGTGCCAGAAAATCGCGCGGCATCCGCAAGCATCTTCGCTGCCGTGTCTCGCTCGGCCGTGCCGTTGGCCTGCGTAACCTGTGCGTTCACCACCAGACCATGTCGATTGTCAGTCAGCACGTGACCCATGTAGCAAAGCATCGCCCCCGTGCCGCGACTCTTGCGGAACAGCCGCGCCTGAGCGTCCGTGCTGGATTCATGTGTGTCGTTGCTGCGCTTCTCGCCATGCCAGTTCTCTTGAGAGCTGCCACCGCCGTCGGGCGGCGCGTCGTCATCCGACTTCGCCTTGGGCACGAAGCTCTTGTGCCCAGCCCAAGCCTGAATAAGCGTGCCATCGACACTGAAATGCTCTCCGGACAGATGACCGCGCACACGTGCAGTCTCCACTGTCTCGTTGAACAGACTGACAATGACATCATGAACCATCAGTCGGTCACGGTTCTTACTGAAAGTGGAGTGGTCCCAAACCGCATCGTCCATCGCCAGTCCGACGAACCAGCGAAAAAGCATGTTGTAGGAGATTTGCTCCATCAACATGCGTTCGCTTCGAATCGAGTACAGCACTTGCAACAGCAGTGCACGAATCAGCTTCTCCGGCGCGATGCTCGGGCGACCGCCCCTCGCGTCGCTCTCATACATCCGCGAAAAGACCGTGTCCATGCGTGTGAGCGCTTCGTTCAACCACAGCCGAATCGGTCGCAGCGGGTGATTGGCCGGAACGAAGTCATCCAGTCTGGTCATCGTGAACATCGATTCGGTGTAGCCGTCCGCTCCGCGCATCGTTTCGGTCTCAGTGTCGTTCGATTCCTTGAATCAACGTTTGCCCCTCCTGCCCGGATGACTCGCGCAGAGGGTATTTCAACAGGCTGCTA
>NZ_FCOJ02000123.1 GCF_001545035.1 Caballeronia glebae
AGTCGTATTTCGGGTTGTGCAAACCCGGCGAATCGGCGCCTGCGTTGCCGATCAGTACATAGGTGCCGGGCCGTTCCTCCAGCATGAAGTCGAAGTCTTCCGATGTCATGTTGGCCGGCACGTCGGGCCGCACGCGTTCAACGCCGAAGGCGTCACGAATCACCGTTTCGCATAGCTCGGTTTCGGCTGGCGTGTTGATCGTTGCCGGATAGTACTGGAAGAAGTTCACCTCGACCTGTGCGCCATACGCGCCTGCCAGCCCTTCGCACATCGACTGGATATCGCGCTGCAACTTCTGCTGTAACACCGACGACAATGTACGGATTGTGCCGCGCAACTCTGCACTGTCCGGGATCACGTTGTCAGTATCGCCCGCGTGCATCATGCAGACTGAGATCACGGCGGGGTCCACCGGGTCTTTGTGACGCGCAGATACGGTCTGACATTGCAGGACCATCGAACACGCCAGCGGAATCGGGTCGAGGCCCAGATGCGGCTGTGCGGCGTGCGCGCCCTTGCCCGTCACCGCAATCCTGAAGCGCGAACCCGCCGCCATGATCGGCCCACGACGCAGGCCGAAATGTCCGGCCGGCAAACCCGGCCAATTGTGCATGCCGAACACGGCCTCGGTCGGAAACCGCTCGAACAGCCCGTCATCGATCATCTTTCGCGCGCCCGCGCCGCCTTCTTCGCCTGGCTGAAAGACGAAGTGCACGCTGCCGGGCAACTGCGGCAATGCTTTCAGAACACGTGCGGCGCCAAGCAGCATCACCGTATGCCCGTCCACAGGCGTGCATGACGCCATGCGCGCACGACGCATGGGTGAAATCGTTAGCTTCATGAATGGGCAGCGCGTCGAGATCGGCGCGCAGCACGATGCCCCACGCCGGATTCGCGCCCGGCAGACTCGCCACCACGCCCGTCCCGCCCAGTCCGCGCGACACCTCGTACCCCAGCGCCTCCAGTTCGCGCGCCACAACGTCTGCCGCGCGGTGCTCCTCGAAACGCAGTTCGGGATGGGCTTGCAGATCGCGTCGCAACTTCTCCCAATGCGCGTGATGCGTGGTCAGCGATGACTCGACAATGTCGGCGGTTTCCAATTCAACACCTTTCGAGAGCGAACAGTTTCGGGCGCGTGAGGTGACGCAAGACGTCACGTAATGTGACGCCAGGTGCCCCGCATGGCTTCAATCTTAGTACCCGAGGATCGACTTGATCTCCATATACTCTTCCATGCCTTCGACACCATACTCCCGACCATTGCCGGATTGCTTGTAGCCGCCAAACGGCGCCTGCGGATCCCACGCCGGATAGTTCAGATGCACCTGACCCGACTGGATACGCGACGCGACCGAACGCATTAGCGCCTTGTCCGTGCCTTGCACGTGCGCGCCGAGTCCATAGACGGTGTCGTTTGCGATAGCGATGGCTTCGTCCACCGTGTCATAAGGCAAGATCGCCAGCACCGGCCCGAAGATTTCCTGCTGAGCCACGCTCATTCCGGTGTGGACGTGGGAGAAGATCGTCGGACGCGCATAAAAGCCTGTAGCGAGTCCCTCGGGCCTGCCCGCCCCGCCGATGACCAATTTCGTGCCTTCGTCGATGAAGCTTTCGATCATCTGCTGCACACGACCAAACTGCGCCCGATTGGCGAGAGGACCGTGCGTCGTCGCTTCCGCGAACGGATCGCCGACGCACATCTGCCCGGTTGCCGCCACGGCGAGCGCCTCGACTTCGGCAAGCGCGCCGCGCGGGACGATCATCCGGGTCGGCGCGCTGCACGACTGGCCCATGTTACGGAAGGCCGATGCCACGCCATGTGAAACAGCACGCGGCAGATCGGCGTCTGGCAGCACCATGTTGGGCGACTTGCCGCCAAGCTCCTGCGCCACGCGCTTGACGGTTGGCGCAGCTGCCTGCGCGACCAGCACGCCCGCACGCGTCGATCCGGTGATCGACACCATGTCCACCAGAGGATGCGAGGCGAGCGCTGTGCCCACTTCCGGTCCTGTCCCGCTGACCAGATTGAAGACGCCCTCTGGAATGCCCGCATCGGCAATCACTTCGGCAAACAGCAACGCGCTTAGCGCCGACAGTTCGCTGGGTTTGAGGACAACCGTGCAACCTGCCGCCAGCGCCGGGCCGACTTTCGCCGTGATCTGGTAGATCGGCCAATTCCACGGCGTGATGAGTGCGCACACGCCGACAGGTTCGCGCGCAATCGCCGTGGTGCCGCGCTGGACGATAAACGGGTACTTCAACAGGTTGTCGCGTGCGACGCCGAGATGGGCAATCGCGAGCGGCACATGCGCGCCGCGCGCATAGTTGATCGGTGCACCCATTTCCAGCGTCAGCGCCTGGGCGAAGAGTTCGGTGTGCTCAATCATCAGGCTATGTACGCGATCCAGCAGCGCCGCGCGTGCCTGCGGCGACGTCACCGACCACTGCTGGAATGCCTTACGCGCCGCTAGCACGGCATGGTCGACGTCTTTCGCATCACCCAGCGGAATCTCGCACAGCGTTTCCTCCGTGGACGGGCAGATCACCGCAGCCCGCGCCGTGTCTGAAATTGTCGAGGGCAGCGTCCATTCGCCATCGATAAAGAACCGGTCCAGCCGGCCCGCCTGCTTCAGATGAAGAACGGGTGAGATCATTGCAGCTTATCCTGGAGTCTTGACCATGCGTCTGCGAGGGCGAACACGGCGGTTTGTGATTGATGAGTCGGTGGGCGCGACGACGGTTAGAACTCGGCGACCTTTCCCCACACCGATTCGTCGAATCGCTCCGGGCGGTAAGGTTCGGGATCGACGATCGGTTTCAGACCCATCACCAGGTCCGCGACCAGATGACCGCATCCTGGACCGATGCCAAAACCGTGACCGCTCAAGCCTGCAGCCAGCACGAAGCCGGGCACTTCGTTCACTTCGCCGATGGCAGGCACGCCGTCCGGCGTCATGTCGATATAACCGGCCCAGGACGCCGCCACCGGCGCTGCGCCAATCGCCGGACACAGTTCGATGGCCCGTCGGTGAATCTCCTTGATCGTGGCCTGATCGACGCGCGGATCGAGTACGCGCATCTTTTCCATCGGCGTGGGGCGATCGAGTGCCCAGCGCCCCATGTTCTCGTGACCGGAGCGCACGCCTTCAAGATATCCCGGGCTCAGGCTGCGCCAGCGACGCGTGAACATCGCCAGGAAGTCATTGGCGTAGCGAAGCTTTTGCAGCGTAAGATCCAATTTGCCGCGGCCGCTGATGGCAAGCGAATACGTTTCGTTACCGCGTCGCGTGATCGTGATGGCCTTCGTGTGCATCGCGTCGGGCAGCGTGCCGCGCGGTAGCGAAACCGACATCAGCGACGAGCGGATCGTGGCTTGCGGCAACCGGATACCGAGTTGGCGGCAGAACGTCGACGCCCATGCACCGCCCGACAGCACCGCGATTTTCGTGCGGATCGTGCCGTGCTCCGTCACCACGGCGCTGACGCGTCCGCCTTCCGTTTCGATCCCGCGTGCCGCGCAGTTCTGAAGCACCGTTCCGCCAAGTTTCATGATGCTGCGCGCTACGGCGGGCGCGGCAGCGCCGGGGTCCGCGGTGCCGTCCGTCGGCGCGAACACACCACCTTTCCAGTTTTTCCCCGTCGAACCGCCGCGCTCGGTCGCGGCCTTGCCGCCGAGCACTTCCGTCTTTACGCCTGCCGAGCGTGCGAAGGTGCACCATTTCGCCCAGCCAGCCAGTTCGCTGTCGTCGTTGCTCAGATAGAGCAGTCCGCTGCGACGAAAGCCAGTCGTCTCACCCGACTCGGCTTCGAACTGTTCCCACAACCTCAGGCTTTCGATCGCAATTGGCAATTCGCGCGCGTCGCGGTTCTGTTGACGACACCAGCCCCAGTTCCGGCTGGACTGCTCGCCGCCGACCATGCCTTTTTCGATCAGCGCGACCTTCACGCCGCGCTTCGCTAGAAACCATGCGGTGAACACGCCGACGATGCCCGCGCCTATCACGACGACATCGGCGCTGTCCGGCAGCGTCGGGGTGGTAACAATGCGGGACAACGGTACGCGCATCTGCGAAAACTCCTTACTGACTGGGGATCGGCTGCCATACGTGGTTTCTGCCAGACGGCTCCAATTGATATTACAGAGGGTTCGCAGCAGAAAATATCGAATGGACTGGTCTACACGAAGCGATCGTGTTCTTTGCAGGCCCCTGCACGCACACAACGCGTCGGTCTCGGGTCTTCCGGGCATGCATGCCGGGCAATCGCGCGCAGTGCTGTTCTAGAACATGGCCTGACTGACGAGCCCGTACGGACGGTAGACCGCATCGGGCGGCCCACTATGGGCATCGGCGGGTGCATTGCGAACCATCTTCACGGTGGTATCGACGCACTTCAGGCCTTGCGCGATTAACCACTCGGTCAGCATCGCACCCGAGGGGACGTCGATACGAACGAACTCGCCTTCGTGACCGGTCAGCCAATGGCCGATCAGCGCCCTGGCGTGCAGATCGTCCGGCGAACGCATCGCGACGACCGGCCCGAGCACGAGACCCCGACCGAAGCGGCGCAGCACCGAAAACCCGACAATCTTCCCGTCGCGCACGAGTACCGCGTTCTCGCCCATTTCCAGCAGCGCCAGATACATCGCCTTGCGTTCGAGGCCATAGGCGCGGGTGGCGAGGTCGATAAGCGTGGGGAAGTCTTCGGCGGTCGCCGCGCGGACCCGTTCGCCGTCGGGCAATGCCACCGGCGACACCTCGCCGACGTTGCCCTGATGCTGATCGAGCGTATCGCAGACGGTGAAGCCGAGTTTTTCGTAGAGCGGCTTGCCAGCAGGCGTGGCGTGAAGGAACGTGACGCGCGGGCCGAGTTGTTCGAGCAGCAGTTCCATCAGCTTGCGGCCTATCCCCGCCCCTGATGTTCGGAGGACACGATCACGAGACCCAGCGAGGCTTGATCCGCGCCAAATTTCCAACACAGTCCCGTGCCGATCACGACTCCGTTTTCTTCGGCCGCGAAGCCGGTGCCGTGCGCGGAGGCGAACTGCCAGTCCTTCGCGCGATGCGGCCAGTTGACCGTCCGTGACAGCGCGTGCGCCGTAGGGATATCGGCGGCGGTAAGGGCTCGATAGTGGAGACTCGTCGTGGATGGTGCGTTCATCATTGCCTCCTGTCTGATTCGTTTTGCCGTATGGGTGCCCGAGCCGGGCGAGGTCCGGACGACGCTACAGCGTCGCCACTGCTTCGATTTCGATCTTCAGCCCAAAGTGCAAGGCCGGAACCGGCACCACCGCGCGAGCGGGTTTGGCGTCGCCGGCCCAGCGCGCATAGATTGCGTTGAGACTCGCCCAATGAGCGACGTCGACAATATAGACACGGACCTGTACCAGCTTCGAGACATCGCTGCCCACGCCGCTCAACGCCGAGCCCAGATTGGCCAGCACCTGCGCGGCCTGGGCGTCGAAATCGCTGTCCGTGAGCTTTGTGCCGTGCGCGTCGATGGGCAGTTGACCGGACACGAAGACCAGTCCATTGGCAATCGAAACGTGACTGTAGTGTCCGCCCGGCATCGCGAGTCCGATCGGATTCAGCGTCTGGGGAAGATGCCCCGCGTGTTCGGATTGGTTCATGAGGGCCGCTCCACGTTGAATGAGGTTCCCCGACGTCATCGGTCAGACACAGCCATTGCCGGGCTCTTACGACGCACTATAGAAAAAATACTTTTTGTCATGTTTAATATCCATTGAACCCATCGTTAAAGGTCGTTTAATGATCGAACTGGAAGACATGCGCCTGTTTCGCGCGCTCGGCGTGTCGCAATCGCTTGCCGCCGCCGCGCGGCTGCTGAATCTCACGCCGCCCGCGGTGACGGTTCGGCTTCGGCGCATCGAGGACCGCATGGGCGTAAGTCTTGCCACGCGTGCGGCGCGCGGCAGCTCACTGACCACGGAAGGTCAGCGGCTGGTTCAGGAAGCCGTCGAGATCATGGAGCGGATCGAGTCGATTCCGTCACGCGTCTCGGGCGACTCGGGCGGCGTCGGTGGACATTTGCGGGTCGTCGCGCCGTTCGGCTTTGGCCGCGCGCATGTCGCGCCGCTGGTGCGCGATCTGCATCGCTCGCACCCAAATCTCGAGATTTCGCTGATCCTGTCCGACAGCCCGCTCACTACGGCCCAGGGTGCCGACGCCGTGGTATCCATCGGCAACGTCAAGGGGTCGTCGTGGATCGGGCACTATCTCGCCCCCAACGACCGCATTCTCTGCGCAAGCCCTGCCCTCGCGCGCCGCCTGTCGAAGCTCGCGCATCCGTCGGAACTCACGCAGTACCCGTGGCTGACATTGCGCGAAAACGACGAGGACGTGACGCGTCTACGCTTCACCCAAGCCGACGCCGCCGGAAAACGCAGTGCGAAAGCCGTCACCGTCAGGCTGGACGGCGCGCTGTCGTCCAACGACGGCACGGTTGTCAGCGACTGGGCCATGGAAGGACTTGGCATCGTCGAGCGCTCCGAATGGGACGCTGCGCGTCTGATTGCAACGGGAAAACTCAAACGTGTGTTGCCCGCATGGCATCTCGAATCCGCGCCTGTGATGGCGTTGATGCCTACCCGTCATGGTCTGACGATCCGTCAGCGGGTGTTTCTCGAAGCCGCCAAGCGCGCGTTCGATCCCATTCCGTGGCGCAGTTGAAGCGTGCTTCAAGGCAGGCTCGCCGGGTCATCCGGCACGGTGCCCGGCCAGTATTCAATCTGAATTAACGCTCGCTTTATCGTTCGTTAAACACAAGCTTCGACGCTAATCCTATATTGGCGACTCCATCCGCACGGTGTCCTGCCCATGCCCGGACCCCGCTCGCGCATGGAATCGCAAGGAGCCGCAGATGGAATTGCAGTCGCTGAATACTCCCGCCGCATTGATCGATGTCGAACGCATGACCCGTAACATCGAGCGGATGCAGCACCGCCTGAATGCGCTCGGCGTGAGTTTCAGGCCGCACGTGAAAACCACCAAATGTAATCAGGTGGTGCAGGCCCAGATCGACGCGGGCGCACGCGGCATCACCGTGTCCACGCTGAAGGAAGCCGAGCAGTTCTTTGCGAGCGGCGTGCGTGAC
>NZ_FCOJ02000142.1 GCF_001545035.1 Caballeronia glebae
ACGCTGAAGGGACAGGCGCTCGCGGGTTATATCGACGCGAAGAGCGGCCGCCGGCTCGCGTTCGCGCTGATCGTGAACAACGTGCCGATCACCGATGTGCCCGACATCATCAACGTGTTCAACGACGAAGGCACGATCGCGGCGAACATCTGGAAGCTGCAGTAAGCCTCGCTTGGCTCACCACGCGCCGGCGAACGCCAGCACCGCGCGATTGAACGCGCCCGGGCTCGCCGCGTTCATGCCGTGCGACGCGCGCGCGATGGTCTGACGCTCCGCAAACTCGATCCACTCGTCGAGCTTCTCGACGTTGTTGCGGAACATGCGCGGGCTTTTCTCGCCATCGATCAGGAGCGTGCGGCACTTGATGTCGCGCGCCGCTTCGCGCGTGTACGCGGGCAAGGGATCGCGGAATTGCTTGGGCAGCGTGAGCGCGTTGTCGAGCGCCATGCGCCGGAAGCTCTCCGTGCTCTTCTTCCAGAAGCCCGGCATGCTCACCGAATCCACGAACATTTCGAGGCCACGGTCGAATTCGCCCTGTTCGATCAGTTCGGCCACGCGCGCGCGCAGCGCGTTGGTCGCGGGCGGCAGCGCGGCGGGCGAGGCCTGCGGCGCGGTCTGGAGCGGACCGCCCGGATCGGCGAGCGTGAGCGTTTTCACGAGCCGCGGATACTCGCGCGCCAGATTGAACGCGATGCAGCCGCCGCGCGAATGCCCGACGAGATGCACCGGCGCGAGATCGAGCGATTCGATGAACTCCGCCATTTCCGCGACGTGCGCTTCCCAGCCGAACTCGCCCTGCACGAACGCATCGACGGCGGGCCAGTAATGCGACAGGCTCGGCGCGATCACGCGAAAGTGCTTCGCGAGCGGCAGAATCTGCGCGTCCCAGTAACGGTAATCGCACAACGAGCCGTGTACGAAGACGAGCGGCTCGCCCTCGCCGCACTCGATAAACGGCACGGAAACGCCCGATTTCGTCGTGGCGAACGAAGGTTCAGGCAAGCCTTGCACTGCGGTGAGGACGGAGAGATCGGTTCGCGCGTTCATGAGTAAGCTCCTTGGATGCGACTATGCGCCGCGCCGAAGCAAAAGAAAAACGCATAATTTTGATAGAATCGTTCAGATTTTCTGATAGCAAACGGTCGTTCACCATGAAAGCGCTAGATCTGGACGTTCTCTCGATGATCATCGCCGTCGCGGATACCGGCAATATCAGCCGCGCGGCGGAACTCGTGCATCGCTCGCAATCGGCGGTCAGCATGCAGATCAAGACGCTGGAAACCGCGCTCGGCAAGGCGCTGTTCGTGCGCAAGCCGCGCAGCGTTGTGCCGACGCAAGACGGCGAGGTGCTGCTCACCTACGCGCTCCGCATGATCGCGCTGCGCGACGAGGCGTGGGCGGCGGTCGTGCGTCCGGACGTGACCGGGCGCGTGGTGATCGGCGTGCCGGACGATTACGCGTCGTCGCTCTTTCCGCCCATCCTCAAGAAATTCTCGGCGACGTACCCGAAGGTCGAGATTCAGGTGGTCGGCCTGCCGAGCCTCGCGCTCGCGCCGATGGTGAAAGACGGTTCGGTCGATCTCGTCTGCGCGACGCGCGTGAAGGGTCTGTCGGGCGAATTTCTGCGCCACGAGCCGATGGTCTGGGCCGCCGCGCCCGGCGCGACCGAAATCTGGAAGGAACGGCCCTTGCCGATCGCCGTGTTCCTGCCGGGCAGCGTCGCGCGCGAGAACGCGATCCGCAGCCTGGAACGCGCGCGCATCGCCTATCGCACCTCGTATGAGAGCCCGAGCCTTCTCGGTCTGCTGACGATGGCCGAAGCCGGCCTCGCCGTGACGCCGCTCGCGAAGTGCGCGGTGCCGGCGCATTTCACGCTGCTCGGGGCGGCGCAAGGGCTGCCCGACATCGGCACGCTCGAAGTGGTGCTGGCGCGCAGCGCGGCGTCCAAACGCCCGCCGTGCGACTTTCTCGCCGAGCGCATCATGGCCGAGTTGCGGCGCTGATCTCGGCTTCGATCGCCTGCACGCGGCGTGAGGTCCACGCGCGCAACATGCCGTTCGACGCGACCATCGGCAACGACGCCGCCATGATCCGGTACACGTCGTTGCGGCGCACCTTCGAGACGTTTTGCGGATCGAGCCACGCATCGTTACGCGCGAGCAGCACGAGCGTTTCGAGGCCGATCATGATCGGCCAGAGACAGGCGAGACGCAGACGGATCGCGCTCGACGGAATCGCGAGCGTGTAATCGACCGCGTCCTGAAACATGGCGAGCGACGAGCGCAGCAATTCGAACAGCACGGGCCGCGCGCGCGCCGACGTTTCCGGTCGCAACAAATCCTGCGGTGTCAGTTGATGACGCGCGAGCATCGATTCGGGCAGATAGCATCGGCCGATGCGCAGATCCTTCGCGCAATCGCGCAGCACGTTCGTCATCTGCAGCGCCTTGCCGAAGCGCACGCCGAGCGCGAGCATCGTGTCGGGCGCGGCCTTGAGCGTGCCGGGCATGTGCGCGTAAGTCATCTTCGTCCAGAACTCGCCGACGCATCCCGCGACCAGATACGTGTAGCGATCCAGCTCGCCGAACTCCGGCAACGCGACGATTGCGCCCGATGTCTCGTCGGGGAACGTGCGCAGATCGAACTCCATGCCGGTGCTCAGCGTCGTGACGATGTCCTGGACAGCGGCCCGATCCTCGGCGCCGAGTTGCGGCAGGATCGCGAGCGCCGCATCGAGCGATTCGAGCAACGCGCGTTCATCGGGCTGCGCCTGCTGACCCGCGACTTCGCCCGCGATGCGCGCGAGCGCGCCGTCGTCGGGCGCGCCGTTGACTTGTGCGCGCAGCGAAAGCAGCAATTCCAGCCGGCGCTGCGGGGAAACTAGCGAGGTATCCGCGATCGTATCGGCCGCGCGCGCGAGCAGATACGCGAGCCCGATGGGGTCGCGCATGCCCGCCGGCAAAATGCGCAGCGTGAGATAAAACGACCGCGACACGCTTTTTAGAAGCGGGCCCAGCAAAAAGGCCCGGGGGGAATGGTTCATGAATTGGATCGGATGACGTCGGCCGGACGCGCGCTGATCGCGCGCCGCCGCATTGTATCCGTCCGCGCCGGATCACATTCGCCCCGTCCCGGGCAACGCCTTGCTCAGTCTCGCGGCCCATAGTCGAGCTTCGGATACCAGT
>NZ_FCOJ02000121.1 GCF_001545035.1 Caballeronia glebae
AATCCGAATAGGCCTGTGATCGTGGGATCCCTGCATGACAGCCTGAATCCGGATCTGGTTAATAACCTGAATAACACCCGGAACCTTATTCGCACGGCTGCGCAGAACGAATTGCGCATGGAGGATAAGGAGAATTTCGAGCATATACATTTGACGACGCCGTACCAGACCAGTGAGCTGAATCTGGGACATATGGTCGATGGGGAACGCACGGAACGGGGGCGCGGCGCGGAGTTGCGTAGCGACGAGCATATTGCTGTGAGGGGTGGGAAGGGTGTTCTGTTGTCAGCGGAAGTTCAGCCGAACTCCAGCGGTCAGCAACTTGCAATGCAGGATGCCGATACGACGCTTAGCCAGGCCCGGGATCTACTGCGCTCGCTCACCGATTCGGCCAACACCGCTAAAGCATGGCTTGCCGAGGTTGATCAACAGCGTTCGCTCATCGAGGAGAAGCTGACGAAACTGGGCAGGCCCGTGCTTGTCGCGACCGCGCCAGACGGGCTTGGCATCGCGAGCGGACAGCAGCTGCAGGTGGCGTCTCGCAAGCAGATGTTCGTGACTTCGGGCGAGGGCCTTGACATAGGCGCATTCAAGCGCATCACGGCGGCCGCCGGCGAAGCGATTTCATTCTTCGCGGCAAAACTGGGAATCCGTCTTTTTGCTGCGAAGGGAAAGGTGCAAATCCAGGCCCAGGGCGATGCTATGGAACTGTTGTCCATGCAAGGCATGGTTGTGAGCTCTTCTGATGGTGAAGTGACGATCACCGGGCGCAAGGGTGTGACGATTGGCGATGGCTCGGGAGCCTATATCAAATTGTCGGGCGGTAAGATTACGCTTGGCAGTCCTGCAGGTGAGATTGAGGTGAAGGGCGATCTGACCATCGGTGATGCCGACGGCGGAAGCTTCACGTTCCCGTCCTGGTCCAACACGCCCGTGCACGACATCAAGACCCCGGTTTCCTTTGGATTTTCTGAATAAGCATCGAGATGGCAACTTCCACACCCTCTGCACGACCCGCGTCGGCGCCACAACCTGCTTCCGCGCCGCAGCCAGCTTCAGGTGGCCAACGCAATGCCCCTGCCGCACCTCGTAGCGCACCGCGCGCCACGCCACCAGACACAAAGGTCAAGCAGTTGTCGTTCGCGTTCCCCTTCTTGAAGAAGGGGCAGCGGGAAACGGATGCGGCGAGCAAATTCACCGACGAACACGAGATCTACCAACTGCTGGCGGACAAGGAGCCCGGTGGCAGTTTTCTGGTCAGCAAGAACGGGTTTTGGCACGGGGGCATCCACATCACCGAGAACGGCGCGGGCAGCAAGCTGGATCTGAAGCAAGGCGTCCGATGCATTGCGGATGGCCATGTCATTGCTTACCGGGTGAACCGGAGTTATCCGGTGAGTCAGCTCGGGAACGTGCAAGTGCCCTATAGCACGGGGTTTGTCTTGGTACGCCATACGATGGAGTTTCCGAAAGGCACGACGCTGACGTTCTATAGCCTGTACATGCATCTTCAGGCGTACGAGGAGTATGAGCAGGACACGGCCAAGGCCAAACCGGCGTATTTGTCTGCGCTCGCGCAGTACCAGATCACGTCCTCTGCACAGGACAAGCCAGGTGCGAGCCGAACCGGCCAGGCGTCAGATGCCGGCCAGCAGGGTCTGAACGTGCGCAGCGGTCCAAAAGCGGGACATAGAGGAAGTGCGCCGCTTGGCGTTTTGCCCCAAGGCGCCACTGTGAGTATTGGCGAGCGTCAGCATGCCTGGGGCAAGATCACCGACGCGCATGGCGCGCAACCGTACGCGTCCAAGGTGGGCGAAGTTCCGCCCGCCACAGTGGTGGGCGGGTGGATTTTCATGGGTAACGAGCACGGCGGTCCGGTGGTGGAGGAGATCATGCCCGAGGACGCCTTCGATCGCGTGGTGATCGCCCTGTCCTCCTCCGGTGACGCAGGCGATGCGAATGCGCAGGGTATTGCCGTGAAAGCGGGCGACTTGATAGGGCACCTTGGTCGCTTCGACTCATTGAGTGCGAGTTCGCCGTCCGCCACGCGCATGGCGCACATCGAGGTGTTTTGTGACGAGAGCGTCAAGTCGTTCATCGAGCAAGGCACAACGTGGGTTGGGTCGCATAGCGCGCATCCGGATGACTGGAAGCCGTTGGGACTTTCCTCTGAGCCGACGCTGCTGCGTATTGCGGAGGGGACGAAGCTGTATCGCAACGCGGAGCAAGCGGGCGCAGAGCCGCCGGTGACGGGCGTAGTGCAGCGGTGGTCGTTGGCTGAGCTGGCGCGTGATAAGACCAAGCAGCATACGGAAAAGACCGCGGATCGCAGCGGACGCAAGATGAACTGGTGGCGTGTAGGCAGCGCGGATCAGCGAGGACAGGCGATCGAGGGTTGGGTGCGTGAGCAGAATTTCGCGTGTGGAACCGTGACGCGAGAGTTTGCCCAGAACTGGGTGGATTTTACTTGCATCGATGGCGCGCACGATCCGGCGCACACGATGTTTGCGACGACCAAGGCGTGGGTGGACTTTGCCAATCATGCCAGTCCTGAAGATGCGAAGGCAGCGATTAAGCTTAGTCCAATGATGCAGGCGGTGTACCGAAAGTTGTTTCCGCAAGGCGACGGCAGCCGGGCGGCGGACGACTTGTGTCTGAGCTATGCAGGCGAATCAGGGCATTATCCGTGGCTGATGCAAGCGGCCTCGCGGCTGATTGTGAAGCATGAGAGCGAGTGGGCAAATCCGCAGAAGTGGCGACAGCTCTATACGGAAATCGAAAACGGAACGACGAATCCACAGTATGAGGAGGAGCAGAAGCGTATAGAGAAGTTGGTGTGGTGGGATGAGGTGAAGGCCAAGGTAGCGGGGTTTCCTGGGCCGGATGTGTTTCATTTGCATCCGATTGGGTTGGTGGGGAATTTTGCGCTTCAGAATGCGCGTTCAATCTCTATGTCGGGACTTTGGTTCATATATTCTCACGAGGCGCTTGCAGGAGTCACAAATCGACTGCATTGGCCGGGAGGCGCGAGTGGTGTGACGTTAGGGGCTGGGTACGACATGAAAACACGAACGGCGGCCGACATTGCTTCTGACATGGTCGCTATCGGCATTGCCCAAGACACAGCAGACAGCATCTCGCAGGTGCCGGCTTATCCGGCGACGACGCAAGCCGCTTCGCGAGAGACAACCACAATTTACTAAACCTGAGTGACGATCAGCAGGTCCAACTACTCACGCACACCGTGAGGAGGTACGAGGCGACGGTACGCAACTCGATTACAGTTCCGCTGCGACAAAATGAATTTGATTCATTAGTTAGTTTCGCCTATAACCCGGCAGGGCGCTGGGGCAGCGTATCTAATCTCGTAAATGCGGGAGAGATAGACGGAGCAATGAACAGAATTCGTGAGGGCAATACTTCTGGCGGCGTCGTAATGCGTGGATTGACGAATCGGCGTGCTGATGAGGTAAACCTTTTTCTAGATAATCGTTATGAATTCAACGGGCAAACTCTTCCTGCTCGCTAACCTACACGGATCGATTAAAATGCGAAAGCTTCCCGTCCGCTCGTTTGTAGTAAAGGTTGTTGCGTTGATACTTACCACGCACTGCAGTTTTCTGTTCGCGGCAGATTCCATACCTCTTATCGATGGAGTTTGGAGGGTTGGCGAAGTTCGAATAAATGCCAATTCGACGGCAACAAGTCATTATCTTCCGAATGATCCTCGTCTGGTTGGAAGACTATTTGATTTCAAAACTTCAGCTATCTCGAATGATATGCCTGAAGCTCAGCCTTGTGCTCAGCCGAGCCTTCAGCCAACTAATATAAGTTTAGCCAATACTATTGAGCAGAGCGTGGCCGGTTATGGGTTTCCTTCTCAACCGGCCGAAGCGTCTGACTTCGGTTTCGATCGAGACAAGGCGCAATCAAGTCCGACGTATCTGGTTCAGTGCCGCTTAGCTCCGTGGCATGCTGAACTCGGAACGAGCGCGATTCGCGGCGTTTGGCTTGCGAAAATTGATAGCGCTTCTGTTGCGATGCGATGGTATGACGAGACCTTGCTTATTTTAAAAAAAATCGCAATGAACGACACGCCCAAGCCGTCTTTTTCATGCCGCGCGGCCAGAAATACCACTGAAAAGACAATATGTGCGTCGTATGAACTGTCTGAATTCGACAAAAGTGTCTCGGCGGCATACGCTCTCTTTATAAAGCAAGCCAAAGAGACAGGCCAAAGTCAGAAAGATATTTCCGCCGATCAGATGAGATGGATGAAATCAAGGAACGCTTGCGGGTCCAACAAGATCTGTTTAATCGAGTCGATGCGCAGCCGATTGGAAGCTATCGTTTCGAATACTGAGATATAGAATAAGATTGAGTCTTTCGCGAGAAGGGAGATCGTTTAATGAGCAAGATTTCGCGTATAATATTCAAACTTGTTGGGGTAGCGATCCATTTTTGCGCAAAATGAACATAACCGATGTTTTAATGGATTAGCGCTGGAGCACTGAATTCAAGAGTTGGCCAATAACGAAATTTGTCAATGAAAAATCTAATCTACGAAGGCGACGCCACCAGCCACGGCGGCAAAGTGCTGACCGGTACAGATCGAATCAAAGTCAAGGGGCGACGAGCTGCGCGTGTGGGGGACATGGTTTCATGCCCCATACATGGCGATAACCCGATTGTCGAAGGAAGCCACCGTATCAAAGACGGCGCGATTCCGATCTCGCGCGACGGCGATCACACGCAATGTGGCGCGTATCTGATTGCGTCCACAAGCGGCGCCTCTGTTCGTTAGCCCATGCCTATAGATTTCGAGCGCATTCCGCCGAGGGTCGACGTGCCGTCGCCACCGCGTCCGTCTGCTTTGCTCTGGATTGCGTTGTTGTGCCTGGCACTTTGCATCGGAGCGACGACAACAGTTCTTTCCTGGACCGACGGAAGTCCGACGACGAGCGCCTGGTTTTGGCTATGCGCGGTGGGCTATCCAATTCTCGGATGGAGTTTTCTGCTCGCCGCAAGTTTGGCTCACGGGCATACAGCGCATCAGTCCGCGCTTGCCCAGAATCAAGTCAGCGAAAAGGCAGAGCAGGCATGCCATACCGCAGCCAGTCGTCCTCTAGCCATATACGGTTATGGGTGGCATTTTTCCTCCGACAAGGAACAGAACAGTCTTCAAAGTCTTTTGGATGGAAAGGTTCAATCGGAACTACGCCCGAGTGCGGCATTTCCCGACAAGGACGTACATGCCCGATGGATCGACGTTCCGGGCGAACCGTTTTATCCGGGCAATGAGCTTGGCGAGCACACACGCCATTTGGCCGTGTGCGACTGGCTCATTGAAAGTCTTCTGAATGACCTCTCTGAATCGCTGAGCAGAATGCCGACGCATGCGTTGCTGCACGTGCATCTCTATCTGCAATCTCGGCTCAAGCCCGGGCCTGTGGCCGAGCAGTTGCGCCGAACTTTGAAGGTCCGGCATGCGTCGCTCAATACGCGAGTCGACCCCGAAAAAACTCCGTCGATCTTCGCGACGGATGCTTGGCTCGATCAGGAAGATGAGAAGACGGTTCATCTGGTCATCGCGATACAACTTCGCGATGCGATTAGCAAGCTGCTCGATGATGGGCACGCAGAGGTCGGGACGGCACTCCTGTTCGGCGATCCGAAACTATTCAAAGAAGCAAATGCTTCTGCGCTGTGTTTGCACCGTCCAGCACGAGGTGAGGTGAATGACTTGGCAAATGTGGTCGGACTTGCCAGCCGTTGGGGCGAGGCGGACGCCAAGAGCCTCAACTCGGTTTGGGTTCATGGGTTGCCCGCCGACGATCTGGGGGAAGCGCGTCGTGCCGCAAATCTTGATGAAAGGATATCGTGGCGGCGAATCGAGGCGTCGGTCGGCGACTGCTCGGACGCCGGGGAGTGGCTCGCCGCAGCGCTGGCTGTGGCCAACGCCGATTCGACCTCAAACCCTCAACTGGTTCTATGCGCACAAGGCAATGAATTGATCGCGTTGATATGCAAGAGGGAAACGTGAAAGCAGTCAAAGAAATTCAAAAAAAAGAAACGCCCGTCTGGCTATTCATTTGCATCGCAATAACCATCATCTATGTGACGCTTGCGCTGACTCTGGCAGTAAAGGGGCCGAGCGTCGGCCTGTCGGGTTCCCGGCTGATCATTGCCGAACTCTCGTTGCTGTCGCTGTTCCTGGTCCTTCTTCTTTGCACGAAGCCCATTGAGGGGGCGGTGCTCTGGATTGCTTCTCTGAAGGCGATTCGCTGGTTTCGTCGTTACGATGAGAACAAGCAGCAGAGTCGATCGCGCGCTATACAAGGTGGGATCGAGCCAGACGAGCTTTTGAAACGCACGAAGTCGCTGCGCGATGCGCTGCGTGAACGCTATGGCCTGCGCTGGAGATATCGAGCGCGCTGGCTGCTCGTGAGCGGGGAGCATTCGCTGATAGAGGGGCTTGTGCCCGGTCTTCCTGCCGCTGGCTGGCGGTTCGTGAACGATGGGTTGTTGATAAGCGGAAGCCAAAGCGACGGACAGCCGGATGTCGACTGGCTCAATGGGCTGCGCAAGCTACGCCGTCGCCGTGCAATCGATGCGATCGTAGTAGTCACGCATGCACAGGATTCGTTTGACAAGCCATTCGATGCCGAGACCTTCGGGCAACGCGTTACGCGACATGCACGCGTCTTGCGCTGGGCCGCGCCCGCATACTTGGTGAATGTGAAGGAGTGCACGGGCGCTTTATTCAAGCACGACGAAAGCGTCGGGCATGTGTGGTCGAGCGCACGCGCCGACAAGGAACACATCGATAACACGCTCGCACGGCTCGCAGGCGAGATGTCCGATGTTGGCGTCGCGCGTCTTTCGCTCGATCCGTACGATCGGGTCGCTGCGGAACTGGCTCAGCAATTGGAGCAATTGCACGCAGCTTTGTCAGATCTTGTAGTGCGGCTCGGAAGCGCCCGGCTATGGCGCACCGCCGTTCACGGTTTGCTGTTTGCGGCGATCCCCTACACGCAAGAGACGGAAGATGGCGAGAAAAGCGAAGGGGCTCGTTCGGATTCGCCTGGCGCGGCGGCATTCAATCATGCGCTGTGGAGCACCATCGCCACCCACAGCCGCAAGATTTATGGCCGTCGCGTCGGCTTCTCATGGTCGACCACCGCAGCCTGGGCGACGACCGCCGTCGTTGCAATGTGGCTGCTGGGCTCGACGATCTCAGGCGCTTCGAACCGCGCGTCCATGCACGAAGCCGCTTCGACGCTGACCAAGGTCTCGACCACCCAAGACCCCACGCAAGCCCTGCTCGCGCTCGATGCGCTCGACAAGCAACTCGACACGCTCGAAGCCCATCGCAAGGAAGGCGCGCCGTGGCATACGCGCTTCGGCCTGAACCATGACGCCGCGCTGTACGACACGCTCTGGTCTGCCTATCAAAACGCCGCCTCACGTGCGCTGATCGAGCCGATCAAGGCGAAGCTCGAAGAACGCCTGCAGCAACTCGCCTCGCTCTCCGACGCCGAAATCGCGAGCGGCGGCAATGCACAGGTGCAAGCGGCCTACGACACGCTCAAGACGTATCTGATGCTGGCTCACCCCGA
>NZ_FCOJ02000124.1 GCF_001545035.1 Caballeronia glebae
AAACCTTCCTCTGATACTTCGTGTGAGACTCTTGATACTTTTGCTATTGCTTCAGCCCCGAAAGACTGAAACCGCACTTGTCATCAAGCGCCCACACTTATCGGCTGTTAGTTTTTAAAGAGCACATCGCAAGAGCTACATCAACTTCCGTCTTGCGTCGCTGCATCAGCAGCAGAGAAACGAGATTATGAAGAATCTTTTTCTCCTTGTCAACACTATTTTCTCGCTTTCGCTTCGAAATTTGTCGACTTCGGAGGCCACCTGTTTCGCTTGGCAGCCCTCGTCTTGCAACGAAGGGGCTGAATAATAGGTCAAGCAGACGCGAATGACAAGGTGATGAAGCAAACTTTTTTCGCGCTACTTCAGTGCGCCGCTTTCGCCGCCCCCGCGACAAACTCCATCGGTACTGCCGCCGCCATCGCCGCATAGCCCGCGTCGCTGGGATGGATGTGATCGCCGCTGTCGTAGCGGCGCTGGAGCGCACTTGGGCTAGCGGGATCGCGCAGCGCCTGATCGAAATCGATCACACCGTCGAACGCCCGGCTTGAGCGAATCGATTCGTTGACCGCCGTGCGGATCGCTTCCCGTTCGGGCGGCAGCGAAGCGGGCGTGAGCGTCGCGCCGTAGATCTTGACGCCGCGCTGATGCGCCTGCGCGATCAGTCGTTGATAACCGCGCACAAGCGCATCGGCGTTGACTTCGGTGTGCGGCGCGTCGCAATCGAGCCCGGCGTGCGCGGGCATCGCCATGAAATTGACGTCGTTGATGCCGATCAGCACGATCACCGCGCGCACGCCCGGCTGACGCAGCGCGTCGCGCTCGAAGCGGCTCACGACGGCCTCGCCGTAGCAGGGCGAGTTGCTCAGCAGACGATTCCCGCTGATGCCCGCATTCACGACGGCCGTCTGCCCGTCGCTTTTGCGCGCCATCTCCCGCCCGAGCGCATCCGGCCAGCGGCGGTTGGCGTTGATCGATGAGCGCATGCCGTCGGTGATCGAATCGCCGATCGCCACGATCGCCTGCGCCGACGGGCTTTCCACCGCGACATTGGTCAGCCACGCATATTGCGTGAAGCGCGTGCGGAACGCGCTTGCCGATGCATCCGCGGTGCGATCGCCCGGCGTCGAGATGTAGTTCACCTGGCTCGACACGCGATGCCACGCGACGAGTTTCTGATCCTTCCCCATGTACGTGCTGACGGCGACGGGCTGGAAAGCGGCGACATCGAAATCGACCGCATCGCTCGTGGCTTGCGCGCCCGGCGCGACCGTCACGCTCTTGTGTCCGCCAAAGGACACGGCCCGCGCGCTTCCAGCGCGGATCGCGGCGCCGCTGCCGCCGTCCGCCCGCGCGACGCTCATCGACTCGACGACGAGCGGTTCAGTGCCATACAGGTTGCTGATTCGCAGACGCATCCGCTTGCCGTCCAGTTGCGGATAGATCAACTGACGGACCGTGCGCCCCGCGACATCCGGCGCGCGATACAGCGGCGGCAGGTTGGCCAGTTGCGGAATCGCCTGGAGCGCCGTGCCCCACGCGCTGACCCAGCGCTCGGTGGCGGGCGCTTCGGCGGCGTCGGCGGCGAACGCCTGCGGCGCGAAATTGAACTGCGCGGCAAGCGCGGCCGCGCAGATCGCGGCGAGAACTCGGAGTTTCATTCGGCGAAGGCGTTCGGAAAAGGCTCGATTGTGCCTGAAGTGTCACGAAGCTCGCGCCGCGTATCGCCCTCGACGCGCACAAGCAGCAGCGACGCACTCGAAATGGCCTCACAATGCAGCCAGTTCATTTTTCGCCGACGCGACGCCCGCAATAGACATCAATATAGATATGCAATCGAAAATTTCAGCACCGCAACACCTCACCTGGGATGAAGACGGCGAGAGCCGCTCAGCCCTTTGGCGATCGGAGAGCGGCAATCCGCCCGCGAAACGCGTAGTCATCGGACACGATCAGATGACCGCGGATCACGCGTACCGGCTCGCCTGCGAAGGCACGGCGATTCTCTGGCGCGGCGATTTTCAGAACGCGCGCCAGTTGCTTCAAGCGATGGCGCGCCGCATCGACAACAAGCCGCGCAAGATCAAAAGGCACGCCACAGAGCCATCGCCGATCGAGGCGTTCAATCTCCATCGACTCGCGCAATCGCAAAGGGCGCGGACGCTCGCGATGCTCGTGCTGCCGCTCGACGAGCAATACGCCATCCCGTTGCGCCGCGCGCCGATCGTGCGCGAGGCGTGCGAGGAGGCGTACGGACCGCCGTCGGACGAGGCATCAGTCGTGTCATTGCGCGAGGTGCTCGGTCTGGTCGGCGCGCACGAGTGGCGCAAGAAGGGCGTCGAGATCGGCGCGGTCGGCGGGAGGATTCATCCCTATTACGGCGTGTTCTCGCCGGTTCGAGGCGAATATGTCGATCTAATTGCGAATCAGCCGCTTCCGTCGAAAGAACTCGCGTTCGATATCGGCACCGGCACGGGCGTGCTCGCGGCCGTGCTCGCGCGGCGCGGCGTCGAGCGCATCGTCGCAACGGAGATCGATGCCCGTGCTCTCGCCTGCGCGCGGGAGAACATCGGCGGTCTCGGGCTCGATCGTCAGGTGAAGATCGTCGAAGCCGATATGTTTCCGGAGGGCCGCGCGCCGCTCGTCGTCTGCAATCCGCCCTGGCTTCCGGCGCGTCCGAGCGCGACGATCGAGCACGCGATCTACGACCCGGAGAGCCGCATGCTGCGCGGTTTTCTCGACGGCCTCGCCGCGCATCTGACGCCGGGCGGCGAAGGCTGGCTCATTCTGTCGGACTTCGCGGAGCATCTCGGTCTGCGCACGCGCGCGCAACTGCAGGAATGGGTCGACAAGGCCGGATTGAAGGTCGACGGGCGCATCGACATCAAGCCGCATCATCCGCGCGCGAGCGACAAGTCCGATCCGCTCTATGCCGCGCGCTCGGCGGAAGTCACGTCGCTCTGGCGACTCGTCGCCGCGTAAGCCGGATCAGGCGCGCCCGGCCAGCCACGCGAGCGCGCCCTCGCCCGCCGCGAGCCCGCTCGCGAAACACGCCGTCAGCAGATAGCCGCCGGTCGGCGCTTCCCAGTCGAGCATTTCGCCCGCGCAGAACACGCCGGGAAGCGCGTTGAGCATCGAGCGCGCATCGAGCGCTTCGAACTCGACGCCGCCCGCGCTGCTGATGGCTTCCTCGATCGGACGCGGGCGCAGCACGCGCAGCGGCAGCGCCTTGATCCGCACGGCGAGCGTATCGAGATCAGCGAACTCGTCCTTGCTCACGCACTCGCGCAACAAGCCCGCTTTCACGCCCGTGAGATGCAAGCGGCTCTGCAGATGACTCGAAATCGAGCGCGCTCCGCGTGGATGCAGCACTTCATCGCGCACGCGCTCGGCGGAGAGTTGCGGCGTCAGGTCCAGAAAGACCGTCGCGCCAGCGCCGTCCGCGCTTTCGCCGATGCGATCGCGGATCGGCGCCGATAACGCGTAAATCAGACTACCCTCGATGCCCTGATCGGTGATGAGACACTCGCCGATGCGCCAAGCGAGCGCGCCATCCCCGCGCTGCACGCCGATCGCCACCGACTTGAGCGGCTCGCCCGCGAAACGGCTGCTGAAATGCTCGCTCCAGCCGACGTCGAATCCGCAATTGGAAGGCACGAAAGGACGCGTGGCCACGCCGCGCGCGGCGAGAATCGGCAGCGCGCCGCCGTCGGAGCCGAGCTGCGGCCAGCTCGCGCCGCCGAGCGCAAGCACGAGCGCGTCGTGCCGAACGTGTTTTTCGCCCGATGGCGTCGCGAAACGCGATATCGACGTACCTTCATCGGCCCAGCCGAGCCAGCGATGCCGCATGTGGAACGTCACGCCCGACGCCCGCAGCCGATGCAGCCATGCGCGCAGCATCGGCGCGGCTTTCATGTCGGTGGGAAACACGCGCCCCGAGCTGCCGACGAAAGTCTCGACGCCCAGACCATGCACCCAGTCACGCAGCGCGCCGGCATCGAAGCGCGCGAGCAGCGGCGCGATGTCCGGGCTTCGCGCCCCGTATCGCGCGAGGAACGCATCGGCGGGCTCGGAATGCGTGAGATTCATGCCGCCTTTGCCGGCCATCAGGAATTTGCGTCCGACCGACGGCATCGCGTCGAACACATCGACACGCGCCCCGCCCGCCGCGAGCGCCTCCGCAGCCATGAGCCCGGCCGGTCCGCCGCCGACGATCGCGACGCTCACCGATTCGATGTTTTCAACTGACGGCATGCCTGAATAGAAGGAACAAAACGAAGCGACATTGTCGCATCACACGTCGCCGCGACGGTTTGCGCCAGTTCGCAGCGCCGCTGAAAAGCATCGAAGCCGCGCCGTAAGTCATTAAATAACAAAAAAGAATTTGGCCGGCCGCGCTCGGGCCAGTACGATCCGGCGATTCGTTGCATCGACAACTTTTTACCAAACTAGCCTGATCATGTCCGTTTCCATTGCGCCCGAACGCGCTGCCGCCCCGCCCGCCAACACAGATTCACGGCCGGTCATCAAAAGTGCCGCCGATGTCTCCAGCCTCGTCAACCACGGCGCCGCGATCGGCAGCGATGCGCGGATCGTCGTCGCCATCGCGCTCGGCGGAATTTTCCTCGATGCCTACGACCTCGGCGCGCTCGCCTTCGGGATGAAGGACATCGCCCGCGAATTCTCGCTGACGCCGACCGGCTCCGGTTTCGTCGCGGCCGCGATCACGTTCGGGGCGATCATCGGCGCGTTTCTCGGCGGGTATCTCACCGACAAGGTCGGCCGCTATCGCGTCTTCATGGCCGACATGTTCTTCTTCGTCGTCGCGGCGATCGCCTGCGCCTTCGCGCCCAACGCCTGGGTGCTCGGCGGTGCGCGCTTCGTGATGGGCCTGGGCGTCGGCATCGATCTGCCTGTCGCGATGGCCTTTCTCGCGGAATTCTCGCGATTGCAGGGCCGCGGCAACAAGGCGTCCCGCGTCGCGATGTGGTGCCCGGTCTGGTACGCGGCGATCAGCGTTTCGTATCTGCTGGTGCTCGGTTTGTACGCGGTCTTGCCCGAGCACAACGCGGGCTGGCTCTGGCGTCTGATCCTCGGCTTCGGCGCGGTGCCGGCGATTGCGATCATCGCGATTCGCAGCCGATATATGAGCGAATCGCCCGTGTGGGCCGCAAATCAGGGCGATCTGAAAGGCGCGGCCGCGATCCTGAAGCGCTCGTATGGCGTCGATGCCCGCGTCGACGAAACCGCCTCCGTTCCGCCCAAGGCGCGTCGCGCGACGTGGAGCAACTACGGCGCGCTGCTGCGCGGCGTGTACCTGCGCCGGACGGTGCTGGCGACCGTCATCGCGATCGCTTCGTCGTTCGCCTATAACGCCGTCGCGTTCGGATTGCCGGTCATCATTTCGAGTTTCCTCGCGCAATCGATGCTCACCACGATTCTCGCGTCGCTCGCGCTCAATCTGTGCTTCGCGTTCGCGGGCGGGCTGTTCTCGGTGCGCACGGTGCCGAAATACGGCGCGTGGAAGTTGTCGGTCGTCGGCTACGCGTTCCAGTTGGTGGCGCTCGTCGGGCTCGCGATCGTGGGGAAACCGTCGACGGGCGTCGAAGTCGTCGTCGCGATTGCATTTCTCGCGGCGTTTCTGCTCGGACAAGGCGTCGGGCCGGGCTCGCACAGCATGACGTTCGCATCGCTGAGCTATCCGACTTCGTTGCGCGGCGTCGGCGTCGGCTTCAATCAGACGTTGATGCGCGCCAGCTCGACGGTTTCGCTGTTCCTGTTCCCGGTCTTGTCGGCGGCGCTCGGCACGAAGGTGTTCTGGATCATCGCCGTCGCGCCGCTCGCCGGGCTCGTTGGGCTGTTCGCGGTGCGCTGGGAACCGTCGGGCTATGACGTCGACGCGGAAGATTTCGCCGCGCAACCGCAGCGCTAGAAGTCCACTTTCCCCTCAGATATTCCCCGGAAGAGCGGCGGCGATGATTCGCCGCCGCTCTTCTTTCTTCTGCCGTCCGGCACGCATCCCTCGTCTGCATTAGATTGAATAACGCGCACTTTCGCGCGCGATCGACTCCGTCCCTCGCATGCGGAGTTACCCGAGTACATCTCAAAAATCCATTTACCGACCGTCCGGTCGGTTTATAATCGCCGGACAGCGACCATCCAGTGAGCGAGTGCCGCCATGTACACCCAATCCCTCGATATCCCAAGCCCGGCCCACTCCGGCGACTCTGCGACAAACCCCACCGCTTGCGCCGACCAGACCCGCTTCGACGCGATCATGCAGGCCGACGGCAAGATCGAGCCGCAGGACTTCATGCCCGAGGCGTATCGC
>NZ_FCOJ02000118.1 GCF_001545035.1 Caballeronia glebae
ACATGCCGGCGTGCTGCATGCCCGCCCCGGCACCGTGCGCGAAGACATAAAGGGCTCGCGCCTCCTCCGGCACTTGGAGGAGCGCAGAGACCTTAGTGCCGTCGGGCAGTGTCAGGGAAAGCGATTCTGGGTCGTCCATCGTATTCAGGTCGAGTCGTTGTGGCCTTTGCGCCGATTCTGCATCACTGAGGCATCGGGGAGCGTTCGTGGCGACCTCCGGCAAGGCACTGGGTAGGTGGAGTTTGCCGGGCGCGCGCCCATCGTGAACGGCGTCGCAGTCGCGATGTGTCGGTTGACGACTGCAAGCCCGACCTGTGGGCCGCAGCATGGTCCGCACTTTGAGACATCTGCGTATTAGCACGCCGGCATCATTGTCCCCGAGCCGTTTCGACACTGCAATCAGCGTCAAGGGAAGTTCTCGAAGGGCAGTTCATTTATCTGGCTCTCTGGAAGAGCATGTCCGGCTGCAAAAGGTTCTGGGTCCGGCCACAACGCGATATTCGAATCTACTACAGCACGATTGCATTGAATGGTGCGGTCGCCGTTGATGTAACAAGCGAACTGTTCGCACCGAGTTTCAACACCGCGACTCCCTCCTGTCGGCGGTCTGCCATGCGAGGATTGCCAAGGCGGAACAGTTCGAGCGAATGGTGCTCGCAAGCGCGGCGCTACCGTTGGCCCTCCCTTTTAATCCGGTCAACGTCAGCGATGAACTACCATTCAACCACGCACACGCCAAAACAACGTCTTGTGCTGACCACGTCCGGAGACGACTATGAAAATCATGGTGCTAATGGCATGTGTAGTACTTTCTGCTAATGCTTTCGCCGAGTGCAGAATAGGCGCCACCGGGCGCACAGTCTGCGACAACGGGCAGAAAGCCGGCGGCTATAACAACAATACGGGCACCGCCTGGAAGTCTGAGAATAATTCGGGCGGCGTCACCACAACCCAGACGAGCAAAGGCGGAGAAGCCAAGACTAAAAATGGTAAGGGCGTATACAAGAGCCCAAGCGGCAAGACGTGCGTTAAGACTGCGAATAATCAGGGATGTAATTAAACAGATACTGCTCTCTTCGACCACCGCTGTCCGGTAGCTTGGCATTTTGATTTGGTTTGGTTCGCCGCTTCGCAGCAGCCACACGTGCGCTCTCAAAAGGCCGCTACGAGTTCGTCCTCGAATGCTCAGACCCGACTCTGAGTAGCAGATAACCCGTCATGCCGGATAGCGTTGAACCCGCGATCACCCCTAAGCGGAGCGGCGTGTAGTATTCCGAGCCTTCGAACGCGAGAGAGCCGATCGATAGACTCATCGTGAATCCTACGCCACACGGCGCGGCGACGCCCACGATCTGGCGCCACGTGGCGCCCTCAGGAAGCTTGGCTAGTCCAAACGGAACCAGAGCAGCGCAGGCCCCGCAAACGCCGGTGAGTTTGCCCGCGAAAAGACCCACAGCGATGCCAAGCGGCAACGGCTCAGCCAGCGCCGTAGGTGAAATGCCGCCAAAGGAAACTCCAGCATTAGTGAAGGCGAAAATGGGCAATATGGCAAAAGCCACCCAAGGGTGAAGGCTGTGTTCAAGCCGGTGCAGGGGAGCGTGGCCGCGGGTGTCCGTTGCCTTTAGGGGGACGGCGAAGGCGGTCGCGCTCCAGCCCGACCAACAAGAAAAAAATGGCCATCAACCCATCGTTGACCCAGAGCAGAAGCGGCTTGGCAAGGACGAACGATCCAAAGCGCAGTTCGACAGGGATCTTAAGTAGATCGTCATAGGCCTGCCGAATTGGCGAGTTGCTGCAGATCAGCGCGAGAACTGCTGCGACCATGAGCAGCAAGCCACCCGCAGATTCCAGTTCGAGGAAGTCAGAGATGCCGTTTGTTGCCTTACGAAGCGAATTGTCCATTCAGTGCTTCTTCGGTTGTATGCAAACAACGTTCGAAGATGGGCCGGCGCCATGGACTGTGTGATTCCGGCAGTGTCGCTGCATTGAACGATGTTAGTGCACGCGCATCGCTGTCGACACCCGTTTTTCGTAGTCGACCGGCTCCGCATCGGCGGCAAGGCTCCCAATCGGAATTCCCGAGCGTGTTCGAAAACCCGATTTGCGTTCGCAGTCGGCTTTACTGGAGCACCCGCGCCTAACGTCCATCCGCCGCTCGGATCGGTTCGACTTCGGTGAAAGGTGCGGGTAGCGCACTGCGGCATCCGGATTGCTTGCCATGCGAGAAAAATTCCTCGAGGCTTAAGGATGAAAGCAACAATTTGGGGCCATACTCAGCTGCCGGAAGGACATGAAGAGGTTCATCGTTTTGCGTTTGAATTACACGATGGAAGTGAAGCGCCGCCCGTCCGCGAATCTATTTCCCTGCGTACTGCTCGTGTTGTGGTCGCGCATCTACAAGATGGCAACGCATTGATTCAAATGTTTCGAACCATCGTCAATAGCAAGCCGACGGACTACGATCACTTGGTCGGACAGAGCTTCGAGGATGATTTCATCGAGAATGGTCCGAGCGACCGTGTCGATGACGCGCCGGGATGGCAGAACGCCGAGCGCTGAGGGCCGACGTATAAGACAATCCCACCGCATGGGGCAGCATGCGGCCAGGAAGGGACGCTCGCGGTTGTCGGCATCTTGACGTTCGAACGGGAATTCGCCTCCGGGAGGCGTCGCTCAAACTGTGGTGCGCAGCCCGTGCGAGGGATTCTGTTTCTGGCGCTGGCAGGATTCAGCGAACCGACGCAACGCGTGCCGGCGATTCGGCCAGAGAACAGTAAACATTAGTGTTGCTGTGTGCCGGATTGAATCGCGGCCTGGCGCTGCGATGACGTTTGCTCAGCCTGCAATCGCGCTTCTGCCTTTTGCAGCCTGACCGGGTAGTCCACATCAACAGACAGCGGGTTGTAGCCGGCTTGTTCGAGATTGGCGAGTTCGGCGCGTACTTGTGCGCGCGTAAGTGGCGCATCGGCTTGAGCGAACGACGTAATTGGAGCAGAGGCGAGCAGAGCGAGGGCAGCCGTCATGAAAATGTGTTTCATCACATACCTACTTTTGGCGTCGAGTCTTCTGAAGTACTGCTAGAAGCCTCAAAGTATATGCGTCTTAAGCTAGGTATTTTCCCTTATTCGGACAATACTACATTGCGCAAAGCACAATGCTGCGCGCCTACAGCCTTCAGATGGACCGCAGGAAGGCAGCGGAGACACCCAGTCGAAGATCCGAGGAGAGGGCGCGCGACCGCGCGATCTCCTTGGTAAGCTGCTTCACCGTGCGGCACGCCAGCGTCAGTTCGCCGTGGGGTGACATGGCGAGCGCAATGAAGCGCGACACGGACGGCTCAACCACCATTGACGCCTGCAACCGGCATTCCTTTTCAAGGTTGGCAATCGCGTAAGGTCCGAGCAACCCGTAGATGCCGCCATCGGCCACGATGTGCCCCTGCAGACTCAACGAGTCGGCTTCTGCCGCGAAATTCAGGGAGACCTGGTGTTCACCGGCAATTTGTTCGAGCCGGTCGCGCCAGCTATTGGGGCGGCAGAAAAAGACCAGGGGAATCCCGTCGAGCTGCGAAAATTCAATGGTCGGATGTTTGGTCAGAAGATCGCCCTCCCCGCCGACCAGGTAGGTCGCTGCCTCAACCAAATACTCGTCACCGTCTTTCGGCGTCGGGCTATTTCTAAAAAGGATGGCGAGGTCAACACTACCGTTTTCCAACCACGTATCCAACAAAGCCCCCTGACCCTCGCGCACCTGTAACTGCACCAGGGGATAACGTTCTCGAAGGCGATGGTAGAGCGTGCTGACCAGCGGATGAGCGGTGGAGGGCAAGATCCCGAGCCTGACTACGCCAATCGGTTCTCCCGCGGTACTGCGGATGTCGTTGGACAACTGTTCCGTGCTGGCCAGCCACGTCCTGACGCGCGGGGCGATCCGCGCCCCCAGTTCCGTCAATATCACGCCGCGCCCTGTCCGCTGAAACAAGCGGCCGCCACAGTACTGCTCCAGTTCAACCATCTGGCGGCTGATATGCGGCTGGCTGGTCCCGTACGCCACGGCCGCCTTGCTCAAGCTCCCGAGTTCTGCCGCATCGATGAATAGCTTCCAAGCCGCGTAGTCCACCGCTAGCTCCAAAGAGATATGTCAAATCAGTATAGCTGAAATGTGTCGTTAGGCAGTTCTCGCATGGGCTGTCCGTCCCTACACTGCAACGCATGCACCACTGTTCGAGCTTAAAGCGAAACGAGCAGCGGGCTCTCCTCTCGGAGAGAGGAGCCGAAAAGTTCACATTGGAGACGTCATGAAAGCGATCGATCTGCGCGGTTTGGTCCCGGCACCCATTACCCCCTTCACCCGCGATGGAGCGGTGGACCATGCAGCAATTCAACGGCTGGGTTCCTGGCTCGGCAGCATTGAGGGCGTTAAAGGTCTGACGGTGCTCGGCCATGCTGGCGAAGGCACGTTCATGACGCAGAAAGAACAAGCGCAAGTCATCGAAAGCTTCGTGAAGTCCGTCGACGGCAAGATTCCGGTCATCGCCGGTATCACGCTCGAAGGTACGCAAGTCGCCGTCGATGAAGCGAAGCGAGCGGTGGAAGCCGGCGCGTCGGCAGGTCTCGTGTATCCGTCGCACGGCTGGCTGCGTTTCGGTTACCAGAAGGGCGCACCGCAAGACCGCTACCGCGCCATCCACGAAGGCAGCGGCCTGCCGCTCATCCTGTTCCAGTACCCGGACGCCACCAAGGCGACCTACAACCTCGAAACGCAGTTGGAAATCGCCGCACAACCGGGCGTGTTTGCGATGAAAAACGGCGTGCGCAATATGCGTCGCTGGGATGTTGAGATCCCCATCATCCGTCGCGAGCGTCCGGAACTGCAGATCCTGACCTGCCACGACGAATATCTACTGCACACGATGTTCGACGTAGACGGTGCACTCGTCGGCTACGGCGGTTTGGCTCCCGAGCCGCTCCTCGAACTGCTCAAAGCGGGCAAGGCGAAGGACTACCAGGCCGCACGCGCGATCCACGATCGCCTGCTGCCTGTGACGCGCAACGTGTACCACCGTGGCTCGCACATGGAAGGCACCGTGGCACTCAAGCATGGCCTCGTGGCCCGCGGCATTCTCGAGCACGCCACGGTCCGCTCGCCGTTGCTGCCGCTCGCGGAAGGCGCGGACGTTGAAATCGCCGACGCACTTCGCTCGGCAGGCCTCGTCGACTGACGCGGAAGCTGGCTATTCATAGCCGTTGTGACTATAGCGAACCGCTGCCCCCGCTTTGCTATCGCTTAAGCAGTAACGGCGACGCACGAACGCTTGGTGCGCGCGTCGCCCCATAACAGGATCGGGAAACGACCAAACAGGCTCCAGCGTCGCGACACAACAAGAAAGAAACGCGACCGGCGCTTCAAAACAAAAAGAAATCCGAGGGCCCATAAAATGCAGCATTTCAGGAGACAGCATGAACACCCCTTTGACCGCCTACAGCGTCGGCGTTGGTCAATCCGAGAGCGCAACCCGCACAACGAGCGAGCAAATGCGTGCGGCGAATCTGCTGTTTCGCATCGAGAACGTGCCGTTCTGCAAGTGGCACACGAAGGCACGCATCATTATGGGCAGCGCGACCCTCTTTGACGCATTCGACGCTCTCTCGCTTGCTTTCGTGCTGCCTGTACTGGTGGGTCTCTGGCATCTTTCTCCCGGCCAGATTGGCGTGCTGATCGCCTCAGGCTATCTCGGACAAGTCGTAGGCGCGTTGGTGTTCGGCTGGCTTGCCGAGCGCGTCGGTCGCGTCCCTAGTGCAACAGTAACAGTCGGTGTGATGTCGGCCATGAGCGTCGTATGTGCTTTCACCGGCAGCTTCCATATGCTGTTCTTGATGCGCTTTCTGCAAGGCATCGGCGTGGGCGGAGAAGTGCCCGTCGCGGCGACGTATATCAACGAGCTGTCGCAAGCGCATGGCCGGGGACGTTTCTTTATTTTGTACGAACTCATTTTCCCGCTGGGTCTGCTTGCAGCCGCGCAGTTGGGTGCGTTCATCGTCCCCCGTTTCGGTTGGGAGTACATGTTCCTCATAGGTGGACTTCCCGGAATCGTGGTCGCGATCCTGATCGCGCGCCTTCCAGAATCGCCGCGTTGGCTCATTTCGAAGGGGCGTTTCGATAAAGCTGAACGCATCATCGAGCGGCTGGAGGCAAGCACGCCGAAGCGCAGCCTCGACACGCAGACGCAGCAAGCCGAGGTCGACGAGCGCGTGGTGAGCCTCCTGAACGGCCTGCAGTCGAAGCAGAAGGGATCGTGGAAGGAACTTTTCTCGCCGTTCTACCGTGGGCGCACCATCGTCGTGTGGTTACTTTGGGCGACCTCGTACTTCGTCGCGAACGGCATCAACAACTGGCTGCCGAGCCTCTACAAGACGGTCTACCATCTGCCGTTGCAAGAGTCGCTTCACATGGCGTCCATCTCCAACGTCCTGAGCACGTGCGGGGTGCTTGCCTGCGCGTTGCTGATTGATCGGGTCGGGCGCCGCCGCTGGGCAATGGCCTGCTTCATCATCAGCGGAATCCTGCTTGCCGCTCTGGGCATTCATGGAGCAGGTAGTGCCTGGTCGGTGATGTTGCTGGGATCGTCGGCATATGCGGTGATGGCAACCACAACCGTACTGTTGTACCTGTACACCCCTGAAATCTATCCGACCCGGATGCGCGCGATCGGTACGGGCCTCGCGACGTCCTGGCTGCGAGCCGCTTCTGCTGCCGCGCCCGCGATCGTTGGCGTCGTATTGACGGGTAAAGGCATCGCTGCGGTATTCATCCTGTTTGCCGTGGTCAGCGCAGTGGGCTTCTTTGTGGCTTCGCGAATGGTGGAAACGACCAATCGCGCGCTAGAAGAAATCTCTCCGTAACCGCTCGCATTCACTGCCGCTCCTTCTTCTCAGGTGACTCAGGAGAAGGGGGAGGTCCTGATCCCAACAACCTTAATTTCAGCGCGACAGGTTCGCAGACAGCGACAACGCCCCAGGACACTCTATTCGCACTCCTGATCGGATGTCGATGGAAGCTGTATATAACAAGATAAATGGAGACAACCGAAATGAAAAAGGTACAACGGGTCATGGCCCGCGCCTCATTGCGGAAGGTTGCTGGCACCCTTGGCGTAGCAGCGATGCTAAGCTCCGGCCTCGCATTGACCTCTAGCAACGCCCGCGCAGATGGTGGTTCGCAGGTCCAACTGTATGGGATTGTTGGCACCTATGTCGGCAGTGTCAAACGTAGTGACACGCCGCAATCCACGGTACTCATGGGCAGCGGCGGATTGACCACTTCGTTCTGGGGAATCCGTGGCAAGGAAGATCTGGGCGGCGGCGTTAGCGCCATCTTCGCTCTTGAGAGCTTCTTCCAGCCTCAAAACGGCGCGCAGGGCCGCAATGCGACAGATCCGTTCTTTTCACGCAATGCGTACGTGGGCTTTCAAGGCGACTTCGGTCAGTTGACGTTCGGGCGCCAAAGAAATCCGACCTATACGGCCGAATCCCTCGTCAACCCGTTCAGTTCTTCGACGGTCTTTTCGCCGCTCGTCCTTCAGACGTTCGTGACCAATTACGGCGGCACGATCATCGGCGATACAGTGTGGAACAACACTGCCAAGTACACAACGCCTGACTTTAAAGGTTTCGGCGCAACGGTGATCTATGGCCTCGGTGGCGTTGCGGGGTCGCCCGGCGTCGGTAACCTCGGCGTTCACCTGAACTATCAAGGTCACGGGCTTACGGCCGTGCTCTCTGGCCAGCGTGTACGGTACACCGCAGCGGGGCCGGTCGGCGCGCAGTACGCCTACCTCGCGGGCGCAGCGTACGACTTCAAGGTCGTGACGCTTTATGGCGCGTGGGCGATGACAAGTGACGTGAGTACGCCTACAGGCAGCCACACGTACGAGGCGGGTTTCTCCATCCCGTTCACACCGGCAGATTTCCTGCTCGCCGAGTGGGCGCGGACGCAACGGTCGGGACCGACCCCTGCGACCAACGGCTTTCGCAATACGGCGTCTCTCGGCTATGACCACTTTCTCTCGAAGCGGACAGACATCTACGCGATTTACACCTACGACAAGCTGAGCGCTCGTCCCACCGGCAACACCTTTGCGGTCGGCGTTCGACACACGTTCTAGTTTCTGGCCCGGTCGGTGAGCAGCTCCTCGATTGGAGCCAGTGGACGATTCCACGGGTCCCGAAGCATTTTGCAGACGGGGAAGCGCCTTCGACGAGCCTGCACCGAGATGGCTGGCGCTCGGTCGGTACTACCTCTGCCCGCGAGTGGCGGTCGTACCCTCAGAAGCGGCCGTTCTGGTTATGAGGCAGAACGGCGGGTTAGGGTCGTCATGGGGCAATAGTAGCCGTTCGCCTTCACCGTCACGCAGCCATTCGAGCGGCGCTTCTATGATGCTTAGCGGCCTCTCAGACTCTCAGAGACAAACTCAACGGAAAGCACAAAGCATTAATGGCTCTTTTGAAAATGAAGTGGGTAATGGCTCTCAGCGGGCATGCGAGTTGAATGCGGAGAAGTCGAGTTTGCCAGC
>NZ_FCOJ02000117.1 GCF_001545035.1 Caballeronia glebae
CGAGCGCATTGCGCCCGACGCGGCCCGCCGAGCGCGACCTGAACGCCACCGCGACCGCGACGAAAAAAGGCGCGCCGAATGTCGCGCTGGCGAGCACGCAGACGCTTACGTCGGAACGGGTGCGCGAGCGCATGGTCGAAAGGCTGCGCTCCAACGGCGTGACCGATCCGCGCGTGCTGAACGCGATGTCGGTCGTGCCGCGCCACATGTTCGTCGATCCGGGGCTCGCCGCGCAGGCCTACGAAGACGCCGCGCTGCCGATCGGTCATCACCAGACCATCTCGAAGCCGTCGGTCGTCGCGCGCATGATCGAGCTGGTCGCGACCGGGCGTGCGCTGAACAAGGTGCTGGAGATCGGCACCGGCTGTGGCTATCAGGCGGCGGTGCTTTCGCAAGTCGCCACTGAGGTTTATTCAATCGAACGCGTGCGGCCGTTGTCGGAGCGCGCGAAGCTCAATCTTCGGCCGTTGCGCGTGCCGAACATCAGGCTGCATTACGGCGATGGCCGTCTCGGCTTGACCGCGGCCGCGCCGTTCGACGCAATCGTGATCGCATGCGCGGGCCTCGACGTTCCGCAGGCCTTGCTCGATCAACTGGCGGTGGGCGGCAAGCTCGTCGCGCCGGTCGGATCGCAGGCCGCGCAGTCGCAGGTGCTGACGCTCGTCACGCGCGTTTCGGCGACGCAATGGCGGGAAGAGCAGCTCGATCGCGTTTTCTTTGTACCCTTAAAATCCGGAGTGATTTGACACCGATGAGTATCCTGCGTGCTTTGCGAGAAGGAAGTGCGGACCAACGCATGAGCGCGGCGCAGCGCGGCGTGTGCGTGCTGGCTTTGTCCGCGCTGGCGGCGTGTTCGACGCGCATGGACATGGCGCCGGTCGTCGACCGAACCGGCGCGCCCCTCGGCACGACGGCGGCGCAGACGCCGGACAACGGCCCGCCGCCGCCGGGCTATTACCGTGTGAAGCCGGGCGACACCCTATATCGGATCGCACTGGAAAACGGTCAGAATTATCACGACATCGCGACGTGGAACAACCTGACCAACCCGAACCAGATCGAAGTCGGCCAGTTGATGCGCGTGGCGCCTCCGGGAGCGAATGTCGCGGCGGCGACGCCCGGCGTGGCAACCGCGCCGATCGTAGGCGGCGGCGTGCAGACGCAGCCGCTGAACGGTGCGAATGCGTACGCGAGCCCGCAGCCGGGCGCGAACACGCCGCCGCCGTATTACGGTCCGAATTCGGGCATGGGCGCGACACCCGGAACGGCCGGGGCGGCAGCGGGCATGGCATCGGCGCCCGGCGTGCCGGGTGTGCCTGGCGCGGACGCGAACGCGACGGCTCCGGCGGGCCAGCCGGCGTTCATCTGGCCGGCGCGCGGTCCGATTCTCGGCACGTTCGACGACGCGAAGAACAAGGGTTTGAATATTGGCGGAGCGGCGGGAGACGCGGTCAACGCTTCTGCGGATGGCCGAGTGGTTTACTCCGGAAATGGGCTGCGCGGCTACGGCAATCTCATTATCATCAAACACGACGCGACTTTTCTTACCGCGTACGCACATAACCGTGCTTTGATGGTAAAAGAGGGAGACGCGGTAACTAAAGGGCAGAAGATCGCTGAGATGGGGAACAGCGATTCGGACCGCGTGATGTTGCATTTCGAAGTTCGCCGGCAGGGAAAACCTGTTGACCCACTGAAGTATTTGCCGCCGCAATAAAGCGAAACCATCATGCCAAAAACGAAGCGCCGCCTGCCGCAAGCCGAGACTGAGAAGATCAGCCGACCTTTGCAAGTGTCGGTGGAAGACGGTGCTTCGACCCAAGACGAAGAGATCGACAACGTCGATGTCGATGTCGACTCCGAGGAAGAGGGCGGCAACCGCGGAAAAAGAAGCGAAGAAGCAGGTGAAGGCGCAAACGATTCCGCGCCGGAACCCGACGACTTCCGCTCGCTCTTGCAGGCCGAGCTCACGGCCGACACCATCCAGCACTACCTGAACCGCATCAGCGTGAAGCCGCTCTTGACCGTCGAGGAAGAGCAGCGCTATTCGCGACTCGCGAAGGCGGGCGAATTCGAGGCGCGCCAGGTGATGATCGAGCGCAATCTGCGGCTCGTCGTAAGTATCGCGAAGGGCTATCTCAATCGCGGCGTGCCGCTGCTCGATCTGATCGAGGAAGGCAATCTCGGCCTCATGCACGCCATCGAGAAATTCGATCCGACGCGCGGCTTCCGTTTTTCGACCTATGCCACCTGGTGGATCCGCCAGAGCATCGAGCGCGCGATCATGAATCAGGCGCGCACGGTGCGTCTGCCGGTGCACGTGATCCGCGAGCTCAATCAGGTGCTGCGCGCGAAGCGTCATCTGGAAAAAAATTCCGCCAATTCGACTGACAGCGTCGCGCCTGAACGCCGCGACGCGAGCATCGACGATATCGCTTATCTCACCGGCAAGACGCCCGAGGAAGTCACCGATATCCTCGCACTTAACGAACACACGGCTTCGCTCGACGCGCCGCTCGACCTCGATCCGGGCAGCAGCCTGCTCGATCTGCTTTCCGACGACCAGAGCCAGTCGCCGGACGCGGAAGTGCAGCACCGCGAGCTCGAATCGCTCACGCGGCTGTGGCTTTCGCGTCTTTCCGATAAACACCGGCACGTGATCGAACGGCGTTTCGGGCTGAACCACATCGAGCCCGCAACACTCGAAGAGCTTGCCGATGAAATGGGCCTCACGCGCGAGCGTGTGCGCCAGATCCAGCAAGAGGCGCTCGTGCGGCTCAAGCGCTTTTTCGCATCCAACGGCGTTCGCAAGGACGCCGTGCTTTAACGCTTCGGCGACGCCCTTCAGTTTCGGGGCGTCGCGCTCCGGAATTCAATGACACCGATTCTCGTTTTCGACATCGAGACAATCCCCGATGTCGACGGCATTCGCCGTCTCGAAGATTTGCCCGACGATCTCTCCGACCGCGAGGTCGCCGAACATGCGTTCGAAGCGCGCCGCGAGCGCGTCGGCAATAATTTCTTGCCGCATCATCTCCAGCGCGTCGCGGCGATTTCCTGCGTATTTCGCGACAACAACGGCTTTCGCGTGCGCTCGCTCGGCACGACGACCGACGGCGAGGCCGCGCTCATTCAGTCGTTCTATCGCGTGATCGAGAAATACACGCCGCAACTCGTTTCGTGGAACGGCGGCGGCTTCGATCTGCCCGTGCTCCACTACCGCGCACTCGTGCACGGCGTCGCCGCGCCGCGCTACTGGGATCTCGGTCAGGACGACCGCGAGTTCAAATTCAACAACTACATCGGCCGCTACCATATGCGGCACATCGACCTGATGGACGTGCTCGCAATGTATCAGGCGCGCGCCAACGCGCCGCTCGATGCGCTCGCGAAGCTGTGCGGCTTTCCCGGCAAGCTCGGCATGGACGGCGGCAAGGTGTGGGACGCGTATTGCGACGGCCACATCGACGAAATCCGCAACTATTGCGAGACGGATGTCGTCAACACGTATCTGATGTACTGTCGTTTTCAGATGATGCGCGGCGGGTTCACGCCCGACGAGTACGTGGACGAAATCAACGTCGTCAAGAACGCGCTCGCGCAGGAAACTTCACCGCACTGGGCCGAATATCTGGCGGCGTTCGCCAAATGAGATCGTGACGTTCGTCTACAATCTCGCCTTTGCCCCACGATAAGTCAGGAAGTACGCAGGTGTCCGAAGCCGCCCGAAAACCCCAGCATCGCCGCCGCGCCGCGCCGGCGAAATCCGTCACGCCCGATCCGAACTTCGTCGCGCCCGAAATCGAAATCGAGTCGCTCGACATGGAAGCGCGCGGCGTCGGCCGCACGGTCAACGAGGACGGCGAGCCGGGCAAGGTCATCTTCGTCGAAGGCGCGCTGCCGGGCGAACGCGTGAGCTATTCGAGCTTCCGCAAAAAACCGAGCTTCGAGCAGGCGCAAGTGGTGAAGGTGCTGCGCGAGAGCGTGCTTCGCGCGAAACCGAAGTGCCGGTATTTCGGCATCTGCGGCGGCTGTTCGATGCAGCATCTCGACGTGCGCGCGCAGATCGCGGTGAAGCAGCGCGTGCTCGAAGACAACCTGCAACATCTGGCGAAGCTGCGTGCCGAAACCATGTTCAGGCCGATTCACGGGCCGTCGTGGGGATATCGCTATCGGGCGCGCCTGACCGTGCGGCACGTCGAGAAGAAGGGCGGCGTGCTGGTCGGCTTCCACGAGCGCAAAAGCAGTTATGTCGCCGACATGACGAGCTGCGAAGTGCTGCCGCCGCACGTTTCCGCGATGCTCGTGCCGCTGCGTCATCTGGTGGCGGGGCTGTCGATCCGCGATCGCATGCCGCAGATCGAACTCGCGGTAGGATCGGACGTGACGGCGCTCGTGCTGCGCATTCTTGAGCCGCTGACCGAAGCCGACGAAGCACTGCTGCGCACCTTCGCCGATGAGCACGGCGTCCAGTGGTGGCTCCAGCCGAAGGGGCCGGACACCGTCAGTCAGTTCTACCCGCTCGACACCGAGCTGTCGTACACGCTGCCGGAATTCAATATCCGCATGCCGTTCAAGCCGACCGATTTCACGCAGGTCAATCATCAGATCAATCGCGTGCTGGTGAGCCGGGCGCTCAGCCTGCTCGCACCGGAGAAGTCCGACCGCGTGCTCGACCTGTTCTGCGGCATTGGCAACTTCACGCTGCCGCTCGCGCGCGTGTCGCGCGAAGTGGTCGGGATCGAAGGCAGCGAGGCGCTGACGGCCCGCGCGCTGGAGAACGCGAAGGCGAATGGCGTCGATGGCCACACGTCCTTCGCGTGCCGAAATCTCTTCGAAGTGACCGCCGACGACCTGCGCGCGCTCGGCCGTTTCGACAAGTTCCTCGTCGATCCGCCGCGCGAAGGCGCGCTCGCCGTGTCGAAGGCGCTCGTGGACATTGCCCAGAGCGGCGACGGGCCGTTGCCGCAACGCATCGTCTACGTGTCGTGCAATCCGGCGACACTCGCGCGCGACGCCGGCCTGCTCGTGCACGAGGCGGGTTATCGAATGAAGGGCGCGGGCGTGGTGAATATGTTCCCGCACACGTCGCACGTCGAATCGATTGCGTTGTTCGAGCGCGACTGACGCGGCTGCGGCTGAGCACAGAAACAAAAAAACCGGCCCGAAGGCCGGTTTTTCCTTTCCGCGAATCGAGCCGCCGATTAGTTGCGGTTGCCGCCGAAGATGCCGAGCAGCGCCAGCAGGTTCGTGAACACGTTGTACAGGTCGAGGTAGATCGCGAGCGTGGCGCTGATGTAATTCGTCTCGCCGCCGTTCACCACGCGCTGCACGTCGAACAGCATGTACGCCGAGAAGATCACGATGGCGAGCACGGAGATCGTCATCATCAGCGCGGGCAGTTGCAGGAAGATGTTCGCGAACGCGGCCAGCAGAATGACGATCACGCCCATGAACAGGAACTTGCCGAGGCCCGAAAAATCGCGCTTGCTGACGGTGGCGATAGTCGCCATGGCCGCGAAGATCACACCCGTGCCACCGAAGGCCATCATGATGAGCTGCGGCCCGTTCGAAAAACCGAGAATGAAGCTCAGCAGACGCGAGAGCATCAGGCCCATGAAGAACGTGAAGCCGAGCAGGACGACCACGCCCATGCCGCTGTCTTTCGTTTTCTCGATCGCGAACATGAAGCCGAATGCGATCGCGAGGAACGCGATGAAGCTCATCGCCGGGCTGGTGGCGGCGAACAGCGAGAAGCCCGTCGCAACGCCGACCCATGCGCCGAGCACCGTGGGCACCATCGAGAGCGCGAGCAGCCAGTAGGTGTTGCGCAGCACGCGGTTGCGCACCTCGACCGAGGTGACGCTGCCATTGCGCCCAAAACTATAGGGTGATTCGTTCATGGTTTCTCCTTGCTCCAATTGTCAGTCGTTTGGTCTTCCCGCGACATCCGTCACACACGAATGATAAGGCGCGCGGACTTAAGCCAGTATTAGAACCGCTTCGCGCCGCCGCCGCATAAACCGGTCCGGTTGCGATGCTGCGTTTTGCTCCAATATGGCCCCGGCGCGCGCCGAATTCAATAGTCCGAAAGGCTGATTCGGCCGCCCGGACGGTTAAGTCCTCGCAGCTTTTGATTCTTACGATGCCGTAAGGTTTCAATCGCAATCATACCTTGCTTCGTGCTACAATTGTCGATTCGTTTTAATCCGTAAACTGTTCATTTTTTGGAGTTTTTCATGGCGATCGAGCGCACCCTGTCGATTATCAAGCCGGACGCAGTGGCAAAGAACGTTATCGGCCAGATCTACAGCCGTTTCGAAAGCGCGGGTCTGAAGATCATCGCTTCGCGCATGGTTCATCTGTCGCGCGCGGACGCAGAAAAGTTCTACGCCGTGCACGCTGCACGTCCGTTCTTCAAGGATCTCGTTGAGTTCATGATTTCCGGCCCGGTCGTGATTCAGGTGCTGGAAGGCGAGAATGCGATCGGCAAGCATCGCGACCTGATGGGCGCGACCGATCCGAAGAAGGCGGACAAGGGCACGATCCGCGCCGATTTCGCCGACAGCATCGACGCGAACGCCGTGCATGGTTCCGACGCGGCAGAAACGGCAGCGCAGGAAGTTGCATTCTTCTTCCCGCAAGTGAACGTCTACTCGCGTTAATTTTTACGTTGGAAACCGCGTTGGTCCATCGGCCTTCGCGCGCATCGCGCCTCGACGCAACAATAGCGGTACGAAAACAAGCAGGAATTGGCGCGAACGGTCCCGGGAAGCAGATTCCGGGCTTCGCAATCTGAAATGGCAGAACTTGACATGACGAGCAGCACCACCGTCAATCTTCTCGATCTCGACGCCGCCGGGCTCACCGCGTATTGCGCGAGCCTGGGCGAAAAGCCGTTTCGCGCCAAGCAATTGCAGCGCTGGATCCACCAATACGGTGCCGAAGACTTCGACGGCATGACGGATCTCGCGAAATCGCTGCGCGAAAAACTCAAGGGCCGCGCCAACATGGCGATGCCCGAAATCATTAGCGACCACGTTTCCGCCGATGGCACACGCAAGTGGCTCATCGACGTCGGCAACGGCAACGCGGTCGAAACCGTGTTCATCCCCGAAGAGACGCGCGGCACGCTGTGCGTGTCGTCGCAGGCGGGCTGCGCGGTGAATTGCCGGTTCTGTTCGACCGGCAAGCAGGGCTTTTCACGCAACCTGACAACGGGCGAGATCATCGGCCAGTTGCGCATGGCCGAGTTCGCGCTGCGCAAGTCGCTCGGGCGCGAAGTCGGCGGGCCGGGCAAGGGCGAGCGCGTCGTCACGAACGTCGTGATGATGGGCATGGGCGAGCCGATGCTCAATTACGACGCCGTCGTGCCGGCCATGCGCCTGATGCTCGACGACAACGCCTATGGCTTGTCGCGCCGTCGCGTGACCTTGTCCACGTCGGGCGTCGTGCCGATGATGGACCGCCTCGCGGCCGATCTGCCGGTGGCGCTCGCGGTATCGCTGCACGCGCCGAACGATCCGCTGCGCGACATGCTGGTGCCGCTCAACAAGAAGTACCCGCTGCGCGAGTTGATGGCGGCGTGCCAGCGTTATCTGAAGGTTGCGCCGCGCGACTTCATCACGTTCGAATATTGCATGCTCGACGGCGTCAACGACACGGAGGCGCACGCGCGCGAACTGCTTGCCGTGACGCGCGATGTCCCATGCAAATTCAACCTGATCCCGTTCAATCCGTTCCCGGAATCGGGCCTGACGCGCTCGAAGAATGAGCAGATCAAGCGGTTCGCGCAGGTTCTGATGGACGCCGGCATCGTCACGACCGTGCGCAAGACGCGCGGCGACGATATCGATGCGGCCTGCGGGCAACTCGCGGGCGCGGTGCAGGACCGCACGCGCCTTGCCGAACGCATGGGCCGCGCGGGAAGCAAGACGATCGAGGTGCGGGCGGTCTGAAGGAGCGTCCGAATCAAAAGTCGCAGCGAAAAGGCGCGGCAAGCGTCTGGATGCGGCACTAAAAGCCGAACATTTTGTTATAAAGCGGTCTGCAATGGCGCTGCAGTTGTATCGTGCACGTGGTTTATTTAAACCGAACAACGCAATAGCGCCATATAGAAGAAACGATGCGAGGAATTTGGCATGAGTGAGCCGCAGCACCCGACGCCTTTTGGCAGTCATTCCGGTAACCGGCCCGGCAGTCAGCACGATGGGCAGGGCGACCCGGAAGGGGCGGCATCGAATGCGAACCAGCCGGGCGCTCTCGACTCGATGCCGGCGGTTGGCGCGCGTCTCGCGCAGCTCCGCCAAGCGAAAGGATGGTCGATCGACGACGTTTCCGCGCGCCTCAAGGTGTCGCCGCCGAAGCTGCTGGCGCTCGAAGCGGGCGATATCAGCCAGTTGCCCGATCGCACGTTCGCCGCAGGCATCGTGCGCAGCTACGCGAAGATTCTGGGCGCCGATCCGGCGCCGTTCACGCAGGCGTTTCGGCGCAGCGGCGCTGATATCGAGCAAAATCTGCGGGTGCCGGCTACGGCGGGCACGGGTATGCCGCGCGCTCGCATGTCGGTGCCGCTCGGCAATTCGTCGGGTCGCAAACGTTCGTGGTTGTGGGGCGTGCTGGCGATCATCGTCGTGCTGGCGGCGCTCGTGATGTGGCACACCGGCGGCGATTCGAGCAACTGGCTGGCACGCCTGAAAGCGACGACCGGCATTGGCTTGTCGTCGACATCCGGTCCCGCGTCCGCATCGAACGAATCGGCCGACACGACGTCCGCGCCGACGCCCGACGAGGCAGCCGCGGCCAACACCGGCGAAGCATCGTTGCCCGAAGTGGCGGCCGCGCCCGGCGAGCAGCCGATGCCGCGTCCGCTCGGCACGAACGCGCTGCCGGCTTCGTC
>NZ_FCOJ02000116.1 GCF_001545035.1 Caballeronia glebae
GAGACAGTTTCACCGCCGGTTGCGAAGGCTCGATCGAAACGCCGGTACCGGGCCTGTTCCTGCATCGCATCATGAATCCGGGCGGGCCGAAGCACGGCATCCAGACGCCCGCGCTCGCGCTGATCGCGCAAGGCAGCAAGCGCCTCATGGTCGGCGACGAGGTCTATATCTACGATCCGATGCACTACCTGGTGTCGTCGGTGGATCTGCCGGTGTGCGGACAGGTGTCGGTGGCAAGCGAGTCCGAGCCGTATCTCGGCATGCGGCTCGATCTCGATGTCGACGAAATCACGTCCTTGATACAGGACGAAAGCCTACCGCCCGCCATGCAGACGGACGCGTCGCGCGGCCTATACGTGAACCGTCTCGGCAACTCGATGCTCGACGCCGTGTTGCGGCTTTTGCGGCTCGTCGACACGCCCGACGACGTGCCGATTCTCGCGCCGCTCGTGAAACGCGAGATTCTGTATCGCCTGCTGATGAACGGATCGGGCGCGCGACTGCGGCAGATCGCGCTGCAGGACAGTCAAACGCAGCGCATCGCGAAGGCAATCCAGTTGCTGCGCCAGCATTTCGACCAGCCATTGCGCGTCGAGGACATCGCGCGCGACGTGCACATGAGCGTGTCGTCGCTGCATCATCATTTCAAGGCCGTCACCGCGATGAGCCCGCTGCAGTATCAGAAGCAGTTGCGGCTGCAGGAGGCGCGCCGCCTGATGATGCTCGATATCGTCGATGCCGCGACCGCCGCGCATCGCGTGGGTTACGAAAGCGCGTCGCAGTTCAGCCGCGAGTACAGCCGCCTCTTCGGCGCGCCGCCGCTGCGCGACACGCGCCGCTGGCGCGAGGCGACCGCCGCCAGCGTCAGCGCATGAATCACGAAACGCGACGCCTGCGCCCGAGCGACGAAATTTCAACGAACCCCTGGCAAGGCGCGCGCGAATGGTCTTGAATGGATTGCCGAGTGGCGATGCGACGGCGCTGCCGCATCGATTTATTTCATCGTCCGCGGAATAGTGCAGCGCTTACGAACGTTCTACGGATACTTCTACAACAAGGAAGATGAAATGAAGAAGCGCATCCAGATGTTCGCCGCTGCCGCAACCGTCGCCACCGCTTTCGCTTCGCTCGCGTCGTCCGCCTATGCTGCGGCGCCGAAAGAATCGAACGGCATGTTCGTCGATGAAAACGGCATGACGCTCTACACCTTCGACAAAGACACGAAAGGCGGCCCGAGCGCGTGCAGCGGCGGCTGCGCGCAAGCCTGGCCCGCCGCGATGGCGAGCGACTCCGACAAGCCGGCCGGAAAATGGACCACGGAAACCGCCGACGGCGGCAAGCAGTGGGCTTACGACGGCAAGCGGGTCTATCGCTTCTCGAAGGACACGAAGCCCGGCGACAAGAACGGGGACAACTTTCGCGACGTCTGGCACGTCGTGAAGCCCTGAGCTTCTTCGCGCGCAATCTGAAAGAAACTTCGCAGCAGGGGCAGGTTCGCGGAATAAATCGGCGGGCCTGCCAGTCTATGAATCAACGGGTAACGACCATGAAACGATCGATCGGCGTGATGGCGCTCCTGATCGCGCTCGGGTTCGCGCTGGGTGCGGCGGGTTGCGCGAGCGGCACGCAAAGTGGGCCGGGCTCGTCAGGCTCGCCGAGCGGGCCGGCCGGCGGAGGCAGCTACTGATGGCGAACGCCCTTGGCGCTTCTCGCATGCAAGCGGGCGCACGGTCTTGAGCTTCGAGAGCGATCTCCTCGCGCATTTGCCGCAGTTGCGTCGCTACGCGCGCGCGCTGACGGGCGATCGCGCCTGGGCCGACGATCTCGTGCAGGACGCGACCGAGCGCGCGCTCAATCGCGTCAAGTCGTTCCGCGCGGGCACGAATTTGCGCGCGTGGCTGTTCACGATCATGCGCAATTTGTATATCGATCAGTTGCGCGGCCGCCGCGATATCGCGGTCGACGATGAAACCGCGCCCTGGCGGCAGATGGCCGCGCCGCGCGGCGAAGTCGATGGCCTCGTGCTGCGCGACGTGCAGCGCGCGCTTTACTGTCTGCCGGTCGAGCAGCGCGAGGTGATGCTGCTCGTGTGCGTCGAGGATATGAGTTATCAGGAGGCATCCGTGGTGTTGAACGTGCCGACCGGAACCGTGATGTCGCGCTTGTCGAGAGCGCGGGAGCACATGCGCGTTCTGCTCGGCGAGGAACCGGGCCGCAAGGCGTCGCCGTCGTCGCTGAAAGTGGTGAGCCGCTCATGAACAGCCAAGACCGTCCGTCCGAAGGCGGCGACCGAATGGGTCCCCCCAAACCCGATCGCGACCTGCAGGCGCTGTCCGCCTTCATCGACGACGAACTTCACGGCGACGAGCGCGACGCCGTGGCCGAGCGCATCGCGAACGATCCCGCGAGCGAGGTGACCGTCGCCGCGTATCGCGCGCAGGACGATGCGCTGCGCGCGCTCTTCGCCGATCAGAGCGAGCCGCAGATCGTGCGCCTGCGGCCACGCTCGCGCGAGCGTTATCTGATCGCGGCATGCTTTCTGGTCGTCGGTGTCGCGTGCGGATTTTTGATGCACATGCTCCTGCCCACGCTCGGCGAGCAACCGCGCTTCGCGGAGCGCGCGGATATCGCGTATGCCGTGTATGCGCCCGAGCAGCGGCACGCGGTGGAAGTGGCGGCGTCGCAGCAGGATCATCTCGTCACGTGGCTGTCGAAGCGGCTGAATCGCGCGGTGACGATTCCGTCGCTGGAGGAGTACGGTTTTCAGCTCGTCGGCGGACGGTTGTTGCCGGACGAGGAGGGGCCGGCCGCACAGTTCATGTATCAGAACGCGGCGGGCGAGCGCCTCACGCTCTACATGACGACCGCCACCATCAGGCGCAACGACAGCAAGATCCGCACGCTGAAAGACGGGCAGCGCACGACGTTCTACTGGGCGTGGGACCGCGTCGGTTATGCGCTCTCGGGGCAGATCGGCGAGGCCAAGTTGCAGGCGATTGCGTATGACACATGCAAGGAACTGGGTGGCGATCCGAAGAGCTGGTGAGCCCGCGAATCGACGAAAAAGGCCGCAACGATAAGTGTCGTTGCGGCCTTTCTCATTGTGCTGCCGTGTTCATTAGTAGCGATGCGGCGGCGGCGGCGCGACATGGTGATGATGGCGCTCCCACTCCTGACGCTGCCAGTAGCGATGACCGTCCCAGTAGCGCTCGCCATGCCAGCCGACCGTCACCCGATGCGGCGCGTCGTGATGCACGTCCGCGGAAGCGACGTTTGCGAGGCCCATGCCCAGCGCGGCGGCAAGGGAAGCGATCAGCAGGCTTTTCTTCGTCTTGTTCATGATATGTGCTCCTTGGTCGTTTGCTTGCGAACGAAACCGCGATTCAACTGGTAGCAGTTTCGTTGAAATCCGCTGCGTGATTCGGAACGGATCAGTCGCGGTAATAATCGTGATGATGGTGATAACCGCCACCGTCCGGCACGACAATGCAGCCCGATAGCGCGCTACTCAACAACACGCCCAACGCTGCAAGGATCGCTAGCTTCTTCATGAGTTTCTCCGTGTGAATCCATGGAGACCAATGTAGCGGTTCGCAAAATGACAAGCCGTGTTCGTTTGTAAGCAAACGTGTAACCGGAAATATTTGCGATCGGCGTCCATAAAGCGCCAGCGACGCGCAGCGCGCCCGTTGCACGCGGCCACGCGACACGTTATCCTGAACTACGATTCAAATTGTCGGAGTGGCTATGTCTCACATCAGCACGGGCGTCGAGTACGCGGTGCACTGCATGCTCTATCTCGCGGAGCCGCCGCACGGCGTGCGCGAGGCGAGCGTGCGCGATCTCGCCGAATTGCAGGGCGTGCCTGCGGAGTACGTCGCGAAGCTCTTCACGAAGCTGCACAAGGCGGGGCTCGTCGTCGCGACGGAAGGCGCGCGCGGCGGCTTTGCGCTCGCGCGTCCGTCGACGGAGATCAGCGTGCTCGACGTCGTGGACGCGATCGACGGCGACAAGCCGCTTTTCGATTGCAGGGAGATTCGTGCGCGCTGCGCGGTGTTCGGCGAGGACGCGCCGCCCTGGGCGACGAGCGGCGTATGCGCCGTTCACGCAGTGATGAAGAACGCGGAGAAGCGCATGCGCGAGGCGCTTGCGGCGGATCGGTTATCGGATCTCGCGGGCCGCATGCATGCAAAGGCGCCGCGCACATTCGGGCCGCAGGTCGTCAAATGGCTCGACGAACGCACCCATCAGCGGCGCGCGGCGAAGCACTGAAACACCTTAGCGGACGATCTTCGGCTTCATGTTCGGCGTGAGCGAAACGCCGACCACGTGACCATCGCGCACGCCGCAGCGGCTATCCACGCGCGTCCATTGTTCCTTGCCGCGCGCCTTCGCGAACGCGCGCATCACGATGACCTGATCGACCGGAATCGGATTTCCGACACTGAAGATCGTAGTATCGGCGTCGATCTTCGCGGAGAGCACGCGGCGGTCGGGCACGATGAGCGTGTCGTACTTCGGTGCGTTCTCCACCCAGCGATCGAACGCAGCGACGCATTGCGCGACGGCATCGGGCACGCGAAGCCTGGTCAGATACGAATAATCCTCCGGCACGTCCGGCGTTTCCTGCGCGTGGACGAGTTGAAACATCGACGCCGACAAAGCGAGCGCGAACAAGGCGGGAGCAAGAATGTTCTTCATGCGATGGGCGATGAAATGGGGCGTTCGGGAACGGTCGGGCAGAGCGCGAATCGCCGGAGCACGGATCGCGTGACTGGCGCTGAAGTGCGGCGCGCGCCTGCGCGGAAGTGGCGCGAAGTATACCGTGTGATGTTTTATGGCGTCGAGTGATTCGCGCATGTCGAATGCCAATCGAAAGCATAGCGCGGCGCGATGTATCCTTTTATGCCGACGAACACGCTGACGAGGCGCGCGATGAAAGCGGTGCGATGGTCGCAACAGGACGGCGCGGGACTGGAGCATCTCGTTCTGAACGAGACGCGCGATGGCGTCGTGATCGAAAGCGCGGTCGTGGGCGACGACGAAGCGCGTGCCTTCGGCCTCGTTTACCGCATCGAATGCGATGCGCGCTGGCAGGTCACGCGGCTCGCGTTGAAGCTGGCGGGCGGCGCATCGCTCGATCTGCATCGCAGAGACGGCAACAACGGCGACGCACACGCATGGACCGATGCGCACGGCGAGCCGCAGGAATCGCTTCGCGGCTGCATCGACGTGGACATCACCGCGACGCCTTTCACCAACACGCTGCCGATCCGCCGCCTGCAACTCGAACGCGGCGAGCGGCGCGTGATCCGCGTGGTCTACGTGCGCGTGCCGGAACTGACCGTGAGCGCGGCGGAGCAGGCTTATACGTGCGTCGAGCCGAATCGTCGTTACCGGTACGAGGGGCTCGATACGGACTTCACGGCTGATATCACGGTGGACGAGAGCGGCCTCGTGCTGGACTATCCGGGTCTCTTCAAGCGCGTCAGTGGGGGCGAGCGGCGATAGCGCCGCCTATTGCCCGATTCAGCGCACGACATTTTGTTCACGATCGATACCATTTCTCACTGTCCCGCGGCGGCGGCAGCGGATCGCGCTCGGCATGTTCGCCGATCTGCGGAAGCGCGCGGCGCCACTTCCCGCATTTTCCGAATTTTCTCGTCAGCAAGGACTAGCCTTGTCTAATGCCAATAATTAAATATGCATTAACCAAGGCGGATCATTAAATCAAATAGAAGGGCAACGTGATAACGGGGATATTTTCATAATTAAGGTGCATTAAACTGTCAATGCATACACACCTCAATACTCCTTAATTAATAATTTATCGCGAAAGGGATAAAATCCCCTTCGCTTTGAAGCTTGCGAAAAATCCAATCAAAATCTCGTTATGCTTGTATATTAAGTACTTACATAATAATAGATTAAAAGATTATTTCTCAAAAGCATACTCATTCCAGCATTATTTCTAGATCATAGCCATCGTTTGCTTAAACATGTCGCTGCTGGCACTGTTCAGCTCATTAGGAAGCGAGAAGTGGCTGTTATCTTTGTCATTGAGCAAAGTGACGTCATAGCCTTTTTCCTTGCAGGCTTCGTAATAGAAGTGAGTTTGGTTCTTGAACCCAGTCGTTTCTTTGGCACCGACATCCAGCAAAATGCGCGGCGCATTTTCTTTTTTCGGAAGATGAAACACGGGGCTCAACAACTGCGCCTGGTCGGCCGTGAGGCGCATCCAGTCGTTAATATTGGTTTCACACAGCGGGCGAATATCGTAAAGTCCGCTCAGGCACAATGCCCCTTTGATGACGTTAGTCGGCACCTGAAAACGATGCTGCCAGTCATCGGCGATCAGCATGCCCGACAGGTGGCCACCGGCCGAACTTCCGCCAATGAAGATACGCTCGGGATCGACGCCAAACTGCGCCGAATTATGATACAGCCAGGCGATAGCGGTGCGCACCTCGCGTACGATTTCGCCAAGCGTCGCTTCAGGTTGAAGCGTATATTCAAGCGTCGCGCACGCGACACCGTGCTGAGTGAAGTTGTCGGCCATTGAACAAGCGTCTTCTTTAGTCTGCGAATGCCAGTAGCCTCCGTGAATAAAGACGAAAAGCGGCGCGGGCTGCTTTAGGGCCGGGAACAAATCCAGACGCTCGGCGGCGCCCATTCCATAATGCAGATCATAGATACCCGCCGTGCGCGACTTTGCGCGTTCTGATCCGTCGTGATACTCCGTCATAAGGGCGTCGAAATTGGGCACGGAACCACGGGCATCATATTGAACGTTTCGGACGTCAATATTTTCAAAATTTAGATCGATCATGATTAATTTCCCTTCTTGAAATTGATACGAACATTTTTTACCATAGCGATTTTATGCACAGTGCCAGGTACCGCGAATTATCTCAGCAAGTTTTCGCCAGCCAGCCGCGGCAGAATGTAGCAGCCTTTTAATTCAAGATAGACAGAAAACGCGCGGGTTATAAAGAATACCGATTTACTGCATGACGTCTTGCCGGGTCTCGCATGATTAGCAAATTGACGAGTGGGCTATGAGTAGTTGTCCATAATTTCCGGCGGCTCACGTTGCAATCCACATGACGCCGCTTGAGCAAATTCAGGTGAACGTGCCCGTACCGCCGTGGGGCGGCGCAGGCGTACACATGCATAGAACCGAACCGGCGTTATCGCTTTGAAGGGTTCGACACGGGCTTCACGCCGAAACTCGTCATGGACAACGACCGCATCGTGCTCGACCATCCCGGCCTTCACGCAAATCGGATGAGCGGCGGCTTCACGCGCGAGAGGCGATAATGGCGCGATCGAACTCGACCCTGCGCGCCAACCCGACGATGACCTCAACTCCATCCAGCACATCTCCGCGTCTCACGAGCCTGTCCCACGGCGGCGGCTGCGGCTGCAAGATCGCGCCCGGCGTGCTCGCCGATCTGCTCAAGCGCGCCACGCCGCTGCCCGCGTTCCCGAATCTTCTCGTCGGCAACGACACCGCCGACGATGCCGCCGTCTACAAGCTCAACGACGAGCAGGCGATCGTCGCGACGACCGACTTCTTCATGCCGATCGTCGACGATCCGTTCGACTTCGGCCGCATCGCCGCGACCAACGCGCTGTCGGACGTCTACGCGATGGGCGGCAAGCCGATTCTCGCGCTCGCGCTCGTCGGCATGCCGATCAACGTGTTGCCGCATGAAGTGATCGCGCAAGTGTTGAAGGGCGGCGAAGCGGTGTGCGCGGAAGCGGGCATTCCCGTGGCGGGCGGCCATTCGATCGATTCCGTCGAGCCGATCTACGGGCTCGCGGCGCTCGGCATCGTGCATCCGTCGCGTGTGAAGCGCAACGCGGACGCGCGCGCCGGCGACGTGCTCGTGCTCGGCAAGCCGCTCGGCGTCGGCGTGCTGTCGGCGGCGCTGAAGAAGGACAAGCTCGATGCCGCGGGCTACAAGGCGATGATCGACGCGACGACCAAGCTCAATCGGCCCGGCGCGGATCTGGCGCAGCTCGACGGCGTGCACGCGCTCACCGACGTGACCGGCTTCGGTCTGCTCGGTCACACGCTGGAACTTGCGCGCGGCGCAAAACTGACGGCGCGCATCCGTTACGCCGACCTGCCGTGGCTGCCGCACGTGCGTGAGTTCGTGCGCGCGGGCATCTACACGGGCGCATCGGGCCGCAACTGGAGCGCATATGGCGACGACATCGTATTGAACGTCGAAGGCGACGAGGCCCGCGCCTTGCTAACCGATCCGCAGACCTCGGGCGGCCTGCTCGTGTCGTGCGCGCCGGAAGCGGTGGACGACGTGCTCGCGATCTTCCGCGCGGACGGCTTCGACGAAGCGGCGGTCATCGGCGAGATGGTGGACGGCCCGGGCCGCATCGATGTGCGCTGATCAAACATAAAAACGCATGCAGGAAGAATCTCCGAAAGCTATTTTCTACGCGCTCGCCGCGAACTTCGGCATCGCCGTCTGCAAGTTCGCGGCGGCGGCGTTCACCGGCTCGGGCGCGATGTTCGCCGAAGCCATCCATTCCACCGCAGATTGCGGCAACCAACTGTTGCTGCTCTTCGGCATCAAACGCGCGCGGGCGCCCGCGAACGTGCTGCATCCGCTGGGCTCGGGGCGCGAGATCTATTTCTACGCGCTGATCGTCGCGCTGCTGCTGTTTTTCGTCGGCGGTGCGTTCTCGGTGTACGAGGGCGCGCATCGGCTGATGCATCACGAGCCCGTGTCGAATCCGGTCGTCGCGCTCGTGATTCTCGGCGTCTCCGTCGTGCTCGAAGCGTTCTCGCTCGCGGGCGCGGTGCGCGAGATTCGCAAGGGCGCGCCCGACAAGACGCTGTGGCGATGGTTTCGCGAGACGCGCGAATCGGAATTGCTGGTGGTCGCGGGCGAAGATGTCGCGGCGCTGCTCGGTCTTGCGATCGCGTTCGCCGCCGTGCTCATGACGATGCTCACGGGCAATCCGGCCTACGACTCGGCCGGCTCGATCGGCGTCGGCGTGCTATTGATGATCGTCGCGTTTCTCGTTGCGCGTGAAGTGAAGTCTATGATCGTCGGCGAATCCGCGAGCCCGGAAGTACGCAAGGCGATCGATGCGCACTTGCGCGCGCGTCCCGAGATAAAACGCATCATCAGTCTCATCACGCTGCAATGGGGCAAGCACGTGGTGGTCGCGGTACAGGCCGAGTTGATCGACTACGCAAGCGGCCGCGCGATGATCGATGCGATCAATCTCATCGAGGACGATCTGCAGCGTGCGTTCCCACAAGTGCGCTGGGTGTTCTTTGAACCCGATGTCGCACGCGATCGCGGCGAACCGACGGCCGCTTGAACGCACACAGCCCGCGGCGGGAGCGCGGCATGCTACCGCTGTCAGGGTTGTCCGGGACCGTTTCTGCTGCGTCGACGACATCGCGTTAGCATACGTCGTGCGCGTCGTCCGCATCGAGTCCCTCAAATTTTCGAGATCTTCATCCGACCCATGCGCAAATTGCTCCTTGCAGTGCTGCTCGTCGTCGTGTCGAGCGTTGTTCCAATCTTTTCGCAGTCCTCCTTCGCCGCAGCCGCCTCCGCGCAGCACGCATCGCAGCCGGTTGCCGCGCTGACGCCGGAACAGGCGCGCGATGCGGTCGCGGTGCTCAACGATCCCGCGCGCCGCTCGCAGGT
>NZ_FCOJ02000177.1 GCF_001545035.1 Caballeronia glebae
ATCGAAATGCGCGCACAGGAGGCGACACCATGACAGCCGGCATGTACGACGATGGCCTTCCGAAAACGGCCGCCAACTTCGCGGCGCTGACGCCGCTCATGTTCATCGAACGCGCGGCATCGGTGTATCCGACGCTTCCTGCCGTCGTGCACGGCGATGTGCGGCGCAACTGGGCCGAAACCTACGCGCGCACGCGGCGGCTCGCATCGGCGCTCGCGGCACGCGGCATCGGCCTGGGCGATACGGTCGCCGCGATGCTGCCGAACACGCCCGAAATGGTCGAAGCGCACTTCGGCGTGCCGATGACGGGCGCCGTGCTCAACACGCTCAACACGCGGCTCGACGCCGCCACGCTCGCGTTCATGCTCGCGCACGGCGAAGCGAAGGCCGTGCTCGTCGATCGCGAGTTCGCGGACGTCATGCGCCGGGCGTTGAAAGACGTGCCGCAGAACGTGCTCGTCATCGATGTCGACGATTCGCAGTACACAGGCGCGGGCGAGCGCATCGGCGAAATCGAATACGAGGCGCTGCTCGAAAGCGGCGACCCCGCATACGAATGGGCGCCGCCTTCCGACGAATGGAACGCGATCTGTCTGAACTACACATCGGGCACGACGGGCAATCCGAAGGGCGTCGTCTATCACCATCGCGGGGCGTACACGAACGCGGTGAGCAATATCCTCGAATGGGACATGCCCAAGCACGCAGTGTACTTGTGGACGCTGCCGATGTTCCATTGCAACGGCTGGTGCTTCCCGTGGACCGTCGCCGCGCGCGCGGGCGTGAACGTATGCCTGCGCCGCGTCGATGCGAAGACCATCTTCGATCTGATTCGCGACGTCGGCGTCACGCATTATTGCGGCGCGCCGATCGTGCAGAACCTGCTCGTCAACGCGCCCGACGAGATGAAAGCCGGCATCGCCCAGAAAGTCCATGCGATGGTCGCGGGCGCCGCGCCGCCCGCCGCGATGATCGAAGGCATGGAGCGCATGGG
>NZ_FCOJ02000114.1 GCF_001545035.1 Caballeronia glebae
GCCTCGCGCTCGCGGCGGCGATCGGCGCGAGCCGCATCTTGCAGGACGCGCACACGCCCGCCGAAGTCGTCGCGGGCTGGGTGCTCGGCGCGGTCATCGCCGCGCTCTTTCTCACACGCGTTTTCGAAGAGCCGCGCAAGATGCCGCGCGCGCTCGTCGCGGGTTGCGGGCTGCTGGTCGTTTCGTCGATCGCCTACGGCCATCACGCGCCGTTTCAACGCATGATCGAACACTACTCGTCGTGGCTCTGTCAGGGACTCGGGCTCTGAGCGCTGCGCCTGTTCGTTGTGGCGCGCGTGCGTGGAACGCAAGTATGATCGTCGCTTGAATTTGCAGGCTCTACTTTCGCGCGTCCATCGAGGCGCGCGATCACGTTTTCGGGACCCGAGCATGGACCGCTTCCTTGCAATGAAAGTGTTCGCGCGAGTCGTCGAGGCGGGCAGTTTCTCGAAAGCAGCCGACGCGCTGCGCCTGCCGCCCGCGAGCGTCTCGCGCACGCTCCAGGCGCTCGAAGCGCATCTCGGCGCGCGCCTCATCAATCGCACGACGCGCAGCATCAGCATCACCGAAGACGGCGAAGCGTATTACGAGCGCTGCGTGCGCGTGCTGGGCGAAGTGGACGACATGGAAGCGTCGCTGTCGCATTCGAAGCTGAGTCCCAAGGGCAACGTGAAAGTGAGCCTGCCGCAGATCATGGCGAAGAACACGATCATTCCCGCGTTGCCGGAATTTTTCGCCGCGTATCCGGACATCGGCGTCGAGTTGCTGCTCACGGACCGGCAAGTGGATCTCGTCGAGGACGCGGTCGATTGCGTCGTGCGCGTGGGTGCGGTCGGCGATGTCGGGCTCGTCGCCAAACGCATCGGCGCTTATGCGCAGATCACCTGCGCGTCGCCGGGATATATCGAGAAGCACGGCGAGCCGGCGTCGCTCGATGAACTCGACCGGCATCTCGCGGTCGGCTACGTGCTGAACAACACGGGACGCGTGCGCAACTGGGAGTTCGTCGTCGATGGCGAAACGCGCGTCGTCGCGATGAAACACAAGATCGCCGTGAACGATGGCGACTCGTATATCGCCGCGGGCGTCAACGGACTCGGGCTGATTCAAAGCTCCAGTTACACGCTCGATCCGCTCATCAAAAGCGGCGCGCTCAGGGAAGTGCTGCGGGACTATCCGTCGTATCCGCGCATCGTGTCGGTGCTGTATGCGTCCAATCGCCATCAGCCGCGGCGCGTGCGCGTGTTCATCGACTGGGTCGCGGAGTTGTACGCGCGCCTGCCGTCGTTTCAGGTGAGCAAGACGAACTGAAGACTCAAACGAAAATCGACGACGTTGCATGCGACACGTCGCGCGCGAACGGCATCGCGCGCCAGTCGTAATCGCGATAGGCGCGTTCGAGCGCGGCCAGATCGGCGGGTCGCGCGCTCGCGTGAATGCCTTCGAGATGCGGCAAACTGAATTCGACCGCGGCGCAGTTCGCGTAATCGCGCGCGCGCAGGGCGGCCGGGATCGTCGTGAAAAACGCGGTCGCCAGTACGTCGAAGCCTGCGCCGATGTGCAGCGCCGCCGTGTCCGCCGTGACGAGATAGCGCGCGTGTCTGATCCACGCGAGGAAATCGTCCGTGTCGATGCAAAGCGGCGCGATGTCGCGATAACGCGGATGATCGACCGCGCCGAAACCCATCACCGCGAGACCGGTTCGATCGGCGAGGCGCGCGACGATACGCGCGCGCGCCGACGCCGGAATGCTGCGCACGGGCGTGCTCGCGTCTGGACAGAAGAGCGCGTAAGGCTCGCTCGTGCGCGCGCTCAGCGGCAAATCGGCAAGCCAGTGATTGCGCTTGTCGTCGGCCGGGATGCTGGCGGGCGCGACGCCCATCGTCCAGAGGAAGAAATCGATCATCGGCATCGAGGCGAAGCGCGGCCAGAAAAGATGATTGCCGATGTCGATCTTCAGTTCATCGGCGGGCAGACTCACGAGCGGCACGGGCAGATCGACGACATCGCAGAGACGCGGCGCGGCGAGTTCATAAAGACGCTGTACATAGCGCGGCGCGCGCGCCGGCCGATAGATCGTGAACCGAAGATGCGGATGAAGGCGTTGCACGGCGAAGAGCGCCGAAAGCCCGATGGTCGAATCGCCGAGCGTGACGCCGAACGCATTGACGAGATGCACGCGGCTCGCGCGCGCATAGTCGGGGTCGAAGGGTTCGCGGCCCGCGTTCAGGATCGCGGCGGGCAAAGCGGAATAAGCGGTGTAAGCGGACGCAGCGTCGTTCGCGACTTCGAGATCGTACGGCGCGACGATCTCGCCAGCTTGCGACAACAGCGAGCCAGCGTGCGTCAGCGCATGAACTTCGTCGAGCGTCGTCATGCGTGACGCCCGCTTCAGCCCGTCGCGCCGCGCTCGTTCGCCGCCTTCGCAACCGGCACGCTTTGCAGCACGGGCAACGTCATGGTTTGATATTCCGGCACCCAGCGGCGCAGGTCGCGGCGCGTTTCTTCATCCGAGAGCACGCGATGCTGCATGAGCCACGGCAGCAATTCGTCGATGAAGTCGTCCGGCACGCCACGCGCCTGCGCGATGCGCAGCTTCGGATGCGGCGTGCGCGTGGTGGTTTCGTCGTCGGCGAGCAGTTCCTCGTAGAGCTTCTCGCCGGGACGCAGCCCCGTGAACGTGATGCGAATCTGGTCTTCCGAGAAGCCGTAGAGACGAATCAGATCGCGCGCGAGATCGACTATCTTCACGGGCTGGCCCATGTCGAGAATGAAGATCTCGCCGCCGCGCCCCATGCTCGACGCCTGCAACACGAGTTGCGCGGCTTCCGGAATCGTCATGAAAAAGCGCGTGATTTCCGGATGCGTGACCGTGACCGGCCCGCCCTTCGCGATCTGCTGCTGGAACTTCGGAATCACGCTGCCCGCGCTGCCGAGCACGTTGCCAAAGCGCACCGTCTCGAACTGCGTGCGCGGCGCGGATTGCTGCAATGCCTGGCACGCCATTTCGGCGAGCCGCTTGCTCGCGCCCATCACGTTGGTCGGATTGACGGCCTTGTCGGTGGAAATCAGCACGAAGTGGCGCACGTTGTGGCGGATCGCCGCGCGTGCGACGCGCAGCGTGCCGAGCACGTTGTTGCGCACCGCCTGCCACGCGTTCTGCTCTTCCATCAGCGGGACGTGCTTGTAGGCGGCCGCGTGGAAGACGATGTGCGGCGTGAAGCGCGCCATCGTCTGATCGAGCAGCAGCGAATCCTTCGCGTCGCCGACGACCGGAATCACCGAGCATTCCGGAAACCTCTCGTGCAGTTCCTCGATCAGCCGATACATCGCGTATTCGGAGAGGTCGTAGGCGACGAGCTGCGCGGGCGAGAAGCGCAAAATCTGACGGCACAGCTCCGAGCCGATCGAGCCGCCGCCGCCCGTCACCATGACGACGCGCCCGTGAAGCAGTTGCTCGACGTGCGGCATGTCGATTTTCACCGGCTCGCGGCCGAGCAGGTCTTCGAGGTCGATCTGGCGCACGCGCGACAGGAAGTTGCCGCCTTCGGTGAGCGGCGTGAGCGCGGGCAGCACCATCACCTTCACGCCGGCGCGCACGCACAACGTGGCGACGCGCCGCTGCTCCTCGACCGACGCCGACGGAATCGCGATGATCACGTAGTCGGTCTTCAAGTGCTCGGCGAAGCGCGGCAGATCGCCGAACGAGCCGAGCACCTTGTGCCCGAGCACTTCGCGGCCCTGTTTCGCAGGATCGTCGTCGAGCAGGCCGACGAGACGCCACTCGCTCGAACGCGACAATTCGCGTGCGAGCATCGCGCCCGCCGTGCCCGCGCCGAGCACGATCACGGGCTTGCCCTGTCCGACGAGCCCGCCGTACAGATAAAACTCCTTGCCCGCGCGATAAAGCGCGCGCGCGCCGCCCATCGCGAGGAACAGCAGGAGCGGCGAAACGATGAGCACCGAGCGGGGGATGATGGGCGTGGGCTGGGACATCACCGCGCCCACCATCACGACGAGCGCGCCGACGGCGATCGATTTGGAGATGCGCATGAGGTCCGGCAGGCTCGCGAACACCCACATGCCGCGATACAGCCCGAACACGCGAAAGACCACGGCGTAGACCGGCACGACCCAGAAAAGCGCGTGCAGCGCGCCATCGCGAAAGTCATGCGGCACGGTGCCATTGAAACGCAGCAGATAAGCGACGATCCAGGACCCGACGACAGCCATCAGATCGAAGCCGAACGCGCCCGCCGATAGCCATGTAGCTTTTATTCGATTCATCAGCACGGACCCTCAAGATTGTTCGGAATGGCGCGTCTCATGACGCCGCCAATGCGCGTCGACCACCGCGCCCGCTGTCACAACCACGACTGCCCAGCCCGCAACTGCCGCCCACTGCCCCGTAACGGAAAACCGCAGTGCCCAATTTGCGAGCATTATGCCCGCCAGCATGAGCAGATACCACGTGAGCGCGGTGCGCCCATGCCCCATTCCGAGGCGCACCATGCGCTGATAGTAATGCTCCCGATGCGCCTGCCAAAATTTTTCGCCACGCGCGAGACGCCGCAACAACGTGACGGTGGCATCGGCGATGAACGGCGAAAACACGAGCGCCGGAAACCAGACCGGCCACACGCCTCGCTGCCAGCCCCAATAACCGAACGCGCCCGCGAGAAACCCCAACGGAATAGACCCGGCATCGCCCAGAAAAATCCGTGCCGGGTGAAAATTGAGGGTCAGAAAACCGGCCGCCGCACCGGCGATAGCCGCGCTCGCCAGGCCCAGATCGGCTTGCGGCGCGGGTCCGGCGAGCGCCGCGAGCGCGTAGCCGCCGAAGCCGAACAGCGCCATGCCGCCGGCGAGCCCGTCCGAGCCGTCCATGAAGTTGTAGAGATTGACGAGCCACAGCATCAGAAAGCCGACGAACGCGAGCGCCCACCACGGCACATTGGCCGGATGCGCGACGATGACGAGCGCCACCGCGACGATATGCGCCGCGAAGCGCACGCGCGCGGGCAGGCCGCGGCGGTCGTCGATCTGCGACACGGCGGCGAGGAAGATCGCGCATGCCGCGACGAGCCACATCGACGGCGCCGCCAGAAAGAGCGCAACGACGGCGACCGGCACGATGCCCCAGCCGCCGACGCGCGGCGTGGGCCGTTCGTGCAGCGAACGCTCGTTGGGGATGTCGGTGGCGAGACGCCACGCGAGGCCGGTGCGAATGAGCGTGCGCAGAATCAGCACGCACGCGGCGAACGCCAATACCGCGACCGACATCGCGGCCAGAGGCGGCGAATCCTGGAAATACGAATGCAGCATGCGTTGTTATCGAGTTGTCAAAAACGAGGCCCGTCGTCCTGGCAATTCTTTTCTCCGGCAAAACCCCGAAGGATACGCGATCGCTCGTCGCGTTTAGTCATAAATATCTGATGAATAACGATAATTGCGCCGATCGAACCTGTCAGAAAACTTGCAATGCCGGTGTCGAAGCAGCGCGTATTTTAACGTTCGCGGACCGCTTATCGGCCGCGCGTCGAGCGAAACCATGCGGCCGTGGCGGCGAGGCCTTCGTCGAGAGATTGCGGCGCGCGCCAGCCGAGCGTCTCGCGGATGCGGCGCGAATCGAGGCGCAGGCTGCCCGTCAGCCGATCGATCTGCGCGGTCCTGCCGGTCAGACGCCCGAGGCCGCGCAAGAGTCCGACCGGCACCGGCACGAGCCGCGCCGGTTTGCCGAGACGCTCGCCGAGCTTGCGCGCGAGATCGGCGACGCTCGGGTCGTCGCCGTCGGTGACGTGGAACAGACGGCCGGCGGCGGCGGGATCGAGCGCGCATTCGATCGTCGCGCTCGCGAGATTGTCGACCGAGACGAGGCTGCGACGCGCATCGATCGCGCCGAGCGGCAACGGAATGCCGCGCGCGATCGCGCTCATCATCGACAGAAAATTGGCGCGCACGCCGGGACCGTAGACGAGCGGCGGCCGCACGATCGCGATTTCCATCCCGGTGCGGCTGCCGAATTCGAGCAGCTTCACTTCGGCTTCGGCTTTCGACATGCCGTAGGCATCGGGCGGATTGCGCGCGTCGTCTTCGGTGAACGGGCGGCCCGGATCGCTTTCGCCAAGCGCTTTGATGCTGCTCACCATGACGAAGCGCGTGACGCCCGCGCGCCGCGCGGATTCGGCGGCGGCGAGCGTGCCGTCGACGTTGATCGCCCGGTACGCTTCCAGCACCGCCTGCGACTGTGCGGCGGCATCGGCCATGACGTGCACGCGCGCCGCAAGGTGAATGACCGCGTCGCAGCCGGCGAAGGCGTCGGGCGCGATGGCGTCGAGGCTTTCGATATGGCGGACGTCGACGCCCGGTTCGCATTGCGCGTCGCGCCGCACGAGTCCTCTCGCGCCGATGCCGCGTTCAAGCAGCGCACGGCTCACCGCGCGGCCGACGAAGCCGTTGGCGCCCGTGATCGCGATGCGCCGGCCGGTTTCGCTCATAGCCACTTCCAGCCGAAGCGGTTGAAGAACCGGTACGCCGACGTGACGAAGAGCTTGATGTGCACCGAGCCCTTTCTCGCCGCGCCGCCGCCGTGATGCAGGATGCGCACCGACGGCACATAGGCGATGCGCGCGACGCGCCGCGTGCGCAGGCTCAGATCGTAGTCCTCGAAATAGAGGAAATAGCGCGGATCGAAGCCGCCGAGCGACTTGAGCACGTCGGTTCTGAAAAGCATGAAACAGCCGCTCACGATCGGCGGGTCCCACACGATATTGCTCTCGCCGATGACATCGCGCATCTCGTAGCGCGCGAGCCGCCCCGCGAACGGTTTGCGCAGCGCGGACGGCAGAAAGCCGCGCACGAAGAGGTCGAGCACGGCCGGATAGCGGCGGCAAAGGAACTGCTGACGGCCATCGTCGCCGCCGATCCACGGTGCGAGCAGACCGGTCTCCGGCGAGCCGTGCAGAAAGGCGAGCGCGCGGCGCAGGCCGTCGGCATTGAGTTCGACGTCGGGATTCAGGATCAGGTGGAAACGGCTGTCCGCGCGCGCGATGGCGAGATTGTGGCCGCGCCCGTAACCGACGTTGCCGTGCCCTTTGAGCACGACGGTGTCGAATTCGGCATCCGAAGGCGCGGGCAGATCGGCGAGCTCGCCCGGATCACCGTTGTCGATCAGATACAGGCATGGGCGCCCGACGACGTCGTGCAACTGCGCGAGCGCGGTTTCGAGCGTTTCGATGGTGCGCGCGAGCAACGCGGCGTCGGGCCGATAGACGACGATCGAAATACTGAGGGTGATGGCGGCATCGGGCTTGAGCGCCGATCGGTTCTGCGGGGCGTTCGCGTTCATCGGACAAAGGGGGCGTCCGCGCCACGAAAGGAAAACGGACCGCATCGACGAGTGGAAACGCCAAGATTGTCCTTAATGTCGGGGGTTTCGGCAACCGCGCGACGTCGCGCACGGAGCGGAATACGGACTGAATTTGTTACGGATTGTGCTAAATTCCGCGAGCAAGCGGAGTATTTGCCGCGCCCGATTCCCAACCGGTGGGTTCGGTCCGGACGCGCTGTGGGCTTACCCGATCACCTCACGTGAATTGTATGAACAAGCCCATCGTCGTCGATCTCGACGGTACGCTGATTCACTCGGACATTCTCGTCGAGAGCGGATTTGCGTTTCTGAGATCGTTCCCGCAGAAGTTCTACAAGCCGCTGCAATGGCTGTCGAGCGGCGGCAAACCGGGGCTCAAATCGCGGCTCGCCGAGCATGTGAGCATCGACGTCACGACGCTGCCCTACAACACGCAGGTCGTGAACTGGCTGCGCGACATGCGCGCCGCCGGCCGCACGATCGCGCTCGCCACCGCGAGCCACGAGTCGTTCGCGCAGCGGATCGCCGAGCACCTCGGGATCTTCGATCGCGTGTTCGCCACCGACGAGCACGTCAATCTCTCGGCGCATCGCAAGCGCGACCGGCTCGTCGCCGAGTATGGCGAGAAGGGCTTCGACTATGTCGGCAATTCGCACGACGACATCGCCGTCTGGGCCGCCGCCGACCGCGCATACGTGGTCAATCCGCACGCGGGCGTCGTGCGCGCCGCGTCGAAGCACGACAACATCGAACAGGTCTTCGAGAGCCGCCCGCCGACGCTCAAAGTCTGGGCGAAGTCGCTGCGCCTGCATCAGTGGTTGAAGAACGTGCTGGTTTTCGTGCCGCTGCTCGCGGGGCATCAACTGAAATCGCCCACTGCAATCGGGTTCGCCGTGCTTGCGTTCTTCGCGTTCGGGCTGTGCGCGTCGAGCGTGTATCTGCTCAACGATCTGCTCGATCTGCAAGACGACCGGCAGCATCCGGTGAAGCGCAAGCGCCCGCTCGCCGCCGGCACGATGCCGCTCGCGTGGGGCATGATGCTCTGCCCTGTCCTGCTCGTCGCCTCCTTCTCGATCGCGCTGACCTTCCTGTCGTGGAAATTCAATGCGGCTCTGCTCGGCTACTACGTGCTGACGCTCGCCTATTCGCTCGCGCTCAAACGCCAGGTGATGATCGATGTCGTCGTGCTCGCCGCGCTGTACACGACGCGCATCGTCGCGGGCGCTGCGGCGATCCACGTGCCGCTCACTTTCTGGCTGCTGGCCTTCTCGATGTTCGCGTTCCTGAGCCTCGCGCTCGTGAAGCGCTACACCGAGCTTCACGCGATGATGAAGGCCGGCCGCGAAGGCGCGCGCGGGCGCGGCTATCTGGCGAGCGATCTCGCCATCGTGTCGTCGCTGGGAACGTCGTCGGGCTATATCTCGGTGCTCGTGCTCGCGCTGTATATCCAGGACGAGCGCACCACGGCGCTTTACCGGCATCCGCAATACATCTGGATGGTGTGTCCGCTGATGCTCTACTGGTTCAGCCGGACATGGGTCATCACGCATCGCGGCAGGATGAACGACGATCCCATCGTGTTCGCGGCGCGCGATCGCATGAGCCTGCTCGTCGTCGCGCTGTGCGGCTTTGCGTTCTGGCTCGCGATCTGACCGATGAGTGAACTGCTCTCCTGGGGCCGCTACCCGCGCCTGCCGCAGACCGCGCACGCCGCGCACTGGCGCGACGAAGCGCAGGCGCGCTGGCGCGACGTCGAGCGCGCGCACGGCACGACGCTCGCGTTCGGCAACGGCCGCAGTTACGGCGACGTTTGCCTCGCGAGTTCGAATCACGTCGTGCAGACGCTCGCGCTCGACCGGATCATCTTCGCCGACTGGGAACGCGGCGTCGTGCGCGCCGAGCCCGGCATCACGTTCGAACAGATTCTCGCGCTCGCCGTGCCGCGCGGCTGGATGCTGCCGGTCACGCCGGGCACGAAGTACGTGACCTTGGGCGGCGCCATCGCGAACGACGTGCACGGCAAAAATCATCATGTGCGCGGCACGTTCGGGCGGCACGTGCGCGCGTTCGGCCTCGCGCGCAGCGACGGCACGCTCATCGAATGCTCGCCCGAATCGAACCTGGAGATGTTCAACGCGACGATCGGCGGGCTCGGGCTCACGGGGCTCATCCTGTGGGCCGAATTTTCGCTGATGCCGATCCGCACGAGTCTCATCGACGTGACGAGCATCCGCTTCGGCAAGCTCGACGAGTTCTTCGATCTGTCGGAGGAGTACGACGCAAAACATGAATACTGCGTTGCGTGGGTCGATTGCGCGAGCCGCGGAGCCGCGCTCGGACGCGGCATTTTCATGGCGGGCGATCACGCGATCCACGGCTCGCTCGATGTCGAACAACGCAAAACGCGCCGCGTGCCGTTCACGCCGCCTGTCTCGCTCATCAACGGCCTCACGCTGCGCGCGTTCAACGAGCTGTATTACCGCAAGCAGCGCAAGGCGATCGAGCTTTCGCGCGTGGGTTACGACGGCTATTTCTATCCGCTCGACAGCCTGCTCGAATGGAACCGCATTTACGGGCCGGCGGGATTTCAGCAGTACCAGTGCGTCGTGCCGGCGGCGAGCGCGCGCGACGCCGTGCGCGCGATGCTCGATCGCATTTCATCGAGCGGCACGGGTTCGTTTCTCGCGGTACTCAAGCGCTGCGGCAATATTCCCTCGCCCGGACTGCTGTCGTTTCCGATGGAAGGGACTTCGCTCGCGCTCGATTTTCCGCAGCACGAGTTGCGCAATTCGCAGCTTTTCGCCGCGCTCGACACGATCGTGCGCGAAGCCGGCGGACGCATCTATCCGGCCAAGGA
>NZ_FCOJ02000113.1 GCF_001545035.1 Caballeronia glebae
GCACGCGATGATGGCGTCGCGATGCAATATCTGATTCCGAACTGGAAGTTCGATAACAAGAAGCCGTGCCTCGTGCGCTAATACGCTGGCAAAGTCCTATTCGGAGTATTGCGAATCCGAGCACGTGTGACCGCACCGCGCCAAATCAGTCAATGACTTGGCGCATTTCACGATCAATACACCGCGGGCATGCCGGGCGGACGATGTTTAAAGCGTCTATGTACCCAGTAATACTGCGCGGGAATTTTCATGACCTGGGTTTCGAGAAACGCATTCATGCAACGCGCGTCATCGGTTTCACTTTCCGATGGGAAATTGCTGAGCGGTGCAAAAACGGTCAACCGATACCCTTTGAAATCCGGCAGTACTTCCGTGACGAACGGCACGACGCGCGCGTGCCCCACTCTTGCAAGCCGCGAAACAGAAGTTAGCGTGCACGCAGGAACGCCAAAAAATGGCACAAAGACAGAGTTATCGATGCCGTGGTCCATGTCCGCAGCGAGCATGACCGGCTTGCCCTCTTGAAGGAGCCGCACGATTTTCCTCGCGCTTGTCGAACGTTCGATCATCTCTGCGCCGAACCGGCCGCGCTGCCGTTTGGCCAGATCGCAAAGACGCGTGTTCGACATGCGCGTGTACAAGGAAGCGGCAGGCATCTTCAATGAGTAAACCAGACACCCGATCTCGATGCCCACGAAATGAAACCCCAAAAAGATGGTGGGCGGAGCATTCTTGTCTTCGAGATCGATCGCGCTTTCGATCTGGACGAGATTTCTGATTTTTCGCGCGCTACCAAACCATTGAACGCCTCGTTCGAGATAGCTGCGAACGACATGTCGGAAGTGTTCCCTTGCAAGCTCGTCACACTCACGTTCCGACTTTTCGGGAAAACAGAGGTGCAGGTTGACAAGGACTATATGTTTGCGGCGGCCGGGAAGCGCATATAAGGCCGCGCCGATTGCGCTTCCAAGCCTCGCGACTAATTGGTACGGAAGTATCGAGAGCGTGCGAAGTAAAGCGACGACGAGCAGATGACCGACTTGTTCCAAAACCAACTCCTGTGTGACGGACAGCGCGTATCAGACGGGTGCCTGACAGCAATCACTTCTGCCACCGCGGTCATTTTAATTGACATCGAACAAACAACGGCGATTTTGCATGAGCGGATCTTCGAATTGCCTTGGGAACGACCGTCATGCAAGTGCCGCCGCGTATGGCCAAAGTGGGTCGAGCGCCGGAGTTCGGGCGCGATTGCACAGGGCGCGAGCAGCGATTTCGGGAACCCGCCACCAGCAGTCGCCGGGTGATTCGGAACTCCGGTCGGTTGAAGGTCTCATCGTCATTCTGTAGCCGCCGCTGAAAAAGATGGCACATGCGTCGACGGCGAGGCTCGCGCGGGCAATCTGACTGCGCCTGGGGCGTCAGAAGCGATGTCTCAAGCCGACTGTCGCCTGAATCTGATCGGTCGTGGAAGACGGCGCGCTGACGCCATTGATCCATGCCACGCCTAATGGCGAACTGCCACTTGGACTCACGCGCTGCCATGCACTTTGAATATAGACATCCGTGCGCCGGGAGAAGCGATAGTCGGCCATTGCGCTCAACTGATTCCAATGGGGAATGCCGCCGCCTCCGTTTCCGCCGGCGCGCGAATAGGTATAGGCGCCCGAAAGTTCGACCGCCGGCGTCAGCGCATAGCGGAGGTTTCCCTCAAAGTTCTGGAAGGTTCCACTCAGCCCCGTCTGAAAGAACTGGGCGAGCTTGCTTTGCGAGTATACGAAGCCCGCCACAGCCGGACCGAAGGAGTAGTTCACGCCTGCGCCGAGCGTCTTCTGACTGCTGGCCAGCACGCCTAAGGGCACACCCGTCGGCGCGAGCGCGCCCTGCAGGGAAGCGCCGGTCGTATCGGTGACTGCGCCGTTCGTATTCACCTGTCCCGGCGTGCGCGCAGCACTGCTGAGCCCGAGATAACCAACACCGAAACTCAGCGCGCCCCATACATAGGACACGCCGAAGCTATACGCGCGATTGTTCGTGAATCCACCCGCCTGATTGGAAAAGCCGTAGAGCGCACCGAACTTCAGGCCGCCGAAATTCGGGCTCACATACTTCACGGAGTTATTGATCTGAAACGAATCGTTCAGATTGTCGTTGTCCAATGGATGCGCGAAATGCGTGCCGCCGAATTCGGTGCCGGTCAATGAAAGCGGGGCTACGAAGTCGACCATGCTGTCGGTTTGGCGGCCAAGCGTGAGCGCGCCGTAATCGCGGCTCGACAAGCCAACATACGCTTGACGATTGAAGATGCGGTTGCTCGACGAGAACTGTCCGTTATTCAGGGTGAAGCCGCTCTCCAGGGTGAAGATGGCCTTCAGCCCCCCACCGAGATCTTCAGCTCCGCGCAAGCCCCAGCGGCTGTACTGAACCGCACCGCTCGTCATCTCCCAGTTGCTATGCCCGCCTCCTGGTCCGGTGATCTGGCTGTTCGTGTAGGACAGACCCGCGTCGATCAGCCCGTATAGCGTGACGCTGCTTTGCGCATGCGCCGCGCCCGCCAGCGTGATCATGGTCGTCGCACCGGTTATAAGCATCTTGTTCATTTGCCTGCTCCAGCCAAGACCGAGAGATAACTTTCTCTTGGAACGCTTTCTACACAGACTTCGATGTTTGCCGGGCGTATAGCCTTGCGCACCATCGATAGGAAAAAGGCGCGATGTTTACCACACACTTTATGCGACCAAAGTCAGAACCGCCAACTTCAAATATGCCGTTCGAATTGCTCCGCGTTTTAAGCGATGCGACGTGATCGAAGCGGCATGACCAGCAGCAACGGAAGTTCTGCGTGTTGGCCCTCCTTGCCATCCAATGGATGACCCTATGGGCCGATCTATCTTTTGATCTGGTTTGGCCGTACCGAACGACCGCTCAATGTTCGGCAATGGGTCGAGTGCCGAAGTTCGGGCGCGGTTGCTCAGGGCGCGAGCAGCAACTTCAGGAACCGGCCATGAGTTGTCATTGGTCGGTGCGACCATGCAGTCATTCAAACGTCGGCTCCAGCGATGTTAACGAAGTTTCTATAACCAGCGATTGCGCGTCGCATCGTTGCCGACTTCTGCGCTATACCATTGACAGACTGTATTGCACGGCGTGTCGGCTAAACCATGACTTGCGGAATATTGCTGGTTTTGGCATTTCCGACTCAACTCGTGCTCAGTGCACTTGCGATGTATGTCAACGCAGGCATCATTGGGCCGAGCAGCGATGGCTGCGACTCGCGACGCTAGTTGGATCCTGGTACGGGCATTACCCTGAGGGGCGAAGCGCGACCGGTCGAGGCGTGCTTTCGACCAGAAAGGTCAATCGCCGATCCACCTCAACGCGATGAACGACACAAGTCGAAAAGGCAGCATCAAAGGGATGCCGCCCCGGCGACGTTCGCGTTGGCGATTCGCAAAGAGTCGACGATTGTCGCGTCCTGCAACGCGCTGATCAGGACTTGCCCGAGAGGGCAACACAATCCAACTGGATTCTTCCCGTCACGATGCGACTCGCTTGTCAGTGATGGCCACACTTTTCGACCGGGACGGGAGAATCCACTTTATAACCTTAGGGAGAATTAGTGCCCCCCTTTTTCCTTGATTGATAGCGAATTCTTCACTGACGTAACGCCGGAAACGCTCTTCGCTGCCGTACTAGCCTTTTCGACTTGGGATGCATCGGGGACGTGCCCTGCAAGCGTGATTGCGCTGCCCTTGACGATCACACTGACGCCCGCGGGATCAACGCCGCTCTTTGATAGCGCACTTAGCACTTTTTTACTGAGTGCCCGCTTCGCCTTCCTCACGTCGGACTTGGACATACCTTGGGATGTCGCCGATGTCTCCGATCCCACTGAGGTAGCAGCGGGCTCGCTGCTTTGTGACCAAGCGTTGAAGGATGCCGCGAGGATCACTGCGCTACTAGCCAACTTGAGTGTCTTGATTGCGTTCATTTCTTATGCTCCAAGTAAAGCGACGACGCCCGTTCATCGAGTCGTCGAGTTGCCGCGCCTATAAAGACGATTGCATGCTTATAGGCTCTTCGGAGACGTCCGAAAAAAAATCGAAGCCTGCAAGTCTTTGGGTCGGCTGTCCTAGGACATTTCTGCAACGCTCTACTGATATCCTCCGTCTTACAAAAAAGCCCAAGTGTGCTTTGCTCAGACAGATGCAAGGAACAGGCAGAAAATTTAACGATCTGCCACCCTACCTAAGTTACTGCTTCACTCAAACTGATGCGCGCAAAGTCCGATTCGATAATTTGCGCCCCTTTGAGCGTTATGACCGAGTTATGCATGCTCAGGATATGTGCGGTTATGTCCCGTCAATTGATTCGCATCAATATAAGGGGATGTCGAGTCAAGTGCAAGCTGTAGCGCTGCACTGGTATTGGAGAACGCATGATTAGCCCCCCTTCGAGGCGTCTCCCGAAAATCTGGCTATCTGACTCGGACGAGACGGGAGAAGGCGCAGACAAAAAAGAGTCCGCCGAAACGGGCTAACCTTGGAGCTCTACACTACTCCCTGTGCCTCACCAACAAGCAGCCCTTAGTTTAGGTCGTTAAACGAAATAGGCGAATAAAACCCGGCGACAGACGCCATGGCGCGCGCCGTTATAGTCGGACCGAATCTAGTGCATATTTCGATTAGACGTTGATGACTCAACTACGCTGCCGAGCGGCTGTTGAGATCCCAGTACCCCGATCGGCGGTTGCGGGTCGAATGGCGAAGTTCAGGCGCAATTGCACAGGGCGCGAGCAGTAACTTCAGGAACCGGCCACCTTGCGACAATCGAGGCGTCACTTTGAGGGCCGCAGTCTCGTACCGACTCGGACGCAAGCTGGAGTACTCTGCATTGCTTCGGTTGGACTTGTGACTACGTGCTAGTCACTTGTTTAAGCCATGCGCCGGGTGACAAGCCGACGCTGCCCTTAAAGCGCCGGCTGAAATGACTTTGATCCGCGAAGCCGGCCGAAATTGCAGCATCGGCAAGAGAATGTCCGCTCAGTAAGGCGCTCTGAGCTTGGCGGAGACGGACCATATTCAGATAGATATGAGGTGGAACGCCGAACGAGCTTGAGAAAGCTCTTGTCAGATGCACACGAGACAACCCCACCAGACGGCCCAGCAGATCGACAGTCAGGTCCTCCTGGAAATGCGCGTCGATAAACTCTCGAACCATGACCATTCTGCGCCTGCCCGGATCGATGCACGCCTGAACATTCGCGGCATATTCTCCGTATTTTGCTAGCAAATGGATGAGCGAGGCGCTCGTCAAGACCTCTGCGCTCATTGATTCCTGCGGTTGCGACAGTGCGGCGACTGCCTGGCTCAGTAGACGCGATGCGCGGCCGTCATTCACCACCGTGTGTGTGAAATACCTGGAAACAACAGTTCCTGCAGATCGGTCGAACCAGGTCTCCAGGAGTGCTGGCTCGACATAGAGGATGGCATAGCCAAACCCCTCATCGGTACCGCGGCTCCCGTCATGCGGCTCATCGGGATTGAACAGCATGACGTCACCCTTCAGGCTCGCATGCTGTGTCCCTCGACAATTGAACTTCTGAACGCCTGATTGGGTAACGCCGATGGAATACGTGGCGTGGCTGTGTCGCTCAAACGAGTGCTCTGTGAAATGAGCCTGCATGAGCGTGATTCCGCTACCGGTTCCATGAAGAAACCTGGCCCAGTCGGTGCCTGATTCGGTCTGATGGGATGCCATGAAACAATTGTACAAGACGATACTCGAAGGTCCGGCCTAGACTGCGATTCCATTTTTCTTTTGTGGCTCTTCATGAAAACGCAATCCGTCGATCTAACTAGCAAGCTGGCTCAGTTCAGTGAACACTGGGCACCGCGCACGGTCGCGGAATTTAACGGTCACGACATCATGATCGCGAAAATCAAAGGCGAGTACGCCTGGCATTCGCACGCCGATACCGACGACTTTTTTCTCGTCGTGAAAGGCACGGTATTCATTGATCTTCCTGGCGACGTAACTGTCCAGCTCGACCCTGGACAACTCTTCGTCGTTCCAAAGGGTGTTGAACATCGCCCGAGGGCGGAAGAGGAAGCCCACATCCTGTTAATCGAATCAACCGGAACACCAAATAGTGGCGACGTTGCCACTGCTGCACCTCGTCGGGTAATTTAAAAGTTGTCGGGTAGTGAAGCCCAGATGACTGACCTGTTGTGGAACACCTCTTTTTGGCAAGATCGCGGTAGCCGTCGCTCGCAAGGTAAGACGGGGCCGAGGGAGTTGTACGCTAAGTGGCGGCTGACGGACGGGTACAGGTTGGATCGAAGGTCCGTCGCGGGTCGACTCCCCGAAGCCCATGCGCACTTGCCCAGCGCGCGAGCAGCAACCCCAAAAACCAACCCCTCACCGCCGCTCGATCTCGCCTTCCGCCCCGCTCCATCACACCGCGCGCGTTGACGCTCCGCGCCGAGCACCGCCTTCGGCCCAGACCCGCACGGCATCCGCGAACAGGCGAAGCGCGGCGGGAGGATGCCGATTCGAAGGGTAGTACAGGCACAGTCCGGGAAACGAAGGGCTCCATTCGGCGAGCACCTGTATCAGGCGCCGCGACCGAAGATGCTCTGTCGCGAGATGGTCCGGAACCCATGCGATGCCCACGCCGTTGAGCGCCGCCTCGATCATCAGATTCAGGTTGCCGAGCGTCATCGGACCATCGACGTCGATGCTCGCGGTCTTGCCGCGGCGTTCGAGATCCCATCGGTAGAGCGCGCCGCTCTCGAAGCGAAAGCGGATGCATCGATGTTGCGCGAGATCGTGCGGCGCGAGCGGCGCCGGATGTTCCCGCAGATAGCCCGGCGACGCCACCGCGACGAAGCGCATGTCGTCTCCGAAGCGCACCGCGATCATGTCGCGAGGCACGTCCTGCAACACGCGAATGCCCGCATCGAAGCCACCGGCGACGATATCCATCAAGCGCGTATCGACGACGATCTCCACATGTATCCCGGGGTAACGCGCAAGGAAGTCCGGCAGGACGTGACGCACGAGCGGCTTCGCGGCGGATTCAGACGCGCTGATGCGAATCACCCCCGACGGACGATCACGCGTGGACGCGGCCTCACCCACGGCGTCGCGCAGGTCGGCCAAGGCGGGACCGACCCGCGCAAGCAAACGCTCGCCGGCCTCGGTAGGCGCGACCGAGCGGGTGGTCCGGTTGAACAGCCGAACGCCGAGCCGCGCCTCAAACGCACGCATCGTATGACTGAGCGCAGACGGCGAAACGCCCAGATTACGCGCGGCCGCGCTGAAACTGCGCTGCTGGGCGATTTCGACGAAAACAGTCAGTTCGGACAGACCGGCTTTTTGCATTATTGAATGATGTTCATAGGCCCATGAAATTGTAGGTCGATTGTTGAGTCGAATACAAAAGAATAATCTCGCGGTCATGCCGTACGGCTCATCCAAGGGAGAGACAGCAATGCAAAAGCGCAAGCTCGGTAATTCAGGACTCGAAGTCTCGGCAATCGGACTCGGCTGCATGGGCCTGAGCTTCGGCTACGGCCCGGCCGTCGAGCAGGCCGATGGCGTCGCGCTCATTCGCTCGGCGTACGAGGCGGGTGTCACGTTCTTCGATACAGCCGAGTGCTACGGTCCGTTCGTCAACGAGGAACTCGTGGGCGAAGGCGTGGCGCCCTTCCGCGATGAGATCGTCATCGCGACGAAGTTCGGCTTTCAGGACGCCGATTCAAAGAAGCCGCTGGATAGCCGGCCCGAGCGCATCCGTGCGGTGGCGGAGGCATCGTTGAAGCGGCTGAAGACGGATCGAATCGATCTGTTCTATCAGCATCGCGTCGATCCGAACGTTCCGATCGAAGACGTCGCCGGAACCGTCAGGGATCTCATTCAGGAAGGCAAGGTCAAGCACTTCGGTCTTTCGGAAGCCGGCGAGAAGACGATTCGTCGCGCGCATGCCATTCAACCCGTCGCCGCGCTGCAAAGCGAATACTCGTTGTGGTGGCGTGAACCCGAGCAGTCAGTCCTTCCGACGCTCGACGAACTCGGCATCGGTTTCGTTCCCTTCAGCCCTTTGGGCAAGGGGTTTTTGACGGGTGCGATCGATGCGAGCACCCGCTTTGCGTCGAACGATTTCCGCAACGTCGTGCCGCGTTTTTCCGAAGAAAATCGCACGGCCAACGCCGCGCTCGTCGGCGTGCTCGGTGACATCGCGAAAGAGAAAGGGGTGACGCAGGCGCAGATCGCACTCGCGTGGCTTCTTGCACAGAAGCCGTGGATCGTGCCGATCCCGGGCACGACGAAGTTGCATCGCCTCAAAGAAAACATCGGAGCCGCAGCCGTCGCGCTGTTCGGCGACGAACTTGCCGCGATCGAATCGGCGTTGCGCGACATTCAGATCGTCGGAGAGCGCTATCCGGCTCAGATGCAGCAGCGCGTCGACCGATGAACGTCGCGGAATCGAAATCGAACAAGTACGAGGATTATTCATGCAGCAAGTAACACTGAACAACGGCGTCCAGATGCCTGTCCTGGGCTTCGGCGTTTTTCAGATCAGCGATCCGAGCGAATGCGAGCGGTGCGTGATCGACGCCATCGACGCGGGTTATCGCCACATCGACACTGCCGCCTCGTACCTGAACGAAGAGGCCGTGGGCGCGGGCATCAGAAAGAGCGGCGTTGGCAGAGACAAGCTTTTCGTCACGACCAAGCTCTGGGTGCAGGATGCGGGCTATCAGCGTACCCAGCAAGCCATTGACAAGTCGCTACGTCGGTTGCAGGTCGATTACGTCGATCTCTATCTGATTCATCAGCCCTTCAATGACGTTCACGGTGCCTGGCGAGCGATGGAGGAAGCGCTCCGACAAGGGAAGGTCCGCGCCATTGGACTGAGCAATTTCCTTCCCGATCGTTTCATGGACATCGAGGTTTTCAACGAGATCGCTCCGGCCGTCAATCAGGTGGAAGTCAACCCCTTTCATCAGCAGATTGCGAACGTCGAATTCGTGCGCGAACTGGGCGCTCAAACCGTGGCGTGGGCGCCGTTTGCCGAGGGCAAGAAAGATCTGTTCGGTAACGCGGTGCTTACGGGGATCGCCGAGAAGCATCGCAAGACAGTCGGGCAGGTGGTTTTGCGCTGGCTGCTTCAGCGTGGAATCGTGACGCTGGCAAAGTCGGTGCGCAAGGAGCGAATGGCGGAGAACCTCGATGTGTTCGACTTCCAGCTCGATGCATCCGATTTCGCGCAGATCGAGGGACTAGACTCAGGCGAAAGTAGTTTCTTTTCGCATCAAGACCCGGCGATCGTCAAATGGATGAGCGAAAGGAAGCTGGCGCTGTAGCGGTTCGTTCACGGAAACGGACGCGGAAGCGGTCTCGTTCGACGCAGATAAAGCGGACTACACTTTAAATCGACGATAGTGAAAAATCGACGGCACAGGCGTGCGCAAATGCCGGCCCTTTACTGGAGACAACCATGAAAAAGGAGAGAAAAACAGCTCGGCAAATTTTGTCTGAGAACCCGCGGCAAGTGATCTCGGTCGGCCCCGAGGACGCCGTGCTGACTGCGCTGCGTCTGATGGCCGACGAGGATGTCACGACTGTGCTCGTGTTGCAGGACAGCAAACTTGCCGGCATCGTGTCCCAGCGCGACTATGCGCGCAAGGTCGAACTGAAAGCCCGCAGCGCTGCCGAGACGAAGGTTGGCGAGATCATGACTACGCAGGTGTTTTACGTCACGCCCGAGCACACGTGTGAACAATGCCTTGCGTTGATGCATACGAAGCGAATCCGCCATCTGCCGGTGATCGATTCCGGAAAGGTTATCGGCGTGCTATCCAACGGTGACGTTCTAGAGGAGCTTATTCAGGAAGACGAACGTTTTATCAGTAATCTCGAACATGACATGCTCTACTTGAATCTTGATACTGGCGGTGCCTATTAAACATGCGCGTGCGGCCTACTTCAAGAAGCGGCGTCACGCGCGCTTCGGCGCCTCGTACCACTTTGGATGAAATGCCTTCACGAGCGGACCGTCCGTGCGCAGCGCGTGGCATCCGTTGAGCTGGAACGGCCGCGTCGTGCCGCTCGCGTTGATTTCCTCGCTCATCGTCTGAAACGCGGCGGTCGCCACCGCGCCGATGAGTTCGGTCAGATGCGTGCAGCCGCGCGTGCCGCCGAACAGGTTTCTGATCTCGCGCATGAAGCCCGGCGCCAGCTTCATGCCTGCGAGCTTGCGATACTCGGGCGTGATCGTTTCGCAATGGCCAACGTACGGCACGGTGATCGACTCGGCAATCGCCTCGCGGATCACAAAATCGACGCCGATAGTAATGCGCAGCATCATCTCGTGTACCGGCTCGCCCGCCTTGACGATCACGCCGTGCGAAGCGCGATCGTACGACTTCGTATCGCGCAGACGGCCTTCGATGTCATAGAGACCGTCCGCGCGTTTGAAGCCTTGCAGCGTGATCTGCCGTGTGTGCAGCGGCACGCGATCCGTCGTCACAGTGCGCTCACCAGTTCCGGCACGACCGAGAACAGATCGCCGACGAGACCGTAGTCGGCCACGCTGAAGATCGGCGCTTCGGCG
>NZ_FCOJ02000112.1 GCF_001545035.1 Caballeronia glebae
CATTTTCACGCTCCGACGTCTGAAAGATGACGGCGCAATGATCCGCTACGAACTTGTCGAAATTCCCAAAGCGCTGCTGCTCGAGGCGGCGAACTGCGAACTGAAAGTGTGTACCGACAGCACACAGAATCCGCAGCCCGGCTACGGCTATGTCAAAGATGCAATTGGGCAGCTTAAGTACGCGCTGTATTTCGATGGGGGCACAGAGCGAAAGCTCCAAATCAAACACCTGCGAAAAGACCTCTGCAAGGTGCATGCGACTTGGGCTTTTAGCTTACCGACCGCGTAACAATCGCTCGCGTGCGAGTTCTGCGTATTCCGCGTTTAGCTCAATGCCTGTGCACTTTCTGCCCAACTCATTGCAAACGACACCAGTAGTCCCTGACCCGAAAAACGGGTCAAGTACCTGGCCATTTTCTCGGGAACCCGCCGCAACGCAGAGGCGAACAAGCGCCCGCGGATAGACTGCAAAGTGACTGCCGGGGTAAGGCTCGGTATTGATGTTCCAGACGGTGCGCCGGTTTTTCGACTTCTGTTTTTTGTCCGCTGCAGGCTCCATGATCGCTTGCCAGTCATAGTAATACTTCTCTGACTTGGAAAATAGGAACACGTACTCATGGGAGCGGGTTGGCCGGTCCTTCACGCTCTCAGGTTGGCAGTTTGGCTTGTTCCAGATCATGTCAGTGCGCAAATACCAGCCGTCAGCCTGAAGGGCAAACGCTAATCGCCAAGGTACACCGATCAAGTCCTTCGGCTTCAAACCGTCAGGCGTCGGGGCGCGATAATCCATTGCCCGTCCCTTATTTTTGCTATCCGAATCCCGCCAAGTCCGCCCCCCTGACGTGTAGCTGTCACCAATGTTCAGCCATAGAGTGCCTTCGTCTGAGAGAGTGCGCCGAACCTCCCGGAACAAGCGCACTAGGTCCTCAATGTACTCATCTACCGTAGTTTCTGCCCCTATCTGCCCGTCGATGCCGTAATCCCTCAACCCCCAGTATGGGGGCGATGTCACGGCGCAATCAAAGCACCCGCCTGGCATCTCGTGCAAGATGCGGCGCGCGTCGCCCACGATAATTTCGCAGCGATTCGTCGTTCTTTCAGCCAGTTGAGTGTTCAGCGTACTACCGCCAGTGTCAAATAGGTCCAGTACTTGGTTAGTTTCATCCAAACCTGACAAGCCGCCTTTCAGCGTTTTTAGAGACATGGGTATTACGCTCATAATAAATTTGCTACTTATAGTATTCATTTCGCCTTCCCCTGTCAATGAATTGCGGAGAAACGCACACTGCCTGTCCCGTCGAATCCCTACCCCTTGCCCAACCAACCCTAGCCAAGTTCCCGCGTAATCAGGTCGCGTACGAGTTTCGCTACGGTCGTGCCGTTCTCGACCGCGCGGAGCTTCAATTGCTTGTGCACTTCGGGGTCTAGGTCCAAGTTCAACCGGACTGGCTTAGGCGGACGAGTACCGGCCTGCGACTGCACGAGGGCGGCCCCGGAAACGAACTCCTGCCGCGTCGTGGGCTTCCCAGCGCCCCCGCCAGTGCTCGGCTTTATTTGGAATTTACTCATTTACTCAACTCCATTGAGTTACTCAACTCAAAGAACTCTTGGGCTAGCAACTGAATCTCTGCGCGCGCCTGCGAGTTATCCCGCTCCACTACGCCGTGCCCGCTAAGGAGGGCGTCCCGGTACACCTTGCGGTCCCGGATGACGGTTTCGGCTAGCTCCAGCTGATCGAACTGCGCCATTAGCTCCCGTGCGTCCTCCACTTCCCGTATCACGGGGTTGCTCGGGGCCATCGAGAGTACGGCGGAAGCCTTTAGCTCAGGATTCAACCCCCGAGCTAAACCAATTAACTCATTAACCTTGGGGAGCGTTTCCAAGTCCGCCTGACTGGCCCGCGTTGGGACCAATAGCAAATTGGCCACGGCCATAGCGGATCGCATTTCTCGAGAATCCCGGCCCCCGGCATCCACCACAATCACCTGATACCGATTTCCGAGGTCCCGCAGCGTCGCGGATACGTCGCCTGTCCGCTGCACGCAGGGCACAGACGGACCTATCCCGGCCTCGTCCCGCCGCTCGATAAACCGCGCGCACGTCGCTTGTCCGTCCGTATCAAAAAGGACAACGTCCACGCCGTTATGCGCCAGGTGTACGGCCAAGTTGCTGGCAATCGTGGACTTACCAACGCCGCCCTTCTCCGCCCCTATCAGAACAATCATATTTGCCTCAAATGAGTTGAGTACTTGAGTTGATTGTCTGAGTTGAGTAACTGAGTGTCAATGCCCTTTAGCGGGTAGACGTTGAGGCCATCGTATCGCTCACTGCGGCTCCTACATGGAAACCAGCATTTCGCGCGATCCCGCGGCCCTAAATGGGCGACATTATCGGCACGCCGTTCAGCGAGTTACGGCTAGGTTTAACGGCGTGCGCGCACCGGATGCGACGTCGAAGTCGCGCAAATAGCGGGAAGGGGCGCAGTAGGTTGTATCGGCATGGATTTGAACTGCCCCCAGATTTCGTCCGCGGTAGGTGTCGTCTGGTACAGTTGTTTCCGAAGCGCTTATGGGCGCTCCAAAGAGAAACGGCCCGCGAAGGGCCGTCTCGGAAAAGGGAAGGGATACCGCCGTAGTTCGCCGGGAAGCATCTTCGGCGGGTCCCCTCAGTCCACATACCACCAACTTACAGGAAGGAGTACATGGATACAGCAACTTTGTATCTGGTCCTAGCCGCCGCGTATATCGCGCTGGCGGTGCAGCACTGGCCGCGTTAATGCAAATTTGTACAGTGCTGTACTGTTTAAAACTATCTTTGCGGTAGCCTAACACAACCCGAGGCTACTAATACAGTAGCCGTATTACTGGCCCGCTTCGGCGGGCCTTTTTCATCCGTGGCCCCCCGCTTGTGACATAGGCGGCGCGGGCCAGCACGCGCTGACACTTGGCCATGCGAGCCATACCAACCTCATCCATATCGCCTTACCGTCTCACCAGCAAGCGGACTGCTTGAAGCGAAAAAGAGCCCGCATCAAAAAGAAGTGCCGATTATTTAAGCAGTTCCTTGCAACATAAAAAACACCTGCGCACCTCACCGCAGCGTGGCTGTCTTGTCATCGGCCAGCGCAAGCGTCTGGGTAAGGGATGGGGCGGCCAATCGCGTCTGTGCCGACCTACAGCGGCGGCAAGCAGCAGCTAAGGGCTACTTTCTTCATTGGGGCCAAATGTAGGCCAGTCTAAGTTCTATCATTGAATCACGCGTTCAGAAAACTTCTTTTCATATGATAAACAGTAAAACAAGGTTGTTACCAGTAACATATCTGTAATTTTAAAGTAAATTAAAGGTAACAATGTGCGAATTTTTCGTACTTCGGTCGAATTACCTTGCAAAGCTAAACGCGCGATCTAGTATATAAATGACTAACAAACCGGTGTAACTGCGATGTTTTATTTAAATAGAATACACATTGGGCTGTACATTGTTATAACTAACATGCTCGCGATGTCTGCGCTCGCGCAAGAGACGACGGAAAAATCGGAAAAATCAATATCCAAAACAGAAAAGAGTCATGGATCTGAAAGCAAATCACCATCTAAAAAGTACCGATGTCCTCCACGACCAACAGTAACTCCCAGTCCGTTTATCCCGAAAGATCCTGACATTAAAAAGCCACGGTGCTAAGACGCTATATGGAGTAAAAAATGAAATCTAAGAGATTTATTGTTATTTGGACAGCGCTGACCTGCAGCATTTTGGTAATTCAATTTATTCCTACAACGTCGTATGGTGAGGGTGAGGGTGCTAAGGGGACAACGCCACCGACGGTACCAATCGATCCGAACGAATTTATCAAGGGTAAAGGAAAGCCGGTTCCGAAAGATAAAAATGGCGGACACGTAACATGCGACGGAGGGAAAGAATCAAAAACGCTTCCAATCGAAAAGAGAGCTGACGGATCAATTGTAAGAACGGAAGTATGTGATTAATTCGACTTGGTAAAGGAATAATTATGTTTAACGCAAGACGTATCGGATTATCATTTACTTTGATTGTGTCAGGTTTTGTTTTGTATGGGAATGCAGCTGCTCAAAATCAATCCAGCAATCAGTCCAGTAAGCAAGGAGGTTCTACGGTTTCAAGTGGATCTAAGAACCCGGTTGCAAAAACAAATGGCGGTGTCGGATACACCCATTGCGATCCAGGCTACCGGTTCACGTACACGGTCGTAACATATCCAAATGGTGAGTCAGAGCAGTTCAGCTCGTGCCGGAGGCGGTAATCTACCCATATTAATCTGCAAAATATGTAAGGTAAGACCTTAAATAAAAGCATGTGCGGAGTAACTCCTGAATCGTTCGCTTCGTTTAGGCCGCTAATTCTGGTTGATTTGCGTAATGGTCATCATAGTTTGAACCGGTACTCCGCTTTTGCTTTGTGAGGCGGCGCGAGCCATCACGCGCTGAAGCTGGATCAGCGACCACTCGCCACCGCCCGTTCAACTCGTCAGCCATCGCCCGTTGCGTCAGGCCACGCGCCTTCATTCCCTCGATCACGCCGGAGAGCTTGCGAGCGAACAAGTCAGTGGCCTGCTGGCGGGCTTCAATGTTCGGTTTGAGGTTCGCGGCACCAGCAGCACCGAGAACGACGCCACGGGCCTTTGCTGCCTTCAGCGCGTCCTTCGTGCGTTCGCTGATGCGCTTCGCTTCGTACTCAGCGAACACGGCCATCATTTGAATGGTCAGTCGTTTGCGTCGGGCAGATCGCACGCAACGAACTTCACGCGCGATCCATCAAGCCGGTGATGAAGTGGACACTGCGGGCCTCATATGCCGAGGCGAAACCGAAACTCTCGTTTGATCCAACTCGCACGACGGGGCCGGTGTACACAACATCGTCGATGTTGACCGTCATTGTCCCCTTACGGGTGCGTATGGGCTGTGCAAGCGACCACTCGCCGCCGCATGCGGTCTTGATGCCAAGATCCGTTCACATTTCCATAGGTGGATCGCCGAATCTCCTCTGACCTAGCTAAATCGTCACCGCCTTAGTTGGAGCCCCTCCAACTTTTGTTGGAGGGGACACTATTGCCCTCTCCGAGGCGACTTGATTGGGAAGTGTTTTCTATCTTTTATGAATATAAAGCGCGTATTTTTTATAATTTTAAGTTATTTAAACCGGTTTGAAATCGATTACCTAGTCTTTTCTCATTGGAAAATGCTGACACCTACCCCCTTTGAATTGATGTAAAGGCATCTTCAAGCAAGACAATTCAATTTGTGACACACTGGTTTTCAGCTTTTCAAGCTCGGTGCAAATATTGCGAGATGCTGAAGTAAGGCTTGGTATCTTGTTTATTCAGACAAAAACGAGTTCAAAACGTTGGAAATCTATATAGTCTGATTTGAAAAGAGAATGGGGCGCGAGCGCGCCCCATTCGATGAAGGTGGAGAAGGTCGTCTCACTCGCCAAAGTTCCACGACCCACTCCGATCGCCAAGTGACCCTTTTAGGTGCCACATGACTTTACTTGCCCTTTTTTATCTGCTCAGCAAATTCCTCGCCCTCCTGGGCCCGCTGATTAAGGTCGCCAAGTTTATGTACTTAGCGGCGAAAATCACGTATTGGCTGGTGAAAACTATCTTGACCCTGCGCGGCTGGTTCGTCTAGACGAAAAAGCGTTGTCGCGGGCGCCGCACTAATACTCAACTGCGGAACATTTTCTTGGCCGCAGAGTAACAGGTATCTGAGCGGCTGTCTTTTAAGAGACAGTTTAATAATTCACCTGGATCAACCCAAGATGGATGGGTTGATCATTCACATTCATTGGTACCAGTGTATAGCATCACCCCGACTGCCTGCAGACACCGCGATCGGCTCACAATGTATGCCGTGTGAGCCACCTCACATAGCCACAAAATACGTAGCTCAAAAGGTTGACTGTATTCTGAGCCAGCCTTATATTTGAGCCACACACTTTGTGAGCCAACGGGGAGTCCCGAAAATGAGAACGGTCTACTACGGTCGCATCAGCACGACGGAAGGTCAAACCAGCGGCAGCCAATACGACGACGCAAAAGCGAAGGGCGTAGACAAGCGGCACGTCCACATCGATGAGGGTGTCAGCGGCTACCACGTCGCGCCCTCCGACCGTCCGCAATGGAATCGAGTGATGGACAAGCTGTCGGATGGCGGCGTGCTGTACGTCCGCTGGCTTGACCGTATCAGCCGCCGATACGATGAGTTGGCCGCGACCATGCGCCAACTGATGGATATGGGCGTGAAGGTCGTCTGCACGATGAACGGCATGGAGTTTGATGGTACGGCTACCGATGCCATCACCAAGGCCACCAGAGACGCGGTGCTGGCTTTCATGTGTGCGCAAGGGGAAGCGGACTACAAGAATCGAGCAGAGATGCAGCGACGCGGTATCGAGTCAGCAAAGGCACGCGGTCAGCAACTGGGCGCACCGAAGAAAGGTGACGCTGCCGAAGTGAAGGCATGGCGTGCAGAGAACGGGGCAAGCATCGCGGCCACGGCGGAACACTTCGGCCTGTCCGTCGCGACCGTCAAACGCTACTGCGCCGAAGTTGCTTAATCGAGATACGCAATCACAGCTATGCGGCGTCGAAAGTAAAACTTTCGGTGTTTTTGTCAGGCTCCCGGCCCTTATCCAGCAAGGGCTGGCGGCCTGTACAAAACGGGATACATGACCCATCAAAAATATTAGGGTCTGTACAGGCTAAATGCCGCGGTTTGTACAGGCTAAACCTGCCCGCTTGGACCCCGCCATGAACCCGGCCGTCTGGCGGCGCGGGTCCATTTCACAAAGTGAAAGTCCTAGAAAAACCGCGACCCCTCGCAGGGAATCGTGCCCTCGTTCGCCTCACAAATAACCGGTTCCTTATACGTCGCCGCCTTCCTCGTCGTCTGGCTCCCGTCGCGGCTGTCGCGCTTCCGGAACTTTCAGCCTCAGCCATTGCAAGTCATCGTTCGCAAGCTGTCGGGTTATCGCGTTGCCGGTCCACATGCGATACAGGCGCGCGGCCTTCGTCGGGCTGCCGCCCGTCATCTCGCCACAAACCCAAACCAACTCCCGGCGTGCATAGACGGGGTTAGGCGCCAGCCCGCGCCAATCGGTCACCTTCTTCAAATGCCGCGCACGCAACGCCTTCTTGAGCGTCGTCTGACGGCGTTTCAGGCCAGCCGCCGCCCGTTTGATTTTCATGCTTCTCAGCGCCAGACATTCCCACTGCTGTTCCTCGTCAAGCTGAAGCTGCCTGACGATCATCCAGACATCGCCGCTCTGGCTTTTCAGCGACCCGTAATACTCGGCCACCCTCAGCCACCGGTCACCCTTCCCCGTCAGCATCTCGGCATGCCCGCCCTTTCCCTTGTGCTCCGGGTACGTCGCGGCCAGCCATTGCAGGTCATGCGCGACCAGGTCGAACCGCTGTGCCGGGGTCAGGCTGTCGGCCTTGTAGCGCCGCTCGATGCGAAAGCACGGCGGCACGCCACGCTCCGCCAGCACCTCCGACAACAGGAACGCGTCCCGGCGTCGACTCGCAAAGAACGCGGCTTCATATTCGCGGATAAGCCTCAGCCTTTCGCGCTCCCTCAGCTCGTCGCGCAGCTCCTGCAAGCTCGCGGGCGTCTCCATCGCCAGAAGGTCCGCCAGCGACGCTACCGGCTCCCTGACGGGCTTCGCCGGCGTCAGGCTGGGGGGTCCATTCAACTCAGCCATGCGCGGCGCAGGCGAGGCCGGGAACGGCCAGCAAATGCACGCTGCCGGGCGTACAGGTCTTCACGGCCAGAAACGCATGGCCGCCCCGCTCGGCGCTCAGATAGCCCTCCATGTAGACGAAGCCATCGAACCGGTCTTCGTCGATGACGATCTCGGCACCGGCCAGCGTTTCGGCAAGCTGCGCATCCGTCACCGGGGAATAGCCGCGACCGCAAAACGGGCCATGGTTCGCGGTGTCATTCATCGCGGCGACTTCGGCGGCGCGTTCCTTCATAAAGTCTTCGTCGTTCATTCCGTGCCCTGTTGCTCTTGCGGTTCGCTACGCTCGGCGCGAAGCCGCTCTAGTTGCGCGTTGTATCGCGCCCATCGAATATTGGCGGTCGTGCTCTCACGCCGCCTTGGTTCCAGCTCGGCCATCCGGGAGATGAGAAACCGCTCGCGGACGTCGCGGAGTTTGTTGGGGTCTATCGACATGGCGTTATCAATTGACGTTGATATTAGTCGGTTCAACTGAATAAATTTCGAACGCGAATCATACCAAGAATGCTGACAGCACGATTGGTTTTGACGTTGGGGTTTCTCTCATCAGGGCAAGCCGCGAAGCGGCGCGTCAGCGTTCGAGTGTGGTCAAGTCCCGGACCGCGTAGCGGCTGTCCATAGGCCGGGTTTATCGGCCTGTGGGCAGGGGAGCTTGTCCAGCACGGGGAAGCACCACCGGCCTATGGTGTACAAATCTCCGGTTTGTCTACAACCGCCGTCCATGCAGGCCTTTCCGGGCGTCTATGGTGTACAAATCTCCGGTGTGCGTTTGTATCCCGTTTTAAATACGTTTTCTCGTTTTCCCGTTTTAGGCATCTTGAAACCTTTGTTGGATAAGGCACTCGGGGCGATACGGTGTACAAAACTCCGGATAAAGGTGTACAAAACTCCGGTTATCGGTGTCACTTTTCCCGGTCTATGGGGCATTTTTCCGGTCGTATCCACAGGCCTGCGAAAACTGAAAAGTTGTCCACAGATAGAAGAAAACCTTGACGGCCCCGTTTATGGTGTACAGAATCGCGCAACGTACACTTAAGGCGCAATGCCGATGACCGCCATCGCAAAAACTAAGACGCTCACTGCTAAACCGAATAGCCAAGCCGGGCTCCTGGATAGGAACGTGTCTCTTGCAAACGTGATCGTTCGAGCCACGCACGGTCTGAAGCTATCGGATAAGCGACTGCTGTCTGCAGCGTTGGCGGTAACGGATGCAACGGATGGGAGGGCATTGTCAGACGAGCGATTTTGGACAGTCAAAGTTACCGCAATCGACTATGCGCAGGCGTTCGGTGTGAGTTTGGACACCGCGTACGAGCAGATAGCCGCCAGTGCGGACGTGCTGCTTTCGAAGTGCATCACACGGCCAGTACGAGACCGTAGCGGCGATTTGCTGAAGCACCAATGGCTGCTCCGCGCGGTGTACTCAAAGGGGCGCGGAACCGTGTCGATGACGTGGCACCCCGATATCCGTCCGTTTATCTTCTGCCTCCGCGAGGAATTCACGACCTACAAGCTGCGACAGGCCGCGGCGGTGCGCTCCGTGTACTCATGGTTCCTTTACGACAACCTGAGAAGCTGGAACGGCGTCGGGTCTTGGTCTCCAACGATAGAGGAATTCGCACAGAACATGGACGCGGCAAACTACGCGAACAACTTCAAAGAAATGCGCCGCCGCGTGATCGAACCCGCCGTTAAAGAACTGCGGGAGAAAAACAACCTGGTGATTGAATGGGAGCAGGTTAAGAATGGACGAAAGACCGTAGGTCTGCGGTTCAAGTACCGCAAGGCGGAACAGGCCGCGCTCGACCTAGAGTCTGTATAACCGGAGATTTGTACACCATAGGTTGACGGCCAACGTGTACCGAAAGAACCGGCCTCACGGAGATCCTGCACGGCGGGGCTCCATAAAGTTTGCCGGGATTCGGCCGTTAAACAGACCTCTCTCCAGAACATGTATTCAATAAGTTTCATGTTTCGCCTTCGGGCCGCTCGACATGGGCGGGCCTTCTTTCCTTCTCGCCCCATCCTTCCGTCCGTTTACCGATGACATTCGGCTACTTATAGTCTGTCGACTTATAGTCTTCATATGCGGACAATCTCAGCCTAGTATGTTTGGGCTTGAGCATGGTCAGAAAATCAAGCGACTCTCTCCGCGCCGTTTTAGCTGAGAACATCAAGACTTTTCGTAGGGGAAAAAAAATTTCCCAAGAAGAGCTAGCCGAGCGCTGTGGCTTGCACCGCACGTATATCGGCTCAGTTGAACGCCACGAAAGAAACGTCACGCTCAGCACGCTTGAGGTTTTGGCCTCGACTCTAGGTGTAACAGTCCCAGAGTTGCTGACCGATCGTGAAAGCCCTCATCAAAAACAAAAAGATGGGAAAATTTGAATGAGCCTTTCGGAAAAAGAAATTCGCGAAATGGTCGAGAAGCTACTTCGACTTACTCCGGCGCAACAAGGATGGGTAAAGTCGGCAGTCCACGCTTTTGGGGCTAGTTGCCAATTCGCACGCGCCCATGATTCCGATGTGGTATCGGATACTGTCCTTGCCTCTTTTGGTGATCGTCTGTTGAGCCATCATGCAGGGAGCCGGCAGGCTCTGAGCAAGGATCGCTTCGAGTTTGCTTTTGAATCTGTTCTAAACGCGTCGGGCATTACGGCACAACTCGTGAAAAGCCGGACGAACAGAGGCCATGACATTACTATTCGCGGGATTCCGGTCAGCCTAAAGACAGAAGCCGCAGCCACAATAAAGGACGAATCGATTCACATCAGCAAGTGGATGGAGCTTGGCCGCGGCGAATGGAAGTTGCCTCAGCTTCTGGATTTGTTCCTTGAGCACATGCAGAGCTATGACCGCATTTTCACGCTCCGACGTCTGAAAGATGACGGCGCAATGATCCGCTACGAACTTGTCGAAATTCCCAAAGCGCTGC
>NZ_FCOJ02000111.1 GCF_001545035.1 Caballeronia glebae
GTCGCAACGACGTCGAAGGACAGATCCCAATGTTTATCGAGGTTTCAGAAGGAGGTGCACAATGAACGCCCCATTGCTACACAACGCAGGGCATTTTCTGCGAGTACATTGCTTATCTCGGCGCGTCCGTCCTCGCAGTAGAACGTGAGCGCCGCCCAGTGGTTCAGCGAGTAGTTGATCGCGCCCGTGAGCGTAGACTTCTTCGACAGCGTCGCAAGCTTGGCCCTGATCGTCGATTCGAACGTGTTGAGCAGAGGCTTGCTCTTCTCCTGCCGCACACGCAACCGCTCATCGGGAGGTTTGCCGCGAATGTCGGCTTCGATGCTGTAAAGCTCTCCGATCATCTCGAGCAGTTTCTGGGTATCCGGAGTCGGCGTACGCTCGTGAACGTCGTATATGTACCTCCTCGCGTGATCCCAGCATGCCGCTTCGAAGACGTCGCCGCTTACGTACAGCTGATCGAAGCCGGCGTAGGCATCCGCCTGCAGGATTCCCTTGAAGTTGGCGAGGTGCGTTTGCGGATGAACACCCTTGCGGTCCGACGAGTACGTGAACCAGACTGCCGCAGGCTCCGTCGAGCCCGAGCGTCGATCGTCGCGCACATAGACCCAGAATCGGCCGGTTGTCGTCTTCTGGTTGCCCGGTGTAAGGACGGGAACCGTCGTGTCGTCGCCATGGAGCTTGCCGGCAGCCAGCACGTAGCGCTGGATCGCCTCGACCAGCACCATGCAGAGTTCGACGATCTGGCCCACCCAGCGGCCCATGCTGGCGCGATCAAGCGTCACGCCGTCGCGGGCCGCGATCTCCGACTGGCGATACAGGGGTTGGTGATCCGCGAACTTCGATACCGCGATATCGGCCAGCAGGCTTGGATGCGCGATGCTGCGCTCGATCGGCAGGCCCGGCATCGGCAGTTGTTCGATATAGCCACAGCCGGGGCAAAGCAATTTGCGCCGGATCGTGCGGATCACCTTGAATGCCGCGGCTACGCGCGCGAGCTGTTCGGAGACGTCCTCGCCCAGCGGCTGCATGGTCGTCGCGCACCTGGGGCAGAGCGGATCCGGCTCGAGTACGATCTCCTCGCGCGGCAGGTGCGGCGGGAGCGGCTCTCGCGAAGGCGATTTGCTGGCCGGCGCATTTGGTGTCCTGTCGCGCTGGTTACGCGCCTCGGCAACACCCCGGCCGGCCGTCAGGTCCTCCAGCTGCGCCTCGAGCTTGTCGATCTGCTTCGCGAGTTGTTCGGACTTGCGCCCGAAGTGCATCCGCCTGAGCTTGTCGATCTGCGCTTTCAGGCGCTCGATCTCGTCATCTCGCGCGGCGAGTTCCTCCGCCATCTTCGCAATCGATGCCTGGTGCTCAAGCAGCGATGCGTGTTGCGCGAGCACCATGGCACGGAGCTCGGCGACGGTATCGGGAAGCGGCGCTTGATCGGACATGCGTCGCAGTTTGCGAGCCTTCCTCGTGGTTTACAACATCGAGAGTGCGGCGGTGCGTCGTCGCTGTCGCCAGTCGATGCCCTCGAGCAACATCGACAACTGTGCACTCGTCAGATGGATCTTGCCGCCATCGGCCTGTGGCCAGATGAAACGCCCTCGCTCCAAGCGTGTCGCGAGAAGCCAGAGTCCGTCCTCAGTAGCCCAAAGCACCTTCACGAGATCGCCAAGCCGCACGACATTCAACATACCGATCACAAATCGTTGTGATCGCATACCGCTGGCACCCCGCCTGTGGCCAGGAATACAGACTAGTCCGCCGTACTGGGCGCCGGGGGAATCAGATGGTTCACCTCGACGTTCCGCAACACATCTCCCGGGAATTACCAGCTTGGATGCTCGATGCGTCGATATGCGCGGCAATGTCGCTCGGCGAGCCGCAAGTGAGCGCCGAAGCGCTGGCCTTACTGTGCCGAATCCTGAATGATCGAAAGCGCCAATCCGCCACAGGAGGATCATTGAAACCTCTGTCAACGGAGGGCCATTCCGATGAGACCACTGCAAAGAGAACCCGGCGTCCAGCTTCCGCTGGAACTGGACCGGGATCCAACCTTCAACGCAGGCATCGTGGGGAATCGACGGGAGGAAGTGATCGAAGCACTCGCAGCACTTCTGCTGGAAGCGCTGGGCAAACCGATGAACACAAACGACCCGGGGGAACGCGATGAGCCAGAAGATCACCGCTGAGCATCTATGCCGTGGTGCGATAGTCTACGTCCGGCAGTCAACCATGAGTCAGGTAGTGGAACACACGGAGAGCCAGAATCGTCAGTACGCGCTCGCCGAATCTGCACGGACCATGGGCTTTGCTTCGGTAACCACGATCGACGATGATCTTGGACGCTCAGGGTCCGGCAATATCGAGCGTCCCGGATTCCAGAAGCTAGTCGCGTCAGTGTGTGCCGGATCCGTCGGTGCCGTGTTCTGCCTCGAGGCTTCACGACTCGCGCGCAATGGTCGCGATTGGCACCATCTTATTGACCTTTGCGCACTGGTCGGCACGGTCGTAGTTGATCACGACGGCATTTACGATCCCAGACTGGTTAACGATCGGCTCCTGCTTGGACTAAAAGGCACTATGTCGGAGTACGAACTCAGTCTGCTACGGCAGCGCGGCATCGCTGCCCGTGATTCCAAGGCTCGGCGTGGCGAATTACGCTTCGCGCTACCTCCGGGCTACTGCTGGAACGAGCTTGGGCAGATCGAGATCGATCCAGACCAACGGGTTGCCGAGTCCATCCGGGTGCTCTTCCGTAAGTTTCGCGAACTCGGAAGTGCTCGTCAGGTGCTGCTATGGGCCATACAGTCAGAAGTCAAGCTGCCCGTCACACGACACGGCCCCGCCGGCATCAGGATCGAATGGAGCCGACCTGCATATCACACGGTCGTGCAGATCCTGGAACATCCGGTTTATGCTGGGGCGTATGTGTTTGGACGGACGACCCAACGCACCGCCGTCGTCGACGGACGGGCTCGTAAGACCGAAGGCCACTCCAAGCCGATGAAGGACTGGAGCGTCCTGTTGCGAGACCATCACCCAGGGTACATCACGTGGGATCAGTTCGAGGAGCATCAAAGGATGATTGCCGAGAACACGCACATGAAGAAGCGGGCTTCCCGTCGATCTGCTCGCGGCGGGCGGGCATTGCTGACTGGCTTGGCGCGATGTGGCAGGTGCGGTCGAATGATGCGAGTCAACTACGGCATGAGAGCCGGCCACGCGCATCGTTATTACTGCCGTGGCGATGAAGCACATGTCGGAGCATTTCGCTGTATAGGAATCGGTGGAATACGGATCGACAAAGCGGTGGCGGCCGCAATTCTCGATGCGGTTTCGGAGCATGCGGTCGAAGCAGCCATTCGCGCTGCGCAGCAAACATCGCGCGCAGGCGACGATGCGCGTCGCGCGTTAGCCTGCGAGCTCGAGGAATCGCGCTACGATGCCTCTCTTGCCGCACGCCGGTATGAGGTTGTCGATCCGACGAAACGATTGGTTGCACGCGAGCTTGAAGCGCGCTGGAATGCGGCCCTTGAGCATGTCGCTCACCTCGAAGAGCGCGCAGCGCTTCTGGACCGCGAAGTTGCGAGCCGGCCTGCGATCGACCAGATGCAGTTGATGACGCTCGCGCGCGATCTCCCGGCGACGTGGAATGCGCCGGGCACCGATATGCGAACAAAGCAGCGGCTGACCCGTATTCTCATTCAGGAAGTCGTGATTGATTTAGACGACAACACGAATGAAGCAGTAGCCACGGTTCACTGGACCGGTGGTCGGCACACGGAGCTGCGCGTCGCACGCGTGAATGTTGGTCGATATCCATCTGGTCAACACTTCAGTGCTGTTGAAGTTATGCGCAAGCTTGGCGGGCAGTGGCCCGACAGGGAGCTTGCGGTGACCATGAACCGCATGCGATGCAAATCACCAGACGGCAAGACCTGGACCACGGTTCGTGTTATCGAAATGCGTGAACGGCTGGGCATTGCGCCATTCGATCCCACCGCGTCACACGCGGAAACGATCAGCGTGGAAGAAGCCTCACGACGATTGGGAATCTACGGGAGCTCGATTCACCGCCTAATACGCGAGGGAATACTGCCTGCGACTCAACTCATGCCCTCGGCGCCCTGGCAGGTTCCTGTTGCCGCGCTCGATTCCGAAACCGTTAAGGAGGGTGTACGAGCCATCAAGGAACGGCGGCCGCCTCACTTCAAGACTCGACAGGAAGCAGAGAAGTCACTCAAATTGCCAGGCTTCTAACTAAAGGATGCACTATGTCACGAGACTCCCCCGGCGGCCGCGGAAGATGAATACGTTGCCACCCAGCGGATTCTCTTCGAGCGCTGTCTGCACTTTCGCGGCCAGCCCCTGGAAGCCACAGCGCATATCTGTCACGCCAGCCACAAGCCAAACGCGCGTACCTGCCGGCAGCGCGATCACTTCAGGCATTCCTGCAGGAACGCTTCAGCGCGCTCGGCAGACAGGCCGCGAATCCTCACACGCCGTTTGCCGATCTCCACCTCGATTTCACACACGGGCGCCGGCATTGGTACGCCGCTCGGCGCTTGCGACGCCACTGCCGGCTCAGGCGGCCGCGGTACCAATGCCAAGTCGATCACGTCGACGCTCAGCAGCTTCGTGCTGGGCACGCTCGGCCCAGCTTCGAGTGCAGGTATGATCAGCTTGCCTTCACGGTATTGCTTGCGCCATGCGAACACCACATTGGCGTTGATGTCGTGCCGTCGCGCAACTATCGACACCGACATGCCGGGTTCCAATGTCTCCCTGATCACCTGCTGCTTGAATTCTTGCGCATACGTGCGATGGGGATGCGTACGGCCCGCTGCGTTCGACATGGCTGACTGTCTCCGTCAAGCTGAACGCGCCCATCATGCGTCGAAATATTCAGCACTGGGATACGGTTGTGCCGAGCCGCTTACCTTTCGCTTCGGCGTCGCGCCGACCGCCAATCGCCTCTACAACCTCGTGCGCCGCGGCACCATGAGCACGCCGGCGTCGGTGCTAAGTGAATTCTGGGCGGAACTGCGCGAGAAAAGCCGGGTGCGTATCGAGCATCCGGATCTGCCGACGGATCTGAGCGACGCCGCAGGCGAGCTGATCGGGACGCTGTGGACACGGGCGACGACGTCTGCACAGGCCGAACTGATGTCCCTGCGCGACGAAGTTGAAGCGCAGCGTGCCGAGGCGGAACAGAAAGTGGTCGCGGCGCGCGAGGAGTTGGGTCGGACCGAGACGGCGCTGGAGCAGCGTACGACAGCACTGCTGGCGGCCCAGGTCGAGATCCGGGAGCTGGAGCGGCGGCAGGCCGAGGAGGCCGCCACGCGTAAAGCGCTTGAGGCGCAGATCAAGCGTCTCGGCGAAGAGGCGCTCGTGCGGGAGCGAGAACTCGAGACGGTGCGCCACACCTTCTCGCGTGATTTGGATAAGCTCCGTGAGACCGCCGGCCGTGCCGAGGAGCGCTTACGCGCATCGGAAAAGCGGGCACTGCTGGAGATCGATCGCGAACGCAGCGCGGTGGCCAGGGCTCAGAAAGAACTGGCCGAGGCGACCAAACGCGCCGACAAGCGAGACGCCGAGCATCGTCGCACTGTCGAGGCGCTGCAGGCGCAACAGGGCGATGCCCGCCATCAGGCCGGCGTGCTGCAAGGCAAGCTCGCCGCGATTGAAGCGGCGCACAAGTCACTTCAGGAGCAGTTGAAGACGCTGCGCGGAACGACGCGCGCCCCGACGCGGCGCATGCCCGCGGCAGACTCCGGTCCGGCAGTCAGGCGAGCGGCCCGAAAGGCAGCCGTTGGCAAAACGTCGAGAGCGAAAGCTCACACGTAGATAATGACCGGATGGCGCCAGAGAGTGGCGAGCAGGTCACGGCCGGCCGGTGCGTCTGTCGCGCCGACGGTCTAAAGGAGCAAACGGATGAGAAGATCAGCAGAGAACAAGTTGCGGGTCGTGGCGGTGCGCATCGACCCCGTCATCGAACAGCGGTTGCGCGTGCTGGCCGAGGCCACGGGGCGCAAGCAATCCTTCTTCTTGCAGCGGATGATCGAGGAAGGCCTCGACGCGATGGAAGAAATCTGGCTGTCGCCGGACACCCTGGCCAAGGTTCGAAAGGGCGATTTGCCCGAGCTGCTGTCCACACACAGCACGACCTCGGATCTGTTCGACCTGGATGCGGTCGATGCTGCCTCATAGCAGCCGCGGTTCCGCGTTCTCGTAGCGGTTCGGTAAGATCGCGTTCTTTTTTTTGAGAGGAAGGGATTCAATGAACAAGCAGGAACTGATTGACACTGTGGCGTCGGCGTCCGGTACGAGCAAGATCGCCGCTGAAGATGCAATCAATGCGGTATTTGATACGATTTCGAAAACGGTGGCCGCAGGAGACACCGTTCAGCTGATCGGCTTTGGATCGTTCGGGACCGGCGAACGCGCTGCGCGGACCGGGCGCAATCCGCAGACCGGTGAGGCCATTGATATCGCCGCGGCCAAGACGGTAAAGTTCACCGCCGGGAAAGGCTTCAAAGACGCCGTCAATCAGGCGTGAGCGCAGCAACGACCGGGTGGCGCGCGACGGCCGCAGGCGGGAAGTTTGCCGTCGCATCACTCGTTCGACGGGTCCCGACCTAGTCAGAAAAGCTGAGTCTCGAGCGGTATGAGGTTCACCCACTTCACCGCGGTGCGGCGCTCCTGTCCGTCCGGGTGAATGGAGCGAATCATGACGCGTTGCCCGCGGGCTTCGCCCAGAACTTCCGCGATCCGGCCTTCATAGCGCACCAGGGTGCCGCGCGCCGGCTTGCGTTTAAGTGTCGTGCGACGAGGCAGAGCGGACATTTCCTGACAGGCTGACATGCGATGATGCGATTATCGCCTGTCCTCACACCAACGCAGATTTTTTCGTTCCTTCTCACGCTCGAGAGTCAACCATGCGCCGCATTGCCGTCCGTCACTCGCCCATTCACGGTCGTGGTGTGTTCGCCGCGGCGACTATCTCCGTCGGTGATGTAATCCTCGAGTACAAAGGCGAGATCATCTCGGCGAAAGAGGCACAGCGCCGGTATGCGCGGTCCACCGCGGAAGACGGACATACCTTCTTCTTCGGGCTCGACGACGGACGCATGATCGATGGCGCACAAGGCGGTAACTCCGCGCGTTGGATTAATCACAGTTGCGCGCCCAACTGTGAAGCCGAACAGGAAGGCGACCGGGTCTTCATCCGGGCAACACGCACGATTGAAGAGGGCGCGGAGGTCTTCATCGACTACGCGCTTGATGTCGAAGGGCGCCGAACGGCGGCGCTCAAGCGCCTTTACGCATGTCGGTGCGGCGCTCGCCGCTGTCGCGGCACGATGCTGGATGCGCGTCGGTAGTACTTGTCGTGAGGCGCACCTGGCACGCGGTGATCCATGGAAATGACCATCGAAACGGAACGGCAACTGCTTTCCCGACGCATTGAAATGAATTAGCCTGATCGCTCTTCATCGACGACATTCCTGAGCGCGACGACGATGCAGCAAAGCATGCAACAGCTCGATATATTTGCCGACAGCCGCGACGTGGTACTGCGCAACGACGTCGTGGAGCAATTACAGCGTCGCCATGCGGGGGGCGCGCGCGCCTCACTGACGCAGCTCGCCAGCGAATACCCTGAAGACAGCGCGCTGCCTGCGATGACGGTGCTTGTTTGCGAGCTCGAGAGCGGTTCAGGCCATTCACTGACCGACCACGCGGAGCTGGCGGCGGTCCGGCGACGCCTTGAGGTGGAGGTGATGCCTGCCGCTCAACGGGTGATGCCCGCACAGGACGCTCATGCATGGTCGACACCGTGCTGGCGCTCGCTCGCCGAGCGCGCTGCACCGCTGGTCTTTTGCAGGAGCCACACCGAAAGTCACGCCGCGCCGCTACGGCTCCGCGCAGGGGACTGGGCGGCAGCCACTGACGCCGTCAACACGATCGAATCGTGGTGGCGCATCCCGTCGCCACTCGCCTGGATGACCGAAGCGCGCTATCGAGGGGCCGGTCTCGATGCGGCGTGGCCGCTATTCGCAGAATTGGCATGGCTGGCACCGTCACGATTCGCCGCATTGATTGCCAGGCTTCGGGACGCTTTGCTGGATGTGCTGCGTCGGCGCTTCGATGCTGAGTTTCCCGGCACAGGCGAAATCGAGGACTATGTTTGGTTTCCGGCCTGGCTACTGGTCGTCAAGCCAGCGCTCGCGGGTCGGCTGGGGGAGGCGCGCGTGCAGCGAGAGCTACCTGCGTCGCGTGCCACGGCCTTGCTTGGGGAGATTTTGCGTCGCGAACATGAAGGTGACCAGCACGAATTGGTGAGCTTACGCGAAGAACTGAGTCGGCTGCATACTGGCCTGTTTGACGCATACATGGCAACACGGAAAGTGCAGCATCGATGACCGGAGCCGCTCGCTTCACCGGCATGACCTTCACTTGCGAGCCAGCGGCCTTCGTAACAGGCGAGTTCGCTGAATTCGTACCGTGCTCCCTTCGGCTGGATCTCGAAGCGCCTCCGACGAACCGCCTTTTTCCGCCTGCCGAGCGACCATCACCCGCGCGGCGCGGACAGCGGGCGCTGCGCGTAAAATACGAGGTCAGCCGCACACATGGGAACGGACTTGAACCGGTGCCAACCAGCGAACGGTTCGAGGTCCGCGAGGATAGGCAATAAATAGCGGTAGAAAATTAGAGAGACTCGGGTGTACGGGATGGCCGCGTCCGGCGAAGTGTGGCGAGAAAGAGGCGTGAGGTGTGCGACGGTCGTTCATCGCGTATGCTTGCCAGCTTTGTGCACACTCAACATTGACGACCGTTTGGCTCGCTCCCCCTCCAAAGAGACGCGTGGAAACAAAAAAGATGACCGATGTGCTCGTGCCTGAAGGCGCCTACAGGGACACGCTCAGCGATGTGGTCGCGCTCCTGGAAGACGGCCGGGGTGCCGCAGCGCGGAGCATCAATGCACTGATGACTGCGACCTATTGGTTGGTCGGCCGTCGGATTGTCGAATCGGAGCAGGGCGGGCAGGGGCGAGCTGAGTATGGGCAGGCGCTCTTGCAACGCCTGTCAGCGGATCTGACGAAGCAGTTTGGAAGGGGCTTTGGCGCTGACAATCTGGAACTGATGCGCCTCTTCTACCAGAGCTATCCGCCGAGCGAGATTACCGAATCGGTGATTCGGAAATCTGCGACCCGCGCCTCGCGAACAAAATCCGAATCACCGGTTCGGAAATTCTCGCTCCAGCAGTTGGCTGAACGTTTTCCATTGTCCTGGACGCATTACGTGCGACTAATGCGACGGACGCGATCGCCGGAAGAGCGGTCGTTCTACGAAGGCGAAGCGCTGCGTGGTGGATGGAGCGTGAGACAACTCGAACGCCAGATCGGCAGTCAGTTTTACACCCGCACGTTGATGTCCAACGATAAGCGCGCAATGCTCGCCAAGGGCGCTGTCGCAGCTCCGGGCGACACGATGAAGCCCGAAGAAGCGATCAAAGACCCTTACGTTCTCGAGTTCCTTGACTTGAAGGACGAGTATTCGGAAAGCGACCTTGAAGACGCCCTCATCCACCGGCTCGAGGACTTCTTGCTTGAGCTGGGCGGCGACTTCACGTTCGTAGGGCGGCAGCGGCGATTGCGCATCGGAGACAGTTGGTTTCGTGTAGATCTGCTCTTCTTCCATCGACGACTGCGCTGTCTCGTAATCATCGATCTCAAACTGACCGAGCTGAATCATGCGGATGTCGGGCAGATGCACATGTACTGTAATTACGCGAAGGAACACTGGACACTGCCGGGCGAAAACCCGCCAGTCGGCTTGATCCTTTGTGCAAGAACCAACGAAGCGATCGCACGCTATGCGCTCGACGGCCTGCCCAACAAGGTGCTTGCCGCCGAGTACCACACAGTGCTTCCCGACGAAAAATTGCTCGCGGAGGAGTTGGCGAAAACCCGTAGGGAATGGGAAGCGCAACATCCCATTTTGCTCGACGGAGGCGATCGCTCTCCGGACTGACAGACCGATAGCAGAGTTGTCATCTGCTCGCTGCTCCCAACGCATTAGTCGTTGGTCTCTTGGTCGGCCTGGCGCCACCGATCCGAAAACGCTCATCCGCGCGGCGCGAGATTACGAGGCGACGCAGGCGCAGTTTGCGATGGAGTGTGCCCTGTCCGCGCTGCATTGATGGAAGCCGGCTACGGCTACGAAATCCCGGTAATTGACGTCGTCAATGCCTAGATGCCCTCGTTGCCGCGGCGCTCGCCGGTCGCGTGCCGATGGCCGCGGTGGACGACTGTGTGCGAAGCCTGATTAGCAATGCGAATTCGCTGGTGGGGCGAGCGTTGCACACACGCATGGAAGCCGCCCGGCGCTAGAAAAGAAGAAAAGAGAAGGGTATCGGCCTTATGCGAAGCTTTCCATAAGGCCGATTATGCCAAGTCGTTGATTATGGAAAGTAGCAGGCCGGAACTCGCCCCGAGATCTGATGGAAAGCGGCAAGCAGGAATTCCGGTCTTTGCATAATCACAGCGCCTTCAGGAAGTTGAGCAGCGAGTCAGGTGCCCGATAGCGGGGGACTTTACTTCCGGGTTCTTGAAGCCTTGCAAGCGCACGTTCCTTCATGTTCAGATCGGCTTCGACGTAATGGTGCGTCGTGACAGGGCTCTCATGTCCGAGCCACAACGCGATTACGCTGATGTCGACGCCAGCCTGTAGCAGGTGCATGGCCGTGGTGTGTCGCCTATCTCT
>NZ_FCOJ02000109.1 GCF_001545035.1 Caballeronia glebae
GGGCTGGCGAACGAGAAGCCGCTGTTGTAGTTGGAGTTGATGCCGTTGTTCTGGAAGATGCTCGCGCCGCCGACGATAGCGCCCATTTCTGCGCGGCCGAGTTCTTTGCTGACTGCGAGGTTGTCGATCTTCAACATGATGTAGCTCCTGGACTTTGGTGGGTTGGATGAGCATTAATCGTTGCGCTCGCAGCTACATATGCGAGGGCTGTGCCAGGTGATGCTAGAAGTTCTCTTCGGTTAATGTAACCCGTTGATTTTACGAAGAAATAAGTTGAATAGATGCAAATCCGGACGCATTTATAGAACGCCATCGTCAGATCGGTTGTTGGTCTGCGAAAAACAGAATCCCGAATTCTGTCGGCATCCGGCGAACAGATGCAAACGAACGACCGAAGGGCCTCCAGCATCGATCCATGACGGTGTGAATTTTCGCGCGGACGAGTGCCATCGATTAATTGGGAATCCAAACTATTGATGAAATGATGCGAACGCCCGTATCGAGAGCCGATACGGGCACGAGGCGTCGCGGTGGGAAAGGGGAGTTGCAGCGGAGAGAGAAACGAAGAAGGGGGAGAAGGAGCAGCGTTGCCCCTTCTCCCCCTCGTTGACGGACGTCTTACAGCTTGCCGCCTTCGATCAGGCTGCCGACCGAAGCGAGCGTCTTCGTGACATTCGTCAGATCGACGTTCGTGTGCGTCGAGGCATCGACTTGCGTGACGGGCGCGACGTTGGTTTGCGGGCTGGCGAACGAGAAGCCGTTGTTGTAGTTGGAGTTGATGCCGTTGTTCTGGAAGATGCTCGCGCCGCCGACGATGGCGCCCATTTCTGCGCGGCCGAGTTCTTTGCTAACGGCGAGGTTTTCGATCTTCAGCATGATGTGTCTCCTGGACTTTGGTGGGTTGGATGAGCACCAATCGTTGCGCTCGCATCTCTATATGCGAGGGCTGTGCCAGAAGTATCTGGAAGACCTGTTCGGTTAATCCAACTCTCTGAAGATGAAGGGAAATAAAGTTAGCCGCGCAATTCGTGGGCGACTCGCCGGCAATTCGCGCAAGCGCCGCTGCAGCGATTCGTCGGACGCCGGAAGACACACCGCCTCGACGTGTCGGCGCGATGCCGACAATCCGGTCGCAGGCTACAGAATCGCCATCGACTCGGTCATGTTCTGCCGCATGTAATCGAGAAAGCGCTTCTGGAACAGCATCGTGTGCTCGTGCGCGAGCTTCTCGGCGGCGTCCGCGTCCCGGCGCGCAATGGCGTCGATGATCTCGGCGTGATCGCGGCCCAGCTTCGTCGCCGACGGCGAGGACACGGTGTAGTCGAAATGCAGATGCAGCAGACGCTGCCCTTCGCCGAGCAGCCGCTCGTAATAGCCGACGAAATACGGATTGTTCGCCGCGTGCGCGATCGCCATGTGCAAGCCCTTGTTGGTCTCGGACATCGCGTTGAAATCGCCGCTGTCGATTGCCTGCATGTAGATATCGTCGGCCTTGCGGATGCGCGCGAGATCGGCTTCGCTCCGATGCAGCGCCGCGAGCCGTGTCACCGCGCGCTGGATGAGGTCCAGCGCAGAAACATACTTCGGGAATTCCTCGATCTCGAACGGCGTGACGAGCGTCGTGCGGTTCGGAAGAATGGTGACGAGACCTTCGCTGATGAGACGTGCGAGCGCATCGCGCACGGGCGAGCGTGACAGACCGAACTGCGCCGCGAGCGAGACTTCGTCGAGCGGTGCGCCGGGCTTGAGTTGCAAGGTCAGGATCTGCTTGCGTAACTCTTCGTAGATGTATCGTCCGCCATGCCGGCGGGGACCGGCTTCGGTCTCCGTGGTCCCTTTGCTCATGTATTCACCGCCGTCGTCGTGGGCCCGGAAAGACGGGCGCGCGTTCAAGTTTATCATCGTGCGCACTCCGTCTCAGGCCGCCGGAAAACCCGCGCCCCATGTATCGCTCAGCATGAATCCGGCGGCGTGCGGATCGTCCGGATCGACGCCGATCTGCTGCAATCCGTACACCCACGCGCGCCCCGTGACGCGTGGCAGCACGGCCGGTTTGCCGCCGACTTCCGTCTTGCCCAGCAGTTCGATATCGAACTCGCCGCCGATGGTCGAACGCGATTTCAGGCGGCTTCCCGTATCGACGAGTCCGCGCGCCGACAAGGTCGCGAGATTGGCCGAGCTGCCGGTGCCGCACGGCGAGCGGTCGACGCGTCCCGGCGGCAGCGTCGTGCAGGTCTGGTACAGCGTGTCGCTCACGCGGTTGCGGAACATGACGTAAGCGACTTCATCGATCTGCGGATAAAGCGGATGCCGAACGCGGACCTGTTCGTTGATGACATCCTTCAGCGCCACGCCGGAGTCGGCGAGTTCGCGCGCGTGCTGCGGCGCGATAGTGAGACCGATCTGATCGACGTCGATCAGCGCGTAATACACGCCGCCGAACGCGATATCCACCATGATCGTCCCGAAGCGCGCGGTCTCGATCGCGACGTCCAGTTGCTCGACGAACGCGGGCACCATGTCGAGCGAGACGCCCGTGCAGCGTCCGTCGCGGCAGGCGGCGCGCGCGGTGACGAGTCCCGCGGGCGTGTCGAGCACGACGGTCGTTTCCGGCTCCTTCATCTCCACCATGCCGAGTTCGAGCAAGGCCGTGACGACGCAGATTGCGTTGCTGCCGGACATCGGATGCGCCTTGTCCGATTGCAGCACGATGAAGCCCGCGTGCGCTTGCGGCTTCGTCGGCGGCAGCAGCAGATTGACCGACATCTGCAGACAGCCGCGCGGCTCCAGCGTGACGAGCCGGCGCAGACTGTCGTCCACTTCGTTGATGTAGTTCATCTTGTCGAGCATGGTGTCGCCCGGAATGCCGACGACGCCCGCCGTGATGAGCTTGCCGATTTCGCCTTCGCAATGCACGTCGACGAGTTGAAGCGTCTTTTTCCAGCGCATGATCGTTCGGCCTATTTGATGTACCAGCCCCACGGCTTGTCGCTGTCGTAGCGCGTGATCTGCTTCGTTTCGAGGTAGTTGTTCAAGCCCCATTCGCCCAGTTCGCGGCCGATTCCGCTTTGCTTGTAGCCGCCCCACGGCGCTTCGGTAAAGGTCGGCTGGCTGCAATTGATCCACACGATGCCCGCGCGCAACGCCCGCGCGACGCGCTCGCAGCGTGCGAGATCGCGCGACATCACGGCCGCCGCGAGGCCGAAGCGCGAGTCGTTCGCCGAGCGCACGGCTTCGGCTTCGTCGTCGAACGCGCGCACGCACACGACCGGCCCGAAAATCTCCTCGTTCCAGATGTAAGCGTCGGCGGGCACGTCGGCGAATACGACGGGTTCCATGAAATAGCCTCGGTCCAGATGCGCAGGCCGTCCGCCGCCCGTGACGAGGCGCGCGCCTTCGCTCAGGCCGCGCTCGACAGCTTCATGCACCTTGTCGTACTGCCCTCGGCTGACGAGTGGCCCGAGCAGCACGCCGTCCTGCAAGCCGTTGCCGATGGTGATCTTGCGTGTTTCTTCTTCGAGCCGCTCAAGCAGGCGATCGTAGATGCCGCGCTGCACGAGCACACGCGACGTCGCCGAACACACTTCGCCCTGATTCCAGAATATGCCGAACATGATCCATTCGACGGCGGCGTCGATATCGCTGTCATCGAAGACGATGAACGGCGACTTGCCGCCCAGTTCGAGGCTCACGTTCTTGATGTCGCGCGCGGCGGCCTGCATGATGCGGCTGCCGGTCGGCACGCTGCCCGTGAACGCGAGCTTGTCGATGCCGGGATGCTCGCTCAACGGCGCGCCCGCGTCGCGGCCGAGTCCCGTCACGACATTGAGCACGCCCGGCGGCAAATCCGCGTTCGCGGCGATATCGGCGAGTTCGAGCGCGGTCAGCGGCGTGAGCTCCGACGGTTTCAGCACCATCGTGCAGCCCGCCGCGAGCGCCGGCGCGACTTTCCATGCGGCCATCAGCATCGGGAAATTCCACGGGATGATCGCGCCCGCGACGCCGACCGGCTCGCGGCGCGCGACCGAACTGAAGCGCTCGTCGGACAGCGCGACGGGTGTTTCCGCGTTTTCGTCGAGCTTTTCCGCGAGGCCCGCGTAGAACTCGAAGCAACCGGCGGCGTCGCCGAGATCCCAGCGCGCTTCGGCAAGCGGCTTGCCGTTGTCGCGCACTTCGATCCGCGCGAGTTCTTCGAGACGATCGCGAATGCCCTTGCCGATACGGCGCAACACGGCGGCGCGCTCGGCGCCGCGCATGCGCGGCCACGGGCCTTCGTCGAAGGCGCGGCGCGCGGCTTTCACGGCGAGATCGACGTCCTCGGCGCTCGCCGCCGCGACGTTCGCGATGACTTCCTCGGTGGCCGGATCGATGGTTTCGAATCGGCCATGTTTGACGGGCGCGACCCAGCGGCCGTCGATAAAAAGATGTTCGTACGATTTCATGAATTCGTCTCGTCAGGAGAAGCGATACGCGCTGAACGGTTCGAGGTTTTGCTTCGTCGCGCGGCCCGCGACCATGTCCGCGATCAGGCGTCCGGTCGTCGCGCCGAGCGTGAGTCCGAGCTGGCCGTGGCCGAATGCCATGTAGACGTTGCCGAGCCTGCGCGAGCGGTCGATGACGGGCTTCGTGTCCGGCATGAACGGCCGATAGCCGACGCCGTATTCGACCTGCGATGTCCGCATCTGCGGCAGCACGCGCTTGGCCTTCTCAAGGATGATGTCCGCGCGTCTGAAGTCCGGCTTCGCGCCGTGGCTCGCGAACTCGATCGTGCCGCCGATCTGCAGGCCGCGCGTCATCGGCGTGAAGCAGAAGCCGCCGTCCGCATAGATGATCGAATGGCGAATCTCCACGCCCGGGTCCGACACGACCGCCTGATAGCCGGCGATGCCCGCGAGCGGCAGGTTCACGCCGAGCGCATCGAAGAAGCGCCGCGCGCCGGTGCCTGCCGCCACGACGACGTGCCGCGCCGCGATGCGCTCGCCGTTCGCCAGCGTGACGCCGGTCGCCTGTCCGTTCGATTCGTCGATACCGCGCGCTTCCGTGCGCACGCGATGTCCGCCCTGCGCGATGAAGCTTTCGGTCAGCGCCGCGATGAAGCCCATCGTGTCTTTCACCGCGCGCCAGTCGTCGAACTTCAGGCCGTGCGCGAACTTGCCCGCGAGCGCGGGTTCGAGATCGCCGATATCTTTCGCGTCCAGCCGCTGCACCTTGAAACCAAGCGATTCGCGCAGCGCGACATGCGGCGCTTCGTGCGTCAGCGCGGCCGGATCGTCGAAGACTTCGAGAACGGGGCGCTCGCCCATCAGGGTCTTGTCGCCGCATGCTTCGAGAAGAGGCGCGTAGTCGGCGTAGACATCGCGTGTGAGCGTGGCCATCGACTGGGCGATCTCGACGATCTTCGCGTGTCGCGCGCACATGAGAAAGCGCACGAACCACGGAACGATGCCCGGCAGCGCGCCCGGACGCAGCGCGAGCGGCCCTTTCTGATCCATGAGCCAGCCGGGTATCTTCATCAGGATGCCGGGCTTCGAAAGAGGGATGACTTCGCTCACCGCCATCTGGCCGCAGCTCCACTTCGCCGTGCTGTTGCCGGGCGCTTCGGGGTCGATCAAGGTGACGGCATAGCCGCCGCGTTGCAGATAGAGCGCGCAACATACGCCGACGATGCCGCCGCCGATCACCACGGCGGTTTCCTGGCTGAACGAGAGCGGATCGTGCGCGGAGACTTCGCGAGGAACGGCGTTCACTTCACATACTCCTGCAGGCTGAATCCATGAGCGTAAGGTTGCGAGTCGTCGACATGATATTGCGCGCGGCCCGTGAGAAACGCGCGGCCTTCGACGCTGGGCAGAATCGCATCGAGGCCATTGTGCAGTGTCGTCGTCGCTTCGACTCGTCCGATGAAACGGCTTCCGATCAGGCTCTCGTGAACGAACGGCTGTCCGATATCGAGCAGCCCGCGCGTGTATCGTTGCGCGACGCGGGCGGACGTGCCGGTTCCGCACGGCGAACGATCGATCAGGCTATCGCCCGCGATAACAACCGCGCGCGCGTCGGCGTCGTTCGATAACGGCGCGCCCGTCCACATCGTGTGATGGACGCCGCGAATGCCGGGATGATCGGGATGAATCACGTCGATTGCCGCGTTGACCGCCGCTTGCATCTGCCGGCCCCAAGCCAGCAGTTCATCCGGCGTGAAGTGCTCGCAGCCCGGAAAATTCGCCTGCACGTCGACGATCGGATAGAAGTTGCCGCCGTATGCGATATCGATGACAAGCTTGCCGAAGTGCGGATGCGCGATCTCGACATCGCGATGCAGCAGGAAGCTCGGCACGTTGATGAAGCGCACCGACGACACGCGCTCGCCGTCCATTTCGTATGTCGCGGTGAGCTTTCCGGCGGGCACATCGACGACGACCGTGCCCGGCGATTTCGGCCGGATGAGACCGGCTTCGACAGCGAAGGAGATCGAGCCGATCGACGCGTGACCGCACATCGGCAGACAGCCCGAGGTCTCGATGAAGAGCAGGCTCATGTCCGCATCGGCGGAAATGGGCGGATACAAGATCGTGCCCGACATGTGCGCATGTCCGCGTGGCTCCAGCATCAGCGCGCGGCGAATCCAGTCGTGACGCTCGACGAACATCTTGCGGCGCGCTTCCATCGTCGCGCCCGCGAGCGGCGGCGCGCCGTCGATCACCATGCGCACCGGCATGCCTTCGGTATGTCCTTCGATGCTCTTGAAGTTATGTTTGCTCATCGGGATATCCCGCCTGATTGAATACGCCGGCGCGTCGCCGCGCCGGCATCGCATCACTGCTGCGCCGCTTCGAATACCTTGCGGAACGCGGCCTTTTCTTCATCGGTCAGCGGTTGCAGCGGCATGCGCGCGGTGCCGACCTTGAAGCCCGCTAGCTCGCAGCCGTACTTCACTTTCTGCACGAACTTACCGGCTTCCATCGTCGCCATGACGGGGAAGAGCGAGCGCATGACGTTCTGCGCGCCGCGAATGTCGCCCGCTTCGAACTTGTTGTAGAAATCGACGACCGGCTTCACGAAGCAGTTCGCCGGACCGCAGATCCAGCTCGACGCGCCCCACAGGAAGAAGTCGAGCGCCTGATCGTCGGAGCCGCAGGAAAGCTGATAGTGATCCTTGTACTTCTCGCCGATCTCGATCGCGCGCAGCAGATCGCCGCTGCTTTCCTTGATGCCGACCACACGCGGATGGTCCTTGAATGCTTCCAGTACTTCGAAACCGACTTCAACGTTCGTGCGCACCGGATAGTTGTACAGCACGAGATCGACATCGGGCACGGCCTTGAGAATGGTTTCGTAATGGCCGATCAATTCCTGTTGCGACGGCAGCGCATAGTACGGCGGCGCGATGAGCACCGTCTCGTAGCCGGCGTCGCGCACCAGTTGCGTCTGCTCGATAACTTCGCGCGTACATGAACCGTTCGCGCCGCCTATCAGCGTGCCGCGTCCGCCGACGACTTCGCGCACGGTCTTCAGGATCGCGCGGCGTTCGTCGTGCGTGAGCGCGTAGTACTCACCCGTCGAGCCGAGCGGAACGAAGCCCGTAACGCCCGCCTTGAGCTGGAATTCGAGGATATTCGCGAGGGTGTCGTGATCGACCGCGCCGGAAGCGCCGAACGGCGTGACGAGTGCGGGAAGAATGCCTTTCATCTGCATGAGTTGCTCCACTGAACGAAGAGTCGTTGATTGAAATTAGTAGGCATAGCGCCTGAGCAAACGCGTTTCGACCACGCCGACGAGACGCGTGAGCGGAAAGGCGACGAGGAAGTAAATGAGCGCGACCGTCGTCAGAAACTCGACCGGTTTGGCCGTGCTGTTCGAGATGTTCTGGCCGACGAACATCAGGTCCGCGACACCCACCGACGAGATGAGCGCGCTCTCCTTGAACAGGCTGACCATGTTCGAAAGCAGCGGCGGAATCGCACGCAGCAGCGCTTGCGGAAAAATCACGTAGAGGATCTTCGCGTGCGGCGAGAGACTCAATGCGATGCACGCGTCGTGCTGCTCGGCGGAGATCGATTTGAGCGCGCCGCGGAACGTTTCGCTCGTAATCGCGGCCATGTAGAGCGTCAGCGAAATCACGACGGATAAATACGGCGGAATCGGAATCCGGAACACGACCGGAAAGCAGAAGAACACCCAGAAGAGCTGGATCAGGAGCGGCGTGCCGCGAAAGAACTCCACGTAAAGCGTGGTGACGGCTTTCATCCCGCGCGAGGGCGACATGCGCAAGAGGCTCAGCACGAAGCCCGCGAGACTGCCGATCACCGCGCAACTGCTGGTGAAGGCGATGGTCAGGCCAAGTCCCTTGAGCAGCACGAGCCAGTAGGGCAAGACAGCGGCAAAGTCGAGATGCATGTTCGTCTCCTCAACGCTCGATCGCGAGATCCTGGCGGCGCTCGATCACGTGAACGAGTTTCGCAATCGGCAGCGACAGCGCGAAATAGATCAGCGCGACGATCGTGTAGGTTTCGAGCGGCCGATACGCTTCGGTCGCGAGGCTCTTGCCGACATACATCAGGTCCGCGACCGCGACGATGGCGACGAGCGCGCTCTGCTGCAAACTGCCGATACCGTTGGTCATGAGCACCGGCATCGAAGTGCGTAGCGCTTGCGGCAGAACCACGTACACGGTGCGTTGCCACGGCTTGAGGCCGAGCGCGACGCACGCGTCGAGATGTTCCTTCGGCACCGCCTGAACGCCCGCGCGATACGCTTCCGCATTGAACGCGGTGAGATTGAGCCCGAGCGCGAGCACGCCCATCAGGATCGGGTCGATGAAGACGTCGATCATCATCGGGACGCAGTAGAAGAACCACACGATCTGCAACAGCGCCGGCGTGCAGCGGAAGAACTCGATGAACAACTGCGCGGGCCAGCGCACGGCGGTCCACCGGCTCATCGCGAGAAGGCACAGCGCGAAGCCGAGCGCGAGCCCCATGATGTTCGACGCGATGGCCAGCTCGATCGTCACTCTGAGGCCATCGAGCAGCGCGCCGAAGCTGCCTTCGAGAAAGCGGAAGTCGAAGTGATAGTTCATGTTCAACCTCAATCGAGATGCAGCACTTTGTCGAGGAATTCGCGCGTGCGAGCCTGCTTCGGGCACTTGAACATTTCGGCGGGCGCGCCTTGCTCGACAATCTTGCCGCTCGCGCAGAACACGACGCGCGTCGCGATATCGCGCGCGAAGTGCATGTCGTGCGTGACGATGATCATCGCCATCTTCTGTTCGGCGAGTTGCAGCATCACGTTCTGCACTTCGATGACCATCTCCGGATCGAGCGCGGATGTGACTTCGTCGAACAGCATGAGCTTGGGTTCGAGCATGAGCGCGCGCGCAATCGCGACGCGTTGCTTTTGCCCGCCCGAAAGCTGGCTCGGATACGCGTGCAACTTGCTTTCGAGACCGAGACGCGCGAGATACGTGCGTGCGCGCTCCGTTGCTTCGGCCCTCGACAAACCGCCCACTTTCGTCGGCGCGAGGATCAGATTGCCCAGCACGGACAGATGCGGAAAGAGCGTGTAGTGCTGAAACACCATGCCGATCTGCTTCTGCAGCCGGGCGTCGATGCGTTTGCCGCGTCCCGAATCCGCGCCGGCGATATACGGCTTGCCCTGGAAGCCGATCTGTCCACTCTGAATGCCTTCGAGACCCATCATCACGCGCAATAGCGAACTCTTGCCGCTGCCGCTCGGGCCGATGATGACGAGGCGATCGTCCTCGCGCATGTCGAGGTTCATGTGGTCCATCACGACCAGGTTTTCGCCGTAGGACTTGTAGACGTCCTTGAACTGCACGAACTCTCCGGAGATCGAAGGCGAAAAATCGATCTCCGCCGGCGGGACATCGTGTTGAGCAATCATGGTTTGAGATGACAGCATGAGATCTCTCCAGCATGCGCGCCCGAAGGCGCATGGCTCGCAAATGGCAACGTGATTAGTAATCCTGCTCTAATTGGACGGGACCGTGGCGCGGTTCGGCGCATCACATTACTTGTTGGCGACCAGCATGGCTTGTACGGAGGTCTTGATGAGCTTGTCGACCGCGCCGGATTTCACTTGCGCGTTGACGTAGTTGTTGAGGACCGTGAGATCGGCGGCGGACGTTTCCTTGCGCAGGCCGAACGCGACTTCCTGTTGCGCGAGCGGCGGCGTCGGCTGAATGGCGGCTGCCCAGTCGGGATGCGCTTCGGTCAGCAGCATGTTCGTGATGTTGGCGTCGGCGAGCAGATCGGCGCGCTTCGACATGAGCGCGAGGCGCGTCTCGTCGTTGCCGGGCAGACGCATGATGCGCGCCTGCTTGAATGCCGCCGAAATGGCCTTGTCCTGCGCCGTGCCCGACATGACGGCGATGGTCAGATCGGACTTGTCGATGTCGGCGATGCCGTGCGCGCCTTTCGGAACCTTCGGGTTGTTTTTGTTATAGACGAACGACACGTTGTAGTCCGTCGCGGGCGTCGAGAACGACACGGCTTTCTCGCGCTCGGGCGTCTGGTTCAGCGCCATCGACAGATCCCACTTGTCCGACTGCAAGCCGGCGACGATGTTGTCCCACGTCGTATCGACGAATTCGACTTTTACCTTAAGGACGTTCTGGCCGAAGTTGCGGCACAGATCCGCGAAGAACCCGCTGTATTCGCCCGTCTTCGGATCGCGCATCACATACGGAGGCGCAACCGCCGCGCCGCAGCGAAGGACGCCGGCCTTTTTCACGCCCTGCCAGGCGCTGGTGTCGTCCGCGCGAGCCGGAGCGTGAACGACGGCGAGCGCGGCGAAGGCCAAACAAGCAAACGCGCGACAGGTGAAGCGAGACAACTGAACCATGATTCGACTCCCGAATAAGAGTAAACACGCATCAACGGCCTGAATCTGCATCACACAAGCTTGCGTATCTGAATGTGTGCAGCGATGTATGCAGTGTAGGGAATCAAAAAAGTGACTGTCAACTAGGCGATTGCCCTTAGCGTCGAAAAATTGGAGTGAAGGGTGGCCGCGTGAATCCGCGCATTGCGCGCGAGGGCCTGACATTCGATGACGCGCCGAGCGACGCGACGTGCGGTGAGAGGGAGAAGGAAACGTCGAGGTTCCTTCTCCCTTCGAGGGATGACGCTTACAGCTTCACACCGATGAGTTCGCTGCCCACGGTGGAGAGCGACTTCGTGATGTTGGTCAGATCGACGTTCGTGTGCGTCGATGCATCGACCTGCGTCACGGGCGCGACGTTGGTTTGCGGGCTGGCGAACGAGAAGCCGCCGTTGTAGTTGGAGTTGATGCCGTTGTTCTGGAA
>NZ_FCOJ02000106.1 GCF_001545035.1 Caballeronia glebae
CCCAGCGGGTTGTCGATGCCCAAGCTCAGATTACCTTGCAGCTTGCCAGTCGCGCGACTGCCGGAGTTGTCGATCGAAGCGACGAGCGACCACGGTTTGGCGCGCTTGACGGTGAGAACGACGTCGCTCTCGCCTGGCACGTCGGTCGGTTCAATCTTCATGTCGACGTCCTGGCTCGGCACGCGTTTCATCTGCTCCAAGCCTTGTTCCAGGTCGCGCAGGTCGAGTACCTCGCCGGGACTTGTTGGGAAGGCGGTTTTCCATGTGCCCCAAGAGAGCGACTCGGCGAAGCGCACATCGCGAATGACGCCCGGCACGAGCGCGAACTTCAACGTTCCGCCTGAGAGATCTTGTTCGGGCAGCAACACGCGCGTGGTGATGTAGCCGCGAGAAAGGATTGCCTGCTGCAATCCCTTAGTCAGCGCGTTGACGCCTTGCTTGCCGACGCATTGGCCTTTGTAGTGGTCGAGCCATTCACGCGCGAACGCGAACGGGTCGAGCGGCAGCGCGGATGCGCCTTTCTCGCGTGATGTCGCGGACAAGGTCGGTGGTACATCGAGCGCGAACGTGTCGATGCGAAAGCACGGCGTCTCTGAAGGGAGCGTCGGAAAGCCGCCATCGTCCGGGACGGTCGAGCGCACCGCCGGACTCTGAACGGCCGATTCGCGTTGCTGCGCCTCGCGTTGTTGCTGGACCTGCTGATCCTGGATCGCGTTGGCGCGCGCGGCGGCGGCTTCATCGGCGGGTCTTGGAGCTTGCTGCGCCTGAACGGCGAGTGATACCAGGGCTGTGAGCGGCAGGGCCGCGAGCTTTCTTCTATGAGTCATTAACTTGCATCTTATTCAATATAACAATCGCGTCTCGGGCAGGGAGGCAATGCAAATGACCGAAGCGTCACACGCTGCTTGCTGGGCCTTTTTGAAGACCTCCGCCTTTCGCTTGGCTCAATCGCTCAGGGCGGTGGCTTGAGCGTGCGGGCTTCGAGCCACGACAGCGTGTGAGAGTGCAGGTCGAACACGGCAGGCTTGTCATCACGGCCGCCTGCACAAACGCCACATGCAACAAACCCGGCTCTGGCCGGGTTTGTTGCTACTGCCCCTTATTTTTCGTTTTCCCCGCTATCACACTGCAAACGACGACAGTTAATACTGCCAAGAGCCCCATAGCACAAGGAACTAGGATGCCGACCGCTGTCATCATAAAGTGTTTGTATCGGCCTAACGTTGTAGTAAATCCGTCCGCACATATTCCACTAATGAGCAGAAATAGATGAACGCATACCGTTACTGCGACAAATATCGCCCAGTAGCGATATTTGGACGCACGCCGCATTAATGCAGGTCCGAATAGGCCGCCAAGAACACCGCTTAAGAATCCGTCGACCATATGCCCCCTCCTTCACTTATTTCGGTTATGTTCTTTAACCGCGCCCTGTGCTGCTCTACCAGCTGCTTGACCGGCGGCAATTCCATTTGCTCGGATCACGACGCCGGGAACTGTCGCTATGTTTCCAATACCATTTGGAATATCTGCCCATTTGAACATCGACGTGCCGAACATCGCATTCAAAGCGCCAACCGTTGATGCGGTGGCAAGGCCAGCGACTGAGAACCTTCCGTTGAAGCTAGAACCGAAGTCACCGCCTCGGAACGCGTCGTAGAGTGCGCCACCCGTTGCAATTCCTGTATATATCGAACCAGACACGGCGCCTCCAGTCAGTGCAGCTGTATTTAACGAATACGCTGCTTGTCCCGCTTTATAGGTAGTCAGCATATCCGCAATAGACGGAGTAACCGCAGCGACTGCAGCTCCTCCCGAGATCAACCCCGCAGCAACCCCGGCAGCCATCGTCTCTTTGCCAATGGCATCACGACTCGCCGCATCGCGATTAGCTGAGTTCGTGATCGCGCTCTTGCCAGGTTGATTCGGCCCAACGCCATTCGGATAGTAGCCCGCATACATGCTCGCGTTCGCCTTCTGATCCGGCGTCGCATAGAACATATAGCCCGGACCGCTGTTGCCATCCGCAGACAACATGCCATGCGCCTGACTAAGGTATGCGCTTGCACTCTGATCCCACGCACCCGCCGAACCGTTCTGCACTTGGCGATCAGCTTGCGCCGTGAGCGCTGCGACCGCTTGATCTACCGTGATGCCCTGTTGCTTCGCATACTGCGTCGCATTGTCTTTAATCCACTTTCGTTCATCAGGGTGAAGTTGCCGGTTGTACATATCTGCGTTGGACGCAGCCGCCGCGCCTGCACTGCCGCCCACCGCTGCACCGGCCAGCCCGGCCAGCACATTCGCCGTAGCATTACCTGCAACCCCTCCGATCTCGCCCGACAGTTCGTTGAGCTTCGGCGCCAGCGCTGCCGACACGCCCGCACCCGCTGCCCCGCCGATTGCACCAAGCGAACCACCGCCCAGCCCGCCAATCAGCGCTCCGCCCGCAACGTGCAGCATCACCCGATTGTCTCCGCCCTCGGCCCACGCATCGGCCGTCGCCTGGTCGTGATCCACCAACGCCACATTGCGCTGCGCTTCCGCGAATGCACCAATGCCCTGCGCCACCACCTGACCGGCCGCTTGCGCGGCCTGCATCGTGTCGGCCTGCTTATTCAGGATGTCGTTCACGTCCGGCGTGTTGCCCACCGTGCCGTTCGTGTTCGTCATATCGCGGCTCAGGCTCGCGACGTCTTGCGTCTGACGATCCTTGTCCTTGATAGCGATCGTACCCGCGCTCACCGCGCTGCGCGTGGTCGCGCTCTGGTCGCCGTGCTCGCTCTGCGCCATCATCGGCACCAAGCCGCCCGCGCCCGGCACCGATGCCGGACCGACGGCCTTATCCGATGTTGCACCCGGCGACAGACCATACGACACACCCATGCTATTCGCCGAGTAGTGCGAGTGATTTTCAAGATCCGAGAACGTCAGCGTGCCCGTGCTCAGGCTGTTTTTCGACGCATCCGCCGCGCTCGATATCACCGCGCCCGTCAGATCGGTATTGCCCTTCACGTTGACGTTAAAGCCGCCTTCGCCCGCGTACAGCCCCGCTTGTTCCTTCACCTGCGCATAGTCACTGTCCGCGTGCCCGTACTGCGCCGTGACGCTCGCCCCGCCTCCCGTCTGACTGATCGAGAAGCCTCCGCCCGCGCTGCTCTGATGCGCCGCGCTCGTGGTCGTATCCTGCACGCTCACGATGTTCAAGTTGCCGCCCACATCAGCCGTAATCTGCTTGCCCGCAATCTGCGAGCCGATGATGTTCGTGTCCCCACCCGAGGCAATCGTGACGCTATTCGCCCCGCTGATGTGCGACGCGTTCTGCATCTTCGCATCGCTGTTCGAGTCCCCGTGTGCGTTGCTCATCGCCGCCGAGATACCCATGCCGTTCGTCGTCACCGACACGCCCACACTCGCGCTATTACTGCTGTTCGATGAGCGTGTGGACGCCGTGTCCGTCGTGTTGACGATGTTTACCTGATTCTTTGCCGCCAGCACCACGTCGTTCGCGCTCACGTTCGATCCGGCGATGTTCACGTTGCCGTCGGTCGCCACGAATGCCGCCGTGCCGCCCGCGGCCACGTTCGAACCGCGATTGATCGTCTGGCTCTCGCTCGAATCGTTGCGGCTGCTGCTCGATCCGACGCTCGCCTGAACGCCGATACTCGGGCTCTGCATGAGCGTGCCCCCGGTCGCGCCGGCCACGACCATCGCCGTGTCGCCGGCCGCCGCGATCGCGTGCAACGCCGACGCACGGTCATTGCCGCTGTCCGCCGAGTGCCCAGCGGCCTTGCCCTGCGCGTAGGCATTGTTGATCGCATCGCCCACCGAGCCCGACAGACCCAGCGTCAGCCCGCTCGAATGCGTGGTTTGCGTCTGCGAGCGCTGGGCCGTATCGGTCGCCGAATCGATGATCACATTGGCCGCCACGCCCGTCACATCCTTGCCCGCCAGCAGATCGCTGCCCGTCACGTGCAAGGTGTTGCCCGCCTGAATCGACAGGTTGCCGTTGATCGATCCCACCGTGCTCGCGTGGTTCGTCACGCTCGACGCCTGATCGGTCGTCGCCGTATCGTTGCTGCCGTAAGTCACGCTCAGCCCGCTCGTGCCGAAGCCCGTTCGCTTCTCCTGATGGCTGCCGGAGGACTGCACGGTGTCCTGCGACGTCGTGATGTTCACATCGTGCGCAGCGCTCAACGACACATCGTTCGTGCCGACGATCGTGCTGCCCGTCACGTTGATATCCTTGCCGCTCGCGAGCGTCACCGCATCGGCGGAAATCAGGCTGCCTTGACTCAGCGTCGCGCTCGTGTTGCTCGAACTCGCCACTTCCTTGCCACTCACGACGTTCTTGTGACTATGCGTTTCCTGCGAATTGTCGACGTGCGTTTCGGTCGCCGCGCCCACATTGACGTCGCCCGCTGCCGCAAGCGTCGCCGTGCCCTTGTCGAGGCTGATCGCGCTGCCGGTCAGGTTGATATCCTTGCCCGACACCACGGTGAGCGAATTGCCGGCGTTGAGCGTGGTGGCCGTGAGCGCATCGTCGGAGCGGTGCAGCGACTCCGAGTAACTGCCGTGGCTGTCGCTGCCCGAGCTATTGCTGTCGATGGTGGACGTCGCCTTCGCCGCCTGTAGCGTCACGTTGCCGTTGGCCACCACCACACCACCGCCGCCGAGGTTGATCGCCGCGCCCGTGGCCGTCAGATCGCCGCCCACACCGATCTGCGATAGGCCACCGACCTTCACACTGCTGCCCGTCACTCGATTGATGTCGGTATTGGACCCGCCGTTGGCACGCTCGACCACCTTGTGCTCGCCGATCTGCACCGTGCCGAGGTTCCAGTCGCCGCCCACGGCCATGCCGAGGTTGCCGCCCACGTTCAGGTTGCCCGCCTTCTGTTCGAAGTTGCCGCCCGTCACGACGAATGCATCGCCCGCCACGTTCAGGTTCGCGAGCGGACCGAGCGTCGTCGTGGTGCGCGTGGCGCCCGTGGCGCTCACCTGATTGACGGTCTTCGCCGCCGTGTTGAGAATCAGGTCGCCGCCTGCCTTGAGCGCGAGGCTGCCGGCGTTCACCGTCGCCGAAGTCAGATCGACATTGCCTTTGGTCGTCAGCGACATCAGCCCGCCGCTTTGCAGCGCGCCGAACGCGTTGTCGATGGACTTGCCATCGATGGACAGCGTATTGCCCGCCTGCACCGTGCCGCTATTGACGAAGGTCTGCGCGTTCTTAAAGTCGATGTCCGTCGCCGCGATCAGCGGCCCGTTCATGTTCTGCTGGCTGTTTTTAGCGAGATACACGACCGGCACCAGCACCGACTGCCCATCGACGATCTGCGTCTGCATGATGATCACGTTCGAGGTGAGCGCGCCCACCTGTTCCGGCGACAGGCTCATGCCCAACGGCAGGTTCAGCGACTGTGCCAGCGACGCGCCCGTGGCCAGCAACGCCTCGTACATCGCTTCGAGGTTGGTATAGGGACCGAGCACGGCCTTGCCCGTCAGCGACGTGATCTGGTTGCGCACGAGTTGCTGCTCGTAGAAGCCATCGCCCAGACGCTTCTCGGTGCGCTGCGGGTCCACGCCCAACTGTTGCAGATAGTAGTCGCTGGAGATGAACGTCTTCTGGTTCGTGAAGGCCGGGTTGGTCGCGATCAGATACGTGGCGTTCGGAATGGTCGCGGGACTGAACAGGCCGCCCTGCGGAATCGTCAGGTTGCTCAGAACATTGAGCGCCGTCGCGCTGGCGATGATCGGATTGACCATCGCCGTGCCGCCGTCGACGCTGACCGCGCCCGCCTTCGTGCCGCCCGCATTGCCGCTGACTCCATCGACTCCACCGGCCTTCGTGCCGCCGGCATTGCCGCTCACGCCATCGACGCCACCGGCTTTCGTGCCGCCGGCATTGCCGCTGACGCCATCGACGCCACTGGCGTTCGCGCCACTCGCATTGCCGCTCACCCCGGCGATCGTCACGCCCGACAGCGCCTGGCCGGGCGCGAGTCCGATTGACGGCATCCCGGCATTGCCGGCCGTGTTATTGATGCTGATGCCCGTGCCCGAGAGCGTGCCGCCCGCCACGAAGCTCGATTCGTAGCTCGGCAGCGCGTAATCGCGGATATCGGCCGGCGACGCCTGCGTGTAGCCACCGGGCCGGCCTCCCACGAACGGCGCATTGCCGAACGGCAAGGACCAGTCCCGAATGCTGTTGTCGTAGTTCGTGTAGTGGTAGTAGCCCGAGTACGTGACCTGCACTTCGGGTGCGCTGCGCCCCCGCCAGCTGTTCTGGTCGAGCGAGACGGCCGCGCCGATGTCGCCCACCGCCGCCACCGCGCTCCAGTAGTTCTGGAACAGGCCGACCGACGCGGCGTTCAGATCGCCGCCCGCGACGATCTGCGCCTGCGGGCTGACGCCAGCGATCAGGTTCGCTAATGCCACGCCCGTGTAGGTCGTGTACTGATAGCCGCTGTTCCACTGCCCGCCGTGCGGCGGATCGACACTGACGCCGCCGATCATGTCGGGGGTCGCGTGCGTCCATCCCACGATCTGCCCCGAACAGGCGGCCATGACGACCGCCGTGCATCCGGACATACTGATGCCGAGTTGCTCCAGCAAGGCCGGATCGACTGGCTGGTTCAAGCCGGTCGTGGTGACGACCGTGCGGGTGTTGGTCACTTGATCGGCGTGCAATTCCATGTCGCCCGCCGATTCGATCAGCGCGGACTGGTTGCGGATCAGGTTCGCGTTCGTGTAGTCGCCGTTCGCATCCTTGCCGCCCGCCAGCACGACCTTGCCCAGCCCGAAGATCGCGGTCGTCGCTTGCGTGTCGGTCATCGTCGTGTCGTCGCGATTCTCGATGTCGGGCGCAAGCAGTTCGAGCGTGCCGTCGCTGTCGGTTGCGCCGATCAGCGCGGTCGGCCCGACGTTCTTCAGGGTTTGCGTGGCATTGAGCGACACGCTGCCGCCGACGATCGCCCCGGTATTGTCGAGCGTGGCCGAGTGCGTGGTGAGCGTGCCGCCCGCCATCATGACGCCGCTGTTGGTGATATCGCTCGCGTTGATGCCCAGGTTATTCACCGCCTCCAGCGTCGCGCTGTTCGTGAATGTGCCGGGCAGCGTGAAGGTCAGGTCGTGGCCGGCGGCGAACTGCAAATCCGCCGTGGGCGCGAAGTCGCCCTGAACGCTTAGCGCCACGTCATGCGCCGCGCTGTACGCGCCACCGCCCGTGAGCACGGCCGCGTTCACGGACAGGTCGTGCGTCGCGCCGATCTGGCCGTTCGTGTTCGTGAGCGCGCCCGTGGTCGTGATGGCCACATCGCCGTCGGAGCCTGAGCCTGAGCCTGAGCCCGCGAGGCTGCCGATCTGGCCCGCGCTGTTGTCCACGGTGTCCGCCTTCACGGCGACATTCGCGCCGCTCAACTGCGCGCCCTGTGTGTTCACGAGCGCCGAGGTTTGCACGGCGACATCGCCGTTGCCGGTGATGACGCCGCCCGTGTTGATGGTCTGGCTGCCGCCCCGCACGGTGGCGTCGCCCGCGCCGAGGTTGCTGACGAGACCGCGCGTATTGTCGACGGACGACGCCCGGACATCGAGCGTGCTCGCATCGTCCGCGGCGCCCGTGCCGGACTGGATCTGGCCGTTCGTGTTGGTGAGCGCGCCGCCGCTTGCCAGCGACAGCGAGGACAGCGAGCGCATCGCGCCCTGCGTGTTGTCCACGCCTGCGGCCACATCGACCGCGAGATTGCCCTGCGCGGCCAGCACGCCGTTCGCGTTGTTCAGACTGGCCGCGCGTGTGTCGATCCGACCCGCGGCGATGATCGTGCCGCCCGCGTTCGAGAAGGCGCCCGCGCCATTGCCGGGGGCGATCGTCAGCGTGCCGGCTCCGGCGGCGAGGATCGTGCCGTTGTCGTTGATGAGCGTGGCGGGCGTGAGCGCAAGGTCCGTGCTGTTGGTTTGCAGCGTGCCGCCGTTCGAGTTGTCGAACATGCCGCTGACGGCGAAGCCCATCGGCGATGCGCCGTACTGCGTGATCGCGCCACCGTGGTTCAGCAGGTCCGTGGCCGTCAACGCGAGCTGGTTCGCCTCGATGTCGCCGCCGCTGTTATCGAGCGTGTCGCCGGTCGTCACCGCGAGATTCGGGGCGACGATCGAGCCGCCGTTGTTCGTCAGCGATCCGGTCTGGATCGTGGCGTTCACGCCCGCACCAATTTGGCCGCCGTTATTGGTCAGCGTGCTGCTGGCGAGGCTCAGATCCTTGTTCGACAGCAGTTCGCCGTTCGCGTTGTCGAGCGCACCGGCAACCGTCGCCGTGAGCCCGTTCTGGCCGATGACCGTACCCGACGCGTTGTTAAGCGCTCCAGCCCGAGCCACGATCTGGCCGTTGCTCTGGATCGTGCCGCCCGCGTTCGACAGCGTGCCCGCGCCGTTGCCGGCGTTCACGGTCAGTGTGCCGGCTCCGGCATGCGTGATCGTGCCGCCGTCGTTATCAACCGTGGCGGAGTTGAGCGCGAGGTCCGTGCTGTTGGTTTGCAGCGTGCCGCCGCTGGAATTGTCGAACGTGCCGCTGAGGTTGAAGCCCATCGGTGACGCGCCATACTGCGTGATTGCGCCGCCGCGGTTCAGCAGGTCCGTGGCCGTCAACGCGAGCTGGTTCGCCTCGATGTCGCCGCCGCTGTTATCGAGCGTGTCGCCGGTCGTCATCGTGAGATTCGGCGCGACGATCGAGCCGCCGTTGTTCGTCAACGATCCCGTCTGGATCGTGGCGTTCGCGCTCGCACCGATCTGGCCGACGTTATTGATCAGCGTGCCGCTGGCGAGGCTCAGATCCTTGTTCGACAGCAGCTTGCCGTTCGCGTTGTTGAGCGCGCCGGCAACCGTTGCCGAGAGCCCGTTCTGGCCGATGACCGAACCCGATGCATTGTTGAGCGATCCAGCCCGAGCCACGACCTGCCCGTTGCTCTCGATCGTGCCGCCTGCGTTAGACAGTGCGCCCGCGCCGTTACCGGCGTTCACGGTCAGTGTGCCGTCACCCGCATGCGTGATCGTGCCGTTGTCGTTGATTAGGGTCGCGGCGTTGAGCGTGAGGTCCGTGCTGTTGGTTTCCAGCGTGCCGCCGCCGGAATTGTCGAACGTGCCGCTGACGGCGAAGCCCATCGGCGATACACCATACTGCGTGATCGCGCCTCCGTGGTTCAGCAGATTCGTCGCCGTCAACGCGAGCTGATTTGCCTCGATGCCGCCGCCGCTGTTATCGAGCGTGCCGCTGGTCGTCACCGCGACATTCGACGCGACGATTGAGCCGCCGTTGTTCGTCAGCGATCCGGTCTGGATCGCTGCATCCGCGCTCGCACCGATCTGGCCGCCGTTATTGGTCAGTGTGCCGCTGGCGAGGCTCAGATTCTTGTTCGACAGCAGCTTGCCGTTCGCGTTGTCGAGCGCGCCAGCAACCGTCGCCGTGAGACCGTTCTGGCCGATGACCGAACCCGACGCGTTGTTCAGCGTTCCAGCCCGAGCCACGACCTGTCCGTTGCTCTGGATCGTGCCGCCCGCGTTCGACAGTGCGCCCGCGCCGTTGCCAGCGTTCACGGTCAGCGTGCCGTTACCCGCATGCGTGATCGTGCCGTTGTCGTTGATGACGGTCGCGGAATTGAGCGCGAGGTCCGTACTGTTGGTTTCCAGCGTGCCGCCGCTGGAATTGTCGAACGTGCCGCTGACGGCGAAGCCCATCGGTGACGCGCCATACTGCGTGATCGCGCCGCCGTGGTTCAGCAGGTTCGTCGCCGTCAACGCGAGTTGGTTCGCCGCGATGCCGCCGCCGCTGTTATCGAGCGTGCCGCCGGTCGTCACCGAGAGATTCGACGCGGCGATCGAGCCGCCGTTGTTCGTCAGCGATCCAGACCGGATCACGGCGTCTGCACCCGCACCGATCTGACCGCCGTTATTGGTCAGCGTGCCGCTGGCGAGACTCAAGTCCTTGTTCGACAGGAGCTTGCCGTTCGCGTTGTTGAGCGCGCCGGCAACCGTCGCCGTGATGCCGTTCTGGCCGATGACCGAACCCGACGCGTTGTTGAGCGATCCAGCCCAGGCCACGACCTGCCCGTTGCTCTGGATCGTGCCGCCCGCGTTCGACAGTGCGCCCGCGCCGTTGCCGGCGTTCACAGCCAGCGTGCCGGCTCCGGCATGCGTGATCGTGCCGCCGTCGTTGTTGATCGCCGCGGAGATGAGCGTGAGGTCCGTGCTGTTGGTTTCCAGCGTGCCGCCGCCGGAATTGTCGAGCGTGCCCGAAACCGCGACGTTCATCGGCCCGGCGCCCGTCTGCGTGATGACGCCCGCGTGATTGACGAGATTGGCGGCGGTGAGCGACAGTTGCGCGCCCTGCGTGCTCCCGCCGCTGTTATCGAGCGTGACGGCGCTTACCGTGGCGCGCTGGCCCGCCGTGATCGACCCGCCGTTGTTGCTCAGATGCGCGCCGGCACTGACCGTCGCGTTGTTTGCCGCGTCAAGCGTTCCGCCGTTGTTGTCGAGCGCGGCGCCCGTGACTTGCAAGTCCGTCTGCGCCGTCACCGCGCCGTGATTGGCGATGCTTGCACCTTGCAGAGTGACCGTGCCATTGCCGCCGATCACGCCACCTTGTGCGCCGGTGGCCGTGGTACCGGACACGTTCGTGAGCGTACCCGTGGTTGTAACCGTCAGGCCATCGCCATTGAGCGACGCGATGCGCCCCGCCGTATTGTCCAGCGATGCGCCGGAGATCGACAGGGCCGCTGCGCTTTGCATCGTCCCCTGGTTGTTCCCGATGACGCCACCGCGCACCTGCATCGCGCCTTGCGACACGAGCGAGCCGCTCTGGTTGGCGATCTGTCCGGCGCTCTGCACGACGAGCGACCCTTGCGAGGACACCTGTCCGCCCTGATTCGAGACGCTGCCTGCGGTGAGCGTCGCGCCGCTGCCGGCCGTCAACGCGCCGTGGTCGTTGATGAGCGCGCCCGCCGCCTGGGCGTTCAATGCGCGGCCGGCGCTCGTCGTTGCACCGGCCAGGTTGAGGTTGCCCGCGTTGGCCGTCAGCGAAACATTCCCGTTGGCCGCCGTCTGGCTGCCCGCGAGATTGACGTTGCCGCCTGCAAGCGTCGCGTTGCCACCCGCTACGTTCAGGCCGTTGGCGTTCAGCGCGCCCGAGGCCATCACCGTCAGATCGCCGCCTTGGGCGACCGTGCCGTCATTGTTGACGCCCGCGCCGAGCGTGCCGGTCGAGGACACCCTGCCCGCATTGACGCTCGTGTTCTGCTGCGCGGCCAGCGTGCCGCTGTTCGTCAGGCTTCCTGAAGTAGCGACGACCACATCGCGCTGCGCGTAGGTCGTACCGCTGTTTTCGATTCCTTGCGCAGCGTTGGCGCTGATCGAACCGCTCGCCTGAGTCGTGCCAGCGAGCACGAGTTGCCCGTTGGACTTGAGCGTCAGGTCGCCCGCTTGGGCGGCCAGGACGCCACGATTGCTGACACCGACACCATACTCGTTGCCGATCAGC
>NZ_FCOJ02000144.1 GCF_001545035.1 Caballeronia glebae
GCTAAACGAGCAGCCGCGCCCGTCGACGGCCGCGCCGCCGCCGGGCGGTTCCAGCGCGCTGCCCGCGCCGCCCGCCGCGCCTGAGCAAGCGCCCGAAGGAAAGAAGTTCGTGCTGCGAAGCATTCGCTTGGCGGGAAACGAAACGCTGCCGTCCGATGCGTTGCTCGCGCTCGTCGCCGACAAGATTGGCCAGGAAGTGTCGATGAACGATCTGAACGCGATGAGCACGCGCATTGCGCAGGCGTATCGCGAGCGCGGCTATCCGCTCGCGCAGGTCGTGATCCCGCCGCAGGACGTGACCAACGGCGACGTCACCTTCACCGTGCTCGAAGGCAAGATCGGCCGCGTCCGGCTGACGATGGCGCCCGGCGCGCCCATCAAGGAATCGATGGTGCGCGCGCGGCTCGCCGCGATCGAACCCGGCAAACCGCTCAGGCAGACCGAACTCGAACGCGCGATGCTGCTGCTGTCGGACCTGCCCGGCATTCGCGTGAGTTCGGCGCTGGAAACCGGCAGCGCGCCCGGCACCGTCGATCTGAACGTGACGGTCGAGCCCACGCGCCGCTGGAACTTCGCGGTCTCCGTCGACGATTACGGCGCGGCGCCCGCCGGCCGCTGGCGGCTCGGCGCGGTGGCGCGGCTCGCGTCGCCGTTCGGCATCGGCGATAACCTCGACATCAACCTGCTCGCGGCCGAGCGCGCCGATACCGTGTATGGGCGCATTGGCTACGACGCGCCCGTCGATGCGAGCGGCACGCGCGTCGGCATCGCGTATTCGCATCTGTATTACTACCTCGGCGAGCAGTTCGCGTCGCTGAACGCGCACGGCGATGCGGATGTCGTCACCGCGTCGGTTTCGCATCCGCTGATCCGCTCGCGCAGTCAGAACCTGCTGCTGCGCGGCGCGCTGGAATATCGCTCGCTCACCGACAAGATCGACAGCGTGAGCTTCGACAATCCGCAAAAGCTGTACGTGGCGAGCGTCGGGCTGTCGTATGAGAGCCGCGACAGTTTTCTCGGCGGCGGCTTCAACAGCGCGGACGTGCAACTGGCGTTCGCGCATCTGAATATCGATTCGGCGCTCGCGGAGGCGATCGATCAGAGCCCGGTCGGGCGCAACACGCAGGGCAACAGCGTGCGCCTCACGATGCAGGCCAACCGCCTCAATGCGATCACGCGCAACACGAGCTTTTTCGTGGGCGTGTCGGGTCAATGGGCGAACCAGAACCTCGACAGCTCGTCGCGCATCACGCTCGGCGGCCCGCGCGCGGTGCGCGCCTATTCGCCCTCGGAATCGGTGGTCGATGAAGGGCTGATTGCCACCGCGCAATTCCGTTACGCGGTGATTCCGTCGCTCACGCTCTCGACGTTCTTCGATATCGGCGTGGGCCGCTACAACGCGCGCTCGATTCCGGGGCAAGGCGCGAACACCGTGACGCGCAGCGGCGTGGGTCTCGGCGCGTTCTGGAACGGGCCGTATGGCATCACCGTCGATGCGAGCGTGGCCTGGCGCACGACCCGCGCCGACACCACCGGCGACGACAAGGTGCCGCGCGTATACGTTCAGGTATCCAAATCGTTTTAGCGCGGGAAACAGGACCGTAACGAGAGGAGTTCGACATGAGCGACATCACCTGTCTTCGGACCCGCAGGCATCGCCGGGAATGGGATCGTGCGATCAGGCGTTTCGCGAAACGCGTCGCGCGTCATGTGGGCGGCGATCTCAAGGCGTCCGCGCTGTTGCCGCTCTTGGTGTTCGTCGCGGCGCCGTGCGCGTTCGCGCTGCCGGTCGGCGAGCAGGTTCAGGCGGGCAACGTCACGGTCAACCGTCCGAGCGCGACGTCGATGACGATCACGCAGGGCTCGCAAAAGGGCATCGTGAACTGGAACGGCTTCTCGATCGGCGGGAACGAGCGCGTCGATATCTCGCAGCCGTCAGCGCAGGCGGTGCTGCTCAACCGTGTCGTGGGCAATGAAGTCAGCCGCATCGCGGGGCAGCTCAACGCCAACGGGCAGGTGTTTCTCGTGAATCCGGCGGGCGTGGTGTTCGCCCGCGGCGCGTCGGTGAACGTGGGATCGCTCGTCGCATCGACGCTCGGCATTTCGAACGACGCGTTCCTCGCCGGCAAATATCGCTTCAGACAGGACGGTGCAACGGGCTCGAAAGTGTCGAACGATGCGACGATCACCGCCGCGCCCGGCGGCGCGGTCGCGTTGCTCGGCGCGCAGGTCGACAACAGCGGACAGGTGAGCGCGACGCTCGGCAAGATCGCGATCGGCGCGGGCAGCGACATCACGCTCGATTTCGCGGGCGACGGCCTCACGATGCTGAAGGTGAACGACAAGGTGGCGAACGCGCTCATCGGCAATTCGGGCACGCTTCAGGCAGACGGCGGACAGATCGTGATGTCGGTGCATGCCGCCGACGACGCCACGGCGAGCGTGCTCAACCAGACGGGCACGGTGCGCGCGCGCAGCGTGGAGGCGCGCAACGGACGCATCGTGCTCGATGGCGGATTGTCGGGCGTGACCGATATCGGCGGCATCGCCGACGCCACCGCGCCCAGCGCCGGCAAGGGCGGACAGATCGACGTGACCGGCTACCACGTCGCCGTGAACGAAGGCGCGCGTCTCGATGCGAGCGGCGCGAACGGCGGCGGCCGCGTGCGGGTGGGCGGCGGCGCGGCGGGCCGGGCGACGGACCTCGCCAACGCCGACGCGCTGTGGATGAGCCCGAACGCGCGCGTCATGGCGAACGCGCTCGTCGCGGGCGACGGCGGCAACATCGTGATGTACGGGACCGAGGCGGCGCGCGTGTACGGCGAGCTTGCCGCGCGGGGCGGGCCGCGCGGCGGCAACGGCGGGCTGGTCGAGACGTCGGGCGAATATCTGGCGACGGACGGCGCGCGGATTCACATCGACGCGCCGCGAGGCCACGGCGGGCAATGGC
>NZ_FCOJ02000140.1 GCF_001545035.1 Caballeronia glebae
AATCCGAATAGGCCTGTGATCGTGGGCTCCCTTCATGACAGCCTGAATCCGGATCTGGTTAATAACCTGAATAACACTCGAAACCTTATTCGCACGGCTGCGCAGAACGAATTGCGCATGGAGGATAAGGAGAATTTCGAGCACATCCATTTGACGACGCCGTACCAGACCAGTGAGCTGAATCTGGGGCATATGGTCGATGGGGACCGCACGGAACGGGGGCGCGGTGCGGAGTTGCGTAGCGATGAGCACGTGGCTGTCCGCGCAGCGAAGGGCGTGCTGATCTCCGCCGATGCGCAGTATGCGGCGAACGGCAAGCAGCTTGATATGCAGCCTGCCCAGGGACTGCTCGAACAAGCCTATCAACAGATGCAGTCGCTGTCCGAGGCGGCTAAGGCTGCTCAGGCGATCGCGGCGGATTATGAGAAGCAGAAGCAGCTTCTCGACGGCACGCTGACGCAACTGAAGAAGGCGGGCGTGCTGGTAAGCGCGCCGGATGGGGTGGGCCTCGTGTCGGGTTCACATATGCAATTCAGCGCCAATCAGAACCTCATCGCGACGGCGGGCGGCAGCGCGGATATCGGCGTGGTCAAACGCTTCACGGTGGCGGCAGGCGAGGCGGTGTCGATGTTCGCGCAGAAGCTTGGAATGAAGCTGTTTGCGAAGGGGAAGGTGGAGGTTCAATCGCAGGGCGACGCGATGGCGCTCTCGGCGCTGAAGGACCTGACTATATCCAGCGTGGATGGCCGGCTCGTACTGTCGGCGGCTAAGGAAGTGTGGATCGGTGCCGGTGGCTCGTATATCAAGATCAACGCCAATCGGATCGAGAATGGCACGCCGGGGGACATTCTGGAGAGGTGCGCGGCGTGGAATAAGGCGGGCGCGTCCAGCGCGCAAATCAGCAACACACTGCCGAACGCACTCCCGGCCGAACGGCTCATCTTGAACATGGCGTCTTCGCCCTCCGCGAGAGCTGCCATCCCTCAGGACGTTCCTTACAAGCTTTTTGCGCAGGGCTCCTTGGTGGCGCAAGGCATGACCGATGCGACCGGGAAAATCCTGGTCGATCACCGTCCTGGCACCCAGTCCTATCGAGTCGAACTCGCGAACGGCGTGGCTTACGACGTACCCGTCGGTGAGGAGTTCCGTGGTGACGCGACCAACGGTCAGCTGGCGAACCAGGGTTTCCATTTCTTTGAACAGGGCGAGGCTGGCGACGGGGAAAACCGAGCGGCACATCGCCAACACTATTACAACCTTCTGAACCTGAACAACGACGAAGAAAATACGGAAGCAAAGTCATGAGCGATACCACAGCAATCACGACGCCCATCGCGCAATCGTGCGGCAACACAGCGACGCTGACGTTGCCGCATTACGTGCAAAAGGCCGAATACAATCCGAAGAAGTGTACACATCATCCGTTGGTGTGTGGCGAGGAGGCGTTTGGCGCGCTGTACGACGCCATCAGTGCCGCGCAACATACGATCGACATTGTGTGTTGGGGGTTTCAACCTTCCATGTACTTCAAGCGTGGTACGTCCGGTCAAGGCTCGGTACCGATCGGGCAGTTGCTGTTGGCGCAGGCGAGTCAGAACAAAAAGGTTCGCTTGCTGGTCTGGGGCGATTCACTCCATCTCGCGCAATTTGGGGAAAACATGATGCCGGGTGGGCGCTTTACTACCGCGAAAGATAATCGAAACTCGACGCAGAAGGAGTTCGATGCGTGGTGGTACGGTCAAGTCAAGATGGACAAAAGAAGCGTCACGACTGGCCTAACACCTAGTCCTGTACCTACTATCGTGCGTGATCCTGCGTTCAACAACATTGAATTCGCAACCCGTGATTTCGACATGTTCGACCGCGCTGAGATTGCATGGCGCAGTGCTTACGACAGTGAATATTCGGGACGGAGTACGGGTGCAAAGATCAAAAGGGGCGGAGCCTACGCTGCATTCCCTTCACATCATCAAAAAATGGTGCTGATCGATTTTGAGCACCCCGAGTTGGCTACAGGCTTCGTTATGGGGCACAACACGCTCGACGAGTATTGGGATACGAGTAGCCATAGCAGTCTGCGAATGCATGCGCAAATGGGGCGGAACGGCTTCCATCCGCGGCAAGATTTTTCGGCGAAGGTTACAGGGCCGATTCTTATCGATATGAACAAGAATTTTTGCCAAGCCTGGGATGCGGCGACCCGGCAGCAATTGGGTAAGCAACGCGAGTCCGCGGAAGAACCCGCGCTACGTTGTAGCCAGAATGATGTCGCGGTAATGGCGCAGATCCTGCGTACGCAACCTCAGTATGGCGTTAGAGACATCGAGGCGCTCTATCTTCAGGCGGTCAACAACACCAGCAACTTTATCTATATCGAGAATCAGTATCTTCGCTTTCCTCCGCTGGCGGACAAACTCAGAAAGTTGAGCAGTGCTTATCAGGCAGGAGGGCGCAAGAAGCCGCTGTATCTGTTCGTGGTGACGAACTCCAGCGACGAAGGAATGGGAGACGGCACCGTCAACACTTATCAAATGCTCAACGCTTTAGGGCGCGCGGATGTTCTGCCGGGCGTGGCAAAGCTCGAGCGCGCCGATGATCTGAGCAAGCAATACGACGAGGCGCTCGAAAAAAACAAGCAGGTTAGTCAAGCCCTTGACGGTGCGATGAAGATGCCTGTGAATCCGTTCTCGGCACAAGCGCAAGGCGCCGTGAACTATCTGGCTATGGCGCAGCAAGAGGCAGCGGTGGCTTCGCAACGCGTGGCGGAGTTGAAGGAACAATTGGACAAGGCGAAATCGGAGGATCCGACGCAGCTCGATATAGACGGTCTAAAGGTACATATCTGTACCTTGGTTCCACCCGACACACCGGGCGGAGCCAAATGGGACGAGGTCTACATACATTCCAAAGTGATGGTCATTGACGACGTGTTTCTTACACACGGGTCAGCCAATGTCAATGTGCGTAGCATGGAAGTGGACAGTGAGTTGAATCTCTGTCACGAGTCCATGCGGGTGACGCAGCCGCTACGAGAGAAGCTGTGGAGCATTCATACGAAGGGACAAGGCGTTGGACAGAAGGACGCGAATGGACGGTTGGATGCTGAAAGTGCCTTCACGAAATGGAGCGAAATCATCAGGGAAAATAAGAAGCGAAATAAAGCCAAGGCCAGCCCTTATGCTTCGTTAGTGGAGTTTTATCGCGACAACCCGAAGCGAACCTACATCGACTGAAAGAATGAAAAGCCTATCAGTGGTGCTATTGACAGCAGTTTGTCTGGTCGCATGTACTAAGAGCCCTTAACAAAATGAACGAAAGGGCTGTTAACCCTCGATGAATGCTGTTAACCTTTTCATTGTTTCGACG
>NZ_FCOJ02000105.1 GCF_001545035.1 Caballeronia glebae
GATCAGATCAACCGGGCTCTTTTCCTTCTGCAAGCGGCGAGGTCAATGCGCCGCCGATGCCGCCGCCGCCGAATCCCCTCCGCCCGAACGCTCGGGCCGCGTGATCCAGATCAGCGCGATCAGCGCGACGAAAATCGCCGCCGAGATGTAGAACATGTCGTTCACGCCGAGCTGCGCGGCCTGCTGCGTCGCCATGCTGTTGTAGAGACCGACGGTCTGCTCGTGTGACAAGCCTAGCGCGCCCATCTGCTGCATCGAATTGGCGAACACCGGGTTATACGAATTCGCGCCTTCGACCAGTTGCGCGTGATGCACGATCGAACGATGCTCCCACGCCGTCGAGAAGATCGACGTGCCGATGCCGCCGCACATGATCCGCACGAAGTTCGACAGACCCGACGCCGCCGGAATCCGATGCCCCGGCAAGCCCGACAGCGTGATCGACACGAGCGGAATGAAGAAGCCCGCCATGCCGATGCCCTGAATCAGCGTCGGCAGCGTGAGCGCCCACGTGTCGACGCCGGTCGTGTAGCGCGAGCGCATCCAGAAACAGAGCGCGAAGACGAGGAACGCGGCGGTCGCGATGTAGCGCGGATCGGTGCGCGGCAGGAATTTGCCCGTGATCGGCGACAGCAAAATCGCGAAGACACCGACCGGCGCCATCACGAGACCGGCGTTCGTCGCCGTGTATCCGATGTCCGTCTGCAGCCACAGCGGCAGCAGCACGAGATTGCCGAAGTAGAGCCCGTAACCGATGGATAGCGCGATGGTCCCGCCTGTGAAGTTGCGCAACTCGAACAGCGACAGGTCCACGACCGGATGCTCCGCCGTCAGCTCCCACACGATGAAGAACGCGAACGAGATCACGGCGATAAGCGTGAGCACGACGATCGTCGTCGAGTTGAACCAGTCGAGATCCTTGCCCTTGTCGAGCATGATCTGCAGCGAGCCGACCCAGACGACGAGCAGCCCGAGACCGACCGAGTCGATCGGCGCACGGCGAATGGCCGAGTCGCGGTCGCGGAAGATCGCGAACGTGGCGATCGCCGCCGCGATGCCGACCGGGATGTTCACGTAGAAGATCCACGGCCACGAGATGTTGTCCGAGATCCAGCCGCCCAGCACCGGACCCGCGACCGGCGCAATGAGCGTGGTCATCGACCACATCGAGAGCGCCATTGGCGCCTTCGCGCGCGGATAGCTCGCGAGCAGAAGGGTTTGCGACAGCGGGATCATCGGGCCGGCGACCGCGCCTTGCAGCACGCGCGCGGCGAGCAGGAAGGGCAGCGTCGGCGCGAGACCGCAGAGCCACGACGCGATCACGAACAGGATGATCGAGCCGAGGAAAAGCCGCACCTGGCCGATGCGCTGCGTGAGCCAGCCGGTGAGCGGCACCGAGATCGCGTTGGCGACCGCGAACGACGTGATGACCCACGTGCCCTGATCCGACGCCACGCCGAGGTCGCCGGAGATCGACGGAATAGAGACGTTTGCGATCGACGTGTCGAGCACGTTCATGAACACCGCGAGCGATACGGCGATCGTCCCGATGACGAGCTTTCCGCCCGACAGCGGCGGATGTACGACGTTTTGCGAAGACATGTGGCGAATCCGCTTACATCAGCTTGACGGCCGACGCGGACTTCGTCGCGCGGCCATGCGCCGGCGACGTGCTCTGCGACGACGTTCCCGCGCCCGCGCCCGCGCCCGTGCCTGCGTTCTGCTGGATGATGCGCGCGATTTCCTGGTCGGCCTGCGCGCCATAGTTGTCGAACACGTTGGTCTGGTAGACCGTGTTCTGCGCCTGGCCCAGCTGGCCGCCGTCCTCGTTCTTGATCGTCACGTCGACGTTCATCGACAGGCCGATGCGCAGCGGGTGCGCCTGCAGTTCCTTCGGATCGAGTTCGATGCGCACCGGCAGGCGCTGCACGACCTTGATCCAGTTGCCGGTCGCGTTCTGCGCCGGCAGCAGCGAGAACGCCGAGCCCGTGCCGGCCGAGAAGCCGATCACCTTGCCGTGATACACGACGCTCGAACCGTACAGGTCGGCCGTCAGTTCGACCGGCTGGCCGATGCGCATGTGCTTCAGTTGCACTTCCTTGAAGTTCGCGTCGACCCACACGGCGTTGAGCGGCACGATCGCCATCAGCGGATTGCCCGGCGAGACGCGCTGACCCACTTGCACCGAGCGCTTCGCGACATAACCCGTCACCGGGGCCGGCAGCGTGTTGCGCGCGAAGTTGATGTACGAGTCGCGCACTTTAGCAGCGGCGGCGAGCACGTTCGGATGATCGGCGATCGTCGTATTGGCCGTGAGGGAGCGGTTCGACGCAAGCTCTTGCTCGGCCGAGTCGAGCGCAGCCTGCGCGCCGCGCACCGTGTCGTGTGCGTGCGAGACTTCTTCCTGCGACACCGCGCCCGTCTGCGCAACTAGCATGCGGCGCTTCAAATCGTCCTGCGCGCGCGACAAATCCGACTTGCGCAACGCGATCTGGGCTTCGTACTGGTTGTTGTTGACGAAGAACGTGCGCACCTGGCGCACCGCCTGCGCGAGATTCGCCTCGGCCTGATCGAGCGCGACCTTGGAGTCGGCCGGATCGAGCGCGACGAGCGGATCGCCGATCTTCACGGTCTGCGTGTCGTCCGCGTTCACCGAGATCACCGTGCCCACGACCTGCGGCGTGATCTGCACGACGTTGCCGTTCACGTAGGCGTCGTCGGTGGCTTCATGAAAGCGCGCGACGAGGAAGTAGTACAGCCCGTACGCGATAGCCGCGATGATGATGACGAGCACGATCAGCGTCATCAGCACGCGGCGCTTGCCGTTGCCTGGCTTCTGCACGGGCGCGGCGGCCGCGGCGTTTTGTTGAGGGTCGCTCATGAAAGACTCCGAATGTTCCGTATTTTGTCCAATGCGTGTTCTTGTGGGCGCTTATTTCGACGGCGTGGCCTGATTTGCCGCTTGCGTCGACGCCTGATTCTGCCCGCTGCCGTCGATCGCGAGATCGTTGCTCGTCGCGTCGAAGCCGCCGCCGAGCGACTTGATCAGCGCGATCTGCAGATCGGTGCGCTTCAGACGCAGGTTCGTGACGGTCTGCTCGTTGGCGAGGCGGTTCTCGTCGGCGTTGAGCACCTGCAATTGCGGCGAGAGGCCCGCCTTGTAGCGGATCACGGCGAGTTGATACGCGCTCGACGCGGCCGTGAGCGCGCGCTGGGCGTCGGCCATCTGCTTGTCGAGCGAGCGGATCGCGGAGATGTTGGTCGCGACATCGTTCATCGCGTTGATGAGCGTCTGGTTGTAGTTCGCGACATCGCCCTCGAAATCGGCGTAACGGCCCTTCAACTGCGCGCGCAGGGCGCCGGCGTCGAAGATCGGCAGATGCACCGCCGGCCCCATCTGGATCTGGCGGCTACTCGCCTGCAGGAAGCGGCCCCAGCCGAACGCGTCGAAACCGAAGCCCGCCGCGAGGTTGATGTCCGGGAAGAACTCGGCCTTCGCTTCCTTGATGTTGTGCGTCGCGGCTTCGACCTGCCAGCGCGCGGCGACGATATCCGGGCGGCGCGCGACGAGATCGGCGGGCACGTTGTCGGGCAGCGTCACGTTGACGTTGGGATCGATCACGGGCTTCGCAATCTTCAGGCCGCGGTCCGGGCCCTTGCCGAGCAGCGCCGCGAGCTGATAGCGGACGGTTTCGATCTGGCCGTCGAGCTCGGTCGAGTTCGTCTGGCTCGTCGCGACGTTGCCTTCCGCCGTGCGGCGCTCGACGTTGGTGTCGAGACCGGCCGCGACGCGCCCGTTCGTGATGCGTCCGACGTCCTGGCGGTTCGCGATCTCGCGCTGCGCGACGTCACGTAGCGCGTAGAGCAGCGCGAGCTGGTTGTACGTGCGCGCAACCGATGCCGCGAGCGTCACGCGCGCCTGCTGCATGTCGGCCTCGGCGGCCTTCTGCTGCGACACCGCCATGTTCAGCCGCGAGCGGTTCTTGCCCCACAGATCCAGTTCCCACGACGCGCTCGCGAGCACGTTGTTCTCGCTGAACCACGTGCCGCCGTAAGGCGGCGGGAAGAGGGCGTTGGCCGAATAGAGTTCGCGCGTCCACGAATACGATCCGTTGACCTTCGGATAGAGCGCCGAGCGCGACGTCTCGATATACGACGATGCCTTCGCGATGCGGGCCTGCGCCTGCGCGATCGACGGATTGTCGGCGAGCGCCTCGTCGATCAGTTGCGGCAGCTGCGGATCGCCGAACTGTTTGGCCCAGTCGAGCGCGGGCCACTGGCCGCCTTGTCCCGGCACGCTCTGCGTGGCCTCGAAGTTTTCGGGCGCGGCAATCTGCTTGTCGCTCGAAATGCCCGCGTAGTTCGCGCAACCGGCGAGCGCGAGCGCGGCCACCGCGGCGGCCACGGCGCTCTTCACGCGGCTTTGGCCGGTCGGCGCGAACTGGAAGAGGTGTTTCATATCTCGTCTCTTGAGATGAGAATTAAAGATGGACGTTGCAATCATTTTGTAGGCTTGCGATGCCGAATTTGCTTGTCATCGCAATGACGTACCAGGCTTATCGTTGCCGCCGTGCAGCGATGCGACGGCGGGATCACATGAGTTTGCGAGAATCCGCCGTAACATGCTTTTGAGAAAGCCCACTTCCTCAGGCGTGAAGCCGGCAAGCAGGTTATCCAGCACGCTCGTGAAGATGGCGGGAATCTTTTCGGCGGTCGCGCGACCTTCGTCCGTCAGCGCGAGGCGCACCACACGCCGGTCTTCCTCGCTGCGCACGCGCGAGAGCAGGCCGCGCTTCTCCAGCCGGTCGATGAGACGCGTGACGGCGCTCGCGTCGATGCCGTATTCGCGGGCGATATCCGCCGCCGTCAGGCATTTGCCGACGGCGAGCATGAACAGGATGCTCGCCTGCGTGCTCGTGATGCCCAGTTCGGAAGTCGTGTGTTGCGTGACCATGTTCCACATGGTCGAGCGCACCCGGCTGATCAGATAGCCGACACTCTCGGCGAGCACGTAGTCGCCGATCGCCGCGGATTTCGGAGTGTCGCTCATGAAATAACTTGTGTAATTGCAATAGTTGACTAGGCATGATTATAGGTGCGCTCTTCGGTCGCTGCAAGAATCTTTTCCGAATATGCTTAATAATCCGCGCGGCGCCGGCTTCTCGCGACCGAGTTCGCGGACGTGCGAAGGTAGCTGGCCCGATTTGCGGGTTGAGTCCCATTGCAAGGTTTAGCCATTCGTGCGTGCTATACTCTTCGGTTCTCACCGCGCCGGGCCCGCGTAGTCATGCTTGCATGATGCTTCCAGGGGGGCTTGCCGAGCCATGGGGTCTCATTCAAGGGGCTCGGGGGCTCGATCCTACGGCGCACAACCAAGACACTTTCTATGACTCGCGCCCTCCGCAATATCGCCATCATTGCCCACGTCGACCACGGCAAGACCACGCTCGTCGACCAGTTGCTCCGTCAGTCGGGCACGTTCCGGGAAAACCAGCAGGTCGCCGAACGGGTCATGGACTCGAACGACATCGAAAAGGAACGTGGCATCACGATTCTGGCGAAGAACTGCGCCGTCGAATACGAAGGCACGCACATCAACATCGTCGATACGCCGGGACACGCCGACTTCGGCGGTGAAGTGGAGCGCGTGCTGTCGATGGTCGATTCCGTGCTGCTGCTCGTCGATGCCGTCGAAGGCCCGATGCCGCAAACGCGCTTCGTCACGAAGAAGGCGCTCGCGCTCGGCCTCAAGCCGATCGTCGTGATCAACAAGGTGGACCGTCCGGGCGCGCGTATCGACTGGGTGATCAACCAGACGTTCGACCTGTTCGACAAGCTCGGCGCAACCGAAGAGCAACTCGATTTCCCGATCGTCTATGCGTCGGGTTTGAACGGCTACGCGGGTCTCGATCCGGCCGTGCGCGAAGGCACGATGCGTCCGCTGTTCGAAGCGATCCTGGAGCACGTGCCGGTTCGCCCGTCCGATCCCGAAGGTCCGCTGCAACTTCAGATCACGTCGCTGGACTATAACTCGTACGTCGGCCGTATCGGTGTGGGTCGTGTCGCGCGTGGCCGTATCCGCCCGGGCATGCAGGTGGCCGTGCGTTCGGGTCCGGACGGCGCGATCATCAACCGCAAGATCAATCAGGTGCTGTCGTTCCACGGCCTTGAGCGCGTGCAAGTGGAAGAAGCGCAGGCCGGCGATATCGTGCTGATCAACGGTATCGAGGAAATCGGCATCGGCGTGACCATCTGCTCGCCGGAAAATCCGGAAGCATTGCCGATGATCACCGTCGACGAGCCGACGCTCACGATGAACTTCCTCGTGAACTCGTCGCCGCTCGCGGGCAGGGAAGGCAAGTTCGTGACGAGCCGCCAGATTCGCGATCGTCTGACGAAGGAACTGAATCACAACGTCGCGCTGCGTGTGAAGGAAACGGGCGACGAAACCACGTTCGAAGTGTCGGGCCGCGGCGAATTGCACCTGACGATTCTCGTCGAGAACATGCGCCGTGAAGGTTACGAGCTGGCCGTGTCGCGTCCGCGCGTCGTGCTACAGGAAATCGACGGCGTGAAGTGCGAGCCGTACGAAAACCTGGCCGTCGACATGGAAGATGCGCACCAGGGCGGCGTGATGGAAGAACTCGGCCGCCGTAAGGGCGAAATGCTCGACATGGCGTCCGACGGACGCGGCCGCACGCGTCTCGAATACAAGATTTCGGCGCGCGGTCTGATCGGCTTCCAGGGCGAATTCCTGACGCTCACGCGCGGCACGGGCCTGATGAGCCACACGTTCGACTCGTACGCGCCGGTGAAGGAAGGCTCGGTCGGCGAACGTCGCAACGGCGTGCTGATTTCGCAGGACGATGGCGCGGCCGTCGCTTATGCGTTGTGGAAGCTGCAGGATCGCGGCCGCATGTTCGTGTCGCCCGGCGATGCGCTGTATGAAGGCATGATCATCGGCATTCACAGCCGCGACAACGACCTCGTCGTGAACCCGATCAAGGGCAAGCAGTTGACCAACGTGCGCTCGTCGGGCACCGACGAAGCCGTGCGCCTCGTGCCGCCGATCCAGATGTCGCTGGAATACGCGGTCGAATTCATCGACGATGACGAACTCGTCGAAGTGACGCCGCAGTCGATCCGTCTGCGCAAGCGCCACCTGAAGGAGCACGATCGTCGCCGCGCGAGCCGCGAAGCCAACGCAGAGTAAGCAGCGATGCATCGGTTGGCATCGTGAGTACAAAGGCCGCCCTCGGGCGGCTTTTGGCATTCTCCGATACCACGCAAGGCAACCTTGCGTATCTCACAAAAGCCCGCACATGCTTGTTGCATAAAGGATGCGCGAGGGGTGCGAGAGCAGGGCGCGTGCGACCTTCGGTCATATGACGATTGGTTCTGTGCTATGCTTTAAAGATTAGCTGTCGCTTTTTAGGTCCTTCCAAGCAGACTTGATTCGCGCAATCCGCTAAACGGTCAGGCCGTGGCGCGGAAGGTTTCTTAACCCGCACTTCCTCGAGAAACTCGAAGAAAGGTGAGCGTAAAATGATGAAGCAATTTCAGTCGAACTCTTATCTGTTCGGCGGTAATGCTCCGTACGTCGAAGAGTTGTACGAGCAGTATCTCGATAATCCCGCGTCAGTGCCCGAGACCTGGCGCGCCTATTTCGACGCGTTGCAGAACGTGCCCGCATCAGACGGCACGGCTCACAACGACGTGGCTCACGGCCCCATTGTCGAATCCTTCGCCCAGCGCGCAAAGGCGAATGCCTTCCTGCCACGCGAAAGCACGGGCGATCTGACCACCGCGCGAAAGCAGGTCTACGTTCAGTCGCTCATCGGCGCATATCGTTTCCTTGGCACGCAATGGGCCAACCTCGATCCGCTCAAGCGGCGCGAGCGTCCCGCCATTCCCGAACTCGAACCCGGCTTCTACGACTTCACCGAAGCCGACATGGATCAGGTGTTCAACGCGAACAACCTGTACTTCGGATTCGAGCAGGCATCGCTGCGCGACATCGTCAAGGCGCTGCGCGACACGTATTGCGGCACGATCGGCGCCGAATTCATGTACATCAGCGATCCGGAACAGAAGCGCTGGTGGAAAGAGCAACTCGAATCGATCCGCTCGACGCCGAATTTCTCGAACGACAAGAAGAAGCACATCCTGAATCGCCTGACGGCCTCCGAAGGCCTTGAGCGATTCCTGCACACCAAATATGTCGGCCAGAAGCGCTTCTCGCTGGAAGGCGGCGAGAGCTTCATCGCGTCGATGGACGAAGTCGTGCGTCACGCGGGCAAGAATGGCGTGCAGGAAATCGTCATCGGCATGGCGCACCGCGGCCGTCTCAACGTGCTGGTCAATACGCTCGGCAAGATGCCGGCGGACCTCTTCGCCGAATTCGAAGGCAAGCACGTCGATGACCTGCCGGCCGGCGACGTGAAGTACCACAAGGGCTTCTCGTCGGACGTCGCCACGGAAGGCGGCCCGGTTCACCTGTCGCTCGCATTCAATCCGTCGCACCTCGAAATCGTGAATCCGGTGGTCGAAGGCTCGGCCAAGGCGCGTATGGATCGTCGCGGCGACGAAGAAGGCCTGCAAGTGCTGCCGGTTCAGGTTCACGGCGACGCGGCCTTTGCCGGCCAGGGCGTCGTGATGGAAACGCTGAACCTCGCGCAGACGCGCGGTTACGGCACGCACGGCACGCTGCATATCGTCATCAACAACCAGATCGGTTTCACGACGTCGGACCCGCGCGACGCGCGCTCGACGCTGTACTGCTCGGACGTTGTCAAGATGATCGAGGCGCCGGTGCTGCACGTAAACGGCGACGATCCCGAAGCCGTCGTGCTCGCGACGCAGCTTGCCATCGACTTCCGCATGAAGTTCCACAAGGACGTGGTCGTCGACATCATCTGCTTCCGCAAGCTGGGTCACAACGAGCAGGACACGCCGGCCGTCACACAGCCGCTGATGTACAAGACCATCGCGAAGCACCCGGGCACGCGCGCCGTGTACGCGGAAAAGCTGGTGCAGCAAGGCGTGATCACGGCCCAGGACGCGGACAACTACGTCAAGGAATATCGTCAGGCGATGGACGAAGGCCATCACACGATCGATCCGGTGCTCTCGAACTACAAGAGCAAGTACGCGGTCGACTGGGTGCCGTTCCTGAACCGCAAGTGGACCGACGCAGCCGATACGGCGGTTCCGCTCGCCGAACTGAAGCGTCTCGCCGAGCGCATCACGACGATCCCCGAGAACTTCAAGGTTCACCCGCTCGTCGAGCGCGTCATCAACGACCGCCGCGCGATGGGTCTGGGCGAATCCAAGCTCGACTGGGGCATGGGCGAGCACCTCGCGTTCGCGTCGCTGGTCGCATCGGGCTACGCCGTGCGTCTCACGGGCCAGGACTCGGGCCGCGGCACGTTCACGCACCGTCACGCCGTTCTGCACGATCAGAACCGCGAGCGCTGGAACGACGGCACGTACATTCCGCTGCAGAACATCGCGGAAGGCCAGGCCAAGTTCACGGTGATCGACTCCGTGCTGTCCGAAGAAGCGGTGCTCGGCTTCGAGTACGGCTATTCGACGGCCGAGCCGAATACGTTCGTCGCGTGGGAAGCGCAGTTCGGCGACTTCGTGAACGGCGCGCAGGTCGTGATCGACCAGTTCATCTCGTCGGGCGAAGTGAAGTGGGGCCGCGTCTCGGGTCTCACGATGCTGCTGCCGCACGGCTACGAAGGTCAGGGTCCGGAGCACTCGTCGGCGCGTATCGAGCGTTTCCTGCAACTGTGCGCGGATCACAACATGCAAGTGGTCCAGCCGACGACGCCGGCGCAAATGTTCCATTTGCTGCGCCGTCAGATGATCCGCCTGTTCCGCAAGCCGCTCATCATCTTCACGCCGAAGTCGCTGCTGCGTCATAAGGAAGCCGTGTCGGATCTGTCGGAACTGTCGAAGGGTTCGTTCCAGCCGGTTATCGGCGAAGTGGACGAAGCCATCGAGCCGAAGAAGGTCAAGCGCGTGGTCGTGTGCTCGGGCCGTGTCTACTACGACCTCGTCGCGCATCGCCGCGAAGCGAAGAGCAACGATATCGTCATCCTGCGTATCGAGCAGCTGTATCCGTTCGCGCACAAGCAGTTCGACGCGGAAATCAAGAAGTACGAGAACGCGACCGAAGTGGTCTGGGTGCAGGACGAGCCGCAGAACCAGGGCGCCTGGTTCTACGTCGAGCACCATCTGCGCGAAGGCATGCGCGAAGGCATGAAGCTGGCCTATAGCGGCCGCCCCGCATCGGCGTCGCCGGCAGTCGGCTACTACGCGAAGCACTACGAGCAGCAGAAGGTGCTGATCGAAGGCGCGTTCGGCCGCCTGAAGGGCGCGCAGGTCATCGCGAAGTAAGGATTGCTTGATCGAGGCCGGGCGAACGACGTTCCCCGGTCTCGCTGCTCGTACAACAGACACGCATCAGGAAAATACAGAAATGGCTATCGTAGAAGTCAAGGTTCCGCAGCTTTCCGAGTCGGTCTCGGAAGCGACCATGCTGCAATGGAAGAAGAAGCCGGGTGAAGCTGTCGCCCAGGACGAAATCCTCATCGAAATCGAGACCGACAAAGTCGTGCTCGAAGTGCCGGCTCCGTCGGCTGGCGTGCTGGCGCAGGTCATCAAGCACGACGGCGATATCGTCACCGCCGACGAACTCATCGCGAAGATCGACACCGAAGCCAAAGCAGGCGACGCGCCTGCCGCCGTCGCCGCTGCGGGCGACGCCGAAGTGAAGCCCGCGCCGGTCGCGGAACCGGCTGTCGCACAGGCTCCGGCCGCGGCGCAGGCATCGACCGGCGGTGCGGCATCGCCGGCCGCGACGAAGATCCTGGCCGAGAAGGGCGTTTCGGCCGACCAGGTTTCGGGCTCGGGCCGCGACGGCCGCATCACGAAGGGCGATGCGCTCAGCGCTTCGGCTTCGGCTTCGGCTTCCGCGCCGGCTGCGAAGGCCGCCGCACCGGCTCCCGCCGCCGCGCCTGCGCGCGCCGCGAAGCCGTCGCTGCCGCAAGTGGGCGCGCCCGCATCGGCTGATCAATGGCTGAAGGACCGTCCGGAACAGCGCGTGCCGATGTCGCGTCTGCGCGCGCGCATCGCCGAGCGTCTGCTCGAATCGCAGCAAACCAACGCCATCCTGACGACGTTCAACGAAGTCAACATGGCGCCGGTCATGGATCTGCGCAACAAGTACAAGGACCGCTTCGAGAAGGAACACGGCGTGAAGCTCGGCTTCATGTCGTTCTTCGTGAAGGCGGCCGTGCATGCGCTGAAGAAGTTCCCGCTCGTGAACGCGTCGATCGACGGTAACGACATCGTTTATCACGGCTACTTCGACATCGGTATCGCGGTCGGTTCGCCGCGCGGTCTGGTGGTGCCGATCCTGCGTAACGCAGATCAATTGAGCCTTGCCGAGATCGAGAAGAAGATCGCCGAATTCGGCCAGAAGGCCAAGGACGGCAAGCTGTCGATCGAGGAAATGACCGGCGGCACGTTCTCCATCTCGAACGGCGGCGTGTTCGGCTCCATGCTCTCGACGCCGATCATCAACCCGCCGCAGTCCGC
>NZ_FCOJ02000120.1 GCF_001545035.1 Caballeronia glebae
TGCGGCGGAAGTAATTCCGAAAAGGGCTGTTGCGCGGCGTGACCATGCTGCGCGAGAACGACTTTACGTTCTCTGACTGAGCGCCCCGGATCTCCGGGCGCTCCCTGCACGCCGCGTCCCCGGAAGGGATGTGGCGCGTAGGTCTCTATATAGATTTCAAGAAGCTCGCTCCCTCACCGGAGCGGGCTTTTTTTCGTCCGTCGCTTCCTGCGAGTCGGACCTTTTTCAACGGAGGTGCTGTTCCATGTTGCTGCCCGACCGCCTCAATCAGCGCATCGCCGAGGCCATCAAGCATCAAATCAATAGCGAGCGGGAAGAAGCGGATACCACGTCTGCGATCTGGCGTGCCCGCTGCGAAGTCGCACAGATCGCGATGTATAGCGACGCCCAGCGCTCTGTCTTCATTTCCCATATCAGCGAACGTCGCGGCAGTGTGGCAGCCAGAGAGATGCAATCTCAGGCTGAAGCGCTGCGGACCAACGCCATCTTCGTTCTTGCAAGGAAGCCATCATGAATGCTGTTGTCCAGATGTTCGATCACGCGCCGCGCAGTCTCGTCGAAGAGCGAGCTATTCGGCCGCCCACGATCGGCAAGATTCGCCCAGGTATTAAGGTGCTCACGCGCGCTCATCAGGCCAATGAAAAAGCCGTCAAACTCTACAACGACATGGTGGCCGCGGGTGAGTCGTTTGAGGCGATCGGCAAGATGCTGGAAACGTCGCTGAAGCTGCGCAACGCGCTCGTTCCGCGAAACGTCGACTACTTCGTTTGCAGACGCTCGGATTTCTCGAATCCCGATACGGCTGACGAGATCCTGCGGCTGTATGGCGAGGATCGGGGACAGGGCTTGAGGCTCTACCGCTTTCCCATCATGTTCGCCTTCGACGACTGGCTTCGCAACGTGCCGAATCAAATGGCCGCGTACACCACGGCCGGGCGGCAGTATTTCTCGGAGTACGACCGCGACGGCAAGCGCTACTGCAAGACATACGCACCGGTTGAGCGCAATGCACGCGCGCAGCGGGCGCGTCGATCGTTTGGCGGGCGACTGGTTGTTCACCGGCAAGACGACGACATTCCCGATGGCGTTTGCGATCCGCACGTCTGTCCGCAGTATCAGGACCGAAAATGCAACCTGACCGCGAACTTCCTGTTCGCAGTCCCCGACGTGAAAGGACTCGGCCTGATCGAGTTGCCGACGAATTCCATCTACGTGTTGCAGAAAGCGTACTCGGCGATGCAAACCGTGGCACTGGCGCGCGGCAGGCTTACCGGCACACGCTTCTGGCTCTCGAAGAAGGAATTCGACATCACACGTATCGATGACAACGGCCAGGCCGTGCGTCAAAAGCAGATGCTGACGGTGTTGGATGCCGACATTGACCTGGGCGCACTGCTGGACGGCGCGGACGAGGCTCAGCCGGCGCTCGATGCTGCCAGTCGTGCAGTGGCACTGCTGGAGTCGGACGGAACGGTACAGTCCATCGGCGATCCGGTTCCTCCGTCGAACGGGCAGCCCGCCGGCGTAGAACATCCGGGCGACGACGCACCATCGGTCACTCACGATGATGGTGGTCATGAGGACGACTCGCCGGATCCCGACGAGACGCTCGAAGACAAGCGTCATCGCATGTCGGACCTGCTGCATCGTCTGGGGTTGAGTCAGCCGGAGCGTCAGAACGGCTTTCGCAAATACGCGCACCAGACGTACGGTCGCGGCTGGATCGAACGCATCGCTGATGTAGATGTGATGAATGCGCGTCTTAAGAACGCGCTCGACGATCCCGCCTCGCTTGACGTCGAAATTCAGGACGCGATTGCACAAGCTGCTTACGTCTAACCTTGGCCAGTCCCCCTTGCGGGGGCTGGCATCCTTTCTTCTACCGCTCGCGCATGAGAGCATTTCAGCAAGAACCGCTTGCTCAAATGTTTTCGACCGCGCTGTATCTGCGCATCGAATCCCGTCCGCTTCGGCGGCCCATCTACTTGTTCACGCGAAGGAGCTTCCGATGCGTAGAGTCGGCAACTTCACGCTGTTCTTCGGCGCGGAAGACGCGCTCAGCAACTGGCATCCGTGCCGCTTTTCCTACCACGGCGTCGACTTCGTCAGTGTTGAGCAATTCATGATGTTTTCGAAAGCCAAGCTATTCGGCGACGAAGACATTGCGCAAGCTGTGCTTGCCGCCCATCTGCCGAAGGAACAGAAAGCCCTCGGCCGCAAAGTCAAAGGGTTCGAGCTCGACACGTGGAAGGCTAAGCGCGAGTCGATCGTCTATGTAGGATGCCGCGAGAAGTTCGCACAGCATCCGGGCCTGCGCGCGCTATTGCTCGCAACGGCGCCGACAGAGCTCGTTGAAGCCAGCCCCTACGATCTAATATGGGGCGTGGGCTTGGGCGAGCACCATCCAGATATAACGGATAAATCGAAGTGGCGCGGCCTGAACCTCTTGGGCCAAGCGCTGATGAAAGTCCGCGACACGCTCAGTTCCTAACGTTCTATCGATCGCGCCGATGCGGCGTATCGACATTCACTGGCTACCCTCGGGTGGCCTTTTTCATTTCCAGGAGGCGACTTTGAAAATCGCTCATTTCTCCGACTTGCACTACGCGCCGGCAAACCTCGAAGAAGCTGACCGCTGCTTCGGCTTTGCCACCGATCAAGCGGTGCTCGCGCACGCGAACGTTGCTGTGATATCGGGCGACGCGACGGACCATCGTCTCGACGCTCATGCGCCTTCGCTGAACCGCCTCGCGCGTCGCATCAATGGGCTAAGCGGCAGCATGCCAGTCTTGATGCTGCAAGGCACGTTCTCGCATGAGCCGCCCGGCACGCTGCGCAACTTCGAACTGATGGCAACGACGCATCAGATCTATGTTGCAGAACGTGTTCAGCAGGTAAGCCTTCACGAAGGGCGGTTCTATGCCTCAAGCGGACCGGTGTTCTCCGAGGAGGAACTTCGCGAAGTTCTGGTGATAGGCGCTGACGCCGTATTCACCTGCTTGCCCACGGTCAACAAGGGGCAGTTGGCCGCGGCTGTCGGTGCCAAGGAAGCCGGCACCGGCCTCGAAGCTGTCTTGGGTGACTATTTGGCAGCGGCAGGCCGCGTCAACCAGCGTCTTCGCGCGGCTGGCATTCGAACTGTCGGGGTCTCGCACGGTACGGTCAACGGCTGTACGACCGAGCACGGCGTGACGATGGCGGGATTCGATCACGAGTTCTCGCTCGGCAGTCTGTTCGAAGCCGAATGCGACGCCTTCATGCTTGGGCACATCCACAAATCGCAGCAGTGGGAGCGGGCAGGCCGTGTCGTGGCCTATCCGGGCTCCATCGGACGGTTCCACTACGGCGAGGAAGGCGACAAAGGCTTTCTCATGTGGGACGTACAGGTGGGCAGCGCGCGCGCCGATCTGATCGTGACGCCCTCGCGACAGACGATCTGCGTCGACTTCGACGGGCCGCCGGACATTCAGCGCCTCGCCGAGATCGCGCTGGATGCAACCGACAAGTTCGTGCGCATTCGTTGGCAGGTTGACGAGGAGCACCGACAGTCTGTGGACCGCGTGCTTGGGACACACAAGCCGTGTTCCGATAGCCCGGGGTTTCTCTCGGCTATCGGAACAGCGGTTTCACCGCGTCTTTGGACGCATCGACTCGTAGTAGCAGGACCTTTCTCGAGCAGTTCATTTCTTCTTCACCCTGGCGGGGAGCGATCCCCAACAGGGGCGCACTCCGCCTAACTCATCGGAGGGCATCATGTTCGGTCTTTATCCCGCAGGTCCGGAATGGATCCGCACATTCGCGCTGGGCAATTGCTCGTCGCGAGATTTGCAAAAGTCGTTGGTCGAACTCGCAGGGTTCACCGCCTCGATCCAGCATCAGCCGTTCGGTCAACATCGCGGCGCTGTACTGGCGCAAGCGGGCCAGACGTTGCTGCTGCTGGCGACCACGCCCGGCGCGAGCGAAGTTGCGATCACGCCGACCGTGGAAATGCAGCACCTGCTCTGGTCGTATCAAGAGGGGTATGCAAGCCAGTGGTCGGCGACCGAGATCCGCAGCCTCACCGGGTATAGCGGATGGTCCGAGCTTCTCACGAACGCGCGCCGCGAGTTCAGTAGAGCCTGTGATCATGTCGCAGCCGCCCTCGACGGGACGCTGCAATCGCCCGAAGCGCCCAAAGCTCCGGTGCGCTCGGTGCCGTCCGTCGTGATGAACGAGCCGTTTCCCAACGAGGACGACGAGGCTTTTTACGCGCAGATGGCAGCGATGTCCGCTTCGATGAGTGTTTCGGAGGATCTGTCATGCGGCCTCTGAAACTGACGCTGGAAGGCTTCGTCGGCGTGCGCGATGGCATGAAGCGCGAGAGCGTGACGCTCGATCTGGAATCGCTGCCGGATGGCCTGATCGCCTTGACCGGCCCTAACGGGGCGGGCAAGACCACGATCATGGACAACCTGCACCCATATCCGATCATGCCCTCGCGTGCGTCGAAGCTGTCCGTCGATGCTTTCTCGTACTGGGATCACATCTGTGGCACCAACGCGCTGAAAGAACTCGAATGGGAGCACGATGGGATTCGCTATCGCTCGTCCTTCACCTTCCGCAAGCCGGGCAAGACAGGCAAGGCGGAGTATTACCTGGCCTATCGCGGTGTCGACGGTACGTGGCGCCCGGTGTCACTGCCCGACGGAACAGTGTCGGACGGCAAGGCAGAGTCGTACAACCGCTGTGTCGAGGAGATCAACGGTTCGTTGGAAACGTTCTTCACGAGCGTCTTTTCCGCTCAGAACCGGCGACCGCTTGCGTCCTACGGTGCGGGCGAGATTAAGATGCTCTTGGCTGAACTGCTCGGTATCGAACACCTTAAGGCGGTGTCGGCGAAAGCCGGCGAAGTCGCGAAGGTGCTCGGCAAGTCGCTGGACGCCATACAGTCCGAACTTAATGCGCTTGCCGGTAATCGGCAACGCAAAGCTGACGTGGAGCAGTCGGTCGTTGCGCAGGGCAACGCCTTGCGTGGCGCTCGCGAGCAACGCGATGCCGCGCTTGAGCAAGCGAGCAAGCTGACTCAGGAGCGGGCGACGCTCGCTGCAAAGCAGGGCGAATCGGCTACAGCCGAGGCGCGCCTTCGGGAACTAGGTATGCGCCGCGACGAATTGGTGCGCGCCATGAAAAGCGCCGCCGACGACGAACAGGCAGCGGCAGCTCGAAGCCAACAGCGTGTCGTCGTGCTGAGCCGAACGACAACGACGCACCAGGCAACGCTGGCTCGCCGTGACGCCATCATGAGTGCTGCAGCCAAGCGCGAAGAGGCCGAGTTGGCGATTGCGCGGGAGGACGCGAAGTTTGCCCCTCTGCAACGCGACATCGCAGACCTCGAAATCAAGCGTGCAACGTTGAGTACGTTGGAGACGTCAATCTCGGGCTTGATGAGCGCGGGCACGACAAAAGCCGCGCACTTCGAGACGTTGAGAAAACAGGCTGCGGTGGTCGACCAGGTCCCCTGTGTCGGTCATTCGATGCATGCGCAATGTCCGCTGCTTACGCAGGCATTGCAGGCGAAAGCGCAGGCGGAAGTGCAGCGCGTGTCCGTTGCCGATCTTCGAGCGCAGTATCGCGAGAAGAAGGCGCAAGCCGAAGCGTTAGCGCTGGTGCCCGCGGAGTTGGCGGCCAAACGTGTCGAAATGCTCGCCATCACCGATGCGGCCGCACAGCTTCGTCGTGCTTTGCAGGCGGCGACAGAACTTGCCGCCAGCAAGCCGCTTCTTGATGCAGCCATATCGGGGCTCGAAGCCGCGCAAGCGGAGTTGCGCTCGATCGCTGAGGAAAGTGCGGCACGGTCGGCTAAGTACGAGGCCGAGAGGGCGCGTATGACAGCGGATCTTGCTCGCATTACTGAGGAGGTCGGCCGGCTGGCCGCCGTTGATGTGACGGGGGCGATTGCCAAGCTGGACCGCGACATTGCGTCGAATCGCGAAGCGATTGCGGCGCTGGACGGTCGGATCGAGCAATCGATTCGCTCGCAGAGCGTGCTACAGGCCGAAGCCGAAGCGTTAGCGGTGGAGTTGGAGAAGTTCTCGGCGACGCAGTCGCGCGCCGATCGCCTTTCCGACGAGATCGCGCGCTGGAAACTTCTGGCAAAAGGCCTCGGCAACGATGGCGTGATCGCGCTGACCATCGATGATGCTGGCCCGGCGCTCACGCACACCGTCAACGAGCTTTTGCTCGCGTGCTACGGGATGTGTTTCACCGTGGAGATCCGCACGCAGCGCACGCTCGCGAGCGGCGAACTGCGGGAGGGCTTCGAGATCCTCGTCCATGACGCCGAGTCCGACAGCAGCAAGTCGGTGTCGGTGATGTCCGGTGGGCAGAAGGTCTGGATCAACGAGTGCCTCACGCGCGGCATCGCACTGTATCTCGCGCAGAACACCGGTCAGCCGTATCAGACCTTGTTCAGTGACGAGTCGGACGGTCCGCTCGATCCGGAGCGCAAAGTGCAGTTCATGCGCATGAAGCGAGAGGTGCTGCGACAAGGCGGATACCAGCGAGAGTTCTTCATCTCGCAGACGCCCGATCTTGTTGCAGAAGCCGACGCAGTCATCGACGTGCAGGCGCTTGCCGCCTGATTTCTCTGAACTCTTGTGGGGAGTCGCCCCCCTCAGGGGACCCCAGCGGGGGCGCTTCTCGTTCCCTCCTATCTCGCGCCGCTTGGCGCTCATCTCTTACGGCAAATCTTTTGATGCTGCTGCTCTCAGCAGCCGGCAGTCCTTTTCACTCGAACGCGGTGCCTCACCTGCCGCCGGCGCAACAAGTTGCACCGGCTACCGCGCGGTCTCAGCAGGCGCGCCCGCCGTACCTGAGTCGCGCATCCGCTTTCGACACCGGGCGCCTTCGTCGTATCTGACAACGGCATCTTTACCTTGACTTTACTGGAGTCGCTCTCATGACTTATTCATGCACCGATTTCGCGGACGACGTACTCAACGACATGGTGATCCGAAGCTGGATCAAACCCGAGCAGTACGGTCCTGAAGACACGCAGGCGCAGTGCGATGCGGTGTTGGGCGCGATCGGCGATGCGGACGTATCGCCGCGCCAGGCCGCTCACGCGAAGCAGTTCCACGCGGAGCTGCTCGATGCCGTTGAAACGCTGACCGGCATCGCGGATCAGCACGGGGCGCTCGCGCTCGCGACTGTCGTCTATCTACAGGCGGCGATCCTGAAAGGCGGTGTGATCGAGCTTACGCGCAATGAAGTGGATAGCTTCGCTTTCGTCAGAGACCTTCCTTCGGGCGGTCGCTGGTGGCAGAGCGTGAAGGTGACCGAGTAAGCGGCGCCACATCGCCCATCAACTTTTTTCTCAACCTCAGCGGACAGGCGACCCGCAGGGGTCGCTCCGCACATTTGTGGAGTGCTTTTATGTTCGAAGCAGCGAAGCTCGGCGCAACGCCGGAACAGTTCGTCCACCTGGAAGCGGCGATCGATTACATCGCCGGCACGCCGTCACACGCGGGCGAGGTCCGCCCGTGGGTCCGTAACGTCGATACCAAGGTGTTCGTGATCATCGGTGGCAGAGTGCAACCTCGCAACGGGGTGCCGCATGATCCCGCCTTGGCTCGATCAATACGCCAGTGGCCAGAAGGTCGGCTACGTCCAAGCGCTGATGGCTTACGCGGACTATTACGGCGTCGATGGCTCGGCCGATGACGACCCGGAAATCGAGGAGCGGATTGCAATGCACCGGCAGCCGATCGTCGGTTATGCCAGCCGCACCGGCATACACGCAACGCCAAGCTGAAAGCGCCGAACTTAGATAAATGGCTGTATCACGCCAACAACGCAGCGTTTCGCCTC
>NZ_FCOJ02000107.1 GCF_001545035.1 Caballeronia glebae
CTCGAAAGCTACGGCGCGCGCGTTAGACTTCAATTTTTAAGACAAGACGACGGGGCGAGCGATGAGTGAATCGGAAGGAGCGGTGGTCAGCGAACTGAGCCGGCTAGCGGGCGCGCACGAGCCCGGTGCGCCGAATGCGCGCGACGCCGTGCGGGCGTTGCGGCCGTCGCAGATCCGCGAGGTCGCGAACGCGGGCTTCGGCGTCGCCGACGTGCTGCCGTTCTGGTTCGGCGAATCGGATCGCGTGACGCCGCAGTTCATCCGCGACGCCGCCAGCCGCGCACTCGCCGACGGCGCCACGTTCTACACCCACAATCTCGGCATCGCGCCGCTGCGCGAATCGCTCAGCCGCTACGTGAGCGCGCTGCACGGCGCGACGACGCCCGCGCACATCGCCGTGACGAGCGCCGGCGTGAACGCGCTGATGCTCGCGGCGCAGCTCGTCGTCGGCGCGGGCGATCGCGTCGTCGCCGTGACGCCGCTGTGGCCGAATCTCGTCGAGATTCCGAAAATTCTTGGTGCGAGCGTCGAGACCGTTTCGCTGACTTACGGCCCGCGCGGCTGGACGCTCGATCTCGACCGCCTGCTCGCGGCGCTCACGCCCGACACGCGCATGCTGATGATCAACTCGCCGAACAACCCGACCGGCTGGACGATGACGCGCGATCAGCAGCGCACCGTGCTTGCGCATTGCCGCCGTCGCGGCATCTGGATTGTCGCGGACGAAGTCTACGAGCGCCTTTACTACGGCGACGACGCGCGCGTCGCGCCTTCGTTTCTCGATCTCGCCGCGCGCGACGAACGCGTGATCGCGGTGAATTCGTTCTCGAAAGCGTGGCTGATGACCGGCTGGCGCCTCGGCTGGCTCGTCGCGCCGACGCAATTGATGGACGATCTCGGCAAGCTTGTGGAATACAACACGTCGTGCGCGCCTTCGTTCGTGCAGGAGGCGGGCGTCGTCGCGGTGGAAGAGGGCGAGCGTTTCGCGCAGTCACTCGTCGCCGATCTTCACGCGAGCCGCGATCATCTGGTGCGGGCGCTGCAGACGATCGAGGGCGTCGACGTGCGCACACCCGACGGCGCGATGTATCTGTTCTTTTCGCTCCCGGGCGCGCAAAGCAGTCTCGAACTGTGCAAATCGCTCGTGCGCGAAGCCGGTCTCGGACTCGCGCCGGGCAGCGCTTTCGGCGCGGAAGGCGAGGGCTTCGTGCGCTGGTGCTACGCCTGCGATCCCGCGCGGCTCGACGCGGGCGTCGATCGCCTGCGGCGGTTCCTGACGGCGCGCGCCGTCGTTTGAGTCATGCCGATCGACGCCGGCCGCGTATGACCGGCGTCGAGTGAGCCGGATGTCGATCAATCGATCACCTTTACGCCCCGGTTGTTTTTGCGTAATATGGCGCTCAGTCACGCGCTTTCGCCTAGGAAAGCGCCACCTCGTCCGGCTGGGATGGCCCGGCGTTCGCTCACCGATCGCCCTTTACCGCCTCTCCCCGGTGCGTGCTCCCAATCAATATGACCGATTACAATCGGGCGAGCGCGTCTTGAAACTCCGCGTCCAGCTTTATCATTCGCACCATTTTGGTAGCGTTCGGTTCTGCGCAAGCTCGAATTGAATTGAATCATTGACCATACAGGGTTGACCCAAGCTGCATGAATACCCAAGAGGCGAAGATCGTCCTCGAGACTGCTTTGATTTGCGCGCAGGAACCGTTGAGGCTGAATGAATTGCGCAAACTGTTCGCCGATGACATTTCGGCGGATACCGTTCGCACGTTGCTCGAAGCGCTCAAGGCCGACTGGTCGGGACGCGGCGTCGAGCTCGTGGCGCTTGCCTCCGGCTGGCGTTTTCAGAGCAAGCCTGCGATGCGGGCCTATCTCGACAGGCTGCATCCGGAAAAGCCGCCCAAGTATTCGCGGGCCGTACTCGAAACGCTGGCGATCATTGCCTATCGGCAGCCGGTGACGCGCGGCGACATCGAAGAGATTCGCGGCGTGACGGTGAACACGCAGATCGTGAAGCAGTTGGAGGACCGCGGCTGGATCGAGGTGATCGGTCATCGCGACGTGCCGGGCCGCCCGGCGCTGTACGCGACGACCAAGCAGTTCCTCGACGACCTCGGCCTGACCGCGCTTGACGAGTTGCCCGCGCTGGACAATCCGTCGGCTCAGTTCGAAGCCGCGTTGCTTGCGCAGCATTCGATCGAATTTCCCGACAGCGTCGCCGGCGACGCGCAGCCGGGGGACGTCGTGCCGGAAGCAACGCATCACGGGGAACACGATGCCGCCGCGCAGGTCTTCGCCGTTGAAGCGCTCGAATCGGCCGACACAGTGGAAACCGAAGCATCGGTCAGCGATGAGAGCGCGACCGAAGTATCGGCAGAGCAAGAACAGATAGAAGAACAGCAGGAAAGGCTCGGAACGGAACATGCCGATGCGCTCGACGAGCGCGCCGCATCGACGGCCGGGACTCACGCTCAACCTTTGAGCGCCGCGCACGATGCGCCCGCGCCGATACCGCGTGAAGACGAACAAGTCGCGAGTCCATCGAACGAAGCCGAACTGGACGACGACTCCGAAGAACCGACGGCGCGCCGCGCCTGACGCAAATTGCATAGCCCCTGATCTGGCAATCCGGCTCTCCATAAAGATCATTTCGAGATGACCAGCCGGACCCATCAGCGGATTTTTAGACGCGCCCGCGACGGGCGCGCGATTCGACATTTGAGGTTGTTTTGACACACTCCCACGACAGCGATTCGCCTGAATCTGCGCGCCCCGTGCACGGCGCGGACGCACCTGAGTCGGCCGATGCCGGCGAGAGCACCCGCACCGACCGCGCCGCCGACGAAGGCGGCGAGGGCGATGACCGTCCGCGTCGCGGACTGCGCCGCGGGCCGCGCAGCCTGATCGCACGGCGTCGCGCTGTCGCGAAGACCAAGGGCGCCGACGCTGCGCCGGGCGCACCCGGCGCCGTGAACGAGACGCCGCCCGATGGCGTCGTCGCCGCGCAAGTACGCACGCCGCGCAAGGACCCGGCCGCGAAGCCGCGCAAGAGCGAAGGGACGAACCCGCGCGCCCGCAAGAACCCGCGCGCGGAAGCACGTGAAGCTGGTGTCGAAGCAGCGGGTGAATCGGTCGGGCAGACCGCCGCGTCTGCGCCGCGTGAAGGCGGCCGGCGCAAGAGCCCGCCGCAGCAAAAGCGCGACAGGCGCAGCGATGCCGGGCCCGCGACGGTCGAGAGCGCGGCGGCCGCCGCCGTCGACGACGTGTTCGCCTACGTGACCTCGCCGGCCTTCGACGCCGACAATGGCTTGTCCGGCGTGCAGGCCCCTATGCTGCGACGCGGCCGCAACGCCCCGCAGCAAAAGCGCGTGCTGGAACCGGACGAAGACGCGCCGAAGCTGCACAAGGTGCTCGCCGACGCGGGCATGGGTTCGCGCCGCGACATGGAAGAGCTGATCATCGCCGGCCGCGTGTCGGTGAATGGCGAGCCGGCGCACATCGGCCAGCGCATCATGCCGACCGATCAGGTGCGCATCAATGGCAAACCCGTCAGGCGCAAGCTCGCGAGCAAGCCGCCGCGCATCCTGCTGTATCACAAACCGACGGGCGAGATCGTCAGCCATGCGGACCCGGAAGGCCGTCCGTCCGTGTTCGACAAATTGCCGTCGATGAAAACCGCCAAGTGGCTCGCGGTCGGGCGTCTGGACTTCAACACGGAAGGCTTGCTGCTGCTCACCACTTCGGGCGATCTGGCGAACCGCTTCATGCATCCGCGCTACAGCGTGGAGCGCGAATACGCCGTGCGCGTGGTCGGACAGCTATCCGAGGGGATGAAGCAAAAGCTGCTGAAAGGCGTCGAGCTCGACGACGGTCCCGCCAACTTCCTGCGCATCCAGGATGGCGGCGGCGAAGGCACGAATCACTGGTATCACGTCGCGCTGGCCGAAGGGCGCAATCGCGAAGTGCGACGCATGTTCGAGGCGGCTGGACTGATGGTGAGCCGCCTGATTCGCACGCGTCATGGTCCGATCGCGCTGCCGCGTGGGCTTAAGCGCGGCCGCTGGGAAGAACTCGAAGACAATCAGGTGCGCAGCCTGATGGAGTCGGTCGGGCTGAAAGTGCCGACGGCCGAGAAAGGCGGACGTAGCGCCGCGCCGCGCGTGCAACCCGATCCGATGCAGACCTCGATGGGCTTCATCACGCGCGAACCGGTGCTTAGCTCGCACTCGCGCATGGCGCAGCAGCAGACGCCCGCCCGCGGCGGCGGCCGGCGCGGCCAGCCGGGCAGCTTCGGTCTCGGCGGCATGGGCGGATTCGGCGGCAACACGGGTGGCGCAGGCAACGCGGGCGGCACGGGCGGCGCGGGCCGTCGCGGTGGACGCGAGCCGAACGGCAACCGCAGCATGGGCAACGAGCCGAACGGCAATCGCGCGAACGGCGCCCGGCCAGGTCCGCGCGGCGCTGGTTCGCAAGGCGGACCGCAGGGTGCGGGCGGCGCAGGCAAGCGTGCCGCCGGTGGCAACGCGCCGCGGGGCAATCGCCAGGGCGGCGGCGGCGGGCAGCAGGGTGCGGGGCAGAACAAGTCTGGCGGCGCTGGCCGTGGCACGCGCAATCGCACACGCGGCCGTTGAGCGCGGAAATCGTAAAGAAATGCCAAGACGTCGCTGGGAGGCGGGTGCGAAGGCTGACCCTACTTCCGGTGAAAAAAAAGCCCGCGCTTCGCCCTTCGTGATCGAAGAGACAAACCGGCGTGAAACCGGGCTCAACGGGGGCGAAAGTGCGCGTTACGTTTGCGTTTATCCTGAAAAATGGCTAAAATCACGAAGTCGCTGGGCACGTAGTTTTTCTTTTTGCCCTGAGTGCGACCTTGGTTGAAAAATGTGGGCGTTGCGCCCACTTTTTTTTGGCTTTTCGGTTCGGCATCTCGGGAGCAGGGGTGCGCGCCCGCATGAAGGCGCTCGCCCGCAGGTGTTTTGGCGTGGAGCGCGCGAACACCTTGGAGTTACTGTGCAACTGACGGAATTGATAGAAACCACGGTCACGGGCCTGGGCTACGAGCTTGTCGATCTCGAGCGTTCGGGAGGCGGCATGCTACGTATCTACATCGACCAGCCGGCTGGTATCGCCATCGAAGACTGCGAGAAAGTCACCCGTCAGCTCCAATACTTGTTTGAAGTCGAGAATATCGACTACGACCGGCTCGAAGTATCGTCGCCGGGGCTCGACCGCCCGCTCAAGAAGCTGGTGGATTTCGAGCGCTTCGCGGGGAGCGAAGTGGCCATTACATTGAAGAAGCCGCTGGACGGGCGCAAGGCGTTCCGTGGCATCCTGCACGCCCCTGACGGCGAAAAGATCGGATTGGAATTTGAAGGGAAGGACGGCGCCGCGATGCTCGATTTCACGCTCGCGGACCTCGATAAGGCACGTCTCGTCCCCAAGGTTGACTTTAGGAGCCGCAAACAATGAGTCGCGAAGTATTGATGCTGGCGGATGCGCTGGCACGCGAAAAGAACGTCAACAAGGACGTCGTGTACGCAGCGCTGGAAGCTGCGCTTGCTTCGGCAACGAAGAAGCTCTTCGAGGAAGACGTGGATATCCGTGTCGCCATCGACCGTGAGAGCGGCGAGCATGAAACGTTTCGCCGCTGGCGCGTGGTGCCGGACGAGGCCGGCCTGCAAGAGCCGGATCAGGAAATTCTGCTGTTCGAAGCGAAGGAGCAAAAGCCCGACGCAGAGGTGGACGAGTTCATCGAAGAGCCGATTCCGTCGATCGAATTCGGCCGTATCGGCGCGCAGGCGGCCAAGCAGGTGATCCTGCAGAAGGTGCGCGACGCCGAGCGCGAGCAAATTCTGAACGACTTCCTCGAACGCGGCGAAAAGATCATGACCGGCTCGGTGAAGCGCCTGGACAAGGGCAATTTCATCGTCGAATCGGGGCGTGTCGAAGCGCTGCTGCGCCGCGACCAGCTTATTCCGAAGGAAAACCTGCGCGTGGGCGACCGCGTGCGTGCGTATATCGCCAAGGTCGACCGAACGGCGCGCGGCCCGCAGATCGAACTCTCGCGCACGGTGCCCGAGTTCCTGATGAAGCTGTTCGAACTCGAAGTGCCGGAAATCGAGCAAGGCCTGCTGGAAATCAAGGCGGCTGCGCGCGATCCCGGCGTGCGTGCGAAAATCGGGGTGATCGCCTACGACAAGCGCATCGACCCGATCGGCACTTGCGTCGGCATCCGCGGTTCGCGTGTTCAGGCCGTGCGCAACGAGCTCGGTGGCGAGAACGTCGACATCGTGCTATGGTCGGAAGATCCCGCGCAGTTCGTGATCGGCGCCCTCGCGCCGGCAGCCGTCCAGTCGATCGTCGTCGATGAAGAAAAGCATTCGATGGACGTCGTCGTGGATGAGAGCGAGCTCGCCGTCGCCATCGGCCGCGCCGGCCAGAACGTGAGACTCGCAAGCGAACTCACCGGCTGGCAAATCAATATCATGACGCCGGACGAGTCCGCGTTGAAGCAGAACGAAGAGCGTGGCAAGTTGCGCGACCTGTTCATGGCGCGTCTGGATGTGGACGAGGAAGTCGCCGACATCCTGATCGACGAAGGCTTTACGAGCCTCGAAGAAATCGCCTACGTGCCGCTCAACGAAATGCTCGAAATCGAAGCGTTCGACGAAGACACGGTGCACGAGCTGCGCAATCGCTCGCGCGACGCGCTTCTCACGCTGGCGATCGCCAACGAAGAGAAAGTGGAAGGCGTCGCGCTCGATCTGAAGAGCCTCGACGGCATGGACAACGAGTTGCTGGCGAAGCTTGCCGAGCACCAGATTCAGACCCGCGACGACCTCGCGGAGCTGGCAGTTGATGAACTGGTCGAAATGACCGGGATGGAAGAGGATGCCGCTAAGGCGTTGATCATGAAAGCACGTGAACACTGGTTCCAGTGAGAAATGACCATGGCGCACTGATATTTGGCGGCCTGTTTGGCCGCGTGACCCCGATCTAACCGCAAGGATTGGTCCTTGCATCAAGAGGAATGAATGGCGAGTAACAACGTAGCCCAATTTGCCGCGGAACTCAAAATGCCTGCGGGCGTCCTGCTCGAGCAGTTGCAGGCGGCTGGCGTCCAGAAAGCGAGCGCGAACGACGACCTGTCCGAGACGGACAAGGCGCGTCTGCTCGATCATTTGCGCAAGTCGCACGGTTCCGCCGACGCCGACAAGCGCAAGATCACTTTGACCCGCCGGCATACGTCGGAAATCAAACAGTCCGACGCAACGGGTAAAGCTCGCACCATTCAGGTCGAGGTGCGCAAAAAGCGTGTTTTCATGAAGCGCGACGAAGCCGGTGTGGAGCAAGCCGAGGCCGCGCCGAATCACGTCGAAGAGCCGGAAGTCGACGAGGCCGAACTGCAGCGCCGCGAGGAAGAAGCGCGCCACGCCGCCGAGCAGCTCGAGCGCGAAGAGCGCGAGCTGAAGGAGCGTCAGGCGAAGCTCGAGCTTGAAGAAGCCGAGCGCCGCGGCCGCGAGGAAGCAGCGGAAGCCGAGCGTCGCAAACAGGAAGAAGAGGCGGCACGCCGTGCGGCGGCCGCGGCTCAGGCAGCGGAAATCTCGCGTGCGGCGCAGACCGCGCGTCAAGAGGTGCGCGTTCAGGCCACGGCGGAAGCCAAGCCGGAAGCGAAGCAAGACGCGAAGCAGAACGACGACGCGAAGCGCGAAGCTGCCGAAAAGGCAGCGGAAGAAAAGGCCGCGAGCGAACGTGCGGCGCAGCGTGAAGCCGCCAAGAAGGCGGAGGAAGATGCGCGCGCGGCTGCCGATAAGGCGCGTGTCGAGCAGGAAGCCATCGCGAAGCGTCGTGCGGCGGCGGAAGCCGAAGCTCGCGCGATCCGCGAAATGATGAACACCCCGCGCAAGGCGCAGGTGAAGGCGCCGGAACCCGCGCCCGCACCGAAGCCGGTAGAAGCGGCGAAGGCTGCCGAGGCGAAGGGTACGCTGCACAAGCCCGCGAGGCCGGAAGGCGCGCAGGCGGCACGTCCCGCGGCGGCGAAGAAGCCGGCTGCAGGCGCAGCGGCTCCCGCATCGACGGCTCCGGCAGGCGCTGGCGACAAGAAGAAGGCCGGTGGCAAGGGCGGCTGGCAGGACGACGCATCGAAGCGGCGCGGCATCAAGACGCGTGGCGATTCGAGCGGCGGTGTCGATCGCGGCTGGCGCGGCGGCCCGAAGGGTCGCGGCAAGCATCAGGACCAGACGTCGTTCCAGGCGCCGACCGAGCCGATCGTCCGCGAAGTGCACGTGCCGGAAACCATTTCGGTGGCGGACCTCGCGCACAAGATGTCGGTGAAGGCTTCGGAAGTCATCAAGGTGATGATGAAGCTCGGACAGATGGTCACGATCAACCAGGTGCTGGATCAGGAAACGGCGATGATCATCGTCGAGGAACTGGGCCATCGCGCGGTCGCGGCGAAGCTGGACGATCCGGAAGCGTTGCTGATCGAAGGCGAAACCACCGAGGAAACGGCAGAGAAGTTGCCGCGTCCGCCGGTCGTCACCGTCATGGGTCACGTCGACCACGGCAAGACCTCGCTGCTGGACTACATCCGTCGCGCTAAAGTGGCGGCGGGCGAAGCGGGCGGCATCACGCAGCATATCGGCGCTTACCACGTCGAAACGCCGCGTGGCGTCATTACCTTCCTCGATACGCCGGGTCACGAAGCCTTTACGGCCATGCGTGCACGCGGTGCGAAGGCAACCGACATCGTCATTCTGGTCGTTGCGGCCGATGACGGCGTGATGCCGCAGACGAAGGAAGCGATCGCCCACGCGAAGGCGGGCGGCGTGCCGATCGTCGTCGCGATCAACAAGATCGACAAGCCGGACGCCAACCCGGACCGCGTGAAGCAGGAACTCGTCGCGGAAGGCGTGGTGCCTGAAGAGTACGGCGGCGATTCGCCGTTCCTCGAAGTGTCGGCGAAGACCGGCAAGGGCATCGACGACCTGCTGGAAAACGTGTCGCTGCAAGCCGAAGTGATGGAACTGACCGCGCCGGTCGATGCGCCCGCCAAGGGCCTCGTGATCGAAGCCAAGCTGGACAAGGGCAAGGGCCCGGTCGCGACCATTCTGGTGCAATCGGGTACGTTGAACCGCGGCGACGTGGTTCTCGCGGGCAGCGCGTACGGTCGTGTTCGCGCCATGCTGGATGAAACCGGCAAGTCCGTGAAGACGGCGGGTCCGTCGATCCCGGTGGAAATCCAGGGTCTGTCGGAAGTGCCGGCGGCGGGCGAGGAAGTCATCGTGTTGCCGGACGAGCGCAAGGCGCGCGAAATCGCTTTGTTCCGTCAGGGCAAGTTCCGCGACGTCAAGCTGGCCAAGCAGCAAGCCGCGAAGCTGGAGAACATGCTCGAACAGATGGCCGAAGGCGAAGTGCAGAACCTGCCGCTCATCGTCAAGGCGGACGTGCAGGGCTCGCAGGAAGCGCTGGTCCAGTCGCTGCAGAAGCTGTCGACCAGCGAAGTGCGCGTGCAGATCGTACACAGCGCGGTCGGCGCGATCAGCGAATCGGACGTCAACCTTGCGGCGGCGTCGAAGGCGGTCATCATCGGCTTCAACACGCGTGCGGATGCGCAAGCCCGCAAGCTGGCCGAGTCGAACGGCGTCGATATCCGCTACTACAACATCATCTACGACGCTGTGGATGAGGTGAAGGCGGCGATGTCCGGCATGCTCTCGCCGGAGAAGCGCGAGACGGTGACGGGCATGGTCGAGGTGCGTCAGGTGATTCGCGTGCCGAAGATCGGTCTCATCGCCGGTTGTATGGTGACGGACGGCGTGGTGAAGCGTTCTTCGTCGGTGCGCGTGATCCGCAACAACGTCGTGATTCACACCGGCGAGCTCGATTCGCTCAAGCGCTTCAAGGACGACGTCAAGGAAGTGCGTCAGGGCTTCGAGTGCGGTATGTCTGTCAAGAACTTCAGCGACATCGTGGAAGGCGATCAGTTCGAAGTCTTCGAAGTGACGGAAGTGGCTCGCACGCTGTAATGCGCTAGCCGCCGAATGGAAGGGCGGGGTGGGCCTTGCGGCCCGCTCCGCCCTTTTTCTTTCAGGCGGCGCGAAAAGGAATACGGAAACGACATCATGGCTAAAAAACGGACATCCCCGAACCGCAACGTTCAGATTGCGGATCAGATCCAACGCGATCTCTCGGACCTCATGCGCGAGGTGAAAGACCCGCGCATCGGTCTCGTGACGATTCAGAGCGTAGAGCTCACGCCTGACTACGCGCACGCGAAGGTTTTCTTCACGACGCTGACGGGCGACCCCAAGCAGACCGAGCAAGGGCTCAATCATGCGGCGGGGCATTTGCACAATATGCTGTTCAAGCGCCTGCATATTCATACGGTGCCGACGCTGCATTTCCATTACGACCAGACGATCGAGAAGGCCGTCGAAATGTCGCGCCTGATCGATGAAGCCAATGCGTCGCGCGCGAAAGATGACGAAGAAGGTGCGTGAGTGAAGGCCGGTCCGAAAATTCCGCGCCGCACGCTCGATGGCGTGCTGCTGCTAGACAAGCCGCTCGGGCTGTCGAGCAACGATGCGCTCATCAAGGCGAAGCGGATTTATCTCGCGAAGAAGGCGGGCCACACGGGCACGCTCGATCCGCTCGCGACGGGCTTGCTGCCGCTGTGCTTCGGCGAGGCGACGAAGTTCTCGCAAGACCTGCTCGATGCCGATAAAACGTACGAAGCGACAATGCGCCTGGGCATCCGCACGACGACCGGCGACACCGAAGGCGAAGCAGTGGATACGCGCGACGTGACGTGCGACGAAACCGCGGTCGTCGAAGCCATGAAGCGGTTCCTGGGCGACATCGTGCAAATCCCGCCGATGTACTCCGCGCTCAAGCGCGACGGCAAGCCGCTCTACGAATACGCGCGCGCGGGTCAGACGGTCGAGCGCGAGGGCAGACAGGTGACGATTCACGCGTTGCAGTTGATCGCGTGCGCGCTGCCGCTCGTGACGTTTCGCGTGACCTGCAGCAAGGGCACCTATGTGCGCACGCTGGCAGAAGACATCGGCGAGGCGCTCGGTTGCGGCGCGCATCTGACGGCGTTGCGGCGCACGGGTGTCGGCACGCTGACGCTCGAACACGCGGTCACGCTCGATCGGCTCGCGAGCTTGAGCGAAGCGGAGCGCGACGAGCGGCTTCAGCCCGTCGATGCGCTCCTGTCCACGTTTCCCGCGGTCCAGTTGAACGACGAAGCGACCCAACGCTTCCTGCACGGCCAGCGTCTGAAGCTCGCCGACGTCGTGAAAACCGGTCTCGAAGAAGGTCGCGTGCGTGTCTACGCGCAGGAAGGCGGCCGCTTGCTCGGGGTGGCGCGCGCGGGCGAGGGCGTGCTGGCGCCGGAACGACTTATCGTCGCGGCGCAATGAAAAGAGCCCGGTTGATCAG
>NZ_FCOJ02000104.1 GCF_001545035.1 Caballeronia glebae
GTCCTTTACATTCATTGGCACTCCAGTTGTGGTGTGGTTGAGGTCGATGCCTGAACAGGCGGTGAAACCGTGCTCAAAGAAGCCGTCCGACTCGCGCGAGGCGAGCACGGCGGGCGGCTTTTTTCAGCAGGGGAAGCGAAAGGCGGGTGTAGCGACAGAGAGGGCGCGTCGCGCAGGAAGAGCCGCTTCGCGGCTTCGCCGACCGTTTCCGGTTCGACGAAGCAACGAAGGTGAGAAGAAACAGGAAGCGAGGTGAGGTGTTACGGGATTAGATCGCAGCCCACTCGCGGCCCATCAGATGCGCCCTGAAGGGTATGTCGTCATCATCTGCGAAGCCGCCGCCTCCACCATACGATGTCGATTGCGGCTCGCGACTCGCCGGCGCAGGGTTGCTCGATCGCGGCTGCTGCGAACGTTCTTGACGTACAGGGCGTTGGCTCTCGAACCCGTCATTAGATGAACGATCGCCCGTAGAGCGGCCGCCGAGCATTTGCATTTGGTCTGCGACGATTTCCGTCGAGTACCGCTCCTGCCCGGCTTGGTCCGTCCACTTGCGCGTGCGAATTCTGCCTTCGATGTACACCGACGAGCCCTTCTTCAGATACTCGTTGACGATCTCAGCCAGCCGACCAAAGAACGACACTCGATGCCATTCGGTCTGCTCCTTCATTTCGCCCGAGCCCTTGTCTTTGTAGCGATCGGTCGTTGCGAGTCGGATATTCGCGACCGCATCGCCGCTCGGCAGGTAGCGCGTCTCCGGATCAGCCCCGAGGTTGCCGACAAGGATGACTTTGTTTACTGATGCCATAACTAACTCCTTTAAGATTTTTTGGAAATAGACCAAAGCCACTTGTCCCACAGCACTTGCTCGCCGCGGGCATCTAGCTTGGGCCGTCCCTGTCCATCGACTGCCGGCACTTTAGTTTTGCCGATCCGTTTGACTTCAACGCGGTCCCCAATGCGACAGGCCGACTCTGCGATCGCGTCGCGGAGGCCCTCACCTTGGAGAACGTGCGTCTCGCCGCGATGCTCGAGCGTCACGCAAAACGATTCATACGTCTTGCCAGGGCGCTTGCCATCGGGGAATCGTTTCTCCCCCCACTCTCTCAAGACCCCGTACCTCGCGCGCTCGGTTCGCCGATGTGACGACTCAGCGGATCGAGGGGGCGTTGACACGGCGGCGTCCGCAACTTCTGGCCGGAGTCGCGCGTCGCTGACATTGACTGGTCGAACGGGTTTGGCGTCGGGCGAAGGCGTGTCTTGCGCATGAGCGCCCTTGAGGGCAGCCGCAATGGCGTCGGCCAACGAGCCCTTGTACTCGTGGAGCACTTCCCAGTGCGGCGCGAGCGCCGGTATCAGCTTCATGCCGACAGCCGTTGGTCGCAGCTCGTAGTCGAACGCCGGACGAAACTGCACGACGACGCCACCTTCATCACGGAACAGCATCGGCTGTCCTGCGATGGCGATGTGCCGTTCGTTGGCGCCGCCCTTGCCGACCTCAACGGGGGATGAATGGCTTGCGGGATTGCCGCTGCGACGCTGCGGCTGCGGCGTCGCTCCGAAAAGCGTCCCGAGCAGCCGGCCGAATGTTGATGTGTTCATCATCGGCCTCCTACACCAGCGTGCCGAAGCACTCGCGACGCACCTCTTCCATGTCGCGCTTGAGCAGCGGGTTGCTCAGGATGATGTCTTGCAAGAATTCCGGATCGACGCCGTTGATCTTGCAGACATACCGATACGGCAGCGCCCCGCTCCAGAACTCCATGACCCAGCCGAGCGTTGCTCGGTAGTCTTCGAGTTCCATCTTCTTTCTGTTTCTGAGTCGCTCGCTGAACAGTACAGCGCAGTCCATCAACGACTCGGGCATGTTGTCGCCGCGTCTGCTGTCAGTCGCAAGACTGATCAACGCGTCGACCATTTTGTCTTTTACCGCCTCGCTCCACAGATGCGGATCGGGCAGCGGATCAGGCTTGGCTCGGGCACGCGTGATCGGCGCTGGAGGAGCGTCGAACATGTCCAGTTGCCATGCTTCTACTTCTGCTTGCATGGGAATCTCCGATAAACGGGAACCCATGCCCGCAACGGGATGGTTTCCCGTTGGGGTGAGGGGTCAAGACCGCCCGCGCGGGCAGTCTTGACATTCAGGCGTAGCGACTAGTCGTCGGTGCCTGTCTTAAGTGGAACGACCACTGCGGACTTGGCGTACTGACGTTTGATGGGCGTGACGTTGGCGTCGGCGGTAGCCGGAGCGACAACGGCGGGCGCGTGCGCCTTCGAATCCTCAGCTTTCTCTTCTTTCAACGCCGCTTTAATGGATCTCTTGATCCAGACCGCGACGGTGAACGAGACAAACAGAAAGGCGAAGAACGAGTGCGCGGCAAACCACAGGGCAAAGCAAACAGCGACCAACCAGCCGGGCGATTTCATCGCCTTCATTACCAACTGCTTCGGCATTTTTCTCTCCAGAAAAAGACGCACTAGGGGATGTCCAGCCAGTACAGCGCTGGATGGTTTTCGATGCTCGGGTGAGCAGGAAAAACAGGCGCGCGGAGAGACGCTTTCGTCACGGCTCTATAAGGCGTGGCGGAAGCAGCTCAATGCGGAAGAAAGAAGAGATCGCGAGCGCGCAATGATGCTTAGCTGCGGCTCGGGGTCGATGCGTCGTTGACGCGGGGATAACAGGCAATTTACGCGCACGCGGTGAACGCGTGCGCGCGAAAGCTCCCAATTTCACACCGCCTTTCGATTTTCGGCGCGAACGTGGCAGCGCCGCGGTGCTCCCTTGACTTCCATTTGCCCTTGGCATGCTAGTTACATGCTCAACAGGGAGGCAGCGAATGTTCTTCGAAATGCTTGTCGCAGTCGGCGGCTACCGCGTATTCAAAGCCATCAAGCAGCGGAGCCGATCTCGTCCGCGCAGCGCCCATCGCGCAAAGCGCTCGTCGGACGATATCGGTGCGGCCGGCGAAGCTCTGGCTCAAGCAAAGCTTCGAACGACCCTCGAATGGCTGTGCGGCGACAACTTCTACCTGCACGAAGGGACGTTGCTTATAGAACATGCTCCCGGGACTGCATTCCCCACCGCAGAGATTGATCACCTCGCGATCACGCCGTTCGGCGTCTTCGTTTTCGAGACGAAGAATTGGTCCGGCCGCATCGCGCCGTCGAATCGTCCCGACACCCTGACACGGACTGCGCCCAACGGCAAGGCGGAAGACCGCCGCTCGCCGATCGAGCAGAACCGCAGCAAGATCCGCTTCCTCCGAGAGCAGCTTCCTGCGATGTGGCCGGTCGCTGGCGCGGGTCTCTTCGTGTCGCCAGGTGTCATCCTGCATCCGGAACTACCGACCGATCTATTGGCACTGGACGACCTCCCCCACTGGTTGCGTTCCAAGCGTGCGGAGCGCACCGGCACGTCGACGGTGGACGTCGCCAAGGCCCGCGAAGCCGTACTCATGTATGCAGACGCCTCGACCGAAGGTTTCATGGCGCACAAGGTCCGCACGAAGCGGGGATACCGGTAATTTGGAAAAGTTTCAAGCGTTTCCGCTAGGTAATCGCTTCCACGGCAAAACTCAGGAATCGCTTAAGAGTTTCAAAAATGAACCGTTAATCGTTTGCGAAGGTGGACAAAAACACTACCTTTCGCTCCCGGAACGCGAAAGACGGGGTAAAAACAACGTCTTTTAATGTCAGACGCGCTCCGGAGCGCCGTTACGATCGCTTACATATGTGAGAAAGAACGTGCTCCGACGGCAAAAGTTGCACGGGATGAGAACTGCCTGTGGCGAGTGAGTGCGCTCACCCGCGAATGCGGGCGGCTGTGTACTGACACCATGTTCTTACCCGCGAGCGAAGTCCTTGCGGGGTTTGGAACGCAGCGCGCGGGGGCGCTGCAAAATTTGGAGAGAAGTTATGTCCTCAAGTAGTGACGATTCTAAAAAGCAACTGCAACTGCGAAAAACGGAAATCCACGATCCGTTGGACGACATATTTGGCGGAGTTTCCGCAAGCGGTGCCGAACGCTCGAAGATTGACATGGTTGCCCGGCAGATTTTCGGGGACAGTGACGAGTTCGCCGATCTCATCGCCCAGCTCGTCGAAAACATGGTGACGATTGGGGAGGCGAGAGCGCGAGTCTCGACCGACCTCAAAACGATCGGCGGTCTGCTGATGAACTCGATGCACCTGATCAAGAACGTGATGGTCGCAACGTCGGGGAACAAGACAACTTCGCTGCGGCGGGCCGCGACGTTGGGATATTCGTTCTTCGAGTTGGCGCTCGGCGTCAAGATGGCGGCAGCCCGCAAGTACATGCGTTGCTACGAAGCGTTCCTCGACAACACCGAGGCTATCCGCGTATTCAACGTCGGCGAACTCGACATCCTCGCTGCGGACCACGTGACCGACGAGCAGGTTGCTGTCATTCTTGCGGCGAAGCAAGCCAACGAGCATATGACCCGCGAAGACGTTCGCAAAATGCTGGCGACGCTGCAGAAGCAGGAAGAGGCACTCGCTGACCAAAAAGCAGACCTGGACAACTACGAGGCGCTGCTCGAGGACAGCAAAACCGCTCAGCGAGTCGCGGAGGACGAAGCCAACCGCCTTCAGCAACAGCTCGATGCCACTGCGAAACTGATCGCTGAGAAAGAGGCCCAGCTCCAGCGTATGGACAGCTATTACACCGGTCGGCAGGCAGGCCTAGCCAACCTCGAAAAGGACCTCGCGGACAAGGACAAGGAAATTGCAAGGCTGAACGAGGAAAGAAACGCGCTGCTCAACCGGAAGCCGGAAGTCCAGATCAAGGAAGTGGAGACGACTCCCGCTGGATTTAAGAGCATTTCCGAATCACTGGAAAAGCGCAACGCTGAACTTAAACAGCTAGAAGACCAGTTGGTCGAGAGGCGCGCCGAGTTGGAACGACTTGAGGCCGACAGGAAGAAAGAAGCCGGCGCCATCGAAGCTGCTAACCGCGTTCAAGCAGCGATGCAAGAAGCGTTATCCTCATTCGAGCAATTCGCGGGCAAGCTGTCGCTGGCTCAGGTTGCAGTTCAAGCTTCCGATGGGCTTGGGCAGCACGAACCGTTGATCGAAACGCTCGCCGCAATGATGCGCAAGCAACTGAGCGAAATCGAGACGGGCTTGCGGAACCTGTAAGACGTAACTGCAATAACGATGTGGCGGACGCGATGGGGTCGCTTCCGCCAGGAACAATATAAAAATATGTCGACCACCACGCTTGATGCCGTTGAGACCAACATTGCCCTTCGGCCGTATCTCGCTGAGAAGATACAACGGACCAACTTTTCGCTGACCGCGGTTATCCATAAGGTACTGGCCCGGTACAGCGGAGCCGAAGCATTCTTTGGCGTCTCGTTCGACAACATGGAAACGTTCAAGGCGCACGCCGTACCGATGGCCAAGCTTATGAACATGCCGTTCCTCGCGCTGTCGCCGGCGCTGCAGGATCCTCGCGATTGGGCGACGTTTGTCGACGGGATAATGTTTTCCACCGCAGTGTCAAAGCTGTCCTCAGCGATGCCTTTCGTCGACGACGTGACGGCGCGCGATATTTTCCATTTCAACTGCGCCTATGTTTCGCTGCTGAAAGACGTGCTTCACCAGAGCGTGCTCGCAGCGCCGCTCCTCGGTATCTCCTTTGAGTTAGCCGAGTACCTGATGGGCTTGCCGATCGGTCGGCTGGAAGCAGCGATCGGTGGGATTCGCTTCCCGCTGTATAGATGGCGGTTCGACGACGAGCGCTTCTGGAGACAATACGGCGCAGATTCGCTTACCGAAGAGGCCGTCGCTCACTATGTCATGCGCACCTCGAACCTCAAGCCGAGCGGGCTGCCTTTCAAGAATTTGTGGTCCGACCTGCGGCTTGACAGGGCTAGGCGTGAGATCTACGCGAGGTTGTTGATGACCCAGGGTTGTCGCGCTTCGACCGCCACAAACTTGTTTGGCGTGACCTCGGCCATCACTCGAAACACCTATCGAGAGATCCACGGCGTTAGCTCGCCATGTGGCAATAGTGCAAGCTCGTTGACGTGGTACGTCGAGCGTCCCGTGCACCGACTCCAAGCAACCATGCTGGTATGGCTTTATCGGTGCGCGCTGAACAACGGAGCGAACATCCCGGAAGCGCTGATTGCATCCAACGACGTTCTCGAGAAGATGTTCGGTAGTCGGCTCGCCGTTTCTGCTGACCGCGCGAACCATCTCACCCGCTCCATGGCGATCGATTCGAGGTTGAATGTCGCACCGTGCAGAACTTGCGCGACGGAGTACATCTTGGCCAACGACGAAGGGAAGATCGAATTGGCGAAGGACTTCGTATGTCCCGGTTGCACTGGCGATCTGAAGCCGCGCCTGACCGAGCCTAAGAGCAAAGGCCGCAAGACCAAAAAATAGTCACAGATAAAGGAGTTGTTGATGCCGCATGAATTCAACGTCGACGCCGGTCTAGTAGTCTTCTCCCGCGACGGCCGCCCTCAGTTCGGCTGGCTCGACTTAGTGACCGGCGAGTACCACGCCGAGTCCGACGGACGCTGCATCACCGATGCAATAGGTGCGATCGAGTTCCAATCAGACGTGATGCACTGACCCATGCAGGACTTCGCTTACCTCTTTCCAGACAGCGTCGCCGCGTGGCTCGAAGGCCGCGGCGACGCGCGATTCCAACGGTATGAGAGGCACTACCGCGCCGATCGGGCGACGGCACAACCGAACGAAGCATTCGACCTTGAGCGAAGCAATGTTCGTTTCGCCCAACAGTTCGGCTCAGGCCGGCGGCAATTCGCGGCAATGTCGAAAAGCAAAGCGTTCGGCGCGCTCGCGACTTTTCTCATTCTCCTTTGGGGCGGCACTGCACTCCTCTCTTCGGTAGGCGCAACACAGCCCGTCGCCGTTGCTGTGGTGATCGGCGTCGTATTTATCGCCTTGCGAGTAAAACACTTTCGAGCCCGCGGACAGCAGCGATAGCAAACGGTTGCGACCAAACAACGGTGCCGAATTGCAACCCCTTACCGGGTATTACAATGCCCTGCGCCGCCAATGGCCAACGGCAATTTCCCAACGAGGAACGCGTTTTCGCGGCGGACTTCCGAGTCGCCTTGACTTTGAACACCGCTCGATAAGATGAAAGTAAGCAGATCGCGGGGGCGACTGCAACAACTAGATCGGAAACAACAAATGACGATTCAGAAAAACTTCAAACTCTCGATGGCCGCGATCGCTGCATCGCTGCTGGTGGCTGCTTGCGGCGGCGGTGGCGGCGGTAGCAGCGATGCATCGCCCGCGGCCCCGGCAAGCGGTGCCAGCACGCCCGCGACTCCAACCAATCCGGCAAATTTAACGACCCCTCAGTACCCTGCAGACAGCTTCCATCTCGCGGCGTTCAACCTGCTCAACCAACACCGCCAGCAGTGCGGCTTCCCGGCCCTGCAGGAGAACACCGCGCTCGATCAGGCGACGGCAGCACACGCGCAGTATCTTGCATCGAACAATGTGATTACCGACACCGAAGTTTCGGGCAATCCTGGGTTCACAGGCGCGACTTTCGTTGATCGCGCAGCCCATTTCGGCTACACGGCGAACAACGGCTCCATCGGCGTGTCGGGTGGCTATTACACGAACGCGACGTTGACGGAAGCAGATTATGGTCAGCGGGCTGTCTATGAGTTTGAGTCGGGCGTGTACCATATCAGCATTGCAGCTTCGCCTGCGAACACGGTCGGAATCGGTAAGGTCGCAACAACGTACAACGGCTTCCCGCAAGAGCAGTTTTCGTTGCATCTCACAAACTTTCAGCAGGTCGCGGCAAACGCTCCCTTGACGTTCCCGTGCCAAGGGACTACCGGCGTTGCCTACACGTCGGCTGGAGAAATCCCGACCCCTCCCGCAACATCCGGAAATTGGGGTACGCCGGTAGCGGTCGCGGGCAACGCGACTGATACGATCGTTATGCAAACGGGCACGATGACAGATGCGTCGGGGCACGTGATCGCCTTGCAGGTTCTCGATTCGGCCAAAGACCCGAACAAGCTCCTGCTGCCGTACCAGGGCGTCGCTTACCCGACCACGCCGTTGTCCCCGAACTCCCAATACACGGTCTCGCTCACGGGTACGGTCAACGGGGTAGCGTTCGCGCGTACCTTCACCTTCACGACCGGAAACATCGTCGGCTAACAAAGGCTGCATCGCAGAAAGACCAAAGCCGCCAGTCGATCTGGCGGCTTTTTTATTGTTTGCAAGGCTGAAAGAACTACCCCAAAGGAAACCTTCGCCGCGTTTTGATGCCAACGATCGCCTCAACCGCCTGAGCCCGCGGTGTCGCCATAACCCTGCACGTCGTAGCCATTTACGACTCCCGTGCTATCGCTCGCCCTGCACATCGCGTACTGGTAGGTGTTGAAGGATGTGTTGTAGGTGTTCGTAATGAAGGTCGTGTTAGTGCCGTCATCGAAAACTGAGTTCTGCACGCCCCAACCCGGCCAAAATCCGAGTTGCTGAGTCACGTAGGCTCGGCATGCTGGCTCGGGATTCCCTGGCGGTTGTTGCTGCGCGTTTGGTGTGCACACCTGTCCGACCCACGCCGAGCCATTCCATGACGGCGCGGCCGCCTGCGTGTACCCGCTCTGGCACGCTGGCGGGGGCGGTACGTTACAGGAGTAGTTCCAAGCTGTCCCGGTCCAGACTGGTCCGCTCGCAAAGCCGTATGCGCAATTAGGTTGTGGCGTGGCGCATTGATATCGCACACCGAGCTTCTGCCACGAATACCCCGGATCGCACCCGGGAGCACGCGGAACGCCGATGGGATTCTGAACCCATTCCGCGTTGGAGGTGACTGGAGCCGTCAGCACACCGCTAAGCGTCCCCATCAGCACAAACGAGATTGCCGTCCTAAGTCGCTTCATATTCTTATTGATTTGGGTAGTTACAGCCAACGTCGATTTGCGCTTGCAGGCCAAGCTGATCTTGCACAAGTGTGTTTGCACCGTCGGCGAGTACGTCATAAATTTGAAGCACCCACTGCGAGCCGTTCCACCCCATCGCGTATCGCGCGCCCGAGATCGGTGGATTGTGATTGGAATAATCGGTCGTCAGCGATTGCGGGGTGATGCGATACCACGCCGTGCCGCCGGGGCCGCATGAAGGAGGCGTCACGCCCCATCCGTTATACCAACCGCTGTACTGGGCATCGGCCGACTGGTTGCTCACTAAGGTGCTCGCACCTACCCAGTTTCCCCACTTATTGCACACGTACATGAGATTGTTGCGGATCGTCACTCCGTTCCAGCTGCATTTGCTGGCGGTGTAGTTGATGTTCGCAACGTTGCCGTTGATTGTGTTACCCGAGACTGTCCCCGACGAACTGACGTCCCCGACGTTGAGCCCGGCCGGTCCCGTTCCCTGATAGTTCTGCACATAGAGGTTGCCCTTGGTACGCACGGCTGCATTCACGCTGTCACCGTAGTACATCGCGCCGTTGTCGATCTGCAGGCTGTTTCCCGCCTGCAACTTCAAGACCTTGTTCGCGCCGAGCGTGACATTGCCGACGTTCTGCATGTCCTGATTATTCGCGTTCATCGTGCCTGTCAGCGGGAGCGCGCCATCACGGCGGTAATACGGCGAATTGCCGTCCGCACCGAATCCATTGATCGCGAGGACCATCCCAGCCTTGCTGCCTACTGGATTAGGCAATGTCCACCCGCCGTGGATGCCGGTGACCGTCGCAGGCGCCCGGTTTGTCGAGTAGCCGAACTGCGCTCCCCCGGCCGCAGCGAGGACACCGGCGCCGGCGATGTCGGCCGTCTTGTCTGTCATGCTGATAAGCGGCAGGCTTGGATAGATTTGCGACGCGATATGGCAATTGCCCGCTGCGGTCGAACATTTGTCGGGCACAACGGCCAACGCGATCTGGTAAGTGCCGCCCCAGAACGGCCCATTCTTGAACGCGACCTTGTTATTCGACTGCGCACTCAGTTGCGCCAGCGTCGGCGCAGCGATGGGCGTGGAAGTCGTCTGCGAATACCCCACTGGAATAAGCGAGGCGTAGTTGTTGGTGATGTAGCTGCCGAGCGCCGAATTGATCGACGCAATGTTCTGCCCTTCGATCTGCAGCAGATTCTGGCGTTTGGCAGCGATGTCTTCCTTGATACCCTGTACCGTCAGCAAGGCCGCGCCGACCAGGACGATCAACATCTCAAGAATGCTTCCCATGTCGGCGGTCCGCGATCAGGTACGGGTCGTCCACAGTCCCATCGACGCCATCGCGCCGTTCGACGCGCATGCAGTGGCGACCGTCTGCGGGTTGAACGTGACCGTCGGCGAGAAGATCGTTGTGCCGTTGACAGTCACCTGCGTGTAAACGGTGATCAGGGCAGCCGCACTCAGCGAACAAACCGTCGATGTGACCGGATACGTGAGGATCAGCGAATCATTCGAGGTAACAAGCGTGCCGACGGCAGCCGTCACTGTGCCATTGAACATGCCCTTGACCGCCGACTTGTCCGATGCAACGCGCGAGCCTGCCGAATCGAAGGCGTGATTCTGCGCCAGCACCGTGAGCGTCTCGGACGAGAAATCGGCGTCGTTCTGCGTCGCGTTCAGGATGCCGGTGTGGAACATCTGCGCTTCGCTTTTGAACTGCGACGAATGGATCAGATCGAGCACGTACTTGCCGCCCGCATAAACGGCCAGCGCGAGCAGTGCAGCACCCGCCATCACTGCGCCTGCTTCAATCATCGACAACTCACCAGACTGCTTGGTCGCGCGCGCCATCTTGAGCATGCGCGCACGCCGCGCCTTGATAGGATCCATCTCAATAGTGTCCATCTGGGCGGCTTGTTCTTTCTCGTTGGTCATTTTGTATTTCCTTAGTAGCTGGTAGCGGCGGGATTCCCCGATGTGAGATTGACGGCACCGGTGACGACATAGGAGCCGATGCCAAGAGTCAGAAACAGTGCCGCCGCAAAGCCCAGCAGCATGAAATGCGTCACCCGTGCGTTGCGCTTGACCGCTTCAACGACGCGGTCGAGCGACTCGCGGCCGAGGCTCTTGATAGCGGCTTCGAACTGATCGCGGCCCGCAGCGTCGGTGATCGTATCGACGATGGTCACCGAGAAGATGCCTGTGTCGAGCGCGCGCATCGGCTCATCGGACCGGGCCGTCAAGCGTCGATCCATGATCTTCAAATGCCAGCGCAGCCACGGATCGGCCGTCTTGAGAAGCCGGTCGAGCGCCGCGCGCAACGTGAGATTGGAGTCGAACAGGCCTGCGAGCGAGACGATGAGCAGCGCCGCGCGGAGATCGCGGCGATTGCGCCAAAGTAGCGGCATGCGGTCGAACCTGTCGCGCAGAGGCCCAGACCAACGCTTCAGGCTCGAAAAGTAAGCGAGCACAAGGCCGATGATCGACGTGAGCGTGAGCCACCAATACTCGTAGCAGAACGTGTCGACGTGATACAGGAACCGGCCCAGATCGGGCCATTGGTCGAGCGGTCGGACGTCGAGCACCTGCGGGAAGATGACGCCGCCAAACAGCATGCAGTAGGCATACATATAGACCAGCAGCAACGCCGGATAAGCCATCTGGACCGAGGTCGTCGACGAAAGTACACGCTTAGCCTTTGCCGCCATTTCTGCGAGCTCAAAGCCACGAACGACCGAGTCCTCACGCGAAGATTCGTCGGCAATGTCCAGCAGCGCGTACTCGTCGCCGGGGATGAACGGCTTAATCGCGAGCGAAAAGCTCTCCCCGCGCTGCATCGTTTCGCGGATGCGCGCGAACAC
>NZ_FCOJ02000103.1 GCF_001545035.1 Caballeronia glebae
AACGGCGGCGGCGGTCACGGCGGTGGTGGCAACGGCGGTGGTGGTGGCGGTGGCGGCAATGGCAATGGCAACGGCGGCGGCCACGGCGGTGGTGGCAATGGCGGCGGTCACGGCGGTGGCGGCAACGGCGGTGGCAATGGCAATGGCAATGGCAATGGCAATGGCAATGGCAACGGCGGCGGCGGCCACGGCGGTGGTGGCAATGGCGGTGGCCACGGCGGTGGCGGTGGCGGCAACGGTGGTGGCGGCGGCCACGGCGGCCGTTAATCCCGCAGCACGGCGCAAGGAAGAACCGATGCCCTTAACACGGCATCGGTTTTTTCTTTTAACGCACTCACCCGCGGCGCACACATCGCCGAGAGACGATCATCGATCGAATCGCAATCAGCGGAATCATCGCGACGCGCGCAAACTAGGTCCTTCCCACTCGCGACGAAGGACCCCGCCATGTCCGCTCATACCCTCGACCTGAACGGCCGCGTCGCGCTCGTGACCGGCGGCTCGCGCGGCATCGGTCGCGCGATTTCGCTCGGTCTCGCGGCATCCGGCGCATCGGTGGCGGTCAACTATCGGCAGCGCGAGAACGAGGCCGCCAATGTCGTCGCGGAAATCGAGCGCATCGGCAATCGTGCGATCGCGGTGCGCGCCGACGTATCGATAGGCGACGACGTCACCGCGATGATCGACGACATCGAGCAACGTCTCGGCCACATCGACATTCTGGTGAACAACGCGGGCACCGCGACGATGATCGATATCGACGATCTCACCGAAGCCGATTTCGACCACACGCTAGCCGTCAATCTGAAGTCGGCGTTTCTCTGCACGCATGCCGTGCTGCCCGGCATGCGCGCGCGGCGCTGGGGCCGCATCGTCAATCTGTCGTCGGCGGCGGCGCGCGGGCCGGGTCTGGTGGGCATTCACTACAACGCATCGAAGGCGGGCCTCGAAGGTCTGACGCGCGGCTACGCCGCCCGGCTCGCGCGCGATGGCATCACGGTCAACGCGGTCGCGCCCGGACCGATCGACACCGAGATGGCCGGCCCGCTCAAGGCATCGAACGTGGCGCAGCGGCTGCCCGTCGGCCGGCTGGGAGAAGCGAGCGAAGTCGCGGACGTCGTGATGATGATCATCGGCAATGCGTTCATCACCGGACAGACGATTCCCGTCAACGGCGGCGCGAGCTTCATCTGACCGACGCAGCGATTAAACGCGCGCTGCTAGCCCTGCGGCGGAACGATCTGCGGCGGTCCGACGTGCGTCACAACTTCCTTGACCCCCGGCGCATTCTCGGCCGCGACGCGAACGGCCTTCGCTTCGTCTTCGTTCGTGACCGACGTCCAGAGATGCACCGTCCCGTTCTCGACGATGACGTTCTCGCGTGTGAGCGCCCAGGGATGGCCCGACATCGCGGCGATGACCGCCTCGCGGATCGAGTGATCGCTGATATCGACATCGACGGGCAACTCGGGCGCCATTGTCACGAGCGCGCGAATGAGATTGGCGCGGCTCACGACGCCGACCACTTTGCCGTCGCGCATCACGGGCACGCGCTTGATGCGCTTGCGTTCGAGCAGCTCGGCGATGTCGGCGACCGGGCATGTTTCGCTCACCGTCGCGACGTCGGTGGTCATCACATCCCTGACCTTCCTCGCGTGCTCCTTGACATACTGGCTCGCCAGTTCGCGCGTCGATGCAACCAGTTCGAGCCACCACGCACGCTGTTTGACGCCGGTCCCGATCTCCGCGCGGTGCATCAGATCGCCCTCCGTGACGATGCCGAGCAAGGTTCCGTCCTCGTCGATCACCGGCATTCCGCTGATGCCGGCGAATACCATCGTCCCGGCGGCCTGGCGCACGGACATGTCGGGACTGGCGGAAACGATCTTTGTCGTCATGATGTCGGCAGCTCGCACGTCGATCTCCTTCAAGGAAGACAGCAGCGTTCTGGATAAGAGTCACGGCGCCAGCGGCGTGTGCTCATTGTCTCGGCCGGCGCGTGCCATGCCGTTGATACAGGTCAATCGTGCAAACGGGCGCGGTGAAAAAATGACGGCAGCCCTTTCGCGCCATACGCGCGCGGATACGAACCTATTATCGGGAGCCGCCATGAACGATACAACAGAACGCGCCGCGATACACGTCATCCGGCTCGATCACAAGCGCCTCGCCGCGGTCACGGCGGCGATGCTCGAATTCGTCCACATGCTCGGCCGAGGTGGCGCGGCGCCCGACCCCATCGTGTTGCGTGCGATGCTCTACTACATCCGCGAATATCCCGAGCAGTTTCATCATCCGATGGAAGATCGACTGCTCTTCGCGGCGCTGCGAAACCGCACCGATGCGTTCGACAGCGTGCTTGACGCATTGCATCGCGAACACATGACGGGCGAAGTGCGCCTGCGCGATCTGGAACACGCGCTCACGCGCTTCGAATTAAAGGGCGAGTCCGCGCTGTTCGGTCTGCGCACGATCATGGAGGAATACGTCGAGTTTTGCGCGAACCACAGGCGCGTCGAAGAGACGGTGATTCTGCCCGCCACCGAGCGCTATCTTTCGGAGCTCGACTGGGCGCGCATCGACGCCGCGCTCGATAACCGCTCCGACCCTTTCCGCGAAGCGACCTTCGAGGGCGAGAGCCTGGAAAGCCTGTACCGCTTGATTGCAAAGGCGGTGCCCGCTGTCGGGGAAACCGACGGACCATCAACCTGATTCCTGTGAAGTAATTTTTTCTGGCGCGACCGCGCGACGAAAGATTTTTTTACTGCAACAGGGATTTACATTCATCTCATAAGACGATAACCTTGCTGCCGTTGATCAGGTTTCGGCAACGGTTGCCGATGTAGGGCAAAGTCTCCGAATTTAACGGAACTTTTGACCGCAAACGCGCAAACGTTGCCTATCCGACGACTCCGCCTTCGAATTGAGCCGTTTGTCATTTCGTGAGGCCCAAGAGAGCAAACGCAATCGTTTGCTCGACTCCGCCATCCAGAGCGCCTGCCGTATTGCGCACTGGACCTATCAGTGAATCCGTGCCGTTCGGTTTGTTCCTCTGCGCCCGCACATCGGCGTCGAGCAAACAAGCTTGTTCTGAGCATGTCGTTCGGATGACTAATTAGTGTCATCTCGACGACAACACGGAAACAGGCGATAGCCACGTTCGAGAGTGGCATCGTTAATCATTGACGAGGTCCGGCAGCGTTCCGGGTTTTAAGAGCCTTACGTAAATACAATTAGCACTGCCAATCGCAATGACGAACCTAAACCAGACTTCTCTTCGTAGCCTCAACCTTTTCTCGGCGCGCAAGGCCGCGGCGATCGCAACGGCGGCTCTCATGAGCGTGTTGCTCGCCGCTTGCGGCGGCGGCGGCGACACCGCACTCGACGACGCGACCGCCAAGAGCGCGACCGCGCCCGAATCGACCGCGAAGGCGGCGACCAGCACGTCCATCTTCTACGGCGCGAACGGCCGCAACACCAACGGCGGCGCGTACGACGCGACGCCCGTGGCGACGCAGCTCGCGCAACTGAAAGACATCGGCGCGACGATTTATCGTAACGACGTGTACAGCCTGAACTCGGCCAAGGTTGTCGCGAAGATGGCGCAAACAATGGCGGGCAGCGGCGTGACCGTCTACCCCGTGATCTTGCTCGGCACGGGCTACAACTCGGAGCAGGACGCTTACAACGCGGGCTACACGCTCGGCCAGCAAGTCGCGAGCACCTACAAATACAAGTACTACGAAGTCGGCAACGAACTCGAAGCGCAAGCGCTCAACGGCAACGTCGACGGCACGAGCTGGACGCACTACAAGAACCAGCCGTTCGTGCTCGCGCGCGGCGTGATTCGCGGTCTGATCGCCGGCGTGAAGTCGCAGGACAACGCGGCGAAGATCGTCGTGAACGGCACGTGGCTGCACTATGCGTTCTTCCAGATGCTGATGGACGGCTCGCAGCCCGACGGCACCCGCGGCCACCCGACCGTGAACTGGGACATCACCGCGTGGCACTGGTATTCGAATCAGGGCGACATGACGCATGCATGCGGCGGCACGGGTTGCTACGACATGCTGGGCGTTCTCCATTCGTTCGGCAAGCCGGTGTGGCTCAGCGAATTCGGCGTGCGTCCGAACTACGGCTCGGATCAGCAGATCGCGAATTACATGGTCGGCAGCACGATGATGGCGCAGTACCAGAGCGTTGCATCGAAGTACAACATCCAGTCGATCCAGGCGTTCGAACTCTACGACGACGCCGAAGGCAACTTCGGCCTGATGAAGTCCGACGGTCAGACGACGAAGGCTGCGTACTGGTCGTACAAGAACTTCGTGGCCAGCCATCCGATGTAAGTGGCGCGGGGTCTCGTCACCCCGCTGACGCACGCTTCTCCCTTCACGAGCGACCCATTGCGGTCGCTCGTTGCGTTTCAGGCCTGAAAACAGGCAGTTTTCGTCTGATCAGAGGCGTCGCGTGCTTATCGGCTCGACCGTATGACTGGTATTCCGGCGTGGCGCCTTGTCGGCGGCTGCGGTCCGCCCTACTCTGATTGCGAGCCTGCCCTTGGGATCATCGCCGGGTTGGCCATCCCATACCATCCATACACTGCCGAGTCTTTCGCCCGCGAAGGATGAAGGTCCTTTTGGAGAAGCTATGCGCGACAACCTGATGCCGGTCATCGAATGCGACGAGACATTCGTCGGCATTCCGCAGAGTCCGCCAATCGCACTCAACGAGCGCGTGCGATCCATTCTTTATTGCGGCGGACCCGGCGCTGCGTCGATCGTGGGAATCGCGAAGCGGCTTGCATCGGCGGGACGGAAATTCGAAGTGCACCACTTCGCGCAATCGACCGACCGCGCCGCTTTCCGCGATGAATTCGACGCGCTGCGCGATCACGGCAAGGTCTACCATCATCTCGACCTGACCGACGATCTGTTCGCGCAGAAAAGTGCTTTCACCATGAGTCCGACGCACGCATGCACGCAGATCTATTGCAGCGGGCCGCCCGCTTTCACGGATCTGGTCGAGCGCCAGGCGCGCGAATGGGTGCATGCGTCGAACATCCACAAGATCGTTCCCGGCGATTCCGTTACGCGGCGCGATACCGCGTAAGGCAGGCCGATTATGCGCGCTCGGACAGCGTCGTCAGATCGAGACCGAGCGCCTGCGCCAGCGCGCGCGGCGAGCGCACGACCTGCGCTTCTGGCGGAAAAAGCGCGGCGCCCTCGTCGTCGAAAGGCCATGCCAGAACGCGCATATGCGCCGCGATGGCGGCGCGCGCGCCGGTCGGGCTGTCTTCCACCGCGATCACTTCCTCCGGCGCGAGACGCAAGAGCCACGCGGCGCGCTCGTAGGGCTCGGGGCTCGGCTTGCCGTTGCGCACATCGTTCACGCTGATGGTCACGAGCGCAGGCTCTTCGATGCCGAGCGCGCGCAAATTCGCTTCGAGCAGCATGCGCGATGCATTCGACACGATCGCCTGCGTGATGCCCGCCGCCTTCGCGGCGCGATACACCTCCAGCGCGCCGGGACGCGGCACGAGCGTGGGCGCGTCGTCCAGATAGGCCCGCGCGCGGTACATCGACCACTCGGCGAAATCCACCGTCAAGCCGAAGCGCTCGCGGCACAGCGCGTGCACTTCACGTCCCGTCTTGCCGAAGACGAGCGGATGCATCTCCTCGCCCGCCTCCACGCCATGACGCGCGAGCGCCGCGATCAACGTCTTCAGATGCAGCGACTCGCTTTGCGCGAGCGTGCCGTCCATGTCCCACAAAATGGCTTTGATCAAAGCTTGATTCTTCCGTGTCGTTCGCGCGCGGTCGCCGCGAGATGCGCGCAGCCTATCACGCCGTCTCGGGCCTCGCGTTCGTCGTTGCATTTATTTATACGGCCATATAATATCTGCGCTGAATCAATACGACTTCATCTTTCGGAAGGACGAGATCATGAGCAGAACACTTCGCGTCGGCGTGATCGGCGGCGGGATTGGCGGCGTCGCCCTGACTGGCGCGCTCGCGCGGCACAGCATCGAGGTGCGGCTTTTCGAGCGCGCGAGCGTTTTCGGAGATGTGGGCGCGGGCATCCAGATGACGCCCAATGCGGTGAAGGTGCTGCAGGCGCTCGGCATCGGCGATGCGCTGCGCGACGTCGCTTTCGTGCCGCAGGCGATCGTCGGACGCAACTGGGAAACTGCGCGCGAGAACTTCCGCATTCCGCTCGCCTTGGAATGTCCGAAGCTCTATGGCGCGCCGTTCTATCACGTGCATCGTGCAGACTTGCATCGCATTCTGACGACGCTCGTGCCCGCCGATGCCGCGCGTCTGTCCACGAGTTGCATCGACGTGCGGCAGGAGAAGAACGCCGCCGTCGCCGTGTTCGACGATGGCAGCGAGTTCGAAGCCGACCTGATCGTCGGCGCGGACGGCGTGCGCTCCGTCGTGCGCTCGAAGCTGTTCGGCGAAGAAGCGCCGCGCTTCACCGGCAACATGTGCTTTCGCGCGGTCGTGCCGTTCGACGAAACGCCCGAATTCGTCAGTCCGGATTCGTCGTTCTGGCTCGGGCCGCATGCGCATGTCGTCACCTATTACGTGCGCGGCGGCGCGGCGGTGAACATCGTCGCGGTCGCGGAGACGCAAAGCTGGGTCGAAGAATCGTGGAACGCGAAATCGAGCCGTGAGGAATTGCTCGCCGCGTTCGATGGCTGGCATCCGAATCTGCAACGTCTGTTCGAGCGCGCGGAGTCGGTCTTCAAATGGGGCTTGTTCGATCGCGATCCGATGCGCGCGTGGTCGCGCGGCAACGTCACGCTGCTGGGCGACGCCGCGCATCCGATGCTGCCGTTCCTCTCGCAAGGCGCGGCGATGGCCATCGAAGATGGCTACGTGCTCGCGCAATCGCTCGCGTCGCATGGCAAGGACATCGGGAGCGCATTGCGCGACTACGAAGCCGAGCGTTTGCCGCGCACGAGCCGCGTGCAGCTCGAATCGCGTGAGCGAGGCCGGACGTATCACTTGCCGAGCGCGTTCGCGCAGAGAAAGCGCGACCTCATCTACAAGTTCAAGTCGTATCTGAATCCGCAGGCGTCGGGCATTCAGGCGAACTGGGTCTATGAATACAACGCGACCGATTTTGCGCCGAGCGCGGCCGTGTTTAACGCTTCCGTGGAGGTCTGAGATGTCGGCAAAGGTTTATCGCATCGGGCAGATCGTCCCGAGTTCGAACACGACGATGGAAACCGAAATCCCGGCGATGCTGACGGCGCGTCAAGCCATCGAACCGGAGCGCTTCACGTTTCATTCGAGCCGTATGCGCATGAAAAAGGTCGTGAAGGAAGAGCTCGCGGCCATGGATGCGGAATCGGACCGCTGCGCCGTCGAGCTTTCCGATGCGCGCGTCGATGTGCTCGGCTATGCGTGTCTCGTCGCGATCATGGCGATGGGGCACGGCTATCACCGCGTTTCGCAGGCGCGTTTGGCGCAGCACACGGCGAACAATGGCGGCGCGGCGCCTGTTGTTACGAGCGCGGGCGCATTGGTCGATGCGCTGAAGGTGATGAAGGCGAAGCGCGTCGTCGTGGTTGCGCCTTATATGAAGCCGCTCACGGAGCTGGTCGTCGATTACATACGGAGCGAAGGGTTTGAAGTCATCGACTATCGCGCGCTCGAAATTCCCGACAACCTCGATGTCGCGCGCCACGATCCGCGCAATCTGCCGGGCATCGTGGAATCGATGAAGTATCGGGACGCGGATGCAATCGTGCTCTCTGCTTGCGTGCAGATGCCGTCCTTGTCCGTCGTGCCGATGGTCGAGGCGTTGACCGGCAAGCCCGTCGTGACCGCGGCTATCGCCACCACTTACGCGATGCTGCGTGAGCTCGATCTCAAGCGCATCGTGCCGGGCGCGGGCGCGTTGTTGTCGGGGGCTTTTTGAACTCGACCTATCTCTACGGCGCGAACGTCGCCGCCAACGGTATCCGCCAGCACTATCTCCGCTATGGCGGCCCGCGCGAGCGCCGCGACGCGATCGTGCTCGTTCCGGGCATCACGAGCCCGGCAATCACGTGGGGATTCGTCGCCGAGACGCTCGGCCGTCAGTTCGACACCTACGTGCTCGACGTGCGTGGCCGCGGACTTTCCGAAGCCTCATCGACGCTCGATTACAGCCTCGACGCGCAAGCGGCCGATGTCATCGCGTTCATCGATGCGCTCGGGCTCGGACAAGCGAGCGTGCTCGGTCATTCGATGGGCGCGCGCATCGCCTTGCGCGCCGCGGGGCAAACGAAGTCCATCGCGAGGCTCGCCCTCATCGATCCGCCTGTTTCCGGTCCCGGCCGGCGCGCCTATCCCGCGCAACTCGCGTGGTACGTCGATTCGATCGCGCTCGCTCGCAAAGGCATCGACGTCGAAGGCATGCGCGCGTTCTGCCCGACCTGGACCGACGAACAACTGCGCCTGCGCGCGCAATGGCTGCACACCTGCGACGAACGCGCGGTTCGCGCGAGCTTCGAAGGCTTTCACACCGACGATGTCCACGCCGACATGCCGCACGTCAGGCAACCCGCGTTGCTGATGTCGGCCGGGCGCGGCGACGTGATCCGCGACGAAGACATCGCCGAAATGCGCGATCTGATGCCGCAACTCGAAGTCGTGAACGTGCCGAATGCCGGCCACATGATTCCGTGGGACGACGAACCGGCCTTTCATCGCGCGCTCGGTTCGTTCTTCGGCGCACCGCTCATCTGAGATTCGAGGCGACACATCATGCCAATTAGCGACTATCAACTGATTCAAGCGTGGAAAGAAGTGCTCACGCTGTCGCGGCTCGAAGCGGGTCAGACCGTGACCATCCTCACCGGCGCGGCGACGCATCCGCAGACGCTCGCGTGCGCGTTGATCGCGACGCAATCGATGGGCGCGATCGTCAACCGTCTCGATCTTCCGCCCGTCAACGGCGAGAAGGCGTTGAGCCGCGACGCCCTCGCCTATCTCGGCGAGACGCCGCTCACCGGGAACCGCGCGGCCATCGCCGCCTTGAAGGCGAGCGATCTCGTGCTCGATCTGATGACGCTGCTCTTTTCGCCCGAGCAGCACGAGATCCTCGCGTCGGGCACGAAAATCCTGCTCGCCGTCGAACCACCCGAAGTACTCGTGCGCATGACGCCGACGCTCGACGACAGAAAGCGCGTCCTGGCCGCGACGAAGCGCATCGGGCGCGCGCGCGAGATGCGCGTCACATCGAAGGCGGGCACCGATCTGCGCTGTCCGCTCGGCGAGTTTCCGGCGATCGCGGAATACGGTTTCGTCGATGAACCCGGCCGCTGGGATCATTGGCCGAGCGGCTTCGCGCTCACCTTTCCGAACGAAGGCGGCGCGAACGGGCGCATCGTGATCGATCGCGGCGACATTCTTCTGCCGCAGAAAAGCTACTGCGCGGAGCCGGTCGTGCTGACCGTAGAAGGCGGCTATGCGCGCAAGATCGAAGGCGGCGTCGATGCCGATCTTCTGCGCGAATACATGCTCTCCTTCGACGACCCCGAAGCCTTCGCGATCTCGCATATCGGCTGGGGTCTGCAAAAGCGCGCGCACTGGTCGACGCTCGGTCTCTACGATCGCGAGGCGACGCTCGGCATGGACGCGCGCGCGTTCGACGGCAACTTCCTGTTCTCGCTCGGCCCGAACAACGAAGGCGGCGGCAAGCGCACGACCGCATGCCATATCGACATTCCCTTGCGCCGCTGCACGGTCTCGCTCGACGGCGTGGACGTCGTGCGCGAGGGCAAGACCATCGAGGAAACGCCATGAACGACGAGGTTTATCAGCGGCAAGGGTTTGGCAACGATTTCGACATCGTAGGTTCTATCGGACTCCTGATCGTTGATTTCGTGAATGGTTTCGCCGATCCCGACGTGTTCGGCGGCGGCAATATCGCGCAGGCGATCGAGCGCACCGTGCCGTTGCTGCGCGCGGCGCGCGAGTTGCGCTGGCCAGTCGCGCACAGCCGCATCGTCTATGCCGACGACGACTCGGATGCGAACGTATTCTCGCTCAAAGTCCCCGGCATGTTGACGCTGAAAGAGCACGCGCACGACAGCGCGATCGTGCCGCAACTCGCGCCGAGAGACGGCGAACTCGTCGTGCGCAAGAACGTGCCGTCGGCGTTCTTCGGCACGTCGCTCGCTGCGTGGCTCACGATGCGCGGCGTGCGCACGCTCGTCGTCGCGGGCGCGGTGACGAGCGGTTGCGTGCGCGCGAGCGTCGTCGATGCGATGCAGTATGGCTTTCGTCCCGTCGTGCTGTCCGATTGCGTCGGCGATCGCGCGCTCGGGCCGCACGATGCCAATCTCTTCGACATGGCGCAGAAGTACGCGGCGGTGATGTCGTCGGAAGAATTGCTCAGCCGCGCGCGGCGTTCTCGGGCACGCAACTGAACGAAACGGTCGATGTCTGCTCTTCGAGCGAGCGCACGCCGATGGTCGCTTCCGATCGGATCGCGACGCGCTGCGAGCGCTGCCTGCAGTAATCGGAGGCGGCGTCCAGCGCCGCGTTGCGCGCCGTCACCCAGGACATGCGCGTGCCGGTCGCCTTGCCGGTGACGATGTACGTGTTGGGCTGCGCGCCGGCCGTAACGCCGCTGGTCGTGCCGCATGCGGCGAGCAGACACGCGAGTGCGATCGCTCCGGACGCGCGCGGCGTCGAGAACATCGATCTGAGATAAGAGAACATGCTGGTGAACCGTGAATTTTGAGATGCGGCCCGAATGGTACTAGCACTCGCGAATTTCTTCACGGATCAGAGGAAAGGCGCCGCACGATGGGCGCGAACAAGCGGCGGCGCGGGCATTTCCCGCGCGCCTTTTCACGATCGACCGCGTGTGCGGTCCGACGTTCTCGCTCAGGCTTGAGCGATGCGATCCAGCAGTCGTTCCAGGCGCGAGTGCTGACACGGCGCGAGTCCGGGCGTGGAAAGCGCCTGCACGACACGACCGCGCCAGTAAGTCTTGGAGAAGAGCGAATTCGCGCCTTCGAGGCTCAGCACCTGCTCGAGATGTTCGATCGCCGAATCGAGATGACCGACGCTATAAAGAAGTGTGAGTGCGCCGAGATTTTTCATGGCACGGTTCGCCGTGATACGAGAGTTTCGAATGAAGATTGAATCGATGCGGGCACGTTGCGGCGCGCGATGAAACGCGCGCCGCTCGCTGGCGTCAGCTCATGTGCTGGCCGCCATTGATCGCGATGTTCGAGCCGGTGACGAAGCCCGCATCGTCGGAGCACAGGAACGCGACGAGCGCCGCGACTTCCTCGGGCTTGCCGAGACGGCCTGCCGGAATCTGCGGAAGAATCTTCGTGTCGAGAATCTCCTGCGGAATTGCTGTCACCATCTTGGTCGCGAGATAGCCCGGCGAGATCGTGTTCACGGTCACGCCCTTCTTCGCGACTTCGAGCGCGAGCGACTTCGTGAAGCCATGCATGCCCGCTTTCGCCGCCGAGTAGTTCGTCTGGCCGATCTGACCTTTCGAGCCGTTCACCGACGAAATATTGATGATGCGGCCAAAGCCGCGCGACACCATTTCTTCGCACACCGGCTTGGTCATGTTGAAGACCGAGTCGAGATTGGTGCGCAGCACGGCGTCCCAGTTCACCTTGGTCATCTTCTTGAAGGTCGTGTCCTGGGTGATGCCGGCGTTGTTCACGAGGATATCGATCGGGCCGACTTCGGCCTGGATCTTCGCCACGCAATGTTGGGCCGAATCGTAGTCGGCGACGTCCACGCCATACGCGCGGAAGTTGTAGCCCTGGCGATCCATGCTCGCGAGCCATTCGCCGACCTTCGCGTTGCCCGGCGAATGCGTCACGACGACCGCGTAACCGGCGTCGTGCAGCTTCATACTGATCGCTTCGCCCAGACCGCCCATGCCGCCCGTCACCACTGCGATTCGCTTAGTCATGCTGATACTCCTCGTCAATTCTCTCAGGTTAATGAATCTCGGAATGGCGCCGACGCGACCATGTTGCCCGACGCTTATATTGATTTGATGACGCGTCGGGACGCGCGCGCGGCGCCGTCGTACTGCTTTCGTTACGGACGTTCCACCGCCAGCGCGACACCCATGCCGCCGCCGATGCACAGCGACGCCAGACCCTTCTTCGCATCGCGCTTTTGCATTTCGTGCAGCAGCGTGACGAGAATCCGGCAGCCCGACGCCCCGATCGGATG
>NZ_FCOJ02000159.1 GCF_001545035.1 Caballeronia glebae
GCCTCGGCTCGTGATTGTCGGCTTAGCTAACCTAGGCAGCTCATCTCTAAGACTGGTCCGAAAATCAAATCTGTTTTTCCGGCTAACTAACTGAATCAAATTAGTTCGAGCCGAAGTCGGAATGATGCTTGCCTCCAAGCAGTGATTTTATAGGTCAACATACCGATAATTGGCCCGTTCTGGATATGTCGGCATTCCTACACGACAAGCACATGAACAGGGTTGTCCCCATGTTGTCGTTGCGCAAACGGCTTGAGTTCAGGGAGTTCTTTGCATGTCCATGGTGTTGCCATCTCAAGGGTATATCCTCCAAATCAAACCCCAGCCCGCGCCGATCTCAATATTAAGATTTGGCGGAGAGGCGGAAATCAGCGAGCTTTACGAGTTCAACATCGAGTTCACGAGCGCGGTTGCCGACATCCCGATGGATCAAGTCATTGGACGGCCCGCGGTCTTCACCATCGATCCCGTCGATCCGCAAGAAGCCTATTTGCGGCAGATGTTCGGCGAACGCTGGAAACAATTCAGCAAGGCCCCGCCACCCGCCGTCACGCATGGCGTCATCGATAAGTTCGAAACCCTCAGTACGTCCGCGGATGAAACGCGCTATCGCGTCACGCTGGTGCCAAAAATTGCGGAATTGGCACGAGGCCGCAAATCCCGATTGTTTCAGAAGCAATCCGTCGTCGAGATTATTACCGACACATTGCGCCACTACGACTATCGGCTGGGCGTCGATTTTGATTTTAAAGGTCTGCGCGGCAAATATAAGCGCTTTGAATACATCACTCAGTTTTACGAAACCACGTTTGCGTTCATTCAGCGCCTTTGCGCTGAAGCGGGCATCTGGTTTCGCTTCGAGCAGAAAAATGATCGCACTGTCATCATCTTCGGCGACGATCTGGACGCGTATGCCCGCAAGCAGCGGGTGGTGCCGTATCGCAGCCACTCGGGGCTCGAAAGCGCGGGCGCGGAGTCGATCCGTTCGCTCAGAACCATCACGCAGCGCGTGCCCGAAGCGGTGCAGTTGAACGATTACAACCATCGTCAGGCGGACGTCAATCTGTTGGTCGAAGAAAACACCGCGCGTGCGGACGAGACCACCGACGGGGTGGACGGAACCTGGGGCGAGCATTACGAAACGCTGGAAGAAGGCCGGCAAATCGCGCGTCTGCGTCACGAGGCTTACATCGCCACGCAGATCAGCTATCGCGGTCGGGGCAATCCGTTCTCGCTCGAAGTCGGCGAGGTGATCCGGCTGGATGTCAATCCCAAGGATGCGCCCAATGGCCTGTTCATCACGTCGATGCGCTGCGGCGGTGGCCGGGGCGTGTCGTACTGGAACAACTTTCGGGCGATTCCGGCCGATCGCAGATGGCGCACGAGTATCGACTCGATCGTCCGTCCGAAGGCCGAGGGTCTTTGGCCGGCCAGGGTGGATTCGCCAGGGAATTACCACTACGGCTATTTGGATGAGAAAGGCCGGTACGTCGTCAAGATGCCGTTCGATCTGGACGAGTGGAGTCCGGGTGGGGCGAGTCGGCCGATCCGGATGGCGAAGCCATATGCGGGAGCGGACTACGGGCATCACATGCCGCTGATTCACGGCACGGAGGTTGGGCTGCTTTTTACGGCGCAAAATCCGAATAGGCCTGTGATCGTGGGCTCCCTTCATGACAGCCTGAATCCGGATCTGGTTAATAACCTGAATAACAC
>NZ_FCOJ02000130.1 GCF_001545035.1 Caballeronia glebae
TCGGGGTGAGCCAACATCAGATACGTCTTGAGCGTGTCGTAGGCCGCTTGCACCTGTGCATTGCCGCCGCTCGCGATCTCGGCGTCGGAGAGCGAGGCGAGTTGCTGCAGGCGTTCTTCAAGCTTCGCCTTGATCGGCTCGATCAGCGCACGTGAGGCGGCGTTTTGGTAGGCGGACCAGAGCGTGTCGTACAGCGCGGCGTCATGGTTCAGGCCGAAGCGCGTATGCCACGGTGCGCCTTCCTTGCGATGGGTTTCGAGCGTGTCGAGTTGCTTGTCGAGCGCATCGAGCGCGAGCAGGGCTTGCGTGGGGTCTTGGGTGATCGAGACCTTGGTCAGCGTCGAAGTGGCTTCGTGCATGGACGCGCGGTTCGAAGCGCCTGAGATCGTCGAACCGAGCAGCCACATTGCAACGACCGCGGTCGTCGCCCAGGCTGCGGTGGTCGACCATGAGAAGCCGACGCGGTGACCATAAATCTTGCGGCTGTGGGTGGCGATGGTTTGCCAGATCGGAAGCTGCGTGTGCTGTTCAGTATCGGCATCCGGCACGTCGGCTTGACGAGCGGCCTGCGCAACCGTGCCCTTGACCATCAGCGGCGCGAACAACAACCCGTGCACCGAATTGCGTACCAAGTGCGATTCGCTGGCTCGCACCACCAGATCGCATAACGCCGTACGCGATTTTTCAATGTGCGTGGACAGCTCGGCCAAGAACCGGTCGTGCGGTTCGCGGACCAGTCTCGCGACACCTTTATCTGCCAGGTGTCCGGCGAGGTCGTGCAGCGACTGTCCCAACTCTCCCCAATTCGGCGAGCCCGACCAGGTTTGTCCTACGATGTCGTTCGCATGAAAGGAATCCACGCTGGAGTTCGTCACTTCGACCACATACGCGGGCGCCGCCCACCGTAGCGCCCGCGCATGGCGCGCCAACGTTTGCGCGAGCGCCTCGCCGCTCGTTGCGCCCGCCGATGCCGCCGTGTGCGTCAACGCCGCGATCGCATCGACCGGCCGCCGCCGACGCAGTTGCCGGATCTGAGCCAGCCAGCCTTCGTCGAGGTTGTCACGCCCCTGTTTCGCGTGAATGAGCACGGTGTCGCCCGCAATCAAATAGCCCGCCTCGAGCAACCCCGGCACCACGGATTTGACGCGCGCTTCGTCACCCACGACCGCAATCCAGCGCGTCAGTGACCGCCAGCGCCAGCCGTAGCGATGGCGCAGCGTGGTCTCCAGTTCGTCAAGCCGGTGGCTGCCGAGTTCGCCGCCGCGGTCGTTGCTCGATACCCGCGCGGTGATGTCCCGCTCATGGTTCTGAGCGCCATCGCGCGGCACCACGCGCACCACCTTGCGCCAGGCGCCGGTCACTTGCGCCCGCGCCATGAGCGCGAAAATGCCGAGGGCAATGGCGTACCCCACCCGCTTATACGGTGAAGGGTCGATGCTCTCGCCGTGGAACCAGGCATACGAGGCGACGCCAATCGTCGCTACGACGACGAGAACCCAATATCCGGAGGGCCTACGAAAAAACTTCATGCGTTCACTTCTTTCACTGCTGATACTTCGGGTTGAGGGGGCCGAACGGTGGGCTGCACGACTGCGAAGTGCAACGCACCTTCTCGCCAGGCCACCAACTGCGGTTTATTGGTTTTCTTCGCGTGTTCGAGACTCAGCGCGAGCGCGAGCCAGCCCGACGCGCAACCAGGCTCGCCCAGCGCAAGATCGACGTCGTGCACGCCGCTCAGGTCGTTACCGCTCGACACGCCGAGCTTCAGATCGGACAAGGTCTGGTTGACCGCGCCCTTGTCGTCCTTTTCAAGTCCGGCCTGCCACAGATCGCCGATCTCTATATTCGTGGCACGGCCCCACTGCAACGCGGTCGACACGCACATGTTGAGCTCGTCTCGGTGTCCACGCACCGGACGATGCAGCAGTCCGAGCTGAGCCATTCCTCGCCGGGAAAGCATCTGTGGCCAGCCGACGAGCACGGCGGTTGCCACCTCCGCGCTGTTCTGCGGTGGCGCATCGTGCAACTGGACGGCGACGAACAGCAGCACCTTCTCCAAAGCGGGACCGCCGCGGTGGTCAAGCCATTCGTCCAGCGCCATGAGGCCCTGCTCGCCCGGCACGAGCTTCGCCTCGCAGCGGCGCATTGACTGCTCGTCCCAGCAATCCTGCCAAGCCTGCCGAAGGCGTTCCCGATCGACATCCGCCGGCAACTGCAGGCGCACGCCAAAGGGCACCTCCAGCGGCAACGCGCCGACGGGCTTTTGCATCGCGGCGATCAGCCGTCTGAAGCACACGTGATAGCGGCTGGGATTCGCCTTGTCGAGGAGCAAATCGAGCGCCGAATGTCGAACCCCTTCCCGTCCATCAAGAGCGATTCGTGCCTCCAGCACGCTCGCGCGTTGCAGGACTTTCGCTGCCAGCGCCTTATCGCCCGCCGCCGTCAGGTAGGCGCATGCGATCGCCGCCAGCGGTTCGCCGGCGAACTGCAGCGCCCGGTCCCGATCCTCGCGCAGCACCTCGTTTTGCGCATCGATACGTTCGCTTTCCTGATCGAAGTAGCCCAGACGCAGACCGAATAGGACACCCCACGTGAGCGCGGGGCGGCCAAGCAGGCACAGCCAGAATTCGACGGTGCCAGTGGGCTCCGCCTTGGGCCAGGTGACGAGCGTGATGACCGCGCCGGCTACCATCAACACGAGCAGAAGCCCAAGCCAGACAAAAGGATTCGGTGCGCGCGGACGAGGTTCTCGCGATTCAACCGCAGGCAATACAACAGGCATGCACGAGACTCAAAGAAGGCTGGAAATCAGGTGGCATCCGCACATCGCGCGATAGCCGTGGCGGGCGATGGGCACGCCTTCGTCCATCGTCTCCTCATCGCCGTCGATGATGAGATTGGGCTTGATGTCAGGATGCTTCGGGCAGGTCACTTCGTCGCCTTTGCGTGCTACGCCTCGACCGTCGTAGCTCACGGTTTCAGATGCGGTGATAACGCGGCCGCCGTGGTCGGTGGCGTCGCCTAGGCGGATCAAATCAGGCATGATTTCCTTTGCTTAGTAAGTTCGTTGCTGATGTGAGTCGCTCATCTTAGTGTGCAGATGCCGGAGATACCCCTAGGAACTCAGGTATACGAATTTTTTAACTCGTCGTCGACTCGGGATCCCCGTAGGAAATCAAACGCCAACCTCCATCCACCGTCATCAGGCGAACGCCCAAAATGCTATCAAGAACTGCAACCTTTCGCGGCTCCCGAACGTCGAGCAGGGGAAATTTTTCGCCTTTACGAAAGGTGCGCTCCGCGTTGAGCGCAATGTAACCTGAGGGCGAACACGCCCTCCATACGCCCGTCTGCGGGCATACTTCAAACGCTCGCACTGTCGTTCCCAACGATACTTTCTCCTCGATCGCTGCGCCTTGCGACAACAGCGGAAGCCCTGTCGAAGAATCGAGGTTCTTCTCCTTCGCCAGGCGTTCGATTAGTTCATCCGATGGCTTCTCCGGAATCTGCGCACGCTCCCTTTCCCATTCAAACGTGCCGTCCCACGGCGGAAGTTTCGCCGGCGGCAATGGAACGATCTTGTCGAGGTCGGGAACCTTTGGATTGCTTGACTCGTTATCGCTTAGGAATCTGTATATTCGCTCATAACGTTCGGCGCGTTCCTGGTCTATTGCTAAATTCAGAAAATTTAGCGCACCCTTGGCGGGACCTCGAAAAGCTTCCCCGAGACTATGTGCAGATTCAATACTACCTAACATCACTCCCTTTTGGTACGCCGAAAGAGCATCTTGATATTTCTCGAAAATCTTAAGACCTATGCCATATTCGAACGCAGCGAGTGAATGGCCGCCCTCAGCGGCACATTGAAGCATCTGGTCAGCGATGTCTGGTGATTGCTCACGATGATCCAGCAGATCGGAGATATAATATTGCGCGTCTGCATTCCCCAAATCCGCCGCTTTACGAATATACTTCAACGCCATTTCCCGGTCTTGCTTCAGGCCATATCCTGAACTCAGGTAGTAACCAATATCGTAATAGCCAATAGGGATGCCCTGATTGACCAATTGCTCGGCCCAACCCACAGCCTCACGTCGAGCATCCGGCGAACTGGCCCGGCCCCGGGATATAAGCTGCTGCACATTATGGTTCGCTTTGTAGTGACCATGAGCCGCGGCTATACGGAAGTACCGCGCAATATCATCGTAATCTTTTGGCCCGTCGCTGGTCTGAAGATATCGTCCATAACGGAACAGTGAATCGGCCTCGGGATCGAGAGCCGGCAAACGGTCGGCTTCATGCGCACAGGTAAACGCCAGATTGGCGCGCATTCTTTCTACGTCGGACAGATTAGGCAACGTATGCTCCTTAGAGGTGTTAACAGAATGACTTTTGCAGGTGTCGCCAGCATATGATGCAGCAAGCGATTTTCATGAAGGCTTCGTGG
>NZ_FCOJ02000102.1 GCF_001545035.1 Caballeronia glebae
ATTAAAGGCTCTCCGGCTTCTAGCCGGAGAGCCTTTTTTCTTTGGCCCGTCCCGGGGCGTTGTATTGATCAAGAAGAACAAGAACGATGGCATATAGCAAGCTCAACAATCCGCGCGCGTTTCCCGGCAACAGCAACTACGGCATGTCGCTGAGAGACTACTTCGCAGGCCAGGCGCTGGCGGGCGACATGGCCGACGATGGCCTTCCTAACGACGCATCGCCCGCATTGCTCGAAGAGCGCGCGCAACTCTACTACCGTCTCGCCGATGCCATGCTCAAGGTCCGCACCGCGGAAGAGGCCCTGACCAACACGACCGCCATGATGGGCATGTCAGTCTGACGCCGCTCGTCGTAGACGATGCGTGCAGCCGAGCCGGCGCGCAACGTCGTATATTCAGACGTTAAAGCCGAAAAAACACTTGTGTGTCAGTCATTTAAGCTCTAATCTTAACGTGACACATAAGGAACGGCGCCCCATGCCTTTGTCTGTCCCAGCGTCCGCGCAAGAGCGGCGCGCCTCATCCGGTCGAACCGGCTCCGCCCTGCGCGCGGAAGTCGCGAGATGGTTCGATCCGCGAAGTGGTGCGCGCGTCACGCGCTTCGGGCGCATCTATCCTGGCGGCAGCCGCTACATCTCCGTGCGCGCCACCAAACCGGGCCGATGCTTCGCGCTCTATTTCTTCCATCATGGCCTCGACGACTGGCGCATCTATCCGCCCTGGGGCGTCGGGCCGAGCATCGTCTACTGGTCGGTCAAAATCAAGCTGCCGGCCTCGCAAGCCGCCGGCCCGAAAAAGCGCTTCCGCGTAGGCGTCAAGTCTTAGCCGCAGGCAGGGTCTGTCCGGTCATCGTCTCATCGACGGCGCGTTTGTACACCTTCGCGACATCGGCGGCGGCGATACCTTGCGATGCATCCTTGCCCATCGAAGCCAGCGTTTCCGCGACCCAGCCCGGACTCACGACGTTCACGCGCAGTTTGCCCTGCAGTTCGAGCGCCGCAACGCGCACGAAGCCTTCGATACCCGCATTGACGATGCTCACCGCCGCGCTGCCGATCATAGGTTGCTGAGCGAGCGTACCGCTCGTCAACGTGATAGACCCGCCTTCGGCTACGTGACCCGTCGCGCAGCGCACGAGATTCGCCTGTCCCATCAGTTTGTTTGCGAGGCTGAAGGCGTAGTCCGCGTCGGCGAGCGAATCGAGCGGCGCAAACTTCGCTGCGCCGCCGACGCAAACGACAGCGCCGACCTTCCCGACCTTCTCGTACATCGCGACGATGCTCGCCTTGTCCGACAAATCCACCGATACGTCCGAGCCCTTGCGGCTCGCGCCGATCACTTCGTGCGCGGGTTCGAGAATCCGTTTGATCTCCGTGCCCAACATGCCAGTTGCGCCAACGAGCAACACTCGCATAAGCCCTCCTGAATCGACGTGATTGAGCCTCGGCGGGCGCGCCTGCCGAGGCAACGAAGAAATCGCAGGCACTATGCTACTGCCGTCGCGGACGGCGTGCAGAGCGTGAGTTGGACAAAAAGAAGCCGCGACGACGCGCGGCATTGAGCATGAATTCTGGTGACACTCATCCGCCCAGCAGATCGATCACCTGAAGAATGTCCTTGCGCAACAGATCGACATCGACGCCCGGTTGCGCCGGCGCCGACGCTTGCGTTTCGGCGATCTCCGCTTCCTCGTCGAGCGCGCGTCCTTGTGAATCGAGCCGGTTACGCGCCCCGTTGATCGTGAAGCCCTGCTCGTACAGCAAATCGCGGATGCGGCGGATCAACAAGACTTCGTGATGCTGATAGTAGCGGCGATTGCCACGCCGCTTCACCGGCCTCAGTTGCGTGAACTCCTGTTCCCAATAGCGCAGCACGTGAGGCTTGACGCCGCACAACTCGCTGACTTCGCCAATCGTGAAGTAACGCTTGGCGGGGATCGGAGGCAAGACGACTTTTTCCATCGTCGATCAACCATCGTTATAGGTGATGTCGATTGAAGCGCGGTGGTCAAGCAATGCGGCGCGCGATGCATTCGCGCGCCGCCGGGAAATCAGCGAGTGAGATCGGTCTCCGCTCCCGTTTCGACCAGCGCCTTCAGCTTCTGACTTGCATGAAACGTGACGACCCGCCGCGCGGCGATAGGAATGGCCTCGCCCGTCTTCGGGTTGCGGCCCGGACGCTGAGGCTTGTCGCGCAGCTGGAAGTTGCCGAAGCCGGAGAGCTTGACGCTCTCGCCGCTCTCCAGCGCATCGCGGATGACTTCGAAGAAGGCTTCGACCATGTCCTTGGCTTCGCGCTTGTTCAGACCGACATGGTCGAACAGCATTTCCGCAAGCTCGGCTTTGGTGAGCGTCGGCGTGTCGCCGGGCGCGCTCGAGGTCGGGATATCTCGGGTCATGGCGCTACGCTGCGCCGAAAGAAGGGCTTCGAAATCACTCGAGTTCATTTGGTTCATATCGGTAAAACGGCGCCCATGTTAAAGACCTGGCGATTGAGACGGAAAGGGCCAACTGCAGGCTATCCGCGCAACCGCGCGCCGTGTACTCGAGCCAGGCGATCCACTAGCGTTTTGATAGCCGTATCGACCGTTTCGTCCTGAAGCGTGCCGCCAGTATCTTGCAACGTTACACGGAAGGCAAGACTTTTCTCGTGGGCTCCCAGACCACCGGAAGTATTTGATTTTGGACGAAATTCGTCAAAAAGCGCAACCCTCGTGACGTGCCTGCAAGCGGCCTCCGAGCGCGCGTTTTCGAGCTCGTCGAGTAATGTCTGAACCGCGACGTGTTGATCCACGACAATGGCGATATCGCGACGCACCGGCGGGAATTTCGACACTTCGGAGGGCACCGGCAATGCGCGATCCATCAGCGCATCGGCGTCGATTTCGAAGAGGATCGGCGCGTTCGGCAGGTCGTACTTCTGCAGCCAGCGCGGATGCAGTTCGCCGATCCAGCCGACCGCGCGCCCCGCCACTTCGACGCGCGCGCTACGTCCCGGATGCAACGCGGGATGCTCCGCCTTCACGAAGCGCGGCGCAACCGGTGCGAAGAGCGCTTCGACATCGCCCTTCACGTCGAAGAAGTCGACGTTGCGCGAAGCCGCGCCCCACTGCTCCTCGATCACCGGGCCGTAGGCGAGGCCGCCGATCATCTTCGGCTGCGCGAAGCCTTCGACCGCGAGTTCGCCCGCCTTCACCGTTGCGTCGCGATGAAACACGCGCCCCGCTTCGAACACGCGCACGCGGTCCGCGCGGCGGTTCAGGTTATGGCGCAGCACTTCGATCAGGCTGCCGAACATCGTCGTGCGCATGACCGAGAGCTGGCTCGCGATCGGGTTCAGCAGCTTGATCGGGTTATCGTTGCCGGCAAAGTCTTTTTCCCACTCGGCATCGACGAAGCTGAAGTTCACCGTCTCCGAGTAATCGCGCGCGGCGACTTCATGCCGCAGCGTGTGGATAGAGCGCTTCGTTTCGTTTGTGATGCGCATCTCGCTGCGCGCAACCGGCGGGCGCGCCGGAATCTTCTCGAAACCGTAGATGCGCGCGACTTCCTCGATCAAATCCTCTTCGATCTCGATATCGAAGCGATACGGCGGCGGCGTGACCTTGAAGGTATCGCCGTCGCGCTCGAACGCGAGGTTCAGCCGCGTGAATATCTGCGCGATCTCTTCGGCGCCGATCTCCACGCCGATGATCCGGTGCGCACGCGACACGCGCATCGACACCGGATTGCGCTCCGGCACGTTGACGATCTGATCGTCGACCGGACCCGCCGCGCCGCCGCAGATGTCGAGAATCAGGCGCGAGATGCGTTCGATGTGCTCGACCGTCGTCGAGTAATCGACGCCGCGCTCGAAGCGATGCGCCGCATCGGTCGAGAAGTTGTACTTGCGCGCGCGGCCGCGAATCGCATCCGGCCACCAGAACGCGGCTTCGAGGTAGATGTTGGTGGTGTCGAGCGACACGGCGGTGCTGTCGCCCCCCATGATGCCCGCGAGACTTTCGACGTGACGATCGTCGGCGATCACACCGACGGTCTCATCCAGTTCGACAGTGCTGCCGTTCAAGAGCTTCAGCGATTCGCCTTGCTTGCCCCAGCGCACTTCGATCGCGCCGTGAATCTTGTCGAGATCGAACACGTGCGTCGGACGGCCGAGTTCGAGCATCACGTAGTTGGAGATGTCGACGAGCGCGGAGATGCTGCGCTGGCCCGAGCGTTCGAGACGCTCGACCATCCATTGCGGCGTCTTCGCATGCGCGTTCACGCCGCGGATGACGCGGCCCGAGAAACGTCCGCACAGGTCGGGCGCGAGCACCTTGACCGGCAGCTTTTCATCGAGCTTCGTCTCGACCGCGGGCATTTCCAGTTGCTTCAGCGGCGCGCCGGTGATCGCGGCGGTCTCGCGCGCGACGCCGAACACCGAAAGGCAATCCGCCTTGTTCGGCGTGAGCTTGATCTCGAAGACCGTGTCGTCGAGGTTGAGCGTCTCGCGGATATCCTGACCGACCTTCGCATCGGCGGAGAGGATCAGGAGGCCGCTGTGATCGTCCGACAGCTTGAGCTCACGCGCCGAGCACAGCATGCCCTGGCTATCGACGCCGCGCAGCTTCGTCGGCTTGATCGCGAACGGCTCGCCGCCCGCTTCCGCCGGCGGCAGCACCGCGCCGATCAGCGCGACCGGCACCTTGATGCCCGGCGTCACGTTCGGCGCACCGCACACGATATTCAGTTGCTCGCCCGTGCCGGCATCGACCTGACACACGTTGAGCTTGTCGGCGTTCGGATGCTTGGCGACTTCGAGCACCTGTCCGACGACGATCTTCGTGGTCGGCGGCGCGACCGGACGCAGATCTTCGACTTCGAGGCCGGCCATCGTCAGCGCGTGCGCGAGTTCGTCGGTGGAGAGCTTGGGATCGACGAAACTGCGGAGCCAGGATTCTGGGAATTGCATGTGTGTCTACGTTCGAAATATTTGAAGTCTCTCGTCCGGTTTCGTTTTTTGACGATGCCGGACGCGCGGGCGCTGTGTGCTTTACGCGAACTGACGCAGGAAACGCAGATCGTTCTCGAAGAACAGACGCAGATCCTGCACGCCGTAGCGCAACATGGTCAGGCGCTCGAGGCCGCTGCCGAATGCGAAGCCGATGTAGCGCTCCGGATCGAGGCCCATGTTGCGGATGACGCTCGGATGCACTTGACCTGAGCCGGAGATTTCCAGCCATTTGCCCGCGTTCTTGCCGTGCTCGAACATCATGTCGATCTCGGCGGACGGCTCCGTGAACGGGAAATACGACGGACGGAAGCGCACGAGAATGTCGTCGCGCTCGAAAAATTTCTTCAGAAAATCAGTGTAGACGCCCTTCAGATCCGCGAAGCTGATGTTCTCTTCGATCCACAGGCCTTCGACCTGGTTGAACATCGGCGAATGGGTGGCGTCGCTGTCCACGCGATACGTGCGGCCCGGCACGATCACCTTGATCGGCGGCTTGTTCATGCGCGCGTAACGCACCTGCATCGGGCTCGTGTGCGTGCGAAGAAGCAGCGCGCGGCCATCGGCATCCTTGCCGTCGACGTAGAACGTGTCCTGCATCGAGCGCGCCGGATGGTTCTCAGGGCTATTCAGCGCCGTGAAGTTGTACCAGTCGGTTTCGATCTCGGGACCGTCCGCCACGTCGAAGCCGATCGTGCGGAAGATCTGCTCGACGCGTTCCCACGTGCGCATCACCGGATGCAGTGTGCCCGCGCCCGCGCCGCGTCCCGGCAGCGTGACGTCGATGGCTTCCGCCGCGAGACGCTGATTCAGGAGCGCGTCGGCCAAGGCCTGACGGCGCGCGTTCAGCGCGGCTTCGACCTGCTGCTTCGCCTGATTGATGCGCGCGCCCGCGGTCTTCTTCGCTTCCGGATCGAGCTTGCCCAATCCCTTCAGCAATTCGGTCAGCGCGCCGGACTTGCCGAGGAACCGGGCCTTCTCGTTTTCGAGCGTGGTGGTATCGGCGGCGTGTTCAAAGGCGCTTTTCGCGTCGGCGACAATCTGGTCCAGATCCATTGATCCCATCTTTTAGCGTCGAAATTCAAACTGAGGTTCGGTTTTGCTCATCCACCCAGTGCTTGATGCACGCCGACGGCGTGGATAAGCAAAACCGTCCGACCAACAAAAACGGGGCTCGGTGAGAGCCCCGTTTTCTGCCTTCACGCCGCCGTCAACGTATTTCTACGATGCGGCGACGAGAAGGCGAACCACGCAGTACTAATTTCGCAATTAGGCTGCAACGGCGGCTTTCACCTGCTTCACGATCGCAGCAAAAGCAGCCTTGTCGAACACAGCCATGTCAGCCAGAACCTTACGGTCGAGTTCGATCGAAGCCTTCTTCAGGCCGTTGATGAACACGCTGTAGGTCATGTCGTGCTGACGCACCGCCGCGTTGATACGCGTGATCCACAGTGCGCGGAACACACGCTTCTTGTTGCGGCGATCGCGATAGGCGTACTGGCCTGCGCGCATGACCGCCTGCTTGGCGATGCGATAGACGTTATTGCGACGGCCGCGGTAACCCTTGGCCAGACGGATGATCTTCTTGTGACGGGCCCGTGCGGTAACCCCACGTTTTACTCGAGGCATGGTGCTCTCCTTTGAGTGTCAGTTGAGGTTAGGCGAACGGCAGCATTGCGCGGACGGAGTTCAGATCGGAATCATGAACGGCCGTGGAGCCACGCAAATGGCGTTTGTTCTTGGTGGTTTTCTTGGTAAGAATGTGGCGCTTGAAGGCCTGACCGCGCTTGACGGTACCGCCCGGACGCACCACGAAGCGCTTTGCAGCACTCTTCTTGGTCTTCATCTTCGGCATGAAACTACTCCAGTTTATTAGATGGTCATGGGTGTGCGGCTGATCCGTCGATACTGACTACGAACCCCTTCCCGCCCTTCGAAACCCACGCTCCACTTATGTGCCAACGGTTCAGTGAAGAACCGCCGCTTTTCATGATCGGCGTCACCGGAATGACGCCGACCTGAACCTGCCGGCAATGCCGCGCCGAGCGCCTTTCGACGGCGCGCGATCCATCGCCTTACTGCTTTCGGTTACTTACCCTTCTTCTTCGGGGCAAGCACCATGATCATCTGACGCCCTTCCATCTTCGGCATCTGCTCGACCTGAGCGTACTCGTCCAGATCGGACTTCAGCCGCTCAAGCATACGCATGCCGATTTCCTGGTGCGCCATTTCGCGACCGCGGAAACGCAACGTGATTTTCGTCTTGTCGCCGTCTTCGAGGAAGCGCGTGAGGTTGCGCAGCTTGACGTTGTAGTCACCGTCATCTGTGCCGGGGCGGAATTTGACTTCCTTCACCTGCACAATTTTCTGCTTCAACTTCGCTTCGTGCAGCTTCTTCGCTTCCGAATACTTGAACTTGCCGTAATCCATCAAACGGCAGACAGGCGGCGAAGCCTGCGGCGCGATTTCGACGAGATCCACGTCGAGCTGTTCCGATTGACGGAAAGCGTCGGCCAGTTTCACGATTCCGAGCGGCTCGTTGTCCACTCCGACCAAGCGCACTTCCGGCGCAGTAATTTCACCGTTGATGCGATGTGACGACTTATCAGTAGCGATGTTACGTTTCCTCTAAATATGAAAAAACAAGCCGCGCTGCGAGTGACTTACTTGAACGCCCGCACTTCCTGCTGCAGACGTTCGAGGAATGCGTCGATTGGCATCACGCCGAGATCGACACCGCCACGAGCACGCACGGCCACGGTTTGCGCATCGCGCTCCTTGTCCCCGACAACCAGCAAATACGGAACCTTCTGGAGCGTGTGCTCGCGTATTTTATAACTAATCTTCTCGTTGCGCAAATCGGACTCTACTCTAAGCCCTTGTTTTTGCAACGATTGGGCTAGATTCCCAGCATATTCTGCCTGACTTTCAGCAATATTCAGCACAACAGCCTGGATCGGGGCGAGCCACGGCGGCATGGCGCCGGCATGGTGCTCGATCAAAATGCCGAGAAAACGCTCCATTGATCCGACGATTGCCCGATGCAGCATCACCGGACGACGACGGCTGTTGTCTTCTCCCACATACTCGGCGCCGAGACGTTCCGGCAGCACCATGTCGAGTTGCAGCGTGCCGCATTGCCACGAGCGGCCGAGCGCGTCCTTGATGTGGTACTCGATCTTCGGACCGTAGAAAGCGCCCTCGCCCGCGAGCTCTTCCCACTGCAGACCGCAGGCGGTCAGCGCCTCGCGCAAGCCCTGCTCCGCGCGATCCCAGGTTTCGTCGGTGCCGGCGCGTTGTTCCGGGCGCAGCGACAGTTTGATGTCGATGTGCTCGAACCCAAAATCCTTGTACACGCTCATCGCGAGCGTGTTGAACGCGATCGATTCCGCGATGAACTGATCCTCGGTACAGAAGATGTGCGCATCGTCCTGGACGAAGCCGCGCACGCGCATCAGGCCGTGCAGCGCGCCCGACGGTTCATTGCGATGGCACGACCCGAATTCCGCGTAGCGCAGCGGCAGATCGCGATAAGAGCGCAGACCGTGATTGAACACCTGGACGTGGCCCGGGCAGTTCATCGGCTTGATCGCGTAGTCGCGCTTTTCGGACTCGGTCGTGAACATGTTTTCACGATAGTTCTGCCAGTGCCCCGACGCCTCCCACAGCGAGCGGTCCATCACCATCGGGGTCTTGATTTCGAGATAGCCGGCTTCGTTCACGCGGCGACGCATGTACTGCTCGACCTGCTGCCACAGCGACCAGCCCTTCGGATGCCAGAACACCATGCCCGGCGCTTCATCTTGCAGATGGAACAGGTCGAGCTGCTTGCCGAGCTTGCGGTGATCGCGCTTCTCGGCTTCTTCCAGCATGTGCAGGTATTGCTCCTGGTCTTCCTTCCTGGTCCAAGCGGTGCCATAGATGCGCTGCAACTGCTCGTTCTTCGAATCGCCGCGCCAGTATGCGCCCGCCACCTTCATCAGCTTGAAGACCTTCAGCTTGCCGGTGGACGGCACGTGCGGGCCGCGGCACAAGTCGATGAAATTGCCGTGACCATAAAGCCGGATTTCATCGCTTTCCGGGATCGATTCGATGATCTGCGCCTTGTACTGCTCCCCAATGCTCTTGAAGTACGCGACCGCTTCATCGCGCGACACGACGCGGCGCGACACCGGCTCGTCCTTCTTCGCGAGTTCCTGCATGCGCTTCTCGATCTTTTCGAGATCTTCGGGCGTGAAGGGACGGCTGTACGAGAAGTCGTAGTAAAAGCCGTTATCGATGACCGGCCCGATGGTCACTTGCGCCTCGGGGAACAGATCCTTCACGGCGTAGGCCAGCAAATGCGCGGTCGAGTGACGCACGACATCGACGCCTTCCGGGTCCTTGTCGGTGACGATCGCGAGCGACGAGTCCTTGTCGATCAGAAACGAGGTGTCGACGAGTTCGCCGTTGAGCTTGCCGGCGAGGGCCGCCTTGGCGAGGCCCGCGCCGATCGATGCCGCGACTTCCGCGACGGTCACCGGGTGGTCGTATTGTCGGACCGACCCATCAGGCAAACGTACCGAAACCATATCGTTCTCCAAGACGCCGGCGCACGCCGAGCAATTTCGATTAAGCATTGCCACGCGACTTCATTTCGAAAATCGCGAGACAAAAAAAATGCGGCCCCGCTATCGAGGGGCCGCATTCACTTTTCACACATACCGCGAAACAATTTGGCAGAAGGCGAATATGGTCCTCGACTAGCGTCGCTCCGAATTTGTTTCGGTCAACGTTCGACGTGCCATGTTTTTCGCCTTTTGCGCTGAGCGCTTCTTGCGGTTTGAAATTCCGCGAACCGGAGTTCGTTGAGTTTCGTTTTCGTTGGTAGGCTCGATTGGACTCGAACCAACGACCCCCACCATGTCAAGGTGGTGCTCTAACCAGCTGAGCTACGAGCCTGAAAGAAGTGAGATTATATGGAGCGTTTCGAATCTTGGCAAGTGCTTATCTTCAGAAAAATCGAAAATATTCGCCGATCCGTTCACACTCCCGGCTACGCGCGACGCGAAGCGCGAATCACGCCCTGCACTTCGCCCAGCAGCGTGCACGCGCGCTGAATCTGCGCGGCGCTCGACACTTCCACGGTGAACTGCATATACGCGATATTCCTGCGGCTCTGGCTTTTCACGCCGATGACGTTGATCTTTTCGCGCGCGAACACTTCGGAGATATCGCGCAGCAAACCCTGCCGGTCGGTCGATTCCACCGAAAGATCCACCGGATACACCGACGAGCCGCGCCCGTTCATCACGTCCGCTGACCAGGTCGTGTGCAGCACGCGTTCGGGCGAGCGTTGCGCCATGCGCTCGAACGTCGCGCAATCGGTACGGTGTATGGACATACCCTTGCCGCGCGTGACGAAGCCCGCGATCGGATCGGGCGGCGCCGGGCGGCAGCACCGCGCGAGTTGCGTGAGCAGCGCATCCACGCCGACGACCAGCACGCCCGTCGATGCACCGTGCGCGACGCTCTGTCCGCTGCTGCGTTTCTCGAACTGCTCGGGCGCTTCCGGCTCGGGCTCGGGCGGCGGCGTATCGGAGAGCGCCTGCTCGATATTTCGCAGACTGAACTCTTCTTTGGCGACGACCGCGTAAAGATCCTCGGGCGCCTTAAAGCCGAGTTTGGTCGCGAGGTGATCGAGACTGACCGACGTCTTCCCCTCGCGCTGCAAGGTCTTCTCGACGATGCTCCGACCCGCCGCGATGTTCTCCGCCGCGTCCGCCGCGAGGAACCACGAGCGCACCTTCTGCCGCGCGCGGGCGCTATGCAGGTAGCCGAGTTGCGGATTGAGCCAGTCGCGCGATGGCCCGCCCTCCTTCACCGCGACGATCTCGACTGTCTGCCCGTTCTGCAGCGGCGTGTTGAGCGGCACCATCGCGCCGTCGACGCGCGCGCCGCGGCAACGATGCCCGAGTTCGCTGTGCAGGTGATACGCGAAATCGACGGCCGTGGCGCCCTGCGGCAACGCGATCACGCGCGCCTGCGGCGTCAGCACGTAGATGTGGTCGTCGTCGAGCGTCGCATCGCGCAGATGCTGCCAGCCCGGATGCTCGCCTTCGACGTCATCCTTCCACGCGAGAAGCTGACGCAGCCATGCAATCTTCTCGTCGTATTTCTCGCTCGCCGTCACCTGGCCGGCATAGCCGCGCGCGCCCGCTTCCTTGTAGCGCCAGTGCGCGGCCACGCCGTACTCGGCGAACTGATGCATCTCGTACGTGCGGATCTGCACTTCGAACGCGCGCCCGTCGTCGCCGATCACGACCGTATGCAACGACATGTAGCCGTTGGGCTTGGGACGCGAGATGTAGTCGTCGAATTCGCGCGGCACCGGCTGCCACAGGTTGTGCACGATACCGAGCACGGTGTAGCAATCCTTGATGTCGCCGACGATCACGCGAAACGCGCGCACGTCGTTCAGTTCGGAGAAGTCGAGATGCTTGCCGCGCATCTTCTTCCAGATGCTGTAGATGTGCTTCGGCCGCCCGCTGACGTCGGCCTTGATGTGCGCGGTATCGAGTTCCTTTTGCAGACGCGCGATCGCTTCGGTCACATACGTCTCGCGCTCGACGCGCTTCTCGTCGAGCAGCTTCGCGATGCGCTTGTACGTGACCGGATCTTCGAAGCGGAACGACAGATCTTCGAGTTCCCACTTCAGTTGCCAGATGCCGAGCCGGTTGGCGAGCGGCGCGTAGATCTCAAGCGTCTCGCGCGGCACGTCGGGCGTTGGCTCGATCTTGTGCGCGGCGTAATAGCGCAAAGTCTGCACGCGCGATGCGAGCCGGATCAGCACCACGCGAATGTCCTGCGCGAACGCGAGCAGCATTTTGCGCAGCGCCTCGACCTGCGTGCGGCGCGCGGCCTGCGCATCGCGCGTGTTCTCGGGCAGTTCCGCGAGCGTCGCGCGCGAACTGACCGAGCCGAGCCGCAACAGCTTGCGCACGTCGCCGACGAGCCGCTGCACTTCCGGGCCGAAGCGCTCGGCGATCACCTTCTCCGGATCGTCGAGATGCGGCGCCAGCACGAAGAGCGCCGCCGCGGCGATCGCATGCGAATCGACGTTGAGCGTCTGCACGATGCGCGCGGTGCCGGCGGCGTGTTCCGCGAGCGGCTCGCCCGTCGAGACGCGCGCGTCCTTCGCGTGCTCGCGCACGAACGCGAGCGCGTCGTCGATGGACGGCTCGGGCAGCGTTGCGGCGGGGATGGCGGTCTCGGTCATGCGGGCAATGCCACTACGTCAGGCGATGCGACGAATCAACTGCGTTG
>NZ_FCOJ02000149.1 GCF_001545035.1 Caballeronia glebae
TCCGGATCGTAGCGATAGACTTCAAAAATTCTCTTTGCCATTTCGATTTCCTTGCGCTTTCCTTAGAAGGTACGCGCCTTCGGCGGCACCGATTCGACCGTCAGCGGCTTCATCTGCACCGGCTTGTAATCCAGGCGATCGCCTTCGCTGAACCACAGCGTGTGACGCATCCAGTTCTCGTCGTCGCGATGCTCGTAGTCGCTGTGCGCATGCGCGCCGCGGCTCTCCTTGCGCGCTTCGGCCGAGACCATCGTCGCGCGTGCCACTTCGATCAGGTTCGCCAGTTCCAGCGCCTCGACCTTCGCGGTGTTGAACACCTTCGACTTGTCCTTCAAGTGCACGTGCTTCACGCGCTCGGCCAGCTCCGCGATCTTGTCGACGCCCTCTTCCAGCAGCTTCGACGTGCGGAACACGCCCGCATGCGCCTGCATCGACGCGCGGATGTCGTTGGCGATGTTCTGCGTGTATTCGCCCGACGTGGACTTCTCCAGCACCGCGAGACGTTCCATCGCGAAGTCGGCGGCATCGGCCGGCAGCGGCTTGTGCTCTTTCAATTCCTTCGCGTGCTTGACGATGTGATTGCCCGCGGCACGCCCGAACACGACCAGATCGAGCAGCGAGTTCGTGCCCAGACGATTCGCGCCGTGCACCGACACGCACGAGCATTCGCCCACGGCATAAAAGCCATTGACCGGATCGTCGTAGCCCTTCGCGGTGCCCACGACCTGACCATGCATGTTGGTCGGAATACCGCCCATCTGATAGTGGATGGTCGGCACGACCGGAATCGGCTCCTTGATGCAATCGACGTTCGCGAACTTCAGCGCGATCTCGCGAATCGACGGCAGACGCTTCATGATCGTTTCCGCGCCGATGTGCGACAAATCCAGCAGCACGTGATCCTTGTTCGGACCCACGCCACGGCCTTCCTTGATCTCCTGGTCCATCGAGCGCGAAACGAAGTCGCGCGGCGCGAGGTCCTTCAGCGTCGGCGCGTAGCGCTCCATGAAGCGATCGCCGTTGGCGTTGCGCAGAATGCCGCCTTCGCCGCGCACGCCTTCGGTAATGAGCACGCCCGCGCCGGCCACGCCGGTCGGGTGGAACTGCCAGAACTCCATGTCCTGCAGCGCGATGCCCGAGCGCGCGGCCATGCCGAGGCCATCGCCGGTATTGATGAACGCATTCGTCGATGCCGCGAAGATCCGCCCCGCGCCGCCCGTGGCGAACAGCGTGGTCTTGCCTTCGAGGATATACACGTCGCCCGTTTCCATTTCGAGCGCGGTGACGCCGAGCACATCGCCGTCGGCGTCGCGGATCAGATCCAGCGCCATCCATTCGACGAAAAAGTGCGTCTTGGCCTCGACGTTCTGCTGATACAACGTGTGCAGCAACGCGTGACCGGTACGGTCGGCCGCGGCGCATGCGCGTTGCACCGGCTTCTCGCCATAGTTCGCCGTGTGGCCGCCGAACGGACGCTGATAGATCGTGCCGTCGGCGTTGCGGTCGAACGGCATGCCCATGTGTTCGAGCTCGTAGACGGCGTTCGGCGCTTCACGGCACATGAACTCGATCGCATCCTGGTCGCCGAGCCAGTCGGAGCCCTTGATGGTGTCGTAGAAGTGATAGTGCCAGTTGTCTTCGCTCATGTTGCCGAGCGACGCGCCGATGCCGCCTTGCGCGGCGACCGTATGCGAGCGCGTCGGAAATACCTTCGACAGCACCGCGACGGACAGACCCGCGCGCGCGAGTTGCAGCGATGCGCGCATGCCCGATCCACCCGCGCCGACGATGACCACGTCAAAGCGACGACGCGGCAGGGAAGTCTTGATTGCAGCCATATTCTTTAAACTCTCCAGAGAATCTGTGCAGCGTAGCCGGCGCATCCGATGAGCCACAGGATCGTCAGCACTTGCAGCAGCAGGCGCAGACCCATGGGCTTCACGTAGTCCATCCAGATGTCGCGAATGCCGACCCACGCGTGATAGAAGAGGCAAAGCAGGGCTACGAACGTGGCGAGCTTCATCCACTGGGTCGCGAAGATACCCGCCCAGCCTTCATACGAAAAGTTGTGCGCGCCGAAGAACCAGAAGAGAAGAATGACGGTGTACACAGCCATCACGATTGCGGTGACGCGTTGCGCGAGCCAGTCGCGCAGACCGTAATGCGCGCCGACGACCAGGCGCTTCGAGCCGACTCGATTTTGCGTTGCCATGTTTAAAACACTCCGAAGATCTTGAGGGCCATCGCGAGCGTGAGCAACAGCGAAACGATCAGCACGATGAGCGCGGTCTGCCGGCCGCCTTCCTTGCTGACTGCGACGTGCGTGTCGAGCAGCAGATAGCGAATGCCCGCGCAGAAGTGATGCAGATACGCCCACGACAACACGAGCGTGACGATCTTGACGATGGGGTTGGCGAGAAAGCCCTTGAACGCGTCGAACGAGATTTCCGACGTGAGGCTCTGATCGAGCAGATACAGAATGAACGGCAGACACACGAAGAGCAGCAACCCGCTCACGCGATGCAGAATCGATATCTTGCCCGCAAGCGGCAAGCGATACTTCGCGATATCGCCGATCCCGATGTTCCGGTATTCCGGCCTTGGTTTTTT
>NZ_FCOJ02000100.1 GCF_001545035.1 Caballeronia glebae
CGCTCGGCGCGGTCAGCCCCACGGTAGCGGATTAGGCAAAACACGCTGGGTGGTGGAGCGGACCATCTCGTGGCTTCGCAACTTCCGCAGACTGCGCATCCGCTTCGAACGGCTCGCTTTCATCCACGAGGCCTTCATGAGAATCGCTTGCTGCATCATATGCTGGCGACACCTGCAAAAGTCATTCTGTTAACACCTCTTAGCCTGCATTCAGGCGTGGGCCGCCGGTACGGACAGAGACTCGTGAGCTTTTGCAAGCCAAGCTCGGCTTTAAGAACATAACAACAAACTAAGGAAGGTCTGCACAGCGCGTTTAAAATGCCTGCGTCCAATACGGACGATGGCAGGAGGCGAACAGATGCCGGGGCTGGCGTTTTGTTGCGACACGTCGGCCTGCCAATGTCGGTGAGCGAGTCGCTAGGGCGCACAGTTTGCCAAATGGAGCGAGAGTCGGAGGCCGAGTTCGTTGTGCGCGGCATCCTTACGCTTTGTGCAGCGCCTTGCGCATCATCTATAAATTTCCCAGCGCAAGTAATGTAGTGATCTGAGCGGTGTTCTTCGCCAGTCCCCGGTATCTGTCTTCATGTAGCCGAACTGGCGCTTCAGGATTCGGAAAGGATGCTCGACCTTCGCACGAATGCCGGCTTTCAGTCGTTCGATTTTGTCGTATATTGCATTGACACGGTTCTTCAAGTTCAGCTGTCTTCGCTTGCTGGGTCGCATCGCAACATGCCATCGAGCCGAGCCCGTTTGCTGCCGTTTTTCGATGCCCTGTTATCCGGTGTCAGCGTAAACATCGGTTTCTCCGCCGTGCAATAACGATGGTACTGCATTGATGTCGTGTACGTTCGCCGCCGTGCCGATGACCGTGTGGACCAGGCCTGACTCCGCGTCCACGCCGACGTGCGCTTTCATGCCGAAGTACCAGTTGCGACCTTTCTGGGTCGACTGCATCTCTGGGTCGCGTGAAGCTGAGCCGTTCTTTGTCGAGCGAGGCGCTGCAATCAACGTGGCGTCGACAGCCGAACCCGCCCTGAGCATCAATCCCTTCTCGCTCAATACCTCGTTGACCACCGCCAGGATCTTCGGGGCGATACCATGTGCTTCGAGCAGATGCCGGAACCGCAAGATGGTCGTTTCGTCGGGAAGACGGGCCATCGCATCATTGAGGCCCGCGAACTCGCGATACAGCGGGACATCGTAGAGTGCTTCTTCCATTGCCGGATCCGACAGACCGAACCACTGTTGCATGAAGTAAATCTGCAACATGGTCGCAACCGGAAATGGCGGACGCCTAGTCTTCCCCTTCGGATAATGCGGCTCGATCAACGCAATCAGCCTTGACCAAGGCACGGCGCGTCTCATCTCGTCGAGGAAGTCGCGCTTGCGCGTGCGCTTGGTTGACAGGTTCAAGCCGAGATCAAGCTGCGTCATCATGACGTTCCGAGGTCGGGTCTTCATGCAATAGTATTACTTAGCATTTTAACTCGCACGGAGTTTTGCAGAGATTGCTTAAACTTGGCTCACCTGCCCCACCGGTGCGGGCACCTCGACCACGCGGAAGCCGTCGCTTGTCACGCGTTGGAATTGAATCCAGCTCATGCAGATGCACACTACGCTGCCGCCGAGACGCTCGCAGCCAAGAACCGCGGCGATATGAGCGCCGCGATGCACGCTCTGCGTCGAGCGATAGGTTCGATCCAGACTGCTTTGCCGCCCAATACAACTACCTTAATTCGCTGACGTTCCACTGCGACGACGGATACGAGATTCTTGATGCATGCAGCTGGTTCGCATCGCGATGTGAGGCGCCTTATCTCACAATAAAAACATGTTATGCAAATGATCGTACGATAAAGCGGTGGCTGCTTCCGCTTCTCAGGAATCACGATCGTACCTCGTTCGAGGTCTTCTGTTTTGTTCGTCCGTTGAGCATGAAGACGCGGTCACGCAGCTCAGAAAATCAAGCAGACGTGTGGCGCGACGCACACCATCTTGATGATGATGAGCTTGCCGGGTCGATTATGGCAGATAAGATCGATACCCTTGTCGATCTGACGATGCACGTAACCAATGGGCGCTCGTCGTTGTTTACACGCCGCCCTGCGGCAGTGCAGATTGCATGGATTGCCTATCTGGGCAGCACGGGGAGTAGCGCGATCGACTACTGTTTTACCCACCCGTGGCTCGCGAGTTGAATAAGGAGACCGTTATAGTGAACGCTCGAGTCGCGTGTCTGACACGTTCTGGTGCGTTGATCTACCGACGACCGACATTGCCGTGAGTGGCTTGACCGCTGACCAAAGCGGATACATCACCCTTGATTGTATGAATTGTCCGCGCAAGCTCACTCATCGTAGTTTCCAGCTATGGGCGGATGTGCTTAACCCGCACCAATGAGTCCCGGTTTTTTTGGGGTTCATCGAGCTTTTCCGGGGAACGCGGCGCGGATTTTCAGAAAGAAGTACTCCTCGTCGCGGTACCCGTAAGCGCGTCGCTTGATGACTTTGATGGTGTTATTGATGCCTTCGACGACATTGGTGTTCAGCGGATGTCGGCAACGCGAGAGAATGCCGTGCGAGTAAGCCTGCAGTCGTTGAGCGAACTGCTGCAGGGCAGCGATACCGCTTTGTTGCGCCTGTGCGAACCATTGCTGCCACGCCTTTTCGGCCCAGCCGAGGCGCCGATAGAACCAGAGTTGTTTGAGCTCGTCGCGTAGGACGTACACGCACGTCAACGGCTCATTGGCCGCAAGCAGCTCTTTCAGATGGATCGACTGCTGTGGATTGAGGTTGCGACGGTTGCGCAACAAGAGCCAGCGACTCGATTTCAGTACTCGCCGGGCGGGTTTGTCGTGCCGCAATTGATTGGCTTGATCGACCCGTACCCGGTCGATGACTTCGCGTCCGTATTTGGCCACCACATGAAACAGGTCGTAGACCACGTCCGCCTGTGGGCAATGTGCTTTGATTTCCAGTTCATAGGCCGTGGTCATGTCGATCGCAACGGCTTCAATGCGTGCGGCCACCCCCTCGGGGAGTTGCTCGAAGAACGCGCGCGCGGTCTCACGCGAGCGCCCCGGGCCGATCCAGAGCACCTGACGACTGATCGGATCGACCACCACGGTGGCGTAGCGATGCCCTTTGTGCAGGGCGAATTCGTCCATTGCCAGATAGCGCAGCGCTGACCAATCCGGCTCGACAAGACGTGCTCGCAAACGCATCTTGTCGATCGATTTGACCGTGTGCCAACCGAGATCGTAGAACTTCGCCACAGCCTGCACGCTGGCTGCCTGCAGCAACTTCTCGCATGCCCGAGCAAACCGCTCGGTCACCCTTTGATAGCGTCCCAACCAGTCGAGCCGCTCCAGTCGCGGGCCCCCGCAGCGATCGCACCACACGCGCCGGCGCGGCACATGCAGCACCACCCGATATTCGAGCAGCGGAAGATCACGAACCCGGCGTACGCTCGTCTCATGAACCTGCCTGCAGCGGGCGCCACATTGCTCGCAGCACATCACTTTGCCGACCGGCTTCAGATACAACGAAAGCGTGCGCTGCTCGCCTTGCGGCCACTCCACACGCTCCACCCGATAGCCTTTCCAGCAACCCAGCGCTTCCAATGCTTTGCGATCGAGCAATTCCGCCTCCAACGTCCGGTGCAAGACGTCAGATTACAAAATCGCCCACAGGCATCCACGGAAATCTGCGATGAACCTGATTTGCTTGTTACCAAGGGCGTGTTCGCGACGAAATAAGCCGGGAGATCGACGTACTTGGCATAGCGTCCGAGCGGCTCATCTTCGTCGACTATCAGCCGCACGACGCGCACATGCGGACCTACTACAGCATAGACATCGCTCTCGACACCTTTCCCTACAACGGCCAACCCACGAGCCTCAACAGCTTTTGGATGGGGGGCCGTCGTCACGATGATTGGCAACGGACCGTTCAGCCGGGCGGGCGACGCGTTGCTCATGAATCTCCGATTATTCGAACTGGCGGCGCCTCCGATACTGAATTTGTGAATGTCGCGGTCGCGCTGGCTCGGGATTGTCTCGTCCGAGAAGCCTGTGCTCTGGCCTGCGTGCGCGCATGGAGCAGTCCGCTCTCATGGACGGCCCGCGCTTCGGTCGTGGCATCGAAGGCGCCTATCGTCAGATGCGGCGAGAGTGGTGCGAGACAATGGAGCCTTCAACCTGCAATCGTTGAAAATGGTACGCGAGGACAAGGGAGAGGCAGGAGAATGCCGTGCGATTGAAAGAAAGCGTTGTCTTGCGGACTGACACTCCTGCTGTCGAGAATTCCACTAGCATGACGATGCAGCTCGACGTCGAGAAGGAGAGCATCACCGCGCCTTGCGTTTGACCGGACATAGGCCGACCACGAACGCTTGGCGCATTACAGAAACGACCGGTAACCCCGCTCGGTCAACGGTCCAAATCCGCTAATTTGTCTGCAGAATCGCGTCGGAATGCATGCCGTTTGCTCGACGCCGCGAGGTCTACGAATAGGTCTGCCGCCGACTTTGAGCAACTACCTAAGCAACGCCGATAAACCAACAACAAACCGCCCTCCAGCGCCCCGCACCCCGTTCAAGGCAGCAGATTCCACCTCACAATCACCCGCACGTCGCGCTCGAACCCGAGCACGCTCATCGCGGCGGTATCCATCGCGAGATGCGCGCCGAGCGACGGCGAGCCCGTCGCCCATTGCGCGCCGAACACGCGCGAAAAATGCGCATGCGAAAAGAGCGCGATGTTCGTCGCATTCGTCGCGAGCAGCTTGTCGATGAGCGCCTGCGCGCGCCCGCCGACATCGGCGAGTGCTTCGCCTTCCGGCATCGGCGATGTCCATACCGACCAGTCCGGCACTTCCTCACGGATATCCGGCGTCGTGCGCCCTTCGTATATGCCGTAGTTCCACTCATGAAGCTCAGGCTCGACCGTCGCGCGATCGCCCAGACCCGCGAGCCTGCATGTTTCGATCGCGCGACCCATCGGGCTCGTCAGCACGAGATCGAAGGATTGAGACGCGAGGATCGGTGCGAGCGCCTTTGCCTGTGTGCGTCCTTCGTCGGTGAGCGGGATGTCGGTCGTGCCGGTGTGCTGGCCCGACTTGCTCCATTCGGTTTCGCCATGCCGGATCAACCAGATATGCACGCCGCCTTTCATGTTCATGTCGTTCACTCGATGTTGAAAAAATGCTCCCGCCGCGCATCGGCGCGGCACAGCTTCGGATTCTGCACTCATCGCCGACGCCGCGCGGCGAAGCTGCGTTTCAGTCCCACGCGCGCGTCGCGAACGCTTTCAGCAGATGATGCGCGATCGCGAACGGCTTCGGTGCAGAGAGTCCCTGTTCGTGCGTGCCGTCGAGCATCGCGCCGACCTCCTCGCGCGTGAACCAGCGCGCGTCTTCGAGCTCATTCCTGTCGACGGTGATATCGGTTGTGGCGGCGCGCGCGAAGCAGCCGATCATCAGCGACGACGGAAACGGCCACGGCTGCGACGCGTGATAGCGCACGTCCGTGCAACGGAGGCCCGCTTCCTCCAACACTTCGCGATACACCGCATGCTCGAAGGTTTCGCCCGGCTCGACGAAGCCCGCGAGCGCCGAATACATGCCCGGCAGGAATTGCGGCTGACGGCCGAGCAGGCAGCGCTCGCCGTCGGTGACGAGCATGATGACAACCGGATCGACGCGCGGAAAATGTTGCGCTTTGCAGTTCGGACAGATGCGTCGCCAGCCCGCGCCCGCCGAATCGGTCGGCTGGCCGCAGTTCGCGCAGAAGCGATGCCGGCCATGCCAGTCGAGCATGGAACGCGCTTCGCCGAGCGCGCTGACGAGCGGCGCCGACACGAGGTCCTGCATCGCGATGGGACGCAGTTCGACGGCCTCGACCTCGGGCAGACTCTGCATTTGTCCATCGAAAGAATGGGCAAAAAGCGCGCGCCGGTCCGCGTCGCGGCCGAGAAAAACCGTCTGCAAGGGCGCGCCGAGCGCCGCGGCTTCCGACGCGCCGAAAAGCGGATCGTGACCGTTCGCGCGCTTGAACAGGGGCACGTTGTTGACGAACAGCAGAAAGCGCGTGGCGGGATCGTCGCGCAGACCGGCGACGAAGGTTTCGTCGTCGCGCTTCTCCGATACGCGATCGAGCGGATCGAGTGTAAAACCAATGGCTTGAGGCGGCGTGGGCATAGTATTTTTCGTGTGTGGCGGCGCGCGCCTGGAACCGCTGCGCCGCATGACGGGAAGATGCAAGGCCAACCCGGAATCGTAGCGAACTTGGCGCGTCCTTGCTGGACGCCGCACGGAGACGTCGATGATTACGCTCTACTCGTATCCTCAGTTGTTCGGCCTCGAAGACAACAATCCGTTCGGATTGAAGGTGTTCGCGTTTCTGAAGCTCGCGGGTCTGCCGTTCGAGCATCGTCACGTGCTCGACACGAGCGCCGCACCGCGCGGCCAACTGCCGTATCTCGTCGACGACGATGAAACCATCGGCGATAGCGATGCGATCATCGCGCATCTGAAGAGCAAGCACGCGGTCGGTCTGGACGATGCGCTGAGCGCGGTGCAGCGCGATCTCGATGTGCTGATCCGCCGCACGCTCGACGATCTTTATTGGGTGATGTCGTACTCGCGCTGGCGCGATGACCGGTACTGGCCGCAGTTTCGCGATGCGCTTCGGACGCAGCATCCTGATATCGGCGCCGACGCGCTGGAGGGCGCGCGCAAGTACAACTTCGAGCGCTATCGCTATCAGGGCATCGGGCGATGCGAGCCGGACGCTGCCTATGCGCGCGGCATCGCGAGTCTGCAGGCGATCGCGAATCTGCTCGACGATGGCCCGTTCATGTTCGGCGACTCACCCGCGAGCATCGACGCCGCGTTGTATGGGTTCGTCGCGAACATCTGGTTTTACGACATCGATACGCCGCTGAAGGATTTCGTCGCTACGCGAGGCAGCCTCGTCGAACACTGCGGCGCGATGCGCGAGCGCATGGGGCAAAGCGTGACGCCGTGAGCGTCATTGCGGCGCGTCGATGCGAACCGGCCGCCAGACCGGTGGACAGCTAGCGGATACTGTTCGCCGCTGAAGCGCATGGCGAGCGCGAGCTCCGTCGTCTAGAGTCGAGTGGTGTACCGAGCTCACATGTTTCGCGATTCTTCTGCTTAATAAAAAGGAGAAGCCATGGACTCCACTGAGATCTACACCGACCTCGACGGGCACTCGGCATTCAGGACCATTCGCGTGTTCGAAACAGGCGCCGTTCTATTCAATGGGGTTTCCGTTTCGCTATCGTCGGCGCAACCGTGCGAGAGCGTGCTGATGCATGAGTTCGACGCGGGCTACTTCCTCGATCGGCATAACCCGCCGTCGAGGCAGTATGTCGTCGTCCTCGAAGGCGAGCTTGAAATTTCGGTGCAAGACGGAAACATCGCGCGGCGCTTCGCGGAGGGTTCCGTCTTCGTCGCGGGCGATCTGGAAGGTTCGGGGCACTCGACGCGCGCGATCCGGGCGGGCCGCGCTTTGGTCGTCAACCTGCGAGGATGAGACGATGCTGCTCGACCATAAACTGGCGGTCGTGACCGGCGCAAGCACGGGCATCGGGTTCGCCACCGCGCAACGATTCGTGTCGGAAGGCGCGCGCGTCGTGATCAGCGGTCGCGATGCGCAAAAGCTGCATCGGGCCGCGCAGCAGCTCGGCGAGGATGTGCTGCCCGTCGTTGCGGACGCCGCTAGTCCGGCCGACATGCAGCGCCTTTACAAAACCGCGGTCGAACATTTTCAGCGCGACGTCGATGTCCTGGTCGCCAACGCCGGCATTTCCAGGCAAACGCCGGTGCGCGAAACGTCGCTGGAACAGTTCTCCGATGTTTTGAACACCAACGTCGGCGGGGTCTATTCGACGGTACGCGAAGCGCTGCCGTCGCTCTCCCGGCCGGCATCGATCGTCCTCGTTGCATCGCTCGCGGCCAATCAGGGCACGAAAAATTTCTCCGCGTATTGTGCTTCGAAGGCGGCCGTGGTTTCTCTGGCAAAGAGCTTCGCCGCCGAATTCGTCGAACTCGGCATACGGGTCAACAGTATTTCGCCGGGCGTCGCCAACACGCCCATCTTCGACAGCTTGGGCATGTCGGAGGCGCAACTGCTGGAATGGGCGAAAGTGATCCCGATGAAGCGGCCCGCCGACCCCGCCGAGATAGCGGCGGCGATCCTTTTCCTCGCGACCGATGCATCGCGATACATGACCGGCGCGGACCTCGCCGTCGATGGCGGCATGTCGGGGATCAGCCCGTTTTGAATCTCGCGAGCGCTACGGCGCGCACCGCGCAAGTCACGACACGTCGGCCTTCGGCGTCGGCGATGCACGTTCGCCGGTCAACGCCGGCTCGGTCGGCGGCTCGATCCGCCGCACGCCGACGCTGACGTCCATGCCGATGAAGTCCTCTGCCGAACCGAACCAGGAGCCGGAAACCGGCGCGGCCTGTTCGGGCTTGCGTGTGTAAGCCACCCGGATCAAGTCGGTGCCGCCGACGAGCGAGTTGGTCGGGTCGTAGGGCACCCAGCCGGCGCCCGGCAAGAACACGTGCAGCCAGGCGTGGGTCGCGCCGGCGCCCAGCACGAGCGGCTCGTCGCGGCTTTCGATCTGTCGCGCGCCCTGCTGTAGTCCCGTGTTGCGGACTGCGGGCGCAGCCGGTGTGTCGAGCGCCTGATCGTACAAATACCCCGACACGAAGCGCGCGGCCAATCCGAGTCCTCGCACCACTTCCATCATCAGCAGGGCGAAATCGCGGCAGGTGCCGCCGCGCTGGTTCAGTGTTTCGGATGGACGCTGCGTGCCCATGGCATCGCGCGACTGGTACTGGAAGTCGCTGCGGATGGCGGCGTTGATGTTCGCCAGGATGTCGCGTGTGTGGGTGGTGCCGCGCCGGGGGAGAAACTGCGCCACCCAGTCGCGCAGCAGCGGCTGATCCTCCGGGTATTGCGGCGGCAGAAAGGACGCCAGATCGAGCCGATCCTCGTCGGCATACTGGAACGGGTAGTTCTCGGCTTCGGGCGCGACCGGCAACTCCAGATTCCTGACGCCGAAATGCTCGATCACGAAGCGCGCGCGCAACTCCAGTGTGTCGGCTGGCACGCGCGGCTCGACGACCGCGACCGAATTGGAAAACACGTCGTGCATCCAGTACTGCGTGCTGTGCGGCGACGCCGCGAGCGTGGCCGACAGCACGCGGATATCGTGCGCGGCACGCGGCCGGAACATCACGCGATGCGGCGAGAACTCCACTGGCGTGTTGTAGCGATAGATCGTGACGTGCTCGACTTCGAGAAAGACGGACATGTGCCACCTCCGGGCCAGTGCTGCGCGAACTGGTCGACGCGCGCGGGCGACGGCATTGCCGGACCCGCCCGCCGATTCGGCAATGATGCCACCGGAAGCTCCGCCTTGAAAACCGTCGATGTCCAGGGCGCGACGCAACGGACGGTCGAGGAGGCGATCAACGCGTCACGAACACGAACGGTGCAACGCCGCTATACGTCGAACCGCTGGTGAACGATCGCAGGCCGAGGTCGATGTCTCTGTACTTGCCGTCCGCCCGTTGCTTCAACTGGTTGACAGACCAGATGTCGCTTTGCTCCATAAGAATGGATTTGGTTTTCGGTTCGTACTGGAGCTGCGCGATCAATGTCGACGAGTTCAGCAAGGTCGTCCTGGCTTTTCTCGTCACGTCATAGAGGACGATGGAACTTGGGCTCTTGTCATTGTCATCGGCGAAGAGGATTTGCTGGTTGCTGATTGCCGTGAGGAATTTCGGGTTCTTTTCCGGCAGATCGGTCAGTACGCGCGTGAAGCCGCTTTCCAGATCCATTTCCGTCAGATTGCCCTGCGCAAGCGCCGACGCGAAGCCCACGAAATAAGCCTTCTTCGCATCCGGCGTCACAGTGAACTGGTCACGCGTGGCGCTCGGCGCCGAACCCGCCGGATAGCCGCCCACGATCAACCCGCTCGCCGTTTCGATGCGCAGAACCTCCAGACTCGACCCCGGCTGGTTCGCGAGCGCATAGACGTGCTCACTGTCATTCGCGGCCGTTGCTAGCTTGATGAGGCTGAAATATTTCGGCAGCACCAATTGCCTGACGAGCGTTCCCGAGTCCGTATCGAGCACGTTGATGACGTTCTTGCTCGACACATAGACCTGATTCCCCGTCAACGCGGGCAGCAGACTATAGCCGGTGAAAGTCGTCAAAAACGGACCGATGGGCGTAACACGCACAACCGAGTTGGCGGCCGTGTCGATGGTGGCGAGATCGATGGACGTCGAACTTCTCTGCATCAGCACATGCAGGCGCTTTCCGTCCGCGCTTGCGAACATCTGACTGACTTGCTTGTAGTCGCCGGTCAGCGAGAGATCGATCGAAGCCTTCACCGCGCGAGAGGGAAGATCGTACGCGCTCACCTGTGCCGGAGCCTGTGCGCGCGTCAACGCGTACACGGTCTGGCTGAACGGAGGCGGCCCATAATATTTTTGCGCCATATCGATGTCGGTGGCGCTCAGCTTGCCGTCGCCATTCCATTCGGGATTGCAGTAGTTCATGATCGATGCGAGATCCCAGGCGCCGATCATCGTATCGCCGCTCGTGCCTTGCGGGGGCTCCTTGCAGGTCGAAGGCGTGTCGGGCCGGTTCTGCTCATGCGCGAAGCCCAGTGCGTGACCGAATTCGTGCGCGGCGATGCGGCGAATGCAGTATTCCTCGCGTCCCTGACAACTTTGGCTCCAGTTCCTGAAAGTAAAGTTGAGCGTCATTCCGCCAACCGCGTTGTTCAGCATCGCGCCCAGCCCGAAAGTATGCGGTCCGGTCTCCGCGTTGTCCTCGACACTAATTCGGATACCGTAGTAATTTGGATCGTTCGTGCATTGTTGCCAGCCCGTAAACCGCGCGCCTGAATTTTGCTCCCAGGTTTCACGAACCGCGAGGCGGCTCCAATTGCGTGCCGCGGCGTAACGCGCGAAGTCGGCGTTGTTCAGATCCCAGCACACGCTTATGGGAGCGCGGTTCCAGATGACGGTCGACAACGCATATCCCTTGATTGTGGGTTCCGTCTGGCTCGCCTGCTGTCCGGCGACACCTTTGGCGCTTTGACCCGAGACATCGGAGCCAGCGTCTCCGCCGCATGCACTAATTAATACTCCTGATGAAAGTGCCAGAACCAGTCCTCGTATCCTTCTCATTTTGTTCTCCGTCTATCGAGACCACGGCGACGCGCGTGGCGGAAGGAAATATATTCTCAGCGTGTCAAGTAAATGAAATGAACATTACGAGTGTTTCCGGAAGCTTCTGCCTTTCGGTATCCGTCCGTCAATCATTAATTTTACGTATTGCCGGATGGAGAAGCGCCGCCGCGCCTCACTCCGGCGCAGTCTCGACATCGGCTGCCGACCAGCTTATGCTCGACACACCGCGCTCCATGCTCATGCGGCTCGCCATGCGTTCGAGCTTCGCCTGGTCTTTCGGATGCATGCGCACCGTCGCCGTCACCTTGATGCGCGGCGGCTCGTCGTCGACGTCCTCGCTCGTGAGACTCTGGAACGAGAGCGGTTGCGCATCCATCGCGTTCGAAAGCAGGGTGCGGCTGTGAATCTCGTCTTCCTGCCGTCCGATCACGGTGAGCACGTATTCGCGCACGATGTCCGCGCTCGATACCGGCGTCGCGTTGATCATGCGGCTCACTTCGCGCAGGAGCGTGTTGATCGCGAGCACGACGCCCGTGCCCGCGATCGCCGGACCATAATGCCCCGCGCCGCAGAGCACGCCGACGGCTGCCGAGCACCAGAGCGTCGCCGCCGTGTTGATGCCCTGAATCGAGCCCTTGTCGCGCATGATCACGCCGCCGCCGAGAAAGCCGACGCCCGACACGACGTAGGCCGCGATCTGCGTGACGCCAGCGACGCCGTTGCCCGTCAGCATGCCGAGCGTGACGAAGAGACACGCGCCGCTCGCGACGAGCGTGATCGTGCGCAGTCCGGCCGTGCGCTGACGCAACTGACGTTCGAGACCGATGGCGACGCCGCAAGCGAAAGCGGCGAAGAGACGCAGGGCGAAATCGACGCTCATCGGCTGATTGGCGAGGCCTTTTCGAACATAAACCGGAAAGCATCTCACTGGATCATGTCGCCAGCATGAAAGATCGCGATGAAGGTCAGGTGGCGCCGCGCCGCACAACAACATTTCCCGATTCATTGTCGATCTGCGCGACGGCCGTTCGTCGTGCAAGTATCCGGCGCTGCAAACATCGCGTGATGGCGGCGTCGCGTTCAAATCCGTTCGACGACCCGGAGACCGCCTGATGAGCCTGCAACTCTATGCACACCCGTTTTCCTCTTACTGCCAGAAGGTTTTGGTGGCGTTGTACGAGAACGGCACGCCCTTCGAATGGCGCGCGCTCACGCCAGAAATGCCACATTCGATGGCCGAACTCACCGAAATCTGGCCGATGAAGCGCTTTCCCGTACTCGTCGACGATGGCCGGCCGGTGATCGAATCGACGGTGATCATCGAATATCTGGGGCTATATCATGCGGGCCCGGTACGCCTCGTTCCCGAGCACCCGCGCACCGCGCTCGAAACGCGCTGGATGGATCGTTTCTTCGACAACTACGTGTCCACGCCGCTGCAGAAGATCGTCTTCGACGCAATGCGCGATCCGAACGAACGCGATGCACGCGGCGTCGCCGATGCCCGCGCGATGCTCGACATCTCCTACGCCTTTCTCGATCGCAAGATGGCCACCCGCGAATGGGCCGCGGGCGCCGCCTTCAGCCTGGCCGATTGCGGCGCCGCGCCGTTCCTGTTCTATGCGGACTGGTGCCATCGCATCGGGGAGCGATATTCGAACGTGATCGCGTATCGCAAGCGGCTGCTCGCGCGGCCGTCGTTCGCACGCGCCGTGGACGAGGCGCGGCCGTATCGGTCATTGTTTCCGCTCGGCGCGCCGGACCGCGATTGAGCCGCCCATTGTCGAAGAAGTCAAAGGAGATCGGATATGAGCACGACCACGGATTACATCCCCGCCGATGAACTCGCGCGACGCGCCACGATGAGATTCCCCAACGAAAGCGCCGAATACCGCCGCGCGCGTAGTGCTTTGCTGGCCGAGGAAATCGAATTGCGCCGGCATATCGAACGCGTCGCGCAGATCCGTCGCGCGTTGCCGCCGGGCGGCGAAGTGAAGGGCGATTATCGATTCGACGGCGAGCGAGGCGCGGTGGATTTCGCGGGGCTTTTCGGCGACAAGGACACGCTCGTCACGTACAGCTACATGTTCGGGCCGCAGCGCGAACGGCCGTGTCCGATGTGCACGTCGCTGCTATCGGCGTGGGAGGGCGAGGCGCGCGATATCGAGCAGCGCGTGGCGCTCGCGGTGATCGCGCGTTCGCCGCTCGCGAGGCTCGTCGCGTTCAAAAAGGAGCGCGGCTGGCGCGACCTGCGGCTGTTCTCCGATACGAACGGCAATTTCAGCCGCGACTATCACGCGATATCGGAGGAAGGCGGCGACGATCCCGCGCTCAACGTCTTCACGCGGCGCGACGGCGTGATACGTCATTTCTGGAGCGGCGAGATGGATTTCGCGACAGCCGACCCCGGTGAAGACCCGCGCGGCGCGCCCGATCTGATGCCGCTCTGGACCGTGCTCGACATGACGCCCGAGGGACGCGGGACCAACTGGTATCCGAAGCTCGACTATGGGCCGCGAGACTGAGCAAGGCGTTGCCCGGGACGGGGCGAATGTGATCCGGCG
>NZ_FCOJ02000099.1 GCF_001545035.1 Caballeronia glebae
ATCTATGCTCAGCCGCGTGGCGAATTGCGCCGCCAGTTGATTGCCTGCCTGCGCCACGGCCACAACACCCGCATGTCGCGCACGCGCGGCACAGACCGACGCGGGCAGATTCCCGACATGGTGAGTATTCACGTACGCCCGCCCGAAATCGAGGACCGCCTGCTGCCTGGCCACTGGGAAGGCGACTTTATAAAAGGCGCTGGGAACCAATCCTCCGTTGGCGTGCTGGTTGAGCGCCCCAGCCGGCTGGTGCTGCTTGCCAAGATGGACGATGCTACCGCCGCCTCAGCTCTGGCGGGCTTCTCGGCCAAACTCAACTCGATTCCTGAACCCCTGCGCCAGAGCTTCACTTATGACCAGGGCAAGGAACTTACGCGCCATCAGGAACTCGCCGCGGCCACCGGCGTGCGGGTGTACTTCTGTGACCCCCATAGCCCCTGGCAACGCGGCACATGTGAAAACACCAACGGCTTGCTGCGACAATACTTGCCCAAAGGAACCGACCTCTCGGTCTACACACAGGACGAACTCGATGCTATCGCCGACAGCCTGAACAACCGGCCGCGCGCAACCCACGCGTTCCATTCGCCATTCGAGGTCTTCGCCGCCACGCTCGCCTCAGCAAGCCAACCTCAAGGCGCTAAACATTAACCCCCCTGTTGCACCTCGGCTTGAAACCGCCATGCACTGGGCGAACCAACGTGTCGATAGCGGCGCAAGCGCATCAAGGTCGTGCCATTGGCTGCCGCGACACCGTGATTCCCGGGCTTTAATTTGGCGATGCTTCCTAACGCGCCAGTCCAGCCTTCTCTGAAGGCAAGTCGCATATCGACCATAGGTCGCGGAACACCGCTAATGTGCCAGACTGGCCTAGCTTTCGAAAGGACACTCGGGTGATACGCAAGACGCTTAGTGCTTCAATTTCATGCTGAGCACCACTGGACGTTTCGAGGCCTCCTTTATGAGCAAGCTGGTAGCCACGATTCACCCATTGAAGCCCGTGATTGACAGCATGGTCCTCGAAAACGTCGGGCTCGCCCTGCCTGTAGCGAGCGCGCCGGACCGCTTAGAGCGAATTTGCGCAATTCACGAGACGCTTGAATCTTGGTTTCATGCTTTCTTGGCGACCGAACTCGGCCGTTTCCTGGTTCGGAGCTTTGCAGAGCATTATCCAGACGGGCAAGTTACAGAAGTGAAAATGCTCGACCTTGTTCTCTGGCAAATGCGGTCACGATAATAAGGCGTGAACGTTTCGTCCTAGACGCAGAAAACATGCGTACGCGCAACGCCTTTGAGTGATAAGGCTCCGTCTTATTTAGATTTCTTCCTTCGGCGACATGACGCCTGTTATATGTCACTGAGGCTAATAAATCAAAGCGCCGCAAAGGGGGTATTGCTGGCATTCTCCGGCCGCTGCGCAGCAGCTGGGTCAGAGCGGCCCCTTTCCTTGCTGATACCTCAAAAAGTTCTCACGATGGCGTCTCTTCGACGAGCCGTCAATGGCACACTGACATGCGTTGCACCACGCCTGGGATTTGACTCTCTGCTTTGCTCGGTTTTTGGCCTCAGCCATCCCCAATTTGATTTGCTCGCCCCGACTTGCCGGTTTGCGGTCAGCTGCGCCGTAGATGTTGCTGATGCACAGCTTCTTCACGTTTTCTGACACCTCGATTAGAAAGCGCGCCTGCGCTCTTGACATGGTCCCGATACCGCGCATTTTCGCAGTTTTCGAGGCACCGTCTTGAACTTGCTCTCGCTCGCATCCCGAGTTGAGCGCGATGGCATGCGGCGAAGCCATTGCAGAAACTGGCACCAACCTTTTGAAGCCGGCGGCGTTCGTACGGATGCAGTCATTGCTTGTACCAAGCGCCTAGAAAGGGATGTCGTCGTCATCAAACGGTCCAGATGCTTCAGGCTGCGTCGTAAGCGGCTCTTCACCGCTTACTCCTGCACCGCTGAGCGCCTGCTCAAGAGCCGCCTCGACCGCGTCAATCCGCTCCTTGCAGACTTTATATGCTGCGACCGACTCAGTTACGATGGTAAGTAGGTCGTCGATATTGGGTTCCTGTTGATTGCGCAGAGTCTCTGCGTGTCTCTGGAGCACTCCATACGCCTGTCTGAAAGTCTTCTCACTCATGTTCACAATCCTCGCTTTACCCCGACGGCTACCCGGCCGTCTTTCAACTCGATTTCTAACTCACCCATCGACTTTGCGTCGGCAGCAGATGTGACCGGCTGACCCAGTTCGTTCAGCACGATGGCGAAGCCGCGCCCCAAGGTCCGCTCTGGTCCCTGCCCAGCGACCTCACGGAACACGGCGGTCGCCGCGTTTCGCGAGCTTGCTATCTGTTGCCGTGCCGAAAGCGCGACGGTCTGGAGGTCTTGTTCAATTGATGCCCGGCTTCGACTTACATCGAGTGATGTTCGGTCGTGAATGGCCTCAAGCCGTGTCGTCGTGAGTGTCCGTGCCGTCTTTACAACGTTGCAGGCCCCGCCTCTTATCTCTGAGAACACGCCCGGCACCTCGCGCTTCGCCATTGCCAACAGTTGGTAGGCGTTGTGCCCTACATCCGTCATCAAGACGCCCGACTCGTGCTTTGCATCGCGCACCGTCAGCTTTGCTCCAAGTTGAAGCTCGCCTACCAAAGCGAACGTGGTCTGTCTTGCAGCGGCAACTTGCTTGAGGGCACCGGACTGAACAGCTGTGAATCCTTTGTCAAGCAGCGCTCTGGCGCCAGTTCCGACTCTTGTTATTTGTGCCGCGATGAACTCGAAATGTGCCTTGGCTTCATCAATCCGTCGTTTGATGACTAGCTCTATGCCGGCAGCAACCTTGCTTGGTGTGTCGAACCGAGTGTTGGCCACTTCATCGATAATCGTGCTGTCGCGCTCGTGCCCTACGCCGGTCAGCACAGGGACTCCCAGACAGCAGATGGTCTTGGCCAACTCGTAATCATTCAACCAAGCCAAGTCATTGACAGCTCCCCCGCCCCGAATGATTGCGACCGCATCGGGCGGCGCATTGCCTGATTTGCCCCAGTGCGCTAAGGCGTTCAGGAGCGCATCGCGTATTTCCCGCGCCGCCCCTTCGCCCTGAAAACGGCTCGAAGCATAGGCAAAACGGCAAATACCAAAGCGCTCAAGCCGGTTCGCTTCCACTCGAAAGTCGCCAAGCCCTGCAGCCTCTTGTGGAGCAACGACCAGGATGGCGTTGAAGTCCCATGGCGGAGGAAGCTTTTTGTTAGCGTCGAAAATACCTTCCTGCTGCAGACGCGCACGAATTTCCCTCTTCCGAGCTTCAAGGTCGCCCAAGGTGTAGTCTGGGTCAATGGCATCAACCTCAATGCTGAAGCCGTACTGGGGCTTGAAATTCGGCTTGGCCCGGACGAGAAGTTTGATGCCGGGAGCGATGCTCGCACCGGTGGCTCGTTCGAACTCCGGGAGAATGCGGTTTGCAACATTCGCCCAGATGATTGCTCTCGCTGTCGCCAAGAGACTGCCGTCGGAACTGCGCTCAGAAAGTTCGAGATACACGTGGCCGCTTCTGGCTCGTGTCTCGACAACTTCCACGATGGTCCAAACACCCGACCTGAATGTTTGCGCAACCGCTTGAGCGACGCTGGCGAGTAATTGTGAGAGTGGGACACCCTTCTTCGGCGCAGCGACCTCTCGGCCCGCACCACCGAGGCTTGGTAGCCGCTCCGACGTCGGGACGGGGACCAAATCGGCAGAGCTCATCGCCGCGGGCAACCAGGCGCTGAACAGTGCGAGGTCCGTCCCCTCAGGCACATACCACTTGCGCTGATTTGGGTCCCCATCGGGCGCCGAGTGCCTTGGCTTCATCCTTCTCCCTGAAAGGGACATCTAGATAGGTCGTCACGAGAATTCGATTGCTGTCGAGAGTGTTCCGGATTTGTGCTCCGGCGCCCAGATTACGAATCTTACCGCCTACGCGAACATATTCGACCGGGGCGTGCTGAACCGACGCTCGCGGAGAGCCGCGGAGTGGAGCAGAGTTCGTCGCAAAGGGACGCCGCTCCGGCCCATCTCGTCTCCGCGACTGACTTAGCGACGTTGTGCCTTCAGACGATGAGGGACTGGACATCAAACCGCAATCAAGCGGCCTGCTCCCAGTAGAGGTGCAGAAATCGCTGCACGTCAGCGTTCGTGACCGGATATCGTTCGAGCCATGCGTCAACCTCCTTCTGCGTGGCGAGGGTAACGTTGTTGCGGCGCGCCTTTTCTCTAGCTGTCTCGTTGAAGAACTGGTTGGTAGCCACCCACTTCGAGAAATTTACACCGGGGTGGCGAAGCCGGTATTCCGCTTCGGCCGACACCACGTCCTTAACACCTTCGTCGTTCAGGCTGGCATTGACCACCCCCGAGCTCTTGCACTGAACGAGGTCGCCCTTGTTGCCAGTGAACGCAACCACGTCCACGCCACCATCGCGTGCTGGTGTGCGATACACGGTCTTGAACCCCTTCTTCTGCCAAACCGCCGCGACATACGCTTCGAAGAAGTCCCACTCCATACGCAACACGTCGTCTAGCGTAAGGGCACGCGTAAACGCCGGGTCTTTCGCACCGTCTGGAACGATGTCCTGGATGTTCCAGTCGGTCGGCATCACCGTTCCCGTGCCGTTGAGCATGTCGCCAGCAAGCTTTCGCTTCTCTTTCAACAGTTCGTCAAGCCGCACCTCGAAGGTCTTGAAATCTTCGGCGCGCACGATTGGTAGGTAGACGCAGACCTCTCGTTTCTGGCCGATGCGGTACGCGCGGTCGGTCGCCTGGTCTTCCTTCGCGGGATTCCAGTTTCGCGTGTAGTGGATGACGTGATTGGCCTCCTGCACGTTCACCCCGTAACCGACGGCAACTGGCGAGAGGATGATGACGCCAAATCCAGGCTTCTCTTGCCACGCGCGAATCTGTTTCTGACGGCTCGCGACATGTTTCGCTGAGGCCGTGACGTCGCCATTGATGATGCGCGGCTCGAAGCCGAACGTCTCTTTGATGTAGTACGCGAGCATCTGCTGCGCCTCGCGAAACTCAGCAAAGACGATGGCCTTCTCTCCCTTGCCTTCAATCTCGCGTAGCGTGTCCAGCAGCCATCCGAGTTTGGGCGCTTCGGAGCGTGCCTGCGCGAGCGGCTGCGGCGCGAAACGACCCAGGCCGGGTGCGTGCGGGGCTGTACAGATGGAGCGCAAATATTGCAGCACCCCGAGGTGATTCTTGAAGGGAGACGACGCGGCCTCTTTGTCGCCCTTCTTGAGGCCTTTGAAGAGGTTGATAGCGCTCGTGTAGTACGTGCGCTGCAGGTTGGACATCGGGATGAGCACCGGCATGATGCGCTTGGGCGGCAACTGGGCGACATCGCTCTTCATGCGGCGCAGTATCTGCGGCTCAATCAGCCCGCGCAATTCCTCGACGCGCACCTTCTCTTCCTCCGTCTCGGCTTCAATTGGCTTGCGATAGCACCGTCCGAACTCATTGAGCGCGCCAAGCAATCCCGCCTGAACCAAGTCGAACAGACACCACAGGTCGACGAGTGTATTCTCGACAGGGGTTCCGGTGCAGGCGACCGCGAACATCACATTCTGTTTTTTGGCAGAACGCGTGACCATCGAGTTCGGGTTTTTGATTTTCTGCGCTTCGTCGCAGGCCATAATCGACCATTGGACGGCGGCAAAAGAGAACTCGAGGTCGCGAAGCGTCTCATAGGTCGTCAGCACAATGTTCGCGTCGCCGACCCATCCCGGTTGCAGGAATTTGACAAGGTTTTCCTTTCGAAGCTCTTCATCAATGGCCGAACGCGGCACCCGAAGCGAAGCCAGGTTGTCGCCGTATGCGACGAGCGGCCGGAACGTGCTTTCCTTGAAGAACTTGCCCATCTCCTCTGCCCAGTTTTCGAGCAGGGAGACGGGCGCGACGATGAGTGCCGGTGGAAGTTCCGGATTGTCCTCGAATGCGCGCGCCATGAATGTCAGCAACTGCAGCGTCTTGCCTAGGCCCATGTCGTCTGCGATGACGCAGCCGCGACAGTGGTTTGGTGCGTGCTGAAAGAGATGCTGAAGCCACGCGACGCCCTTTTCCTGGTGGGGCAGTAGCTTCGTCTCCAGTCTAAAGCCCGACGGCAGCGCCGGCGAGGGCGTGAAGGCGGTCAGAATCTCCTTGCGCACATCCTCGTAGTCCACTGCATCAACATTCGGTTTCAGCAACAGTTGTTTTGCCTTCTGACGAGCGGCCTTGTCCTTCGAGTCGACGGATTTCGGGGGCTTGTCGTACCCCTCCCGGACATCATTCCCAAAGTTGATGAACGCGTCGAGGATGTCGCGCGCTTCGGTAACGGGAATGGGTTGCGGGAACCCCGGCAATTCAATCGTGGGCTTGCCGGAGGTTTCCGCCTCTTTGAGTTTGGCGCTCAATTCGTCTTTGACGTCATCCGTGATGGGCACGGCAACCGGGTCGGTGCTGCCGTCCGGCGTGTACACGATGACGTTGACCAGGTGCTCGGGCCACCACTCGTCGCCTTTCTTCGCGATGTACGGCGAGTAATACGGCTGTTCGAGGCCGATACCGTTGACGCGCGAGGTGTACGCGCTCAGGTCGTAGACGTCAGTGTGTCGTATTAAAATGCGCGGCTTGCTGCGCTCATCGAGGGCGGCCTTGAGCAGAACCAGATGCTCTTCGCTGTTGCCAAGAAGCTCGAAGTCGTAGCCGTCCCATGCATAGAGCTGACGTTCGGCGGCGATGGCGCGTTCGGCGCCTCGGACGAAGTGTTCCAGCTCCGAGTCGTCTGAAAAGAGCCGCTCCTCCGCAGACACCCGGTCCGCGAGCGCCGTTTCGATAGCAAGCCCGACCGTCTCCGGGAATCCCAGTGCGTCGCGGCGGACTATCGAGGTGAAGTGGTCGAAGAAAATGCCAGCTTCAACTTTGGCGCGCTCGAACTGCTCTTCGTCGATTGCCGCTTTTGCGTCCTCACCGAGCGTGGCGAACGGGTTCAACAGGAACGCTTCGGCCCGGCTTCCGCTGATGAGTCGGCCCGGCATCTTTCGGATGCTGGAAAGCACCGTGTTCACCTCTGGCGTGACGAGCACGTTCACGATACCTTCGGGCGTGCTGATGTCATAGTGCTTGGGGACCGCCTGATACGAGTCGAAAACGTCGAGCCAGTTTTCGGGGGCGCCTTCGAAGGTCGGAATGATTTCGACCATTCGTGTCGTGCCGGCGCCCGTCTTTCGCGGGATGATATCGATAGTGTCGGGCGTGACGACAATGCTCTTGTACAGGAACTGGTCGAGGCTCGCGTTCGCCGCAAGCGCGGCGCGTCGAATCTGCCCCCAACGCATGCGCTGAGCGGTCTCGGTGCGCTGGTCCTCTGGTCGCGCCTGAAAACGTGCAACCTGCTCCACGGTCTCCCACGCCTGCCGCGACAGCAAAAGCTGTCGGCCGTTGGTCGAGACAAGCGCGCCGCTGCGCGTGACCGCCTCAAGTGGGCGCCGGTCCTCATCCCGCCAACCGGAGACGCGAATCGTAAAGTCGCGGTCAATAAGCGAGTTGCGGCTTTGGAGCTCTGGCGTGAGCCCGCCGATGGGCGGGAGTTCCAGTTGGTCGAGGCTGCGTGCGAAAGCCGGTTCTTCCAGCAGGTTGTACAGGCTCTCCCACGACAAGTGGGCGCTCTCGTCTGCACCGACGGCATAGCCTTCATCGTACAGTTGCGTGATGAGCGCGGGCACCGTGGGTGTCGCAAGCGGCGTCGCACCCGGGCGCGCGCCCACGGACTCGAACGTTCCCAAGTCGAGCCCTTCAGCTCCAAAGGCGCGCCACACGGCGGCGGTTTGCCGCTGCGACGGCTCGGCACCCGTCATCTTTTTGAGCCACTTCAGCATGCTTTTCGTCCCCGAATTCTTCTCGACTTGTTATTCCTGATACCACCAGCCGCGACCGGGCCGGTATTTGAAGCCGTACGACTGGAGCAACGGCGTCAGACGGTTGTCCGCCGGGCTGTCCAACGCAATCCATAGATTGCCCTGCCGTTCACGCATGTCCCGAACGTAGATGTCGAGTTTACGGCACATGGTAAGGAGCTCTTTCTCTTGCTTTGCACCAAACGGCAGAGAAACAATCGGTCCGCTCGACGGGGTGTCCGCTCCGGACGTGGAGGCTTTGGTCGGCGGAGTGCTCGCGCCACCAGATGCCGGCCGAAAAAGCGACGGATTGCGCCATGCACTCGAACTTACAGGCTGCTCTTGAGCTTGGCGTGGCGCAGGCCTCGCTGCTTCTGGAGGCCGGTCGATACTAGGCGTGGTCGACGGGCGGCTCGCGGCAGAAGATGCGGCGGCGCGAGCCGGAGTTTGCTTGGCTGCCTGCGCCGGTACCTCGGGCTTCCAGGTAGTTGCCGAGTTCTTGCTCGCACGCGCGGCAACCGGCCTGGTGATGCCCCGGCCACTCAATGCGTCCTCGAAAATATCTTCCCAGAACCGACCGCCTTTGTCTCGGTGGTGCAATTTGACCGGCCCGACTCGCCTTCTATCTCGATGCGGAAGGCTTTCGGCACCCAGTTGGTCCGACGCCTGAATGTGATGCCGAATGGCCTGCGCAGAGATGCTGGTGTCGCCGTGCTCAAATGGCACGTCCGATGCGCGATACACGAAGCAAGCGTTATTCTCGTGCCCGAATTCGGCTACGACCCAGTCGCCGAATCGCATGATGAAGGCGTTGTTCTGCCCGTCTCCTGCGCCATAGAGGTCAAGCGTCATCCCTTCCATCAGCTTGATGACTTCGAGCATCCTCGTGTCATCGCTGTTTCGAGCGTTGGGCCCCAGTGCGAACTTAACGTCGCCCACGACATCCGCGTACTTCTCCCAAAAGTCTCGTCGCCGCTCGCGCTTGAGTCGGACGTCGTCCTGTTCACGCTGGTCCTGCTTGGCCAGAACGTTGAAGAACTGCTGAATGACATGCAGCTTGAACCACTTTTTGACCATGTCCCTAGGTTCGCGGGGCACGGCGACCCAGCCGGTGCTGTTTTCCTTGCGCAGGAAAAGCGGGTTGCCCCAGAAGTGCAAGGAAAAATCGCGTAACGCTCCGTGCAGCGGGCCGCCCGTATGGTCGCAATATGCGCTCAGCACCTCAGCCAGGCCTTGATTGAAAACGACGGGGTTTTGGGTCGCGAGTTGCTCGAGCAGCGGCAACAATTTAGGGATGTACGGCGTGATGCCGGCCTTCGCGGCCGCGCGGACCTGTGCGAGGACCACCTGCTCCATAAGCCACGAGGTGCGCTCGATATGAAGCGCCTGCTGAAACTCAAAAAAAGCACTATCGTCGCCCCGAAGCATCTGCCGAGCAAACGCATCGACGGGAGCGTTTGAGAAAAGCTCGGGGTGCAACACTAGTTCAGACACCCAGGTCTCCTCCAGGCCATCCGGGCGGCGGAGGGTATTGGCGCCACTGTCCAGCCATGACCGAAGCAGCTCCCAATTGGGCCGCCCTGTCTTTGCCGCACCCTTCATTTCAGGATGGTAGCCGAGGTACGTGTCCAAGAGCCCCTTGTAGCAGTCGCGGAAGATGGGTCGATGCTTGCGAAAGCGGTCCACACCCGAGAGAACGGCCGGAAACCGTACGCTGTCCTCGATGAGGCGGTAGCGCATTTTTCCAATGGGCCGGTCACAACCAAGGCTCACGAGTAGCGCATCATGGGAATGCCGAAAGCGCGGCTCCTGTTGGAATCGCTCCACAGCTTTAACAACGGCCTCTTCCGGCGCTTTTGCGGTGCGGCCTACAAGTTTCTCGGTCAGCTTCTCGAGTTGTTCTTCGAGCTCGCCCATCGGCGTCTGCAAAAAGAGCGGCTGGTTTTGCAGGCGAGTGAGTCCCTTGCGCAAATCGTCGAGATAACTCATTAGGCTGCTCCTAAAGCGCAGGTGCCGAAGTTGCCGCGTGGCGCACCGTTGGTCGACGGGCGATGCTCGCCAATCCCCAGGAATTCAAGGCGCAACTCCACGCGCCGGCTGTCCTCGTAGGATGCCTTGGCGGCGTTGAACGAGTAGCCACCGACAAGAAACAGGTCGCGCACTTGCTCCAGTTCGTCATTGCTCATCGCGCTCTCACCTACCGGCGGCTTGGCGAGTAGAACACACAGCACCCGTTGGCTGCGTTGGAGGCTGAGGTTCAGGTTGTAGAGGTAATCTCCCTCCGGGCTCGAGAACCCCTCCACCACAATCTGCTTAAGCCACTTTTGGCCGAGCGGGTCGCGCGCGATGGCAAGCACCTGAGGCACAAACGCACGAAGCAGTTTTTGCTGCTCGGGCTTGAGTCCGGAGCTGTTCTTGTCGAAATGCGCCTTGTCGCCAAAGTCGATGACGTTCCGGTCCATATCGACCGAAATGCCCGCGTTTTTCGCGGCGACTTGTACGCGGTGAAGCAACTCCGCGATTTCGCGGTCGCGCTCTGCTTTTTGGCGCTCGGCCTCGCTCACTTGTTTTGTGACGGCAAGCAAGGTCACGGACATCGTGACAAGAAAGAGGACCATGAGCGCGGTCATCAGGTCCGCGTAGCTAATCCAGAAAGGCTTCTCCGCCTCGCCCTTGCCGCCCCGCTTCAGAACGATGCGAGAGCTCAACATTTAAGCACCCTCCTCGTCCATCACGACCGGACGGAGTGCCATTGCAAGATTCTCGATGAGACCGTTCAACAGGCCTGTGACTCGGCCGGTCGTCTCGACCAGCTTGGATGCGGCGCGCTCCATCGCATCGGTGAGGTTGGCTTGAAACTTGTCGCTGGAGTCCTGGAGCACATCGGTCACTCCGTTCATGAACTCGTCCACCTTCAGTTGCGCGACCGTCAGCGCCTTGTTCGATTCCTGAATTTGAGCGAGCACGTCATGGCTCAACGACCCTTCTGCCAACTCGACGATGGTCTTAAGGTGCAACAGCATCGACTGGAACTCGCCGCTCCGGGCGTTATAGTCATTAACGACACGCTGCATCGTCTCGGACGCCGCGCCCACGTTGCCCGCCGCCGCAGCGAGCTTGTCGGTCAGCTGCGTCGCTTGTTGCAGCGAGCCGGTTACCGCCGTGCCGGCCTTGCCAAACTCGGTCGAGGCCGCATGCAGCGTGCTTGCCCCCTGGTTCATCTGGGTAACCGTGTCGCCGGTCACCCGGCGCATCGTATCCACGCTCTCGCGCATTTTGTCGACCGCGAACCCGGTGCCGGACACAAGTCGGCTGACTTCCGCAGTAAGAACGTCTACTGCCGACTTGATTCCAGCGGCGGCGGCTTGCGCTTCGGCTGCGAACTGTTGCTGCCGCTTCTCGTGAGCGACGTCAGCACCCTCGGCTTGTTGCTTGAGGTCGTCGACGAGCGATTTAACGGAATCTCCGACGGTTGCGACCGACTGTGTCAGCTGCTTGCTGCTTTCTTCTTGGGTACTGGTCACGGACTGCGTGAGGCCTTGCACCAGATTAGCGACCGTCGCGCTGACGTCCGACACTGACTTCTGCAAGTGTTCGTTGGTCGCGCTCTGCGAGGTTGTCACATCGCTTGTCAGCGACGAGACAAGGCCGCTGACGCGCTCAGTGACGTCAGACAACGCTTTAGTGAGCGCTTCGTTGGTCGAGGTTTGCGACGTTTTTACGTCAGTCGTCAGCGACGAGACCAAGCTTCCGACGCGGTCAGCAACATTAGCCAACGCGTTGGTGAGTGCGTCATTAGTCGTCGTCTGGGATGTTGTTACATCGGCTGTCAGGGACGTGACGAGGCCGCCCACGCGGTCGGTCACCTCGGCGAGCGCCTTCGTCAACGCCTCACTGGTTGCGCTCTGGGATGTTTCGACCTTTTCCGTCAGTTGCTTGACCAGCGCCTCGACGTTGTTGCTGACCCGCTCAAGTGCGGCGAGCATGCCTTCATTGGTTGCCGTCTGTGAGTTGGCAACAAGATTTTTCATCTCGGCCACGGCTTGCGCCATTTCAGTGGTCATGCGCGTCTGGCTGGCTTCCATATTTTTGATGGCTTCAGCCAGCTGTTCGCCCATCTTGCCCGTCGCATCTGTCCCGGCGGTAGTCAGCGTCTTGGACAAGTGCTCAATTTTGTCGACGGCGGATTGAAGCGCGGCGATGGTCTGCTGCTGCATCGTGTTGATGCCCGCAATCTGGTCGCCAAAGAGGTCGCGCAAGCTCTGATTGAGCTCTTTGATTACCTCCGAAAGGAGCTTGTGGACCGCGCCTTCGCGCTCCCCGCCGACAACTTTTACAGCCTCTCCGATAGCTTTCATGGGTTCCGCTAGCGCCGTTTGCAGCCCCGCGCTAATTTCCTGCCCGATTTGCAACCCCAGGTCTCTGGTGCTCGCAGCCTGCGCCGTCATCTGGTCATCGATAATGCGCTTATGCTCGCTAATCTGTGTCGACGCGACGGACTCCAAGATGGCCTTGAGGTCATTGACGAGCGCGTCTTTTAGCGTCTTGCTGTTAGACAGATAGTCGGCCGACGATTGGACCAAGTCCTGGAGCATTTCTTCGCCCGCACCGGCCTTGTAGAGTTTGTCGATTTCGATGACGAGCGCTTCGCTTTTCTTGTAAAGGCTGGCGAGAAGCAACTTTTCGAACAACGTGATAATCATCGCGCACAGGATGGCGCCGGCGGAAACCGCGAACGCTTCGGACACGGAGCCGAGCAGTCCTTTCAGACTGTCGCGAACCTGGGCGGCATCGGCGCCCACATTGAATGCATCCAGTCCGTGAAGAATTCCAAAGAAGGTTCCGATAATCCCGATACCCGTCAGGATGCCGGGAACGTGCTTAAAGAATTCCGCGCCGACATATGAGTCCACGGTCGTCTGCGTGTTGAAAAACATCTCGGCCGGAACCGTCGAGCGGTTTTTGTCGAAGACATAACCGCGCTCACCAGAATCAAAGCGCTCCTGTTTGAACAGCGTCTCGTCGTATTCGCTCCAAAGGTGAGCCAAATCTTTATTTTTGGCGAAGAGCGGCCCCGGGTCCTCGCCCTCTTTGAGGCGCGCGAGTCCGGCAATGACTCGCTTGAGTGCGAGACCGCGAATCACAGCTCTCGGCACGAACCAAAACAGGAAATAGCCGAAGAGCACAAGGATGGAGAGCGCGCACAGCTTCGCGATGACCGGCGCGTGAACGAAGGTCTGGTACATGGTGTGTGGTCTTTAGTTTCGTTGTTGAGCCGGTTCTGCGGGTACCTCGATACCCTTTTGACGGCAGAACTCGAATTCGAGCGTCTCAAGTAGGTTGGCCTGGCTTCGATTCTCGTGTGCTGCGGCGAGCGTAAGCGCGGCCTTAAAGCGCGCAGAGGCTCGGAAGCTCATGAGCGTATCCTTTCGCTCTCTCATTCAGCTTCCCCGGTAGCTGATTCGTTCTTGTATGGTAAATGTATTGCAATACGAACAGCAATATCGACGACGGCTTTCGCTCGCTCGCTGTGGGCGGTAGCCCACGAAACGAGGGGCAAGCTCAGTGAGAACGCAAGCACGCTAGGCTTCACGGCGGTGTTGCACAGACTCAGTAAATAACATTTCTGGCTGGAGCGACCTGGCTCGCGAGGTCGTTCAATGAAGCCTTTGCCTGTCGCTGAACGGCGACGGCATGCTCTTGGGCCTCGAGAACAACATCCTGCATCTCGCCTAGGCGCTCCAGTGACGCCAGCAAGCTGTCTCGAGTGTCTTCGAGAGCCGCTCTATGGGTATTGAAGTGGTTGACCAATTTTTCAACCGAGGGAAACGAAGCTTCCGCCAATGCTTCAATCTGGGCTAGGCATGGCGCAGCCTCGTACCCACCTTTCGCAACCGAATATATCTGTTGAAGCGATTGGGCAACACTGAAAAGTGCGCGGCCCACTTCTGTGTCTTCGAAGGCAAGCATTGACATTTTCAACCCTTTATTCGGTGAATCGATGGCAAGAACGTTGCCCCAGTTCGAATACCGGCGAGCATCACAGTGGTCCGCCGCAACGTCCTACCCCATGTTACGACGAGATTGGCAAAAACTTTAAGCCGGCGATGCTGCAAGGGCGCGAATGCAACGCTGAGGCTTCCGAAACCTCGACGGCGGAAAACCAGGTCGAGCAATCTGCTGGAGGTATGCCTCCCTCGTTTAGTGCACGCACCTCACGAGCCCCAGCAAAATAGGAGATTAAAGAGCCCGCTTTTGCAGCCGTTAAAGCTGTTAGCCACGTTTTTTGGAAGAAGCTCCAGACCAGCGCAAATACAAGCGCGCGACGTGCTCTGCAGATTATTCGGCAAGCACATCTGGCCCCTTGCAAATCGAGTGGCGGCCTCAAAAGCGAGGTGCAACACTTATCTCGTATAAGGTGTTGCAATGCCCGACAAAACTACTTCATACCAGC
>NZ_FCOJ02000169.1 GCF_001545035.1 Caballeronia glebae
CAGGCCGCTGAAATACACTCGAGTTGAAGCGGCCTCGCTCCAATCACAAGGCTTTCGCCGCGAGGTTTTCGCATTGTGCAAGCCCAATGCAATTCAACGTCCTTTTTGAGCGCTTTGAGCCGAATTTCTGGTTTCATTTTCGCGTTTACCGTCACGATGGACGGATTTGTGCCAAGGATCGCAAGCGCACAAGGTTATAGGCGGCCATGTTCAACACGAACATCTGGTCCACCTTCTTCAACCCGCGCACCATCGCCTGGCGCATGCGCCCCACGGTCTTCGCCCAGCCGAAGCCTTGTTCGATCAGCTTGCGCTTTTGTTGAGAAATGGCGTAGCCCACGCTCGAGGCAATCGAGTCAGCTACCGCCGAACGCCGTCCCGAGGTATTTTGCGCGACGTGCGGTGTGACCTTCATCTCGTGGCAGGCCTCGATGAATTCCTGTGCGTCGTAACCCTTGTCCGCGCCTAGCGTGATCTCTGCGCTCGCATCCTGTACTGCTTGCCGCGCGTCGTTGATCATGATCTTGGCCGCTTCACGCTCGGCATGCCCATCAGCGTATGTGACACGCGCGTTGACCACCAAGCCATGCCGGTTATCGGTCAGCGTATGGCCCATGTACCGCAATTCGCTGGCCGTCTTGCCTTTGCGATAGAGCCGCGCATCAGGATCAGTCTTGGACTGATGCGTCTCGTTGCTGCGCTTGCTGCCTTTGAAGTCGCCTGCGCTGCCGCCATCGTTGTCCTGATCGCCTCCGTCCTTGCGCACGAAGCTCTTGTGCCCCGCCCACGCCTGGATCAGTGTGCCGTCCACACTGAAGTGCTCGCCCGAGAGCAGATCCTTCTTCTCGGCGAGGGCCACCACTTCGTTGAAGAATTCGACGATTGCATGGTGCTTGATCAATCGCTCGCGATTCTTCGTGAAGACCGTGGGCACCCACACCTCGTCATCCATTGCCAGGCCGATGAACCAGCGAAAAAGCAGGTTATATTGAACCTGCTCCATCAGTTGCCGCTCCGAGCGGACGCTGTAGAGGATCTGGATCAGCATGGCTCGCAGCAACTTCTCGGGCGCGATGCTCGGCCGCCCGCCCTTCGTGTGCGCTTCATACATCCCGGCGAACAGTCGATCCATCTTCGCCAGCGCTTCGTTCGCCATCACGCGGATCGACCGCAACGGATGCGACTTCGGGACGAAGTCGTCGAGCTTTCGCAGGGAAAACAGACTCTCGGTGAACGTGTCGGCGCCGCGCATGGTCTTCAGTGGGCAAGTGATGGGCCTAATATCAACGCATCAGCGCACTTCCGCGATGACATGAACCGTCGGTACTTCAGCAACCTG
>NZ_FCOJ02000098.1 GCF_001545035.1 Caballeronia glebae
TGACGACGGCCGGCCCCGAGCCGGTGGAAGCGCGCCATGCGCCGATTGATTACGAGCATTACGTCAGCAAGCAGCTTCAGCCGGTCGCGGACGGCATCCTGCCGTTCCTGCGCGACGATTTCACCGCGCTGATGTCCGGCCAGAAAGAGCTCTTCTGAGTCTAGAAACGCACGCCGAAGCCCGCCTCGATGATGTCCGCGTCGCGGTCGTAACGCGTGACCATGCGGTTCCACGTCACGCGCGCGAGCCACCGATTCGTGAAGCGGTAACTCGCCGATACCGATACGAGACCCGAGAAGCGGCCGTCGCCGGTGCGATTCTGCGGGAGGTCGTCGTTTTGCGTGATCGACAGATACGGTCCCGCGCCGACGCCGAGCGTGAGCTTGTCGTCGAAGAACGCGCGCGTCGCCCAGAGTTGCGCGGCGAGGCCGTCGCGGCGCGACTGGACCTTGCCGCCTTCGTGCAGATACGACGCGGTGAAATCGACGTAATGCCACAGTCCGCGCCGGTACTCGATGCTCTCCGCCAGATTCGTTTCCGAGTCGGGGCTGTTCAGGATCGTCGTGCCGAGCATCACCGTGACTTCGTTGTTCGTGACGTTGGTCGTGCGCGGCACGGCGCGCGCGCGCGGTCCGTGTCCGTCGGGCGCGTCGAGCTGATAGCCGATGCCGAAGAGCAGCGCGGTCGTGTCGGGTCCGCCGAACGCCTGCACGCGGTTCAGCTTCATCTCCGCGATCCAGCGGTTGTCGAAGTAATACGCCGCGCGCAGCGTGAACATGCCGCCCCAGCCGTGCGTATTCGAGTAATCGCCGCCGGCCTGCGCCTGACTCGTATCGAAATAGCGATACGGCCCGGCGCCCGCCGACAGTTCCAGCCGGTTGTTCCAGAGCGGCAGGCGTCCCCAGATCTGCACGGCCTGCCCGTCACGGTGATGGTTGGGAATATGACCTTCGTTCACCCAGGAGAAACTCCAGGCGGCGTAACGTCCGAGTCCTTCGCGATAATTGGCTTCCCAGGAATACGTGCTCTGGCTACTGCTTTTGAGCGGACCGGCGAGGATGGAAAATTCCTGAGCGTGAGCCGCGTGGCTCGCGATGGCGAACAACGCGAAGGCGATCGCCCGGAGGGCATGTCCGCAATGTCGATCGTTCCTGGTTCTGGTCATCGGCGAGGTCGGATTCGGAAGGGGCCCGCATCTTTCGTCTGAATCTCTTCGAAGCAGGATACAGACTCCAGTGAACTTCGCGCAGAAATATGATCGATTCCCATTTACGCGCACGCTGGGGTGAAACGTTTGCGCGCACGCGTCGCCGACGGCGCGACGAAAAATCGCTCGGCCTACGTTCGCAGCCACTCACACGCGGGGTTACGCGTTTTGCGGACCTTGCGTAGATTGCTTTCATGTCGGCGCAATTACGCAAGCGAGGTTAGCGATGGACTCCACTCCAATCCAATATCGAGGCTGTGAACTTTCAGTCATCGTCCAGCATCGGGCTGGAGAATTCGTCGCGACGCTTCTGATCGAGCGGCCCGGCGGCGTGCGGCGCGCAATCGGCCCGCTGCGCGCGTTTCCGAGCGCGCAGGCAGCCGCGAACTTCGCGTTCGAATGCGGCAAGGCGGAACTCGACGGCGTGTTCGCGATGCGCGGGCCGCGCGTCGCGGTGTCGGGTTGAGATGGTTGCGCCCGGACTGCGTTCGGGTTGCGCTCAGGTGTTGCTCGTGCGCGGTTCGTTCGAAGTCCGGGCGGATGTCGCATCGCCCGCCGGATGCCGCGCGCGATACACCGCGAGCGCGCACACGCTGACCGCGGCCGCCGCGACCGGCACGGCCACCGCTTCGAAAATACGCGGCGGCAGCCAGTGCGCGGCAAGCATCGCGCCACCGATCATCGAACCGACGATCGAACCGACGCGGCCCATGCCGAGCGTCCAGGCGACGCCCGTCGCGCGCGTCGCAGTCGGGTAATAGCCCGTCGAGAGAATGTTGGTGCCGGTCATCGTCCCGCCCGTGCCGATACCCGTCACGAAGAGCGCGACGAGCGACAGCCACGCGAGCGCCGGATGGCCCGCGAGATGCCCGAACGAAGCGAGACTCGCCGCCGCGCACACGAACGCCGCCGCAAGCACATATTGCGGATTGAACCGGTCCATTAGCACGCCGAGCAGGATCGCGCCGAGACTGTTGCCGGTGAGATAGAGCGCCGTCATCAGCGACGCCTCGCGAAACGGCACGCCGCTTTGCTGAATCAGGATCGGCAGCCAATTGCCGAGAAAATAGATCACGAAAAGCGCCATGAACGCCGTGATCCATAACAAAAGCGTGCCGCCGCCGATGCCCGGCCGCAACAACTGGCCGATCGGAAAACCGCGCACACGCGCTTCGTCGAGCGTCAAGCGGGCGTCCGACAGATCGGCGTGCGGCGCGATGCGCATGAGAATCGCGCGGGCTTCGGCCTGACGTTCGCCGTGCGCCACCAGATGCCGCACCGATTCCGGCAGCCAGCGCGCGAGCATGAACATCAGGATGATCGGCAGCACGCCGCCCGCGACGAGCATCGATTGCCAGCCGAACGCGCCGATCAGATGCGGCGCGGCGAGCCCGCCCAACGCGCCGCCCGCCGCGATGCCGCAGCCGATCGGCGCGACGAGCGTCGAGCGCAGACGCGCCGGGCAATATTCCGCGGCGAGCGTGTAGGCATTGGGCATCGCGCCGCCGAGACCGAGTCCCGTGACGAAGCGCAGCACGATCAGCATCGGGATGGACGTGGCCCACGCCGAAAGCAGGCTGAAGAGCGCGAAAATCGCGATGGACACGATCAGCGTCGGCTTGCGCCCGAAGCGGTCCGCCACGGGGCCGAACACGAACGAGCCGATCGTCAGCCCGAAAAGGCCCGCGCCGAACATCGGCGCGAGTTGCGCGGGCGCCGCACCGAATTGCGCCTTCAGCGCCGGCGCGATATAGCCGACGACGACCGTGTCGTAACCGTCGAGCACGAGGATCGCGAAGCACAACAGGAAGGTGGCGATCTGAAAGCGCGAGAGCGGCGCATCGTCGATCAGGGTCTGCACTGCCAGCGTGGGGGATCGCGACGTCATGCGTGTCTCCTGCGCCTTCTTGGGCGCTTATGGTGATGGGTCGGCGTCGAACTTACCATCGCGAACAAAAAACACAATCCGGTTCGGCGCTATAAAATCACGAACTCCGCTCATTTGACGTCGATTATGTTCGGATATCGAACGATCTTGCTGTTCAGGGCGGCAACGATGCCGGCGAAGTGACGGGAGCGTCGTTCCCGGAAATCGTTGCCGCGCGGCACGCTCGTTTTGCGCCGCATGGCTTCTGTCCGTTACCATGCGGGCGCGCCATTCATCCCAAAACAGAACGCTCGATGACGAATCACACGCAAGAACAACAGCGCGTCAATTACTGGGCCGTGATCTCCGTTTTGCTCGGCTCGTTTCTGGGCAATCTGGATTCGTCGATCGCCAATGTCGCGTTGCCGACCATCGCGCACGACATGACGCGCACCGCGGCGCAAACGGTTTGGGTCGTCACGGCGTATCAACTGGCGGTCGCGGTGTCGGTGCTGCCGCTCGCGGCGCTCGGCGAGATGATCGGCTTCAAGCGTGTGTTTCTCGGCGGCGTCGTGGTCTTCACGGCGGCGTCGCTCGCGTGCGCGGCGGCGCCGAGTCTGCCGCTGCTCATTGCCGCGCGCTCGGTGCAGGGCGTGGGCGGCGCGTGCATGGCGACGATCGTGCCCGCGCTGCTGCGACAGGTCTATCCACCGAGGCTCGTGGGACGCGGCATCGCGCTGCTCGGGCTGGCCGTGGCGCTATCGGCGGCGCTCGGGCCGACGGTTGCGGCGGGCATTCTCTCCGTCGCCGACTGGCGATGGCTCTTCGCGGTGAACGTGCCCCTCGGCGTATTCGGCCTGTGTCTCGCAAGCGCGACGCTTGCGCCCAACGCGCCGTCGGCGGGGGCGCGTCGCTTCGATTACACCGGCGCGCTGTTGAGCGCGGGCGCGATCGCGCTTTTCATTCTGGGCGTCGGCGGCCTGGGCGCGGGCGAAGGGCAGGCGCCCGGCTACGGCCTGAAGTTTCACGCGCTGCCTCTGATCGAGATCGCGCTTGCGTGCATCGCGGGCGTCGCGCTCGTGCGTCATCAACGCGGACGGCCTGCGCCGCTCGTTCCGCTCGATCTGCTGCGCATTCCGATCCTCGCGTTGTCCTCGCTGACGTCGATCTGCTCCTACGTCGCGCAGACGCTCGCGTATCTCGCGCTGCCGTTCATGCTCCAGCACCAGCTCGCGCGCACGGCGACCACGACGGGCCTGCTCGTCACGCCGTGGCCGCTCGTGATCGTGTTCGTGGCTCCGCTCGCGGGACGACTCTCCGACCGTCACGCGCCGGGGCTCGTCGGCGGCATGGGACTCGCGATCATGGCGGCCGGGCTATGTCTTCTCATCGGCTTGCCGGCCGAACCGTCGAACCTCGATATCGTGTGGCGCGTCGCGATTTGCGGCATCGGCTTCGGCTTTTTCCAGACGCCCAATAACCGCATCATGCTGACGTCCGCGCCGCACGAGCGCAGCGGCGCCGCCGGCGGCCTGATGACGATGGCGCGCATGATCGGCCTGTCGCTCGGCGCGGCGCTCGCGGCGGTGGCGTTCGGCCTCTACGGACAAGGCGGCGCACGGGTCGCGCTCATGGGCGCGGCGCTGTCGGCGGCGCTGGGCGTGATCGTCGGCGTGGTGCGGGTCGTGCGCACGCGCTAGAACGCGATAGAACGCGCGGCTCGACCGGCTCGCATTGGCGTGAGCGCGACTTTTACGCGCCGGCCATCTTCCTCATCAGGAGTACGCGGGGATCGACGGCTTCCTGCAACGCCGGCTCCTGCGCAAAATCCCACACGAGACTGCGCGCCCGCACGCGGCGATTCGGCTTGATGTTCTGACGCCGGCGCACTAGCGTGCGTACGGCGCGAGCGAGCGCGAGATCGATCGCCCCGCGCCAGTCGCGCGCGATCGACGTCGCCACGACCTTGTGTTCCCGATCCAGCTGCACTTCCACCTGACAGCGTTTGTCGACGCCGCCGCGCGGCCCGTTGATGTCGGACAAGCTGACGGTCGCCTTCGAGATCAGCCACGCGAGACGGCGAAAGACGAATTCGCTGCGTGACTTCGCGAGCTCGTGCATCGCAATGGCTTCGGGATCGCGGGACTTGAACAGGACTTTCATTGAGGCCTCCTCGTTGAACATGGATTCAGCGTAAGGCCTGCGCGCGGTCCGAAAAAAGTAGATGGAACCGAACAGCAACTTCGAAAAAACCGAAGTCAGGCGGTGGCATGCGCCAGCACTTGTTGCGTCAACGGATGATGCCGCCCGCGCCGCGACACGATCGCGTGCACTTCCTCCTTCACATCGGGCGAGCGGCCGAGCCAGCGCAATCCGCGCAACAGCGGCGCATCGCCCGCGCCGAATTCCGCGAGCGGGAACACGCCGAGACCGCGCGCGCCGAACACGGCCATCAGCGCGCTGTCCTCGAACTCGCCGACGACGCGCGGCGCGATGCCTTGTGTCTCCAGCCATCGATCGAGCCGCGCGCGCAGCGACGAATGGCCGGTCGGCAGAAGAATGGGCAGCGCGGCGAGACTTTCAGGGAAGTGATCGATCGCGCTCTTGCGCACGATCGAAACCGGCCCGTACCAGTCGACCGGCGAGGCGATCAACCGCTCGCTCGTGAGACGCAGATTGTGATTGTGCGGCGCGGGATGGCTCGCGAGCACGAGATCGAGCCGATGCAGCGCCAGTTCCCCGAGCAGTTCGTCGGTTTCGCCTTCGTGACACAGCAGGCGCAGCGCCGGATTGCCGAGCACCGGCGCGAGCAGCGCGTGCGCGGCGAGCTTCGAGATACCGTCCGACAGCCCGACGGCAAGACGCGCGAGCTTGCCGCTCGCGGCCTCCCGCACTTCGTCCTGGATCGACTGACCGATCTGAAAGATTTCTTCCGCGCGCGCGAAGGCCGCCTGTCCGGCTTCGGTCATGGTGACGCCGCGGCCTTCCGGCTTCAACAGTTGATGCCCGAGCGATTTTTCCAGCTCGCGCACTTGAGCGCTGATGGTCTGTACCGCCATATCGAGCCGTTCCGCCGCGCGCGCGAATCCGCCTTCCTTCACGACGACCCAGAAATAGTGCAGATGCCGATAGTTGAGCATGCCCGCGTGTCCTCAATATTTTCGTGCTTGTTCGATACATCGAAAAAACCGAAGTGTGCGTTCGATTATCGCTGATTTTTTCGAGCCGCAGAAAAGCCGATCATGGCGCGATACTTCAATCGACAGACCTTTCTTCGCTCATGGAATATCTCCTTTCGCTTGCCGCCGATCCCGCCGTGTGGGCCGCGCTCGTCACCCTCATCGTGATGGAAGTCGTGCTCGGCATCGATAACCTCGTCTTCATTTCCATTCTCAGCAACAAGCTGCCCGTGGCGCAACGCGCGCGCACGCAGCGTATCGGCATCATGCTCGCGCTCGTGATGCGGCTCGCGCTGCTCGGCACGGTCGCATGGATCGCGCAACTGACCGCGCCGGTGTTCTCGGTGTTCGATCACGCGTTCTCGTGGCGCGACCTCATCCTGCTCGCGGGCGGACTGTTCCTCGTGTGGAAGGCGACCAGCGAGATGCACCATCACGTCAGAAGAGATCACGAAGCCGTGCCCGGTGTCGCGTCGAGCGTCGGCAGCATCACGGCGTGGTCGGCGATCGGCCAGATCCTGCTGCTCGATCTCGTGTTTTCGGTCGACAGCATCATCACGGCAGTGGGGATGACCGAGCATCTGCCGATCATGTTCATCGCCGTCATCTTCGCCGTCGCTACCATGCTGTTCGCCGCCCAACCGCTCTCGCGTTTCATCGAGCGCAATCCGACGGTCGTGACGCTTGCGCTTTCGTTCCTGCTGGTGATCGCGATGACGCTGATTGCCGAAGGTTTCGGAACGCACGTGCCGAAGGGATATATCTACGCGGCGATGGGCTTTGCGGGATTCGTCGAAGGTTTGAATCTGGTTGCGAGGCGGGCGAAGGGCAAGCGCAAGGGAGACATGCCGACGCAAGATCCTGCCCGAATCGACGGCGTGTCGGGGTGAACGCGCAGCCACGATCTTATCCACAATTTCCGTGCACAACCCTGTGGACAAACCGTGCATCGGCTTGACGCGTCGAAACAAAAACATCTCGTTGCCGATATAAAAACGAACATTCGCGCGCGTCGCCGCGCACTGTGCGCGGGCCCGCAGTTCGCGCGCAGGCAAGTGGGAATTCAGCTTGCTTCTCGCGGCCCAAGTGACTACGTTATGCGATAGCGAACGCCCGATTCCTTTCGGTTCCCGAAATATCCACCGATGAATCCGCGCGCCGTATTGATCAGGCATATACCCGCGGCCGCGCTTCCCCGGAACGCAGGCGACAGGAGGGACGATGAGCCCGCATTGGGAGATCGGCACGATGAGCGAAGGGTTCGAGCCGATCGCGCCGCGCGCGCTCGCATCCATCGCGCGGATCGATCCATATATCGTGTGGGCCAACGCGACGCGTTATCGCGACCTGGGCGGCATGCCGCGCGGCCGTATTCCGATCGCAATCGAAATGAAGCAGGGCGGCGACACCGCGCAGCAGTTTGCGCAGATGATCGAGCGTCATGGCTGGCAACACTGGATCTGGATGTCGGCGCTTTATCGCGATCCGCCCGCCGGACTCGAAGCGACGCGCTTCTGCACGGCCCACGTCACGCACGAGTTCTTCGCGCATCTGAACACGGATCTCGCGGACAAGTTCGAACGCTTCACCGAAGCACTGGCGATCCCGTCGCACGTCGACGCGCGCATGGAACGCGTGCCGGCCGATCATGCGCCCATGCGCGAAGGGCTGGGCAACGCGATCGTCGGTGTGTGCGATGAAGATATCGCGTTCACGCATCCGCGTTTCTCGGAGGATGCGGCCGGAACGCGCACACGCTTTCAATGCTTCTGGAACCAGAACGATGCAGCCGACTCCGCGGCGGGACTCGGCTACGGAAGCGAGTTGCTCAAACATCAGATGGACGCGCTGCTCGACGATGCCCGCCTTCACGCCGAAGCGGCGCACGCGCCGGGCGGCGCACGCATCTATGGATTCGCGCACGACGGCCCGGCGGCGGCCGAACTCGCGGGCCGCTATCCCACGCGCGCGCTGCGTAGCGCCGACGCCGCGCAATCCGGCGCCGATCGCGACGCGCCCTTGCCGATGATCGGCGTGCAACTCAAAAGGCGCTACCGCACGATGCGCGACGCGTTCGGCCCCTGTCCCGATGCGGAAGTGCTCGACGCCGTCCGCTATGTCGTGCAGCGTGCGCAGGACACCGGCGGCGCGGCGTGTCATGCGCTCGTCAGCTTGAATGTCGGCAATGTCGCCTGGCAGCAGGATGGCAGCTCGCTCATCGAAAGCGCGCTCGACGAGTTGATGGACAGCGGCGTTTGCTCCGTCGTGCTTCCATCCGGCAACGTGGATTTGTCGCGCTGTCGCGGTGCATTGACCATCGCGGATCGAGCCGAGTCGGAATTGCGCTGGCCGGTTCGCGCGCACGCCGCATCGCCGAGTCTCGCGGAAATCTGGCTTTCGAGCGATATCGATGCGCCCCGCGTCGACGTGCAAATCGTGCCGCCCGACGATGCCGCGAGCGCATGGCTCGGGCTCGGCGATCTCGGCACATACACGCGCGGCGGCGAGCCCATCTGCACCGTCGTCCATCTCGGCCGCGGCGCGCGCGGCGAAGGCCACATGATTCTCGTCGCGCTCGCGCCGACCGCCGCACGCAACGGCATGCGCCGCGCGGCAGCGGGCGAGTGGCGCATCCGCCTGAGGAACAACGCGCGCGCGGCCGTCACGGCCTACGCGTGGATGCAGTGCGATGAAGCATCCGGCGAGACGCCGCTCGTCGCGCCATCGCATTCGCGCGACATTGGAAGTTGATCCTGCTCAACCGCGCGAATGAAGCGCGATGATCTCCTGAAGATCGAGGTCGTGCTCAAGCGAATGCAGAAGCTCGTCGTGAATCTCGCCCGCACGATGCATCCGCAGCAGTTCCGCTCGCCCGGCCGCGATCGCGGCGAGCACGACGTCGTAATGCGCGTGGCGCGCGTCCGTCGGGAATTCCTCCATGTCCTCGAAGCGCCGGGTGAGTTCGGCGCGATACGTGTATTGCTCCAGCAAGCGCGGATGGATAACGTTGCCGCTCGCGTCGTGCACGAGCGGCCGGATCGCGGCCAGTTGCGCGGTTTCCATGCGCGCCCACGCCTGCGGCTCGCTGAGATGTCGCGACGAGCGTTCGTGGCCGCGCGCGAGCGACAGCAGCGCGATGAGCGGGCCGATCGTCGCGCCCTGCAAGAGCACCGTGACGAGAATCACCGCGAAGCCGGCGAAGAGAATGAGATCGCGGCCCGGCATCGTCTCGGGCAGGGAAAGCGCGACCGCGAGCGTCACCACGCCGCGCATGCCGGCCCAGCTCACGACGGTGGCCGCGCGCCAGTCGGGAACGGCGACGCCGGCTTCATCGGCATTCGCGCGCTTGCGCCCGGCGACATTCCACGCGAACCACTTCACCGCCTCGACGCCGAACACCCACACGAAGCGCGACAGGATCACGACGGCGATCACCGCGGCCGTCGCGGGCCCGAGCAGCGCGAACGCATCGCCTACGCCGCCGAGCCGCACCGCGATGCCGCGCAGCGACAAGCCGATCAGCACGAACACGAGCGCTTCGAGCACGAACACGACGACCTGCCAGAACGCCGTGCCGCGCATGCGCTGCGCCGCCGTGAAAACCTCATGCTGATGCCAGCCCACGACCATGCCGCACGTGACCGTCGCGATGACGCTCGACACGCCTAACTCCTCGCCCGCGATATAGCTGACCCACGAGGTGAGCATCGACGTGGTGATAACGAGGTAATCGTCCTGGAGCGCGCGCAAGAGCTTCACGGCGATGAAGCCCGCCACGACTCCGACCACGATGCCGCCAATCGCGAGGCCCGCGAAGCTTGCGACTGCGCGCGGCGCGCTGAACACGCCGCTCATCGCGGCCACGAGCGCGAAGCGGAAGAGCACGAGGCCGGCCGCGTCGTTGAGCAGGCTTTCGCCTTCGAGCAGCACCATCAGACGACGCGGCAGCGCGACGCGTTCGAGCACGGCCTTCGCCGCGACCGCGTCGGGCGGCGAGACGACCGCGCCGAGCGCGAAGCATGCGGCCCACGGAAGTTGGGGCACGACGAGATGCACCGCGACGCCGACAACGAACGTCGTGAACGCGACCGCGCCGATCGCGAGCAGCAGAATGCCGCTCAGATTGCGCTTGAAGTCGTCCCACACGAAGAAGTACGCGCCGTACATCAGGAGCGGCGGCAGGAACACGACGAGCACGAGCTCCGGGTCCAGCTCGATATGCGGCAAGCCCGGCACGAACGCCATCGCGACACCGCCGACGAGCAGCGCGGCCGCGGGCGGCAGGTTAAGCCGCCTGGCGAGCACTTCGAGCGCGATGATCGCGATGAGCGAGACGAGCACCAGATTGAATGCCGTGGCAGCGTGCATGAAGTGTCCTGGGGTTGCGGTGAAATTCCTGTGCTGCAGTGCGTGGCGGCCCACGCAGGCGACACGCCCCGCGCTGCTACCATCGACGCGGGACCGGGCCGCGAGCCGGGTCATCGTATCCGAAAGGGAGGAGTAATGAGACGAAAGTCGTCGGGCGTGGCGGTGGCGGCGGTGCTGGTGGGCGTCGCCGTGGCGGCCGTGGTTTATATCGCGAGCTTCGGCCGGTCGCATCATGCGGATGCGCCTGTGCCGACGCCTTCCGCACTCGCCGCGCGGGACGGCGCCGCGAGCGCGGCGGGTTTCGGCGACGCGCCGAAGAACCCCGAAGCGGTACAGGGCGAGCGAACCGCCGCGCGTTGATACGCGGCGTCCAGGGTTTGTCGCAGGCATCGAACCTGTCACGTTCGACAGGAATATGACTTGCTCGCCGTCCGACGATGTCATTCCAATGCTCGTCGGGAGCACTTCGCGATGGGACACCATCCCCAGCAGGTTCCGCCGGCCGTGTTGCCCGTCGACGGGCGCGGCATGATCGGCAACATGAAGACGTCGGCGCTCGTGTCGCTGTCGGGCGCGATCGACTTCATGTGCTTTCCGCGCATCGATTCGCCCACGCTCTTCGCCGCGCTGCTCGATCGCGAGCGCGGTGGCGCTTTCTCGATCACGCCGCGCGCATCGCATGCCAACGTCAAGCAGATGTATCTGCCCGAAACGAACGTGCTGCTCACGCGTTTCATGACCGGCGATGGCGTTTGCGAGTTACTCGATCTGATGCCGGTCACGTCGAACGCAACGCGCGCCGATGCGTTGCCGAACTGCGTGCTGCGCGTCGTGCGGCTCGTGTTCGGACGCATGACGCTCGACGTGCGTTGCGATCCGCGTTTCGATTACGCGCGCGCGAAGCACACGGCGCATGCGGTGGAGAAGGGCATCGAATTCGTGCGCGACGATGGCGCGCCGTCCTTGCGCTTGCTCGCGAACGTGCCGCTCGCGACCGACAGCCAGGCCGCGTGCGCCACGCTGGATTTCGAGGAAGGCGATTGCGCATGCTTCGTGCTCGGCGAGGGCGAAGGGCTCGCTGACATCGAGACGAATCACGATTCGATCCTCGCCGGGACCATCGACTACTGGAAGGCGTGGTCGTCGCGTTCGACGTATCGCGGGCGTTATCGCGAAGTCGTGCTGCGCTCGGCGCTGACCTTGAAGATGCTGAGCTCGGAGGAATTCGGCGCGATCGTCGCCGCGCCGACCTTCGGCTTGCCCGAGGCGCAGGATGGCTCGCGCCGCTGGGACTATCGCTTCACATGGATACGCGACGCCGCGTTCTCCGTCTACGCGCTGCTGCGCCTCGGTTACACCGGCGAAGCGGAACGCTTCATGAAGTGGATCGCCGAGCGCAGCCGCGATTGCAGCTCGCACGGCCAATTGCGCGTGATGTACTCCGTCGACGGCACCGACGCGCTCGCGGAAGCCGAGTTGACGAGTCTCGTCGGCGAAGTGCCGGGACCGGTCGTGATCGGCAACGAGGCGCGCGATCAGATTCAGCTCGATGTTTATGGCGCGTTACTCGATTCGGTCTATCTCTACAACAAGTACGGCGCGGCCGTTTCCTACGATGGCTGGCGCCACGTGACGCGCACGGTCGACTACGTCGTCGCACACTGGCGCGAGGCCGACAACGGCATATGGGAGTTTCGCAATGGCAAGCGCGCGCTGCTGCATTCGCGGCTGATGTGCTGGGTGACGCTGGATCGCGCGCTGCGGCTTGCGGAGAAGCGCTCGCTGCCCGCGCCGCTTGCAAACTGGTTCAGGACGCGCGATGAAATCCATCGCGACATTCACGAACAGTTCTGGAACGACGACATCAAGAGCTTCGTGCAGACGCCGGGCTCGGCCACACTCGACGCCTCCGCGCTGATGATGCCGCTCGTGCGCTTCATCGGTCCAAAAGATCCGCGCTGGATCGCCACGCTCGACGCGATCGGCCGCGAGTTGCGCGTCGATCCGCTGATCTTCCGCTATACGCGCGGCTCGACGCTCGATGGCTTGCCCGGCACGGAGGGCGGCTTTTCCGCGTGCTCGTTCTGGTATGCGGAGGCGCTCGCGCGAGCAGGACGTGTCGACGAAGGGCGGCTCGTGTTCGAGAAGATGCTCGCGTACGCGAACCATCTTGGGCTTTTCTCGGAGGAAGTGGCGACGAGCGGCGAGGCGCTCGGTAATTTTCCGCAGGCGTTGACGCATCTCGCGCTTATTAGCGCGGCGTTTCAGCTCGACAGGAATCTGGACGGCGTGCATGTTCCTTGGACGTGATCGGTTCGTAGGGGATGTGAGGGGCGACGGAGTGAATGTGGAGGACGATTTGCTCAGTGCTTGAGCCAGCAACGTAACGGTGAAGCAGGCGATATGAACGGCAGGGCGCTGAAGCACTTGCGTCACCGTTTGCTGGAGCAAGGCATTTCGACTGCGGCGAAATCGACGAGACGCTGACGACGACGAAGGCGACTTGCTCGCTGCCACACGGCGCGCCATTGTTCGCGCGGTGGCTACGCTCGGCCGCCGAGAATGACCGAGTACGATGCTGCGCACACACTGACAATTTTTCACGCTCCCGCCCGAAAGCCACGTTTATTCTGTGCTCTCAGTAAGAAGTCTGAGAGGTCCGATCCAGATGGGCTTTGGTTTTGGCGAATGGAAGCCGTCCTTCAACACGTTGGACGTGCCGCTGAATATCGGATGGCAATGCACGCTCGTCCCGCGTCATCAATGCGGCACAGAGTTCTGGTTTTTGAAAAAAGACGCGTGTAAGACGGTCGATGAAGATCGCATCGCCTTCGATCGATACTTCCGCCCGAACCTCGATTTGCGCACGGTTGCGGGCGGGGAAGCATTACGCACGATCCAGCGTTTTCTTCGGACCTTGCTGAGCGTTGTGCATTGGCGGCAGCCGGCCTCAAACGAAGAGATCGAGCGATTCTTTCGCAAGGCCGTGCGCGATGGCGAGTTGATCCCGGTAGTGGATCGGAGATGGCGCCTGTCGCCAAGATTCGATGTGCCATCCGACGCGCCGCAGCGTTGGCCGAAGCAGGTTGAATTCCAATACGCGCCGCGCGATCCCTACTACATTCCGATCAGCCAGCGCGGTGGAGTTGCGGGCGATGGGGCGGCAGGCAAGGGCACCGGCGGCGTCAGCGCTAAAGTGAGCGGGGCCAACTCCTTCGCTGGAAGGATGGGCGGGGGCGCTGGCGGCAGTAGCGGTTTCGACTGGCTCGGCGCGGTCGAGGATGCGGCTGGCGCCGTTCTCGGTGGAAGCGGTTCGGACGACGATCGTCCGCTCGCAGTAAACTTCGGCGACGAAAGCACGCCGCTCGGCGGTGAATCGCCGTTCGAGTATTCTGAGGACTCGTCGCTTGATGATGTTTTCGACATGGCGGCTAGGGGCGTAAGCGATGGTGACGAGGCTGACTGCTTCTCGGCATATGAATTCGACTTAGATCAATGCAATGTAGTGGCGGCAATGACTAGAGATCCACGGTCCTTTGCGGTGTGCAAAGAAACCGCCTTTTCGAACTATCAACGATGCAGAGGCTATTGATGCCCAAACCCCAGCGTGTAACTCTCGTCTTTTACAACGAAGAAGTTCGCCAAATCCAAGTCTGCACCGTGGTCCGCAGCGAGGTGCAGAGCGTCATTGAGCGTCAAATATCGCGCGGAACAGCGATGAACGTGCCACTTGGCACAGAGGACGCCGAGCCGCAGATTACCGATGATGTGCTCAAGCAGATCGGCGGCTTGGCGGTATTGAGTCAAGGCGTGGCAAATCCCGAGCTTCGTTCGCGCTTCCATTTCACGACGGAAAACCCGATGAAGTGGGACGAGACGCCTCCTGCAGAGTGAGTGCAGCGGGGTATGTGACACGCATGGCGCGGATAGGCCGTCATCAACAAACCAAGGGCGTGATGGCTGCTCATTCGCCTTATTCTTTCGTGATCTCCTATCTGGAAGACACGCAGGTGTTTTTGGTTCTAGCCGTACGTCCGGGTTTGAGTCGTGCCTCCGCGACGTCCTGAATGACCAGATCGATCGAGTTCACGCATGCTCATGGCGATCGCCTCGATCGCTCATGGCTGGCCTCCGCAGAGTGCGAAAACCAGTCCAGCTTGATCTCAAAACGCTCCAGGTGCGACATCTGTAAATAGCCAGAAGGGGGTGCGGCGGAATTCTTGGACTATCAGGAGCTAGTCCATGTATTCGTACGAAGACCGCATCCGAGCAGTGAAGC
>NZ_FCOJ02000046.1 GCF_001545035.1 Caballeronia glebae
ATGCGAAAACCTCGCGGCGAAAGCCTTGTGATTGGAGCGAGGCCGCTTCAACTCGAGTGTATTTCAGCGGCCTGCTAGCCCGATAAATCGATGGGCAGCTTTAACTCTGACTGCCCCAAAGATCATCCACCGCGCGGATCGCCAGCAAGTAGCCATTCGCGCCGGCCCCGCAGATCACCGCAGTGGCCGCCACCGAGATCGTCGAGTGCCGGTACTCCTCGGAGCGCCGGTGAATGTTCGTGATGTGCACCTCCACCACCGTCCGGCGGATCAGCTTGACTGCATCGAGCACCGGAATCCGCCCGAACGAAAACCCCGCCGGATTGATGATCAGCGCGGCGTCCTGCAAGAACGCTTCCTGAATCCAGTCGATCAACTGGCTCTCGCTGTTGGTCTGACGGAACACGCAGTCGAACTTGAGATCCTCGGCCAGCGCGAGACAGTTCTGTTCGATGTCCTTCAGCGTCGTGTTGCCGTAAATGTGAGGCTCCCTCACGCCGAGCATGTTCAGGTTGGAGCCATTGAGGATATAGAGTTTGCGAGTCATGGTTTCAATGTGTAGCGCTACGTTCGAGGGCTGTGCCTTTGGTTTCCCGCGACGTCGCGATCATGAGGAAGGAGAGCAGGTTCAGCGAGCCGCAGACAGCGACAATGGCCCACGGCGAACCATGAAAGGCATTGAGCAGCGCCACCGCGACGATCGGCATCGGCCCGCCGGTTAGCAAGTTGGCTCCCGAGTACGACAATGCGGACCCCGTGTAACGCGCCTCGGTCGGAAAGGACTCGGCGAACCACACCGGCTGGATGCCGCTCTGAAATTGCGTGAAGCCGAGGAAGGCGCCCATCACGGCCATCGTCATGACGACCGAGTGCTGGTTGAGGATCGGAAAGTAGATCAGGCAGCAGATCAGCGTGCAGAACGAGCCGATCAGCAGCGCGCGTTTGCGCCCGATCCGGTCGCTCAGATAGCCGCCCGCCAGCGCGCCCACGATGGCGCAGACATTGGCGACCATCAGCAGCATGAAGCCGGTCTGTTTGGGCACGCCGAGGTTCTTCGTCAGATAGCTGAGCGAGAACACCACGATCAGGTAGAACAGCGCCGCCGGGCCGCAGAAGAACAGCGTCAGGCGCAGCGCGGTTCGCCAGTGAAACTTGAAGACGACGCCGAGCGGATTCGCGGCGCGTGCGCCCTCGCCTTTCTTCTTGAGCGCCTCGAAAGCCGGCGTCTCGCTGACCTTCGTGCGGATATAAATGCCGAGCAGGACGAGCACGAAACTCGCGAGGAACGGAATTCTCCATCCGAACGATTCGAAGTCATCGGCGGAAAGCAGACCGGACAGCGCAAAGAGAGCGAAATTGGCGAGGATCTGGCTGAGCGGCGAACAAATACCGAGCAGGCCCGAATACAGCCCCCGCTTCGTCGCGGATGCGTGTTCGACCGCCATTAACTGGGCGCCTGTCGATTCCCCGCCGAGCGCGAAACCCTGAACGATGCGCAGCGAGACCAGCAGCGTCGGTGCAAGAATGCCGACTTGCTGATAAGTGGGAAGCAGCCCCATCAGGAACGACGACGCGCCCATCACCGAGACCGTGACGAGCATCAGGTTGCGGCGTCCCCAACGGTCGCCGAGCATGCCGCAGATCACCGCGCCGAGCGGACGTGCGGCCAGCCCCGCCCAGAAGCTCGCCAGCGACGCGAGCAGCGAGGCGGTCGGATCGAGCGAGGGGAAGAACAGCTTCGGAAAGATCGTGGCAGCGACGACGCCGTACAACGCGAAGTCGAACCATTCCAGCGCCGTGCCGACGGTGGCGCCCGCCACCGCGCGACGCGCCATCAAGTGAGCCTGTGCGGATCGTTCGCCCGCGGCAATGTTTGGGTCAGCAGTGACTGACATGGTGTCTCCTGGATTCTCGGTATGTTGTAACGTCCGTTTCGCGCGACGAACAGGTGATATTGTTTGCGCAGCGAAAGCGGGGCGTTCCGCACCGGAACTGCATTTCATATCACGAAAATCGACCAACGATGTCGCTCAAGAACGGCCTGAGAATGCTCGATTTCCTCGCGTCGCAAGGCGAAGGCGCGGGGCTGGTCGAGATCGCGGATGCTCTGGGCATGCCGCGCAGCTCGTGCCATCGCGTGCTCGCCGAGCTCGTCGAGAGCGGTTACGTCAGGCAATTGACCGATCACAGCCGCTACATCCTGACCATGCGCATGACGTCGAACGGGCTGGAATTCCTGAGCCTGACCGGCATCGCGGATATCGCCCAGCCGATCATCGAACGCGTCGCGGCGCGCACCGGCGAGCTGGCGCGGCTATCGCTGGTGGACGGTGAAGCGATCATCTGGGTGGGCAAGGCGGACGGACAACGCACCGGCTTTCGCTACGATCCCGACATGGGCCAGGCAGCACGACTTTCCTGCACATCGACCGGACACGCATGGCTCATGACGATGTCCGACGAACAAGCGGCCGCGCTCGTCCTGAAGCAGGGCTTCGGACAGCCGAACGAGTTCGGCCCCAATGCGCCGACGACGCTAAAGGCACTGCTGGGCTTTTTGCACGCCGCGCGCGTTCGCGGCTACGCGATGATCGACGAGGTCTTCGCGCCGCGAATGTCGGCGGTCGCGACGCCCGTGGTTAGCGGCTCGCGTTGCGTCGGTGTCATCAGCCTGGCGGGTCCGCGAGTGCGGCTGACGGTCGAGAAGATCCACGAGTATTCGGTGCTGCTGCGCGAGGCGGCCAATGAACTGGCGCAGTTGAGCAATCTGGCCGGTTTTCCGAGCCGGCCGCCGCTCGGCAAGGGATGAGCCGGAAGGAGACGAATGTTCTCCGCTGGCAGAACGGCTGTTTCCAATATCGGTCGACGCTGAGATGCGCGGTTGCCGCGTCGTGTGGTCAACCAGCCTGGTTCGCCGGCAGTCGTACTTCAGCGCCGACATGCACCGGTTCGAACATCCGGCCTCTATACCGCATCGTCTCCGTGATGCTGACAACAACGATCACGAATAGCGACGAGGCCTGACACCCCGTTCGGCTCCCGTCGAACCGCTCCGCCTTCAGATCGATCGTGTCGCGTCCAGAACGACATCACGCTGCAACCTGTTGGCCTTGAACCGCCATCCAGCGCCCCCCGCCCTTCCCCTTCACGGCTCCGCACATCGGCGTGCGCGCGGCCCACCGCCCGTCTGCCGGGTTTCTCCACATTTACATCGGCGATTGGCGCGCAATGTGCAGTGCTTCGGCGACGCCGGGCGGTAGCGATGTGGAGCAGCCCGGGCAACCTTGAAGCAAGTCGGCACGTTCCGTACTTGCCCGAATGTGGGGGTCGTATGTCCGGGCGATTGCATCGTCGATTACTTTGCAGCATCGTCGCAATCGCGATGTTCGACGGCGTCGGCGTTTCGCGCAGCGAGCCGCCTTCGCTGACGATTCGCGGCGGCGCGATCGTTCGGCCCGTTGTCGCGGTCGTCGAATCCGCTCCGCCCGTGGCAGCGGTCATTCCGCCTGCCGTGCAACCCGAACCCGCGCGGGAAAATGCGTCGGAAACGGCGAAAGAGGCGCAAGAGGCGCAAGAGGCATTCGATCTCGGCATCGAACGGCTGCGAAGCGCGACGTGGTGGGAAGCGAACCGCAAGCTGCGGCCTCAACTTGCGCAGGTCGGCGACCTGATGTTCGCGGCGAAGTTGCTCGAAGGTGAAACGGGACAGTCCGCCGAAGGCGCGGCGCGCGTGCAGCGTCTGCGCGACGCGATGCGCGCGCATCGGCAACTCAAGCCCGCGGGCTGGAACCGGCTCGTCACGCAGGTGCGCGACGCGCGCGCGAAGTCGGGTGATTACACCGCGCTGATGTTGGCGAACGCCCTGATCAATGAAATCCGTTATCGCGACGGCACCGACGGCAGCTACTATCCGCCCGCGCGCTTCTTCGCCGAGAGCGGCGTCTGCAAGGACTTTGCGGTCGCCAAGTACCTGCTGCTGCGCGAAGCGGGCGTCGACGCTTCGCAATTGCGCCTCGTTTCGCTCGCGCCGCGCTACAACAATACGCCCGACGACTGGCACGTGATGCTCGTCGTGCAGACCGATGGCATGGCCGCACCGGTCGCACTCGACTCGCCGGCGCCGCCCGTGCGCAAGCGCATCGGCGATGCGTCCGGCGCAGTGTCCGCCGACACCACCGCCGGCAAGTCCGATCCGCAAGCCGGTCCAGCCGGCCCGTCTGCGCGGTTCGCGGCGATCCTGTCCGGCCGCAAGCCCGCCGACGTGGTGCTGCGCGCACCCTTCGGGCCTGCGGTGGTGCCGCTCGGCGAGTCCGGGCAGGCGGAGCGCCCGCTTGCTGTTGTCTTCAATGAGCAAGGGAGCTTGTCATTCGAGCGCGAAGCGCCCGTCGGCGCACGCCGGCCGGCCACCGCCAAGCGGCGCGGCGTCCGGTCGATCGTCGCGGACGACGCAGGGCAATCGTGGAGCGTCGATTCATCGGGCGTCTTTCGGAAGTGGCAATTGACTCGTGCGGCCAGCGCCGCGCCGTTGTCGGACGCGCTTAAACTGGACCTGCGCCAGATCGAGGTGAGCAGCAGCACGGCCGGTTAACAAGCCGCCGAAAACGCGACGATAGCGGTCGGTTCCATTCCAACCAATCGCCAGTTCGATCGACCGCTACGCACGGCTGCAATGCGAATGACGGACGGAGGCGATGCGGCAACGTGTTTCCCTGGCGGATAGCGACGCCGTCGATCCGATAGAAAAACGGCAAGCCGGCGACTGCGACAAAAGTATCATTGCGCAGTGCAGGGATGGTTTTCGCTCACCGTGCCGAGGAGACCGCATGACAACTCACGACTTCTCCGAGTTTTCCTGGGACGAGCAGGAAGACGTCAAAGCCGTGCTCGCCAACCGGGGACTCGATCCGCGTGATTTCCAGATCGCGGACAACGACAACGTTTCCGCGGGCGCCACGAACGGAACGATCCGGCAGGTCTCGGTAACGCGGCTCAGTACCGGCAAGCGGGCGATCTACGACACGGATCACTTCGCCACCTGGCTCACCGATTTCGCCGAGGCGCTGGAAGCGGGCGACTTCGACGACTGAGCGGCGGCGCCTCCGCTTCCGTGCAGTCTCAGCCTCCCTGCATACATAGGATTCCATACGAACTTGTTACGTATGCTCAAAATAGAGCGGTCTCGCTAGACTCGACTGACACAAGAATCGATCACATCGAGCAATGCGTGTTTGAGAGCATTGCCCGGATCGTCGAGGCGGCATCGTCGATCAGCTGACTAGGCGAGCAGCAGCAAGGCATCCGCGAGCGAGAGCACGGTCGTGCGCGAATCGAACGCGGTGGAAAACAGATGTTCATGCACCACCTGGTCCGGGTCGTAACAACAATCCTTGACCGTGTACAGGCGGAAGTCCGCATCGCTTGCATACGCGACCGACGACAGCACGACGCCGGTCGATGCAATGCCGACCATGATCAGCGAATCGATACCTCGCGCGGAAAGTCGTACTTCCAGATCGGTACCGAAGAACACGCTGGCCCGGTGCGCGATGATGAGCGATTCATCAGCCCTTTGGCCTAACTCAGGTGCGGTTTGGTCGTCGATAAAGAGACCAAGCCGTTTGATTCCCTGCCCATTTTTGTTCGACGGGCTGACTTCCGGATAGCCCGGGCTAAACCGGAGATTGACGAAATAAACACTGACGCCTTTGGCCCGCGCCGCGTCGCATAGTTTGCGGGTGTTGGCGAGCAGGACCGGCGCGACCGATGGGAAGAGCCCGAGAATATCGGTCTGGTAATGCATGACGATAAGCGCGGTTCGCGCCGGCTCGATTGCTGGAATCTGCGAGTTCTTACGCTCCATGTACACGTCTCCTTGAGTCCGCCGTTCCAAGCGCGTTTGCTAATCACCCCGACTCTCGAACACTCCCTTGACCACCGCCACCGCCGAGAACGCGTTCGGCCATCCCGCATAGTAGGCGAGATGCGACACCATTTCCGACGCCTCGATGCGGGTCAGACCGTTATCCATCGCGCGGCCGAGATGGTAGCTAATCTGCGCAAACTGACCGCTCGCGATCAGCGCTGCAACCGTCACCATGCTGCGGTCGCGGGGCGCAAGATCGGGGCGAAGCCAAAGATCGCGGAACAGCACCGCGCCGGTATCTTCGACGAGGCCGGGCGAGATTGCACCGAAGCTCTGTTCGACAGTCCGCGCGCGGGTGTCCTCGGCCGCCTGATCGAGCGGTAGAAGATCGGGCGATGCAGGCGGGAGTTGATCACGCCCGATACCGCGCTCGGCGAATACCGTTCCGATCGCGATGGCCGCTGCGGTTCCGTTGCACCAGCCTGCATAGAACGCGAGGTGCGTAGCTATCTCGGAGACTTCACGCGGCGTTACGCCGTGGTCGAGTGCGAAGCGCGTGTAGAAAACGAGCGCATCAGTCTGGCCGCGAGTGATCACCGCCGCAAGCGTGATGATGCTTCGGTCGCGTTGAGACAGCGCGGGTCGCTGCCAGACACCTTGAAAAAGCGCTTCCTCTTCATAACGGGCAAGCGCTGGAGCGCATGCCGCAAGGTCTTGTATGTTCTTGATGATTTGATTGCCTCATAAATCGCGCGATGCACAGGAACGCTTCAGTGGAGCGTTCTATCGCCGAAGAGTGGCTAGTCGAACGCCCACGTTTCCGCCGGAGCGAATAAAACGGGTACGAAGGCGTTACTCGGTGACGAGCGGGCCAGCGTGATATTGCGCGTCGGTCACGGGCTCCATCCAGTCCGTATTTTTGCCGTCGAGCAATTCGGTGACGGCGAAATGCGACATCGCCGTGGTGGCTGCGGCACCGTGCCAGTGCCGTTTGCCGCACGAACACGAGACGACGTCGCCAGCACGGATCTCGGTTCGCGCACCGCCTTCGCACTGAGTCCAACCCACTCCCGAGAGCACGACCAGAATCTGACCGAGCGGATGCGCATGCCAGTGGGAACGCGCGCCTGGTTCAAAGGTTACGATCGCGCCACCTGCCCGGCCCGGTTCCTCGATCTGGAACAGATTGTCGATACGCACATTGCCCGTGAACCAGGCTTCCGGGCCCTTGATTGACGGCTTCGTGCCGTTGCGAATGATGGTCTGCGCTGCCTGGGTCATGTTTCCGATTCCTTCGAATTAGGGGGCCGAATGCGCGTGGCAAATCGAACGGCGTGACACGTAATTTAGATCTTTGGTCGTCCACCGACTAGATGGCAAAATGTGCATACACTCATGCATAGGTGCATAAATGGCCACGCCCGACCTGAACGACCTGGTTGCGCTCCTCACTGTGGCGCGCGAGCGGAGCTTTACGCGCGCTGCGATCCAGCTCGGCGTGTCGCAGTCGTCGCTGAGCCGAACCGTGATGTCGCTCGAAACTAAGCTCGGGATGTTGCTGCTAACCCGCACGACCCGCAGCGTATTCACGACGGAAGCGGGACAGCGCCTTCTCGATTCCGTTGCGCCGAAACTCGAGGAGATCGAAGCGGAATTGCAGGCCGTCGCGGAACTCCGGGAAAGACCCGTCGGCACCGTGCGCATCTCCGCCACCGACTACGCCGCGAATCAGTACGTTTGGCCGAAGCTTCAAGGGCTGCTGCGTGAACAACCGGAATTGCGCATCGAGCTAATCAACGATTACGGCCTGTCGAATATCGTTGCAGAACGTTTCGACGTAGGCGTGCGGCTCGGGGATCAGGTTGAAAAAGACATGATCGCTGTACGCATCGCGCCGGATGAAACCATGGCGATTGTCGCGGCGCCCGCCTATCTTCGCGAGAGGCCGGCGCCACGTGAACCGCGCGAACTCACGAACCACAACTGCATCAACCTGAGATTGCCCACCAAAGACACACTCATGCCGTGGGAGCTACGGAAAGGCAGACGTCGCCTGGAAGTCAAGGTGAGCGGGCAACTCGTCTTCAACAATTCGTATCAGATGCTGGACGCAGCGTTGAAGGGTTTCGGCCTCGCTTATATACCGAGGGCGCTCGCGGAGGAAAGCGCGCGGGCTGGGCGGCTCGCCTGGGTTCTCGAAGACTGGTGCCCTACGTTCACCGGGCATCACGCGTATTACGCGACGCGACGCCAGTCTTCGCTTGCTGTTCGTCTGGTTATCTCGGCTCTTCGTAACGTTAGCGCCTGAAGATTGCCGACACGAAAGTCGGCCACGCCTGAGCAGCCATTCGGCCTACCAACGCCAATCCGCTTCGCACATCGCTCGTTCTTTTCTCGCTCTCTCGCCCGCATCGGGCCGCCGTCCGTCTACGTGAGCCTTCCCTGCCCCATGCAGGGAAGTAATGCGCCTCATGAGATCTTTTCGATTGTCGTGGCGACGGCGCCGCGTCGAGAATGATTCCACCCAAGCCGCCCGGGCCGATGCGCGAAACCAGCGCGCAAAGTGGACTCGTCCAGCCGACCGCGTCCGTGCTCAAACCAACCAGGAATGCGACGACCGATGAACCTTCGCGAATCCAGCAAGCACTTCGACGAACGCAACTCAAGAGCGGCAAGCAGCCGTCCGAACTCATGCGTTCGAACCTGTGGCGAAGCGCTCGTCACGTTGCTCGAAGCCTACGGCGTCGAGTACGTCTTCGGCATCCCGGGCGTGCACACCGTGGAGCTTTATCGCGGGCTCGCGCGCTCGTCGATCCGGCACGTGACGCCGCGTCACGAACAGGGCGCGGGCTTCATGGCCGACGGATACGCGCGCGTCACGGGCAAACCCGGCGTGTGCTTCGTCATCACCGGGCCGGGTATGACCAACATCGCGACCGCGATGGCGCAAGCCTATGCCGACTCCATTCCGATGCTCGTGATTTCGAGCGTCAACGCACGGGGCCACCTCGGCAACGGAGACGGACGTCTGCATGAACTTACTTCGCAGCGGGAAGTATTCAGTGGACTCGCCGCGTTCTCTCATACCTTGCTGGATGCCGACGATTTGCCTCAAGTGCTGGCGCGCGCGTTCGCCGTGTTCGAGAGCGCGCGGCCGCGGCCCGTGCATATCGAGATTCCGCTCGATGTCATCGTGTCCCCGGCGAACGCGATTAAGGCTGTACCCGCCGCGCGCGCGGCGAAGCCCACCGCACATCCCGCTGCGCTCGCCTCGGCCGTGGACCTGCTCGCCGACGCCCGGCGCCCGCTGATTCTCGCCGGCGGCGGCGCGGTGCACGCCGCAGTCGAATTGCGCGAACTCGCCGAGCGACTGCAGGCGCCCGTGGCGCTCACCACCAACGCGAAAGGACTTCTGCCGCGCGGCGCGCCGCTTCTCATCGGCTCGACGCAGTCGCTGTCGCCAACCCGCGCGATGATTCGCGAAGCCGACGTCGTGCTCGCGGTCGGAACCGAACTGGGCGAGACCGACTATGACGTTCTTTTCGATGGCGGCTTCGCGATCGCCGGACAACTCATCCGCGTCGATATCGATGCGCAGCAACTCATGCGCAACGTCCAGCCGGACGTGGCTATCGTCGGCGACGCGCGCGAGACGTTGAGCGCCCTGTCGACGCGACTGCACGAGCGACCGGTGCGTCCCGCTTCGCCGGACTGGAGCGCCGCGCGCGTGACGGCCGTGCGCGACGCCGTCTTCGCCGAAAGCGACGCCGCGATGCGATCGCAGAAGCGCCTGATCGACACCATCGTCAGCGCGTTGCCCGACGCCATCATTGCGGGCGATTCGACGAGCCCGGTCTACGCGGGCAATTTTCTCCACGACGCGCCAGCGCCGCGCTCATGGTTCAACTCATCGACCGGCTACGGCACGCTCGGATATGGCCTGCCCGCCGCGATCGGCGCGAAGCTCGCCGCGCGTGAGCGGCCCGTCGTGTGTCTGATCGGAGACGGCGGCTTCCAGTTCACGCTGCCGGAACTGGCGAGCGCGGTAGAAGCGCGCGTGCCCGTGATCGTGCTGCTGTGGACCAACTTCGGCTACGGCGAGATCCGGAAATACATGGACCAGCGCGATATCTCGCCCGTTGGCGTCGATATCTACACGCCCGACTTCATGGCGCTGGCAAGAGGCTTCGGATGCGAGGCCGCGACGGTCGACGATCCACAGTCGCTCGACGCGCAATTACGGCGAGCGGTATCGCGCGAGATCCCCACCGTGATCGAGGTTCGCGAAGCCGACTGGTTTGCGCGGGTGCCGTCATGAGCGCGCAAGCACGCCCCCTTCTCGATTTCCCGCTGCGCACCCGGCTCTTCATCGATGGCTGCTGGTGCGTGCCCGAGACGAGGCAGCGGCTGCCCGTCGTCAATCCATCGACCGAAGAAACGATCGTCGAAGTGGAGGCCGGCGGCCCCGCCGATGTCGATCGCGCGGTGCGCGCGGCATCGCGTGCATTTCGCGCCTGGAAGCAGACATCGGGCGCGGAGCGCGCGGGCTTTCTGCGTGCGATTGCGCGCGGCGTGGAGGCGCATGGTGAGCACCTTGCCGCGCTTCAGTCGCTCAACAATGGCAAGCCGATTGCCGAATCGCGCATCGACGTCGGCGACGTGGTCGCGACCTTCGACTATTACGCGGACCTCGCCGAAACGCTTGATGCAGTCGAAGAAGAGATCGCGATTCCGAGCAGCGATCATCGCGCCGTGATCCGCCGTGAACCGGCGGGCGTGGTCGGTTTGATCGTGCCGTGGAACTTCCCGATGGTCACGACGGCGTGGAAGCTCGCCCCCGCGCTCGCGGCGGGATGCACGGTCGTGCTGAAGCCTTCCGAATTCACACCTTTGCCGGAGCTGGAACTGGCCGCCATCGTCGAGCGCGCGGGTCTGCCGCCGGACGTATTCAACGTCGTGACGGGCACCGGCACGGAGGTCGGCGTGGCGCTCACGACGCATCCGCTCGTGTCGAAGGTCTCGTTCACCGGCAGCACGGCGGTCGGCGAGCAGGTCATGAAAGCGGCGGCGCAATCCATCAAGGGCGTGAGCCTCGAACTGGGCGGCAAGTCGTCGATCATCGTGTTCGCGGACGCCGACCTCGATCTCGCCGTCGATCTCGTCGTGGGCGGCGCGTTCTTCAATGCCGGGCAGATGTGCTCGGCCACCTCGCGCGTGCTCGTCGAACGACCGTTCGCGGAAGCGCTGATCGCGCGCCTCGCCGACCGGGTGGCACGAACCGTCGTCGGCGATCCGTTTGCATCCGGCGTGCAGATGGGACCGCTCACGAACCGCGCGCAGTACGAACGCGTGCAGCGTTTCATCGCACGGGGCAAGGCGGACGGCGCGAGTCTCGTGGTTCAGGGCGAAGCGCCGGAAGGAGCCGGATATTTCGTTCAGCCAACGATGTTCGTCGATGTTCCGACCGACAGCGCCGTGTGGTGCGAAGAGATCTTCGGACCCGTGTTGTGCGTGCGCAGCTTCGATACGGAAGACGATGCGATCGCCATGGCCAACGATACCGAGTTCGGTCTGGTCGCAACCGTCGTCACGCGCGACGGAGCACGCGGCCAGCGCGTGGCGGCGGCGCTGCAGGCGGGCGTCGTCTGGATCAATACACCGCAACTGATCTTTCCTCAGACCTCGTGGGGCGGCTTCAAGAAAAGCAGCATCGGCCGCGAACTCGGTCCGTTCGGACTCGCGGCATTCCAGGAAATTAAGCAGATATTGAGCACGGCGTCCGGACCCGTTTGAAACGCTTTTCGAAGCCCGAGCCATGCGTTCGGCTCATGGCAACCATGCTGAGAATTCGATTGTTGCCAAAATTTTGCATCCCTAGAGTGTTCTCACCGACGCCGTAGTTGATCGACCCGACGCATTGACCGAATGCTGCACCGTTTTAGTGAGGAGTGTGCCATGCAAGACATCAAACGAGGCAGAAGGCAGGCTATCAAGACCATCGGCATGGCGCTCGCCGCGTCGAGTCTGCCGATGCCGTTCATCAGCACGGCGAGGGCGCAGGAAAAAAGCTTCGCCGGCAAGACGCTGCGTCTGCTGACGTGGTCGGACGACACCGGCGCGGCCGCGTTGCGCAACATTGCCGCGACCTTCAGCCAGAAGACCGGCGCGCAGGTCATAGCGGATCGCGCCGACGGCACGTCCGGCATGGTGGCGAAAGTGAAAGCGGCCGGAGAGCGACCGACCTACGACGTGATCACGCTCGCGGGCGTGGGCGCTTCGGGCCTCGCGGACGCCGGCCTTCTGATGAAGCCCGATCTGAACCGGCTGCCGAACCTGAAGGATGTCGGCGCGCAGTACCGCACCGGCGCCAATGGCTTCGGAGTCGGCTATCTGCTGTGGTCGGACGGCCTCGTCTACAGCACGTCGTCGGTGAAGACGCCGCCCTCGACCTACGAGGCGCTGTGGGATCCGAAGTATGCGGGCCGAATCTTCCTGCCGCCGCCGGAGTGGGCTGAAGCGGTCGATCTCGCGATCATCGCCGCCAAGATGGCGGGTGGCTCGCAGCAGAACATCGAGCCGGGCTTCGTGAAGCTCGCGCAACTGAAGGACCGGGTGCTCACGCTCGGCGAGAATCCGAATCAGGTCGCCGACTTGTTCCGCACCGGATCGCTGGATATCGGCGGCATCTACTCGCCGGCATTCTTCCCCAATCAGTTGCGCAAGCCGGAGTACAAGATGGCCGTCACCTACGGCATGAAGGAAGGCTTCGCGACACAGCTCATGTTCACGGTCATCCCGAAGGCGCATCCGGGCGACATCGAACTGATCCACGCGTTCATCAACCATTCGCTCGATGCCGGCGTGCAAGGCCGCATGGCCGCCGACGTGCTGAACGGTCCGGTGAATTCGAAGGCTGTGATTCCCGCCGAAAGCCGCGCGTTCGTGCCGTCTGCCCAACAGATCGCGGAGAACGCCGTCCTGCACGACGACAAGGCGCTGGCGGCGGTGCAGCCGGCCTGGATCAAGCGTTATACGGAAATCTTCTCGGCCTGACATCCATGTCCGCACTTCTTTTCCGCCGCAGGGCAGCCGCGATGGCGGACGTCGGCATCGGGCAAGCGGCGGCTCCCGCGCTGCCCAGGGTGCCGCCGTGGCTGCTGCTCGCGCCGATCCTGGCATTTCTCGCCGTGCTCGTCGCGGCCTCGCTCGTGGTGCTGCGCATGAGCTTCGGCGTGTCGGGGAACGAGTGGCACGCGCTCACGCTGCGCAACTACGCGGACCTCGCCGATTCGTACTTCCTGCGTTCGCTCTGGCTCACGCTGAAGCTCGCGTTTCAAAGCATGGTCTGCGCGGTGCTGCTCGCGATTCCCGTGGCGCTCGCGATGGCGCGCACCGAGTCGCGGCTCGCTCGCCGCCTTCTCCTCGCGGGCGTGCTGCTGCCGCTGCTCGTCAACCTGCTGCTGCAAGGCTATGGCTGGCTCGTGATGCTGGGGCCGGCGGGCATGCTGAATAATGCGCTGCTCGCCGCCGGCATTGTCCGCCGCCCGATGCAGTGGCTTTATCGCGAGAATGGCGTGCTGCTCGGCCTGATCCAGACCGCGTTTCCGCTCGCCGTGCTGCCGCTCGCGAGCGCCATGCGCGCCATCTCGCGCTCTTACGAAGAAGCGGCTGCAACGCTCGGCGCGACCCGCTGGCAGACGCTGCGCCACATCGTCCTGCCGCTCGCGATGCCCGGTCTCGTGTCCGGCGCCCTGCTCGTCTTCGCTTATAACGCGAGCGCGTTTGCCGTGCCGCTGCTGCTCGGCGGGCGGCGCGTGCCCATGCTCGCCGTGCTCGTGCACGACCAGGTGGCGCCGCTCCTGAACTGGCCGGCGGCGTCGGCATCCGGCGTGGTGCTGATGGCGGCGACGCTCGTCGTCATTTCGGTCTCGCAACGGCTCGTGCGCGGCATGCAACGCATGGAGGAGTCTTGCTCATGAGTACCCTGCGCCTCTCCGCGATCATGCCGGGACGGCTGAGCCGCGCGACCAGCCTGCTCGCGACCGTCGTGCTGTTTCTCGCGGCACTGCCGATCCTGACGATGATCACGATGTCGTTCGGCAATTCGGATACGCTCGAATTCCCGCCGCCGAGCTTCGGGCTGCGCTGGTATCACGCCGCGTGGCACACGTTCCTGTCGCCCGACGCGAGCGACGTGCTCTCGATGGGCGCCGCCCTGACGACGAGCCTCATCGTCGCGTTCTCGACGATGCTCATCGCCACCGCGGTCTCGGTGCCCGCCGCCTACGCGCTTTCACGCTACCGCTTTCGCGGCAAGGCCGTGATCGAACAGCTCGTCGCGCTGCCGCTCGTCTATCCGCTCGTGATGCTCGGGCTCTCGCTGCTGCTCGTGTTCAACGTGCTGCCCGTCGAGCTCGGCCTGTTGCGGCTCATCATCGCGCACGTGATTCTCGCCTTGCCGTTCACGGTGAAGAACTGCGCCGCCTCGGTCGCATCGATCGGCCCCGAGTTCGAGGAAGCCGCGTGTCTGATGGGCGCGAGCCCGCGCCGCGCGATCGTCGACGTGGTCTTGCCGCTCATGCGCCCGGGCATTCTGGCCGGCATGCTGTTCGCCTTCATCATCTCGTTCAACGAATTCACGGTGACGTTCTTTCTGTACGGCATCGATACGATGACGTTGCCAATCTGGCTGTACAGCCGCACCGTCTCGTCGCTCGATCCGACGGTGTTCTCGTTCGCGGTCGTCATCGTGCTGATCGATTTCGCATTGATCTGGCTACTCGAAAAACTGGTCGGCGACGCAGGCGTCGCGCTGTAAAGAGGTGACTTTCATGACTCATCTGACACTTCAGGCGGTGACGAAGCGTTTTAACGCCGCCTATGCCGTCGATCACGTCGATCTAGCCGTGCCCGACGGCAAGCTCGTGTGCTTTCTCGGACCCTCGGGCTGCGGAAAGACGACGCTGTTGCGGATCATCGCGGGCCTCGAAACGGCAACGTCCGGGACCGTCGCATTTGCCGGGCGGGATCTGACGCACGTGCCGGCGAACCAGCGCGATTTCGGCATGGTGTTCCAGTCGCTCGCGCTCTTCCCTCACATGACGGTGGCGCAGAACATCGCCTATCCGCTGCGGTTGCGGCGGGTCGCGAAGCACGCGCAAGCCGCGCGCGTCGCCGAACTGCTCGATCTGATCCAGTTGCCGCACATGGCGGACCGGCCGGTCTCGCGGCTGTCGGGCGGGCAGCGCCAGCGCGTGGCCATTGCCCGCGCCATTGCGTCGTCGCCGAAGCTGCTGCTGCTCGACGAACCCCTCTCCGCGCTCGACGCGAAGCTGCGCGAGGCGATGCAGGTCGAGATTCGTCTGCTTCAGCAACGCCTCGGCATCACGACGATCATGGTGACGCATGACCAGCGCGAAGCCATGACGATGGCCGACGAAATCGTGGTGATGGAAAAAGGACGCATCGCGCAGGTCGGCAAGCCGCTCGACATCTATCGCAATCCCGTCAGCGAGTTCGTCGCCGATTTCATCGGGCTCGGCAACATCCTGCCCGTCACGCTCGACGGCACGGACCGCATCGGGCTGCCCGGCGGCCAGCGGATCGTCGTCGATAGCGCGCCGCGCGCAACCGGCGCAACCGGCGCAAGCGGCGATGTCCGCTTGCTGATTCGCCCCGAGGACGTATCGATGCGGGCAGTCATGGCCAATCCGGGCCCCAACGTGCTGGCCGGAAAAGTGGCGTTCATCCGGGATGTCGGCTCGTCGCTCGAAGCGACCATCGATTGCGCCGGCTTCACGCTCACCGCAGCCACGACCCCGCGCGAGACGCCCGATCTTCGGATCGGCATGCCCATCTTCGCGGAATTGCCGCCGCATGCCTGCAAGCTCATCGCGGCACGTACCGCGCACTGATTCACGCCGCCCCAAACATGGTCACAGGAGACACCCTCATGAATACGACGACTTCCGTGCAGCGCTTTTTCAAGCGCGCGTCCGCCACTCTCGCCTTCTCCGGCGTCGTGGGTCTTTGCGCATTTGCGCCGCTGGCGCAGGCCGATGCGCTCGACTCGATCGGCAAATCCGGCGTCGTGCGGATCGGCGTCTTCGAGGACTATCCGCCGTTCGGCTCGATCGGGCCCGACATGAAGCCGCAAGGCTATGACATCGATGTCTCCAACCTGATCGGCAAGACGCTCAACGCGAAGGTCGAACTGATTCAGGTCACGGGCGACAACCGCATGGCGTACCTCGTCGACCATAAGGCCGACATGCTGCTCTCGGTCGGAAAGACGCCGGAGCGCGAAAAGGTGATCGACTTCTCGCAAGCGTATGCGCCGTACAACCTGGCCGTGTTCGGTCCGAAGACGCTGGCCGTGAAGAACGCGGGCGATCTGGGCGGCAAGAGCATTGCGGTTGCGCGCGGCACGCTCGAAGACCTGAGCGTGAGCAAGGTCGCGCCGGCGTCGGCGAACATCAAGCGTTTCGATGACCCGAATGGCGCGATCTCCGCGTTTCTGGCCGGTCAGACGCAACTGCTCGTGGTCGGCAACGACGTGGGCGCGACGATCATCGCCCGTCACCCGTCGAACGATCCCGAGCAGAAGTTTTCGCTCTTCAGTTCGCCCGATCACGTCGGCCTGAACAAGAACGAGCCGCGCCTCAAGCAGAAGGTCGACGAGGCCATCGCGGCCGCGAAGAAGGACGGCACGATGAACGCGATCTCCCAGAAGTGGCTGCGCGCGCCGCTGCCGGCCGACCTGTGATGCGCTTCGCTATCCGCTCATGCGCGTGCGGGAGGATGCCTCGATGACCTACACGTTCGATTTCAGCGACTTCGGCCTCTACGTCGACGTGCTCGCGCATGGCGTCGCGGTCACGCTCGGCCTCACCGCCGTATCGACGCTGCTGGGCGGTCTGGTCGGTATCGGCGGAGCGTGCCTCGCCGTGTCGGGGTCGAAGCCGGTTCGCGCCGTGGTGGCCTCGTATGTCGAACTCATCCGCAATACGCCGTTTCTCGTGCAGCTATTCTTCGTGTTCTTCGGGTTGCCGAGCCTCGGCGTGCACATCGGCGAAATCGAAGCCGCCGTGCTCGCGATGACGGTGAACCTCGGCGCGTATGCAACGGAAATCGTCCGGGCGGGGATCGACTCGATTCCGCGCGGACAGGTCCAGGCCGCCATGGCGCTCGGCTTGCGGGGCCCGCACGTCTTTCGCCACGTCGTGTTGCCGCAGGCGCTCGCCAACGTGTTTCCCGCGTTGCTCGGGCAGGTGCTGATCGTGATGCTCGGCTCCGCGGTCGTCTCGCAGATCTCGGTGCCGGACCTGACCCATGCGGCCAGTTTCATTCAGTCGCGCAACTTCCGTTCGTTCGAATGCTACGTGATCGTCACCGCGATCTATCTGCTGCTGTCGATCGTGCTGCGCCTCTTGATCAACCGGCTCGGCAAGCGATTGTTCGCGGGACGCGCCGCCCGTGGCGTCACGATCGCGCCTCGACGCGGGTTGCGCGGCCTGTTTTCCGTGCGTGCAGGCGTGGCCGACGCGGGCCTTGCGAAGGAGCGTTCACGATGATCGAATTCACGCTATGGGATATCGCGCGCAATCTGATTCTCGCCGCGCGCTGGACGCTTTTGCTTTCGTTGATCGCGTTCCTTGGCGGTGGCCTGACGGGGCTGGTGCTGCTCGCCTTGCGCGTGTCGCCGCTGCCGTGGCTGCGCCGGTTCGTCGTACTTTACGTCGAAGTGTTTCAGGGCACGCCGCTGCTCATGCAGCTCTTCCTCGGCTTCTTCGGCTTGCCGCTGCTGGGCGTCGAGGTGTCACCGTGGGCCGCGGCAACGGTCACGCTCACGCTATACACGGGCGCCTATCTCTGCGACATCTGGCGTGGCTGTGTCGAGGCGGTACCGGGCGGTCAATGGAGCGCGGCGGCGAGCCTCGGCATGACGTGGACGCAGCAGTTGCGTTATGTCGTCTGGCCGCAGGCATGGAAGATCGCGGTGCCGCCTACCGTGGGCTTTCTCGTGCAGGTGGTGAAGAGCACGGCGCTCGCGTCGATCATCGGGCTCACGGAACTGACCAAGACCGGAACCATGATCACGAACGCGGTGTTTCGCCCTTTCCCCATCTACGCCCTCGTCGCGTTGCTGTACTTCGCGATGTGCTTTCCGCTGACCTGGTATGCGCGCGCGCTCGAACGCCGGTATCGGGCCGGCGCACATCGCTGAAGCTCGACGCGGTGCCTAACGTCCTTTCAAAACGGGTTTGCGCATGATTTCCATCGGTAACGTGTCGAAGTGGTACGGCCAGTTTCAGGTTCTGGCCGATTGCACCACCACAGTCGGTAAAGGCGAAGTGGTCGTGGTCTGCGGGCCTTCCGGGTCCGGCAAGTCCACGCTCATCAAAACGGTCAACGGGCTCGAACCGTTCCAGAGCGGGAGCATCACGATCAATGGCGAGTCCGTCCATGACAAGCGGACCAATCTGTCGAAACTGCGCTCGAAGGTCGGGATGGTGTTTCAGCATTTCGAGCTGTTTCCGCACATGTCGATCACGCAAAACCTCACGCTTGCGCAGACGAAAGTGCTGGGTCGTTCGAAAGACGAAGCGAGCGACAAGGCGCTGAGATTGCTCCAGCGAGTCGGCCTGCGCGCGCACGCGGACAAGTTTCCGGGGCAGCTTTCCGGCGGCCAGCAGCAGCGCGTGGCGATTGCGCGAGCGTTGTCGATGGACCCGGTCGCGATGTTGTTCGACGAACCGACATCCGCGCTCGATCCGGAGATGATCAACGAAGTGCTCGATGTGATGGTCGAGCTGGCCCAGGAAGGCATGACGATGATGTGCGTCACGCACGAAATGGGCTTCGCCAGAAAGGTCGCGCACCGGGTGATCTTCATGGATCACGGGCGTATCGTCGAGGACGACGACAAGGACGCGTTCTTTGCCCATCCACGGTCCGATCGTGCGCGGGAATTTCTGGGCAAGATACTGCATTAGTCGCGTGTCGCCGGTGTCATTGCGCTGCGTCTTACTTGCTACTATTTCCGCATGACACGATTTCCATGACCGGAGACACGCCCCATGCGACGACTTCCTCCGCTCAATGCACTGCAGATCTTCGAAACGGTCGCGCGTCACCGTAGTTTCACGCGCGCGGCCGAACATCTGTGCCTCACGCAAGGCGCGATCAGCAGGCAGATTCTTGCGCTTGAGGAATACTTCGGATTTCCTCTTTTCATACGAGGCGCAAGGGGACTGACGTTGACCGCCGAAGGCGACGTGCTGCTGCCCGTCGTCCGAGAGGGCTTCGCGCGTATCGAGGAGGTATCGCTGCGTCTCACGCGCCAGCGCACCGATCTCGCGCTGAAAGTGCCGACCTGCGTGATGCGCTGGATGCTGCCGAGGATCATGCGTTTTCAGAGCGAGCATCCCGAACTGCAATTGCAGATCACGACGACCTGGCAGCACGACGTCGACTTTCAGGTGGAATCGTTCGACGCGGCGATCATCTATGGCTCGTCGCCCGGTGCGGACGTGCACGCCGTGCCGCTCTTCGACGAGCAGCTTACGCCCGTGTGCTCGCCCGATCTGCTCAGTGAAAAGCCGCTCGCCGCCGCAGCGGACCTTGCGAATCATGCGCTGCTGCATCCGACGCGGGATCACCGTGACTGGAAGTTATGGCTCGACCGCGCGGGTGCGAACGAGATCGATGCGACGCTCGGCCCGACGTTCGAAACGCTCGATCTGGCAACGAACGCCGCCATGCAGGGATTCGGAGTCGCGATCAGCGACCGGACTCTGGTCAGCGAAGACGTGGCGGCCCGGCGGCTCGTGATGCCGTTCGACACCGTGCTGGAGACGGGTTCGCGCTACTACTTCGTCTATCCGGACTGCGTTGCGAATCAGCCGAAGGTCAAGCTCTTTAGCGACTGGATCACGCGCAACCGGGATGCGGTTTGACCCCGGCTTGTTGCTCGCTCTCCGCGCGCTTTCGTAGACACCTAATGCACGTTTTCATCGAGCACGAGCAGGTTGTCATGCGAAAAGCCGAGTGCGACCGGCTGCCCGCGCTCCGGCAGGATCCGGTTCGGATCGTTGAAGAGATCGAGGGAAACAACGGCCTCGCTGACCCGCGCGCGAATCCGCACCACGGCGCCGAGAAAGCTGATCTCTTCCACGGTGGCGGCCAGAGAGTTTCGACCGGTCGCCGGCGGCTCCAGCAGAATCGCCTCGGGCCGCAGCGCCAGCAGCCGTTCCTTTCCTGCATCGTCCGCGGGAAGCGGCCTCGACGTCACGAGTTCCTGTCCTTCCACCGCGATGCGCCCCGTCGCAGGATCGATCACACGGCCAGCGAGGATATTGAGCGTTCCCACGAACGACGCGACGAAGCGTGTGCGCGGAAAATTGTAGATATCGACGGGCGCGCCGACCTGCTCGACGCGTCCATCGTTCATCACGACGACGCGGTCGGAGATCGACAACGCCTCTTCCTGATCGTGCGTGACGAAGATCGACGTGATGCCGAGTTCACGCTGCAACGCCCGGATATCCTCGCGCAGCGAGACGCGAATTTTTGCGTCGAGCGCGGATAGCGGTTCGTCGAGCAGCAGCACCTGCGGCTTGCTCGCAAGCGCCCGCGCCAACGCCACGCGCTGTTGCTGCCCGCCCGAAAGTTGCCACGGATAGCGCGCGGCGAGATGCGGCAGTTTGATGAGTTCGAGCATCTCGGCAACGCGCGCGTCGATCTGCTTCTGCGAACGCTTCGCCACCTTCAATGCGAAGCCGATGTTCTGCGCCACCGTCATGTTCGGAAACAACGCATAGGACTGGAACACCATGCCGACGGCGCGATCGCGCGTGCGCATATGGCTGACGTCGCGTCCATCCAGATGAATGGTGCCGTGCGTGGGCGTCTCGAATCCGGCGATCATGCGCAGCACGGTGGTCTTGCCGCAGCCCGACGGCCCGAGAAAGGTGATGAATTCGCCCTTCTCGATCTGCATGTCGAACCGATGCAGGGCGACGTTCGGCCCGAACGCCTTGTGAAGATTGTCGATTTCGAGGAATGCCATTGGGTCGCCGCCTCACCGGCTCAAGTTTTATGGCCGGCCAGCGCGCGCGGATCCGAACACCTGGATCAGTCCCATCGATGCCCACGTGACGATGAAAGCGATGATCGCCAGCGCCGAGGGCTCGTATGCGCGATTCGCGCCGATCAGTTGCAGGTAAGGTCCGAACGCCGGGCGATCGAGCAGGCTCGCAATGGTGAATTCGCCGATCACGACGGCAAACGTCAGGAACGCGCCGGACAGAATCCCCGAGCGCACGTTGGGAAAGATCACGCGGAAAAGGATCGTCGTCCAGCCCGCGCCGAGACACTCGGCGGCCTCGGTGAGCGAGCGGACGTCCACGGCGCGCATGCCCGCATCGACGGCGCGGTACATATAAGGCAGCGACAGCGTGACGTAGCCGAACACGAGCAGCAGATCGGTCGCGCGCTCGTTGCTCGTGAGCGGCAGAATCGAACTGCTGTTGTAGATGCGCAGATAGCCGAAGACGATCACGATGGCCGGTATCACGAGCGGCAGCAAGGTAATGAACTCGACGACGGGCCGCAGCTTCGGCAAGCGCAGTTGCACCCAATACGCGGTGGGCACGACAAGCAGCACGCCGATCAGAATGGTTAGCACTCCCATCAACACCGAATAGCCGAACGAGGCCTGAAAATGCGGATCGCCGAGCACGACACGGTAGGCTTCGAAGCTGTACGCGTCGCGACGCATCCGCAGGCTGAACTCGAAGGTCGCGGCCAGCGGAATCAGAAAATACAGCGAGCCGACGATCACCGCGATCCAGGCGCCCGCGCGCGATTGCGATTTCATCGGCGTCCCCTTTCGGCGCGTGCGCGCAACCAGATGTAGCCGCCGTTCGATAGTCCCGTGACCACGATCATGCCGAGCGCGAGCGCGTAACCGAGATTCTGGTTATGCAGCACGTCGCCGCGAATCTGCGCGTACAACAAAATCGGCACGATGTTGAGCGAGCTGCCAGTCAACGCGTAGGCCGTGGCAACCGCGCCGAACGCGTTCGCGAATAGCAGCAAGGCCGCGCCGAGCAAGCTCGGCCACAAGACCGGCAAACCGACGTAGCGCCAATACTGCGCAGCCGTGCCGCCGAGACAATCGCACGCTTCGCGCCACTCGCGTTTCAGACCGTCGAGCGCCGGGGCGATGATGAGGACCATCAACGGAATCTGGAAGTACAGATACGTGATAGTCAAGCCAAGGAAGCTGAGAATGCTGAAGCCGGTGGAATAGAGATTGAAGCCGAGATACTTGCGCGCCAGCACCGTCACGAGGCCCACGCGTCCCAACGTGCAGATGAAGGCGAAGGCGAGCGGCACGCCCGCGAAGTTGGATGCGACGCCTGAAAAAGTCATGAGCGTCGGCCGAATCCACGCGGGCAAGCGGCCATGCACCGCTGCCCAGGCGAGCAACGCGCCGAAAAGCGTCCCGCCGGCGGACGACGCCACGCTCACCTTCACGCTGATCCAGTAGGCGTCGAGCACGGCGGGCTGAAGCAGTTCGCGCAGATTCGCCAGCGTGAAGCGCCCCTGCGCGTCCTGAAACGCGCCGATCATAAGAAACGCGGTGGGCAACAAAAGAAACAGCAGCGCGAACGCGAAAAACGGCGCGACGCCCGCATAGGCGAGCCAGCCCGCGCCGCGGCTCGCGCGCGTGGGGCCGGACTGCGGCGCGGGCGCGGCCGGCGTCAGCAGATCCGGGCCCGAAGCGCCTGGCTGCGGAGATGCGCTCATACCGGCGGCCTCGCGCGCAACTACTTCACGTTCGCGCCGACGACCTGATCCCAGCCTTTGGTCACCGCGTCTTTCGTGGCGTTCTGTTGATCGAGCGTCGGGAAAACCGCGTTGCCATAGGCCGATGCCGGCGGCAGCTTCGCGAGCAGCGCCTGCGGCACTTTCTTCTGCGCGACGAGCTCGTTATAGCGCATCGGATGACAATATCCGGCAAGCCATCCGAGCTGGCCTTCGTCGGAGTAAAGGAACTCCATCCATAGCTTCGCGGCGTTCGGATGAGGCGCGTAGGCGCTGATCGCCTGCACATAGACGCCCGCGACCACGCCTGTCTTCGGCACGATAACCTGCACTTTCGGATTGCCCTTGAGCGTGTCGCGGTCGGCGAGCGCGTTGTAATCCCAGCGCACGATGATCGGCGTCGTGCCCTGTGCGAGCGACGCGGCCTTGCCGATCACCGGCACGAAGTTGCCGCTCTTGTTCAGATCGGCAAAAAACTTCAGGCCCGTCTGGTCGGCTTTGCTCGCATCGCCCTTGCTTTGCGAAAGGCCCGCCGCATACACAGCCTGAATGGCCTGATTGGCCGAGCGCGGATCGCCCGCGAGCGAGACCGCGTTGCGGTATTCCGGTTTGAGCAGATCGCCCCAATCGGCCGGCGGCTTGTCGATCATGTCCGCGTTGACTTCGAACGCAAGCACGCCGTAATAATCGCCGTACCAGTAGCCTTCCGCGTCCTTGGAAGCAGCCGGGATCGAATTCCACGTCGATACCTTGTAAGGCTGCAACAAGCCTTCTTTCTTCGCGGACGGACCGAACGACAGGCCGACATCGATCACGTCGGGCGCTTGCGGCCCCTTGTTGCCCTTGTTCGCCTTGATCGCTTCGATCTCGTCGCCCGAACCCGCATCCGGGTTGAGTTCGTTGACGTGGATGCCGTACTTCGTCTGGAACGCGGCGATCAGCGCGCCGTATCCGCACCAGTCGTGCGGCAATGCGATCGTCGTCAACTGGCCTTCCTGTTTGGCCGCGGCAACGAGCGCGTCGGGTGGCGCAGCCGACGCCGGGCCGATGCCGCCTCCGGTCAGTCCCGCTGCCGCGGAGATCGAAAGGACTCGGCCCACCCAGATACGCCTCATCGTCATCGCTGCTCCCGCATGGAAGGTAGTGCGTTGAAGAGATCCGCCGATTGCTGATGCAGGCTAGATTCAAATCCTCAAATTTGCAAGCTGCCAAAAAAGTACAACTTCGGCTTTTTGCGGATGTAATCTGAATGGCGTCGTGTCAGCGAAATTCTCATTGTCGCTTCCACAATCGAGCGTTCCCTATGTGGCAGAAAGACCGTCATCAGCGCATACGCGCGCTCCTGTCGATGCTGGGCCGTGTCTCGAACGAGAGGATCATGGCGGAGCTTTGCGTGTCGCGCGAAACGGTGCGCCGCGACCTACTCGATCTGGAAGAGGCGGGCGCGTTGCGGCGCGTGCATGGCGGCGCCGTGCCCTCGGGCGACGAGGCGCCGATCACCGAGCGCGCTCGCGCGAACGTGCGCGCGAAGGCGGCCATCGCGCGGGCGGCTATCGGCATCGTTCACGATGGTCAGACAGTATTCGTCGACGCCGGCACCACCACCGCCATCCTCGCTGACGAACTCGCGAAGCTCGCCAATCTCACCATCGTCACGAATTCGGTCGACGTCGCGCTCCGTTTGCGCGGCGCGTCGGAACCGGGTGAACGCGTGCGCGCCATGAACGAAGTCATCCTGCTCGGCGGCATGCTCAGCGAGCGCGCGGCGGCGACCACGGGAGCGACGACCGTGCTCGACATCCGGCGTTATCGCGCGGATCTTGCGATGCTCTCGCCCGTCGGCATCGACCGGCAACACGGCGCGAGCAACTTCGATCGGGCGGAAGCCGAGATCGCCCGGGCGATGGTCGAGAATGCGGACCGCGTCGCGATCCTCGCCGATCACAGCAAGATCGGCCAGCGCAGCCGAATCACGTTCTGCGCGCCTCGGGAAATCGATATTCTCGTGACCGACCGCAAGTCGGGCGAGGCCGCGGATTTCCGTGCGCTGAAGAAGACCGTGGGCGACCTGGTGCTGGCGTGACCGGTATCAAGGCTTGTAAAAGCGCTGAAGAATTCGCGTCTCCGGCCACGCGCAATGGCGAAGTCACGCGCCTCGTCCGCGATTAAAATCTGCGCTGGTTCGCGGAGACCTCGATGGGATATTTGATCGTATTGAGCGTGGGTTTGATGGCTGGCGTTCTCAGCGGCGTGATCGGCACAGGCTCGTCAATGCTTCTGATGCCGGTGCTCGTGATCATCTACGGCCCGCAGCAGGCCGTTCCGATCATGGCGATCGCCGCGATCATGGGCAATCTCGGCAAGGTTTTGTCGTGGTGGCGCGAGATCGACTGGAAAGCGTGCATTGCTTACGGCGCGACTGCAGCGCCCGGCGCGATGCTGGGCGTTCGCACGCTGCTCGCACTGCCGCCGCATGCGGTCGAACTCGCGCTCGGTCTCTTCTTTCTCGCGATGGTTCCCGCGCGCCGATGGCTCGCCCGTCGCGCCATGCGCCTCTCGCTTTTTCAACTCGCGCTGATCGGCGCGCCGGTCGGGTTCCTGACAGGCATCGTCGTCTCGACCGGACCGATCACCGTGCCGATCTTCATGAACTATGGCCTCGTGAAGGGCGCATTTCTCGCGACCGAGGCCGCCGGTTCGCTGGCCGTGTACGCCGCGAAAGTCGCCGCGTTTCGTCAGTTCGGCGCGCTGCCCGCGGGCATCGTCATGCAAGGATTGATCACCGGCGCGTCCATCATGACGGGCACGTTTTGCGCGCGCAGGATCGTCGCGCGCATGTCCGCGAATACATTCCGGCTCGTCGTCGATGCGCTGATGGTGTCTTCGGGCTTGTCGTTGCTGTGGGCCGCGGCTCGTTGATCGGCAGACGCAGCCTTGCTGCGTTCGCCATCGCCGAGCATGGTTTGTGGCACGCCGGCCCTATACCCGGCAAGGGTTTCCGCCCGAACGCGCCATTCGCCGCGTGCGCTGGTAAACCACTATCGCGCGTGGATTCGTATATCAGTACTGTCAGACGCGAACGCGTACGCGCGTGCCCTTCTTGTCGCTTCGAGGGGGAGCCTTCGAAAAGGTCCTTCTGCAAGTCCGATCCAGTCCGCTAAAGCAATCCGCAAGGTTCCGCGCTCGCGCACACAGTGCCGCCAGTCCATGACGAGTCACGTGCGCCTGCAACCGGTAAGTTCAGTCCAACAGAAAGGAGAGAACATGCTTCCAGGAATCCAGGTGCATCGGGCGGCGGCAGCCGCGGTATTGGCGCTGTGCGCGAGCGCGGCTTTCGCGCAGGCATCGATTGTTTCGGGGCCGGCGAGCGACCCCGCGTGCATGGTTCCCTGGAAGAGCGACACGAAGTTCATCAAGTATCCGAAGAAGGCCGGACCCTACCGCGTCGCACTCGTGAACGGCTATATCGCGAACACCTGGCGCATCCAGATGATCAAGACGGCCAAGGCCTACACGTCGCAACCGGCGGTCGCCGCCAAGCTCAAGGAATTCAAGGTCGTCTCGACCGGCGAGGACGTGCCGGCGCAGATTTCGGCCGTGAATAACTTCATCGATGCGGGCTATGACGCGATCATCGTGGACGCGCAGAATCCCGCCTCGTTCGGACCCGCGATCCGCCGCGCGAAGAAAGCGGGCGTCGTGCTGATCGCGTTCGACAACACGCTCGACAGCGAAGACGCGATCAACGTGGACGTCGACCAGTACGGGCTCGGCGTACTGTGGGCCAAGTGGCTCGCCACTCATGTGCCCAACGGTGGCAAGGTGCTCGAAGTTCGCGGCGTGGCGGGCACGTCGGTGGACACCGACCGGCACAATGGCTTCACGAAAACGCTGGACGAGACCGGTAAAAAGTGGAACGTCGTTCAGGTTTATGGCAAGTGGGACGACGGTGTCGCGCAGAAGGCCACCGCCGATGCCATTGCGGTGCAGGGCCATTTCGACGGCATTTCGGCGCAGGGCGGCGACACGGGCGTCGTGCGCGCGATGCTCGACGCGAAGCATCCGTTCGTGCCGTTCGGCGGCGAAACCGAAAACGGCTTCCGCAAGTTTTGCGCGCAATACGGCAGCCAGGGCCTGAAATGCACGTCGGCGGGCAGCGGTCCCGCGCAGGTGGCCGTGGCGATCAAGACGGCGCTCGCCGCGCTGGACGGTCAGACGATTCCCGTGGCAATCAAGCTGCCGCTCGACGTCACCGACGACGCGAAGCTGAAAGCGGGCGTCAACTATTTCCCGAACGAATCCGACAACTTTTTCGTCGGCAACTCGTTTCCGACTTGCGGCATCAACTTCTCCGCTCAGGAAATCATGAAGCAGAGCCAGGGCAATCAGTGACCGGACGATGGCCGGCGACGTGACGGAGACGAAGCATGCGGCAGGACGCAGAGCGGCCGTTCTTTCAGATGTCCGGGGTGTCGAAGAGCTACGGCGGCGCGGTCGCGCTGGACCACGCGGAACTCGCGGTGCGCCGGGGACGCATCCACGCGGTCCTCGGCGAGAACGGCGCGGGCAAGTCCACGCTGTTGAAAGTGATGTCCGGCGTCGTGCAGCCGGACGAAGGCACGATGCACCTCGACGGTCGCGAAGTCGCGTTCGCGTCGCCCGCCGCGGCGAACGCGGCCGGCATTGTCTGCGTGTATCAGGAGTTGTCGCTGATCCCCGACCTGAGCGTGGCGGACAACATCTTCGCTTCGAACCCGCCACGGCGCTTCGGCATGATCGACCGCCGCACGCAGCGCCGCCAGGCCGAGGCCGCGCTCGCTCGCGCGGGCGCGGCCGACATCGACCCGCTCGCGAAAGTCCGCGACCTGCCGCTGTCGCGCCAGCAGATGGTCGAACTCGCGAAGGGGCTGGCGCACGAGCCACGCATCCTCATCCTCGACGAGGCCACCTCGGCGCTGACCGCCGCCGACGTCGCGCGCGTCATCGAAGTGCTCAAGCGCCTGCGCGACGAGGGGCTCGCGTTGCTCTTCATCTCGCACCGGATGCATGAGGTAAGGGCGCTCGCGGACGAATGCACCGTTTACCGGAACGGTCGTCACGTGATGAGCTTCGAGGCGGGCACGCGCTCCGACAACGAGGTCGTCGAAATGATGATCGGCCGCAAGTACCAGCATGTGTTTCCGGACAAGCCCGCTTACCAGCCCGAGCATCTCGGCGCCGCCGGACCGGTTCTCGCCTGCCGTGATCTTGCGTGGAACGATACGCTCCGAGGCGTCAGCTTCTCGTTGAGGCCCGGCGAAATCCTCGGGCTGGGCGGCCTCGATGGACAAGGACAGCGCGAACTGCTGCTCGCGTTGTTCGGCGTGTTGCGCGGTTGCGCGGGCGAGATCGAGGTCGATGGCAAGACCGTGTCGATAGGCAGCCCCGTGGCCGCTCGCGCCAACCGAATCGGCATGGCGCTGATTCCGGAGGACCGCAAGACCGAAGGGCTGATGCTGCCGATGTCGGTGCGCGAGAACCTGTCGTTCGCCGCGCTCGATCGCATGTCCTTTGCGGGCGTGATCGATCGCGACCGCCAGCAGTCGTTCGTCGACCGCATGATGTCGCTCCTCGCGATCAAGTCGTTCAGCGTGGACGCGGCCGTGGGCTCGCTATCGGGCGGCAACCAGCAGAAGGTCGTCATCGCGAAGTGGCTGGTCCGGGAGCCAAGAATCCTGCTCCTCTGCGATCCGACGCGCGGCATCGACGTCGGCACCAAGCAGGAAATCTATCAGTTGCTCAGGCGTCTCGCCGACGAAGGCGCCGCGATCGTTTTCTATTCGACCGACTACGACGAACTGATCGGCTGCTGCGACCGCGTGCTCGTGCTGTACGAAGGCCGGATCAAGAAGGAACTCGCCGGGCCGGCGATTACCGAGCAGAACCTCATCGCCAGTGCGCTGGACCTGCCGGTCGGACAGAGTTCGCCTTCCACGGGAGTCGCGCCATGAGCGGGTTGCGTTACTGGTATGCGGAAAATCGCGGGTCGTCGTTCGCGTTTGGCCTGTTCGTGTTGATGTTCGCGATCTACCTCTTCAACTATCCCTCCACGTTGTCGGCGAACGTGTTTCAGACGGCGGCGAACAAGGCGGTGCTGCTCGCGCTGGTGTCGATGGGCCAGGCGCTCGTCGTGCTGACGGCTGGCATCGACCTGTCGATCGGCATGATGCTGGTGCTAACGAATTGCCTTGGCTCGTGGCTCGTCACGGGCGACGCGTTGCACAGCGCGCTCGGCATCGCCGGTGTGCTCGCGGCGGGGGCGCTGTGCGGCGCGCTCAACGGCGTCATCATCATCTTCGGCCGTCTGCAGCCGATCGTGACGACCATCGCAACAGGCGCCGTCTATTACGGACTCGCGCTGCTGCTGCGCCCGGTTCCCGGCGGATCGATCAACGAAGATCTCGCCGACGCACTGACCGGCAAGGTCGCCGGCGTGGTGCCGGCGAGCCTGCTGATTCTCCTGGCGACCATTCTGATCGTATGGACTCCTTTCAAACGTTCGGCGGTCGGGCGCGCGGCTTATGCAACCGGCTCTTCCGAACCTGCGGCCTTCCTGTCAGGCATGCCGATCCGCCGCGCGAAGTTCGTAAGCTATACGCTCGCCGGCTTGCTCGCCGCAATCGGCGGCCTCTTTCTCACGTTCTTCACGGACACCGGCGAAGCCAGCCTCGGCAGCGCCAACTCATATACGTTGTTCTCAATCGCCGCCGTGGTCATCGGCGGCGTGTCGCTGCTGGGCGGAAAAGGCAGCGCGGTCGGCGCGGTCTTCGGCGCATTCGCGTTCCGCTCGATCGGCGATTTGCTCTTCGTGTTCAACGTCGATGCGCTGTGGCAGCCGCTGTTCCAGGGCGTGATCCTTCTGCTCGCCGTCTCGATCGGCGCGTGCGGGCTGTTCCGGGTGCGCAATCGTCTGGAGTGGTTCCAATGAGCGACGTTCCCGCAAACAGCCGGACCACGCTGGTGTCGAGGCTCGTGCGCAAGATCGACCGCCCTATCGTGATCGCGTTCGCGTGCATCGTCGCGCTGTTGCTTGTCGGCGGGATGTATTCGCGCAACTTCACGTCGCCGGAATACATCCTGCTGCAACTGAAGGTCGGCGCGTTCCTCGGCATCATCGCGACCGGGCTGATGATGGTGATCCTGCTCGGCCACATCGACCTGTCGTTGCCGTGGACGATCACGGTCGGCGCGATGATGGCGTGCGCGGTCGCGGGACACGGCGAACTCGGACGCGTGCTCGCGATCCCGGCCGGAATCGGTTGCGGCGTGCTGATCGGTATCGTCAACGGCATTCTCGTCGCGCTGCTGCGCATTCCGTCGATGATCGCGACACTCGCGACCAATGCGGTCGCGCAGGGCATCATGATCGTCTACACGGGAGGCTCGTCGCCGCAGGATTCCGCGCCCGACGTAATGCGATGGCTCGCGTCGGGCTGGCTCGTGCCCGGCGTGCCGAATGCGGTCGCGCTGTGGGTCGTGATCGGCGGCGTCACGATGTTTCTGCTGTCGCGCACGACCTTCGGCCGCACGCTCTACGCGATCGGCAACACCGAACGCGCGGCGTATCTCTCCGGCATCGATACGCGGCGCGTGACCGTGGCCGCTTTCGCCGTGTGCAGCGCGTTCGCGGCGTTCGGCGGCGTGCTGCTCGCGGGTTATGCGTCGAAGGCGGCGCAGTCGATGGGCGATGCTTATCTGTTGCCCGCGATCGCGGCGGTCGTGCTCGGCGGCACGTCGATTCTGGGCGGCCGGGGTTCGTACCTCGGCACCGTGGCCGGCGCGATTCTCATCACGCTGTTGCAGTCGATTCTCTCGGTCGCGCAGATGCCCGAGGCCGGGCGTCAGATCATTTACGGCGTGGTGATCGCGGCGATGCTGCTGCTGTATGGGCGCAGCAAACCGGAGGCGTAGGTACGGCCACCCGATCTCACATCGCGTAGACGCTGACCGCGTTATCGTAAAAGAGCGCGAGCCGGTCCTCGATCGAATACGGCGCGGCTATCGCCTTGAAGCCGTCGAAGATATCCGTCATCCGGTTCACCACGCCGTCCACCGGAAAGTTGCTGGCGAACGAGCAGCGCTTTGCCCCGAACACGTCGATTGCGGTACGCACGACAGGCGCATTCGCTTCGACGCTCCAGGGCTGCCCCGGAATACAGATCCCCGAAATCTTCAGATGCACGTTCGGCTCGCGCGCCACCAGTTCAAGCGCGTTGCGCCAGTCTTTCAGGCCTTGCTCGGAGCGATCCGCCGGCAGCCCAGTGTGATTGATGACGATCCGCGTTTCCGGGAAATCACGCGCCAGTTCCGCCGCCTCGTTGAAATGCCACCAGAACACCTGAAGTTCGAACAACAGGTTGTGGTCGCGCAGTTTCGCGTAACCGTCGCGCCACTTCCGGTCGCGCATCGATCCGGGCGCGACGAAACCATTCGTGTACTCGTCGCGCGCGAGCGCAGCCGGTTTGTGCCGAATACCCTTCACCAGCGGATGCCGGCCATAGACATCGAGGACCGCGTCCACGTCTTCCCGATCGAGCCACGCCTGCGCGCTCATCGCGTGCGGAAAGCCGTGCTCGCGTTGCAGCGACTCGACCCAGCGTAGTTCGCCGAGCGGATCGGACGGGTCCCACTCCCCTTCGATAAGCACCGTCTTCACGATCTTGTGATGCCCCGCCGCGCGAAAATAATCAGCGGGCAGGAAGGTGCGCCGGATCGCATCGTAGTTGCCGTAGCGAAAGTTCTTCACGGGCTTGTCCGCGAGCCACGGATAGTAATTTCGCTCGATGTCGAAGAAGTGCTGATGAGCGTCCGCGATGGGTAGATCGTCGTCCGAGCCGCTCGCGAGAAACCGGCGGCGAAGTTCGTTGGCGTTTGACACTGGCGCTTCCCTTGGCTTAAACCACGACGCGATAAAACCGCTGCGCGTTCCGATAAAAAATCTTCTCCAGCGCATCGCGCCCGAGCGGTTCGAGCATCCTTCTCATGCTGCGAACGAGGACGTCGTAACTCACGCGCAAACCGGCGACCGGGAAGTTGCTCGCGAACATGCAGCGATCGACACCGAAAATGGAGACCGCATCGAGCACGATCCTGCGGTTATCGTCGTAATTCCAGGGCGCGTCCTTCAGGCCGAACTCCGACAGCTTCACCGAAACGTTCGGCTGCTTTGCGAGCTGCTCCATCGCGCGTCGCCAATGCGACAGACCTTCTTCGCTCCGGTCCCACGGAAAGCCTGTGTGATTCAACACAATCCCGGTGTTCGGAAACATGCGCGCCACTTCGGCGGCATCGGCGAGATGCCACGGCGGCACGCGCAAGTCCCACGAAAAGCCGAACTTATCGAGCAGCGAGAAGCCGTGCAGCCAGGCCGGATCGCGCATTGTTCCGCGAATATCGTCAAGGCGCTCGGCGGGACTTTTCGACGTTACCGGCTTCGAACGAATCCCGCGCACGAGCGGATAAGCGGCATGCTGAGCAAGCACTTCCTCCGTGTCGGGCCGGTCGAACCACGCATGCGCGACCACCGCGCCCGGAAAGCCGTATCGCTCATGCACCTCGTGCAGCCAGCGCGTTTCGGCGACCTGCTCGTCGCGCGCACGTTCCGCTTCGACATGGACTGTTCCGATCACGGGTTGCGCGCCTACCGCCGCAAGATAGTCTCGCGGAAGAAAGTCCCGGCAAAGGCTGCGGTAATCGCCGAGAAAAAACTCTTCGTGATAGTCGTCCTGCAGCCACGGATAACGCCCTGCCGAGAGATCCCACAGATGATGATGCGCATCGATGATCGGGATGTCGTCCGGCGCGATGTCGTTCATCTTCATGCGGATACGATGCCGGCCCGGCTCGCTTTATCACTGACGCGCGCCTTCAGTTTTTCGACATTGACGACGAAGCGCGAATGACTGCCCGTACACACTTGCTCGATGTCGTCGAACACGGCGATGTCGAACTTCACGGCGCGGCCGTCGATGCCCGTCACCTTCACTTCGATGCGCACGCTCATGCCGAGCAACGTCGCGCCGGTGTGCGCGATATCGACGGCCGTGCCCACCGAGTTCTCGCCTTCATCCACGAATTCGAGCAGATAGTCGAGACACGTCTGTTCGATATCGTCGATGAGTTTCGGCGTCGCATAGATGCGCAGGTCTTCGCCGAGAAAAGAGATCGTTCGCTCACGATCGACTTCGATGCTGCGCGAGTGAAGCGCGCCGACGCGCAATGAATCCTTGATCATGGTTCAATTTCCAGGAAGAAAGCCCGTGGACACCCACGGTACGGCAACGAGTACGAGCAGCGCCACCGTGAGTGCGCCGAGATAAGGCCACACGCGCTTCATCGCGCCGTCCGGATCGACTTTCGCAATCGCGCACGCTGCGTAGAAGCCGACGCCGAAGGGCGGCGCGAAGAGCCCGAGGCCCATCGCGAAGATCGCGACCATCGCATAGTGCACCTCGTTGATGCCGAGCTGTCGCGCGACCGGAAACAACAACGGGCCGAACAACACGATCGCGGGAATGCCTTCGAGAAAGCTGCCGAGCAACACGAACGCCACCGCCGAGATCAGCAGGAAGCCCATGGAACCGCCGGGCGCCACCGACATGAGCTGCGCGAGTTGATGCGAGAAGCCGGATTGCGTGAGCGCCCAGGCCATCGCCGTGGCGCAGCCGATGATGATCAGAATCGCCCCCGACAACGATGCCGTGCCGACGATGATCGGATAGAGCCGGTTCCACTTGAACGAGCGATAGAACACGAGTCCGACGACGAACGTATAAGCCACGCCGACGGAAGCGACCTCGGTCGCCGTCGCGATGCCTTCGACGACTGCCGCGCGAATCACGAACGGCAACGCGAGCGCGGGCAGCGCGAACAGAAACGCCCGGCCGACTTCACGCGGCTTCGCGCGTTCCACTTCCTTCAACTCGCGCTTGCGGTTCTTCAGCCAGATCACCGCGATCATCGCGAGCGCGCCGACGACCGCCGGCATGAAGCCGCCCGTGAACAACGCGGAGATCGATACGCCCGTGACCGAGCCGATGGTGATCAGCACGAGACTCGGCGGAATGGTCTCCGACATCGCACCCGAAGCGCTCAGCATCGCGACGAGTTCGTTCTCGTCCTCGCCGCGTTTTTTCATCTCCGGAAAGAGCGCGGGTGCGACGGCCGCCATATCCGCGGCCTTCGATCCCGAGATGCCGCTGACCAGATAGATCGCGCCGATCAGCACATAGGACAGGCCGCCCTTGAAATGGCCGATCAACGACGCGAGAAAGCGGATCATGGCCTGCGCCATGCCCATAGCTTCGATAAGCGCGCCGAGGAACACGAACAAGGGAATGGCGAGCAGGATCATGCTCGACATGCCTTCGTCGATACGACCCATCACGACGAGCATCGGCGTCATCGTCACGGTGCTCAGATACGCGACCGTCGACAACCCGAAGGCGACCATGATCGGCACGCCGATCGACACCATGAACACGACGGCGACCACGAAGAAGATCACGAGGTTCCAGTTGCCGAGCGCGGTCATCGCGGCCTTGAACGTCATCAGCGCAAGCGCGATGCCGCCGACGACCACAGCCGATAGCACGAAGTGCATCGCACGCGCCTGCTCCATGAGCCTTGCGACGGAAATCGCGAGCATCAACGTGAGGCCGACCGCGAGCGCGGCGACGCGATAACCGTTGGAAATCTCCAGCGCCGCGCTCGTGATGGCCCACTCCTCCGACACGTATTCCCACGCCGGCGACAGCAACATCATGATGAACGCGATGACGACGACCGCGCCGAACGTATCGACGAATGCGCGCCGCGACGGTTGCAGATGCGCGATGAAGGTCGTGAGCCGCATGTGCTCGTTGCGGCGCAGCGCGATGACCGCGCCGAGCATCGCGAGCCAGATGAAAAGCAGCGTCGCCAGTTCGTCGCCCCAGATCAGCGGATCGTGGAGCGCGTACCGATAGAACACGTTCGCGAACAGCAGCAGCACTTCGGCCACCACGAGCGCCGCGGCACAGAGTTCGGTCGACCAGCGGATGCAGGCATCGAGAATATGACCCGCTCTTGCAACCGGCCCGAGCGGTTTGCTCGCGGCCGGCACAGGCATGGCCGCCATGGAAACGTCAGTGCTCATGATGCGCCCCTTCCTCACGAAAGCTGCCCGGAATACTTCTCTAGAAGTCCCCATGCCGCATCGCCGTATTTCTTTTTCCACTCGGCGTAGAAGCCTTTTTGCTGCAGATCGGTACGGAACGCTTGCTGATCGACCTTGTTGAACGTGACGCCCTTGGCCGTGAGCGCCGGTTCGAGACTCTGATTGAGCCGGATGACTTCCTCGCGCTGCTTCATCGCGGCTTGGTTGATGTTGCGCGCGACGATGTCCTGCACGTCACGCGGCAGCTTCGGCCATGTCTTGCCGCTCGCGAGCAGCCAGAAGCCGTTCCAGATGTGACCCGTCAGCGAACAGTACTTCTGCACCTCGTAGAAGCGCGCGGACTGCACCACGACGAGCGGATTCTCCTGTCCTTCGACGACCTTCGTCTGCAGCGCGGAGTACGTCTCGTTGATGCTGATGCCGGTCGGCGCCGCACCGAAGGTCTTGAACATCGAAGTCCATAGCGGACTGACCAGCACGCGGATCTTGAAGCCCTTGAGATCGGCGGGCGTTTTGATCGGGCGCGTCGAACTGGTGATCTGCCTAAAGCCGTTGTTCCAGACCTTGTCCATCGCGATCAGTCCGGCTTTCGCGGCCTGCTCGCGCACGTGCTTGCCGAGATCGCCGTCCATCGCGGCCCAGACGTCGTCGTAGTTCTTGAACGCGAACGGCACGCTTTCGATCGATGCAACCGGCACGAGCGTCGACAGGATCGCGCCCGGCAGCGGAATGAAATCGACGCCGCCCGCGCGCACTTGCGAGAGCATGTCGGTGTCGCCGCCCATCTGCGCGTTCGCGAACACCTGGAGATCGACGCGGCCGTTCGTCTCCTTCTTGATCGACGCCGAAGCCTCGCGCATGTGCGCATTGAGAGGATGGCTGTCGGGCAAACTGCTCGCATATTTGAGGACGATGGGCGCGGCCTGCGCGAACACGCGGTTTGGTGCAGCGATGCCCGCCGCCGTAGCGGCCACGGCGAGTCCCGCCGTCGTCAGGAAGTCCCGACGTGTAATGGTTTCACTCATGTTTGTCTCCTGAACTCTGTCATGCGCGTTTTCGATCGCGTCTTTATTGCGCCAGCGCCACGACGGCCTTCTCTTCGATAAGCCGATCGACGTCACGCGCCGAATAGCCCGCCTCCATCAGCACTTCTTTCGTGTGCTGACCAAGCAGCGGCGCAGCACGGTTGCCCGAACGCTTTGCATCGGAGAAGTGAATCGGCAAGCCCAGGCCTCTAACTTTCCCGGCGAGCGGATGATCGGTCTCGACCACCATCTCGCGCGCGATCGTCTGCGGATGAGCGAGCGCCGCCGCGATATCGAGCACCGGGCCCGCGGGCAGGCCAATGCGGTCGAACTGCGCCATCCATTCATCCGTCGTTCGGCGCACGAGCAATTCATTGAGGATCGCGACGAGCGCCTCGCGGTGCTGAAGCCTCAGCGCATTGGTTGCGAAGCGCGCATCGCTCGCGAGTTCGGGTGCATCGAGCACGTCGAGCAGGCGTTCGTAATTGCTCTGATTGGCCGCGCCGATATTGATCCAGCCGTCGCTCGTCTTGAAGACCTGATACGGCGCGCTCGTCGAATTCGCGGAACCCATCTTCGGCAGAATGGTGCCGTCCGCGAGATAGCTTGCCGCGGGCCAGAACATCTGCTGCAAACCCGCTTCGAAGAGCGACGTGTCGACCATCTGACCGCGTCCGGTGCGAAGCTTCTGCGCATACGCCGCCGCGATGCCGAGCGCCGCGAGAATGCCCGAGTTGATGTCGGCCACGGGCGAGCCTGCCTTGACGGGCTCGCGTCCCTCTTCGCCTGTCATGCTCATCATGCCGCTCATGCCTTGAGCGATAAGATCGAAGCCGCCCTTCTCGCCGAACGGTCCAGTGCGGCCGAAACCCGAGATCGCGCAATAGATCAGTCCCGGATTGAGTTCCTTGAGCGTGTCATAACCGAGACCGAACTTCTCCATCGTGCGTGCCGGCGCGATAGTTTTCCGTGACGACATCCGCGTCCGATAACAATCGCTTCAATACTTCGCGGCCACCATCGCTCTTCAGATTCAGGCCGATGCCGCGCTTGTTGCGATTGACGATCATGAACGACGCGGATTCGCCGCTCGGCAAGATCGGCGAGAAGCGGCGCGAATCGTCGCCGTCGGGCACTTTCTCGACTTTCACGACATCCGCGCCCATATCGGCGAGCATCATCCCGCATACGGGGCCGGACATGATGTGCGCCAGTTCAATAACTTTCATTCCACTCAGCGGACCCATTTCACTTTCCCTCGAAGACTGGTTTCTGTTTTGCATTGAATGCTTCTGCGCCGATACGAAAGTCTTCCGTGTCGAAGCAATCGAATGCGGACTCGATCTCCTCGACAGAAAGCGCGGGCGAGCGCGTGAGCCTGTTCGACGCTGCCTTATGCCAGCGCGCGACGAGCGGCGCCCCACGCGCGATGCGCCTAGCGGTTGCGATAGCTTCTTCCTCCACGGCATCGTCGGCGACGACACGCGATGTCAGCCCTTTCGCGAGCGCTTCGCGCGCATCGAAGATGCGTCCTTCGAGCACGATCTCCATCGCGACCGCTCGACCTGCGAGGCGAATCAGCGCGCCGAGTTCCGCATAAGACATGGTGAGTCCGAGCTGTCCGACGGGCGCGCCGAAGCGGCTCGATTCGCCGCAGATGCGGATATCGCAGAGCGACGCGATCTCCAGTCCGCCGCCGACGCACACACCGTGAATCATCGCGACGACGGGATGACGGCAATGCTCGATAGCATCCATCGCGGCTGTCGTGATCTCCGCATAAGCGCGCGCCTGTTCCCGGTTCGATCGAAGCGCTGCAAACTCGCCGATATCCGCGCCCGCTGCGAATGCTTTCGTTCCGGCACCGCGCAGGATGACGCATCGAATGCTGTCGTCATCCGATAACTTTTTCATTGCCGCGCCGAGATCGCGCCACATCGAAAGCGTGAGCGCATTCATCTTCTCGGGGTTATCGAGCGCGACGATTGCTATGTCGCCGTTGCGCTCTATTGTCAGCTTGTCTCCCATTTCTTCCTCTAATAGTGGCGTGCTCTCGCGGCAAGTCAGAACGACGCTTCGAGCATCGCGTGATAGTCGCTGGCGGACGCGTCGCGCGGATTGGTCTTGTGGCTGTGATCCTTCAACGCGCCCTTGACGATGTCCGCAAACATCTCGCGCGTAACGCCGACGCCGGAAAGCGTCGTGGGAAGACCGAGGCGGCTCGTCATCTCCCTGATCGAAGGTCCGACGTTCGCCGGATTTTCGAGGCCCATGGCTTGCGCGAGTCGCGCGAGCTTGCCTTCTTCCCGAACCACCGGCGCATCCTGATTGAAGGCGATCACGGCAGGCAAAAAGATCGCGTTCAACGTTCCGTGATGCAGACGCGGATCGATGCCGCCGAGCGAATGACTGAGGCTATGCACGCATCCCAGCCCTTTCTGGAACGCGAGCGCGCCCTGCATCGATGCGCTCATCATGTTCATGCGCGCGACCCGGTCGTCGGGATGCGCCGTGGCGCGCTCGATGTGACGCCATGCGCGCCAGAGTCCATCGAGCGCGATGCCGTCGGCCGCGGGATTGAAGGCCGGCGCCATGAAGGTCTCGATGCAATGCGCGATCGCGTCCATGCCGGTCGCGGCGGTCATCGTCGCGGGCAGCTTGAGCGTCAGCTCGGGATCGCAGATGGCGGACTTCGGCACGACGAACGGCGAGATCACGCCGACCTTTCTGCCGTCTTCGAGAATCAGGATCGCGCCGCGTCCGACTTCGCTGCCGGTGCCCGCCGTCGTCGGAATTGCGATGACCGGCGCTGTCGCCGATGTGATGCGCGTCGCGCCGCCTTCGATCACGGCGAAGCTTTGCAACGGGCCTTCGTGGGTCGCGCAAACCGCTACGCCCTTCGCGAGATCGATCGACGATCCGCCGCCCACCGCGATGATTCCGTCGCAGCGCGCAGCGATGAACACGGCGACCGCTTCGCGCACCGCTGCTTCGTTCGGATTCGGCGGCGTGCCGTCATAAACGGCCACTTCATGCTCCGCGCTCAAAGCCGTCAGCACCTTGTCCACGATGCCAGCCGCCTTGATGCCGCGATCCGTCACGATAAGCGGCCTGCTGATTCCGATCCTTTCGCATTCGCTCTTCAAGAGGCGCACGGCGCCGAAGTCGAACTGGATCTGCGTGATGTAATTGATGAGGGCCATGTTGATCGACAGTTATAGGTACACAAAAACCCGAATAGCAGGAACCCTGATCGATGCGGGTTAACGTTAGGCTTTAAGCTATGCGCAATGCGGGTTTGATGCGGCAGTATAGGCAGCGGTCGAAACAGCCGGAATTGACAATAATGAATACGGGTATAACTATTCCTCAACTCGAAGCATGACTCCTTCGCTCAACTCCATCATTTCCCGGCTGCATCTCAAGCAGTTGCGTTTGCTCATCGCGCTTGCCGATCATGGTTCGCTGCTGAGCGCCGCCAAGCAGGTTTCACTTACTCAGCCTGGCGCAAGCAAGGCGCTGCACGAAATCGAAACGACCTTCGGCACCGCGCTTTTCAACAGGACGAGCCGAGGGCTTGAACCGAACGACATCGGTCATTGCGTGATTCGCTATGCGCGCTTGATTCATACCGACGTGGCGCATTTGCGTGAAGAGATCGTCGGCATCATGCGTGGACACGGAGGACGCGTTTCGGTCGGCGTCATCATGGGCGCGGTGCCGCGCGCGATCGAAGCTATCTCGTCGCTGGTCACGAAGCATGGGGAGATGTCGGTCGAGATCGTCGAAGATACGAGCGCCGCGTTGCTGAGCCTCATCGATGCCGGACGGCTCGACCTCGCCGTGTGTCGCACGACGATCAGCCAGACGCCCTTTCTCTATGACAGCGTCAATCTGCAAGAGGAAACGCTGGCCGTCATTGCGAACCTGAGCCATCCGTTTCAGAAGGCGCGCAGGCTGCACCTGAAAGATCTTGCCGACGTGAGATGGGTCGTGTATCGCGCCAACATGCCGATGCGCATGCTGCTCGAACGCGAGTTCCGCGAAGCCGGCATCCGCTTTCCGCTGCATCTCGTTGAAACCACGTCGGCGTTTGCCACGCTTTCACTGTTGCAAAGCAATCCGACTTTTGTCGCGCTCGTGTCCATCGATGTGGCCGAGTTCTTCACGCGACATGGCATGGCTCGCATGCTCCCGCTCAAGCTGTCTTCGAAAAGCGAGCCATACGAACTCGTCACGCGGCGCGGCGCGCCGGTCTCCGTGGGCGCGCGCCTTTTGATGGACGAACTGCTCGCCCAGCACATCGAGCCCGAAGACGCGCTCAAGCCATGACCCCGCGTTATAGCCGTAGTCGCAACTCTCAGTATTCCGTCGCGAAGCTCTTGTCTACACTCCGCCGCAGCCGAATCGAACGGCCAATAACATCAACGGAGACAGCTTCATGGACGAGACTTATCTGCGCAGGCACTTCTTCAAGAACATCGCGGCGTTGTCGGCCGGCGCATTGGCGACATCGATCATCCCGGGCGGTGTCTCGGCGCAAACGCAGACGCCTGCAGAGTGCGAGGCCGGCGTGATCGCGGCAGGCGGCCCGGATGTGCAACGCAGATACATCAGGACGCCCACGGGCTATTTCATGGTGCTGCGCATGGGCGACAACGTCTTCGAGCAACTGACGAAGTTCGCGCTGGCGGAGAGCATTCCTGCGGTCAGCTTGACGGGCATCGGCTTCGGTCATCCGACGTTCGGCTTCTGGAACGCGGCGAAGAAAGACTTCGATGCGAAGACGTTCCGCAATGTCGAGATGGGCAGCCTGACGGGATCGGTCGCGTGGAAAGAAGGCAAGCCGTCGATCCATATGCACGGCGTGGCCGGTGACAGCAACTTCAACGCCTACGGCGGCCACCTGCTGAATCTCGAAGTGGGAACCGGCTCGACGGAAATCACGCTCGTGATCCATCAGAAGCGGCTCGAACGCGCGGTCGATCCGTGCATCGGCGCCAATGTGCTCGGCATTGGCTGAAGCATCGGGGAGATCGCCGTCTGGCGATAACAGACGGCGTCGACATTTGACGCGGAATCAATATTCTTTCCCATTTCAAGCGGTTTTTCGAATGAATCGAACCGGTCAGAATCACGTTCATCGACATTGAACGATGCATCGGACCGGAGAACGCATTCCATGAATCAGATTCCCGCTTTTGGACTGGGCACTTTCCGCCTGAAAGACCAGGTCGTCATGGACTCGGTGCGCAACGGGCTCGAACTCGGCTATGGCGCGATCGACACCGCGCAGATCTACGGCAACGAAGCCGAAGTCGGCGCGGCGATCGCGGCCTCGGGCGCACCCCGCTCGGACATCTTTCTGACGACCAAGATCTGGTCCGACAACTATTCGCGCGACAAGCTCGTGCCGAGCCTGAAAGAGAGTCTGACGAAGCTGCGCGTCGATGAAGTCGACCTCACGCTGATCCACTGGCCCGCGCCGGACAACGGCGTTTCGCTTGAGGAATTCATGAGCGCACTCGCGGATGCGAAGGCGCAAGGTCTCACGAAGCAGATCGGCATTTCCAACTTCAACATCGAATTGACGAAGCAGGCTATCGCGGTGGTCGGCAAGGACAACATCGCGACCAACCAGATCGAGTTGAGCCCGTATCTGCAAAACCGCAAGCTCGTCCAGTTTCTTCGCGAGCAAGGCATTCACGTCACGTCGTACATGACGCTCGCTTATGGCAAGGTGCTGAACGATCCGGTCATCGGCGAGATCGCGAAGCGGCATCACGCCACGGCGGCGCAGGTCGCGCTCGCGTGGGCGCTGCGACTCGGCTACTCGGTGATCCCGTCGTCGACGAAGCGCGAGAACCTCGCGAGCAACCTGCTCTCGCAACAGCTCAAACTAACTGCCGAAGACATGGCGCAGATCGCCGAACTGGAACGCAACGGCCGTGAAGTCAGTCCTGAAGGCCTCGCGCCGGTGTGGGACTGAACGAAGAGTCGAATCGAAGGACCGGCAGGCGAAGACACTAGCTGATCTCGGTCGCGCACGCGTTGGCGCGTCCCACGAGCAGGCGTTCGAGCGCCTTCACGTCCGCGCATTCTTCGACATTCAACACGGCATGCGCCAGCGAAACGGCCGCGTCGTTTCCGATCACATCGTCCGCAAGACTCCAGTACTTCGCCACCAGTTGCGTATCGTCCAACGGACGGCGCGGGTCGCCTAGCGGGATCGTCGCCTTAAGCGAGCGTGTCGTGCCGTCGGCGTAAGTGACGGTGACTTCGGGTTCGTCGAGATCGGCGAGCGATGCGTCCGGTTCGAGGACGATGCGCTGCATCATCGACGCCACGCGCATGTCCGTGCGCGCCCGTTCGACGAAGGCTTCGATACCCGCATTGCCGAACACGAGCGCAGCGGCGAGCGCATAAGGCATGCTCATTTGCGCCGACGCCAGATTGACCGGCTTCCGGTCGCCGCACATCCCGTGAACGAATGCGCTGAGTTTCACGCGCACATGCGCGACAGAACCACCGTTCGTCAGTTCGATGAGCGCATCCAGCGCCGAATGAATGCTGCGGCAGCACGCATGCGGCTTGATCGAACAGCGCATGATCTTCCAGTTCGCGCCAAGCTCCGCGACGAGCGCATCGGGGCACGCCGAATCCGCCGCGAACGTGCGCAGGAAGCCGCCCCATACGTCCTCGAAAATGCGCGTGGCGCCGCTCATGCCCTCCGCCGCGAGCAACGCCGCCGTGAGGCCGCCTTCCGCCGCGCGTCCGGAATGCAGGCGCTTGGTCTGCGACCCGTCGTGGATGAAACCCCAGAGTCCTCCCGCGAAGCTCGCCGCGTGCCCGAGCGCCGCGCCGATGCCGCGCGCATCGAGTCCGAGCACGCGCGCACTCGCGGCGGCCGCGCCGAACACGCCGCAGGTCATCGTCGAATGCCAGCCGCGTCCGTTGTGCGCCGAGTAGCCGCCGCACGCTTCGAGCACGCGCCGCGCGATGTCGTAGCCGAGCACGATCGCGTGCAGCAACTCGCGGCCGGAAACGCACCGATCGACACGGCCGAGCGCCGCGAAGACCGCGGGCACGACGACCGCGCCCGAGTGATCGCAGCCGCCGGAATCGTCGAGTTCGAGAGCATGCGCCGCGATGCCGTTGATGAACGCGGCATCGCGTGCATTCGTGCGTCGCGATGTGCCCCATATGATGGCGTCGCCCGTCGAATCCATCACCGAGCGCGCAGCTCGCGCCGGCTCCGTGCGCGCACCCGCGAGCGCCGCGCCGAGCGTATCGAGCAGATGCCGTTTCGCTTTTTCGACGACCTCGTGCGGCAGTTCGTCGAACGACGAATCCGCGATGAAGTTCGCAAGCCGTTCCGATAAAAAGTGCTCCCGCTTGTTCATGCGATGGTGGTCCTGTGACGCTCGAAGATCTCGACCGGATGTCCGGGCTCGTTGGCGCTGCATCGCTCGCGCCACCACGATGCGGCCTGCGAGCCGGTCGCGAACCAGACATCGCCGCGTGCGCGCATCGTCGCGAGCAAGGCCCGCAGCACGCCGATGCGCCCCGCCGTCCCGATGATCTCCGGATGCAGCCGCATCACGAAGCACAAGCCGAAGCGATGAAACGCCTCGAAGTCGCGCGTCCAGTTGCCAAGCACTTCGCGATACGACGCGATGCGCGACTGACCGACCGGCACCGGCGGTGCGAGATTGAACGCGAAGTAAGGCTCGTCTTCGAGCTCCACGTGCAGCGGCAATTCGATCAGCGGCGCATCGAGATGGTAGTAAGGGAGGTCGTCGCCAAGCCACGTCGAAGTCCATGCGATGCCCCGCGCGTGCAAATGCGCGGCGAAGCCAGGCGCCCAGTTGCCGGTGAACGGACGAAAGCCCGCGGGCGTGCGGCCCAGAGCCTCGGTAAGCGTGGCATGGCCGCAGTCGAACGCGTGCTTCTGCTGCGCGAGATCGAGCGTATCGAAGTCCTCGCAGGCATCGCCGCTCACGCCTATTTCATGTCCGGCCGCGTCGATGCGCATGACGAGATCGCGATGCGTGCGCGCGACCTGTCCCGGCATGAACCAGCTCGAAGGCACATCGTATTCGTCGAGCGTCGCGAGCAGTCGATCCACGCCGCGCTTCGCGCCATAGCGCCACACGGAAAGCGATTTCTCGCGGCCCTCGATATCCGGCGCCTGCGTGCGAATGCCGAGATCGTCGTTGCAATCGACAGTGAGAATCACGGCCGAGCGCGCGCCGCCGGGCCATTTCGCATCGTTCGTCATGCGCTCGCCTGCCCGCTCGACATCCACCAGTCGGCGACTTCGCTGCCGGTCGCGAACCATACGTCGCCCGCCGCGAGCATGTGATCGATCAAGCCCTCGATGAGCGCGATGCGTCCGGGCTTGCCCGACACCTTCGGATGAAACAGCGTGGTCATGCAGAGTCCCTCGTCGTGCGAGCCGTCGAACTCGCGGCGCCAGTTGTCGAGCGTCGTCTCGTAGCTCGCGATACGATCGAGGCCCGCGGGAAAGTCCGGCCTGCGCTGATAAGCAAGCGATGCGTAATCGTCCAGTTCCCAGCGCGCGGGAATCTCGATCAGGCCGCTTTTCGCATCGAGCACATAGGGACGATCGTCGCCGCGCATCGAGCTCGAATAGCGCACGCCGAACTCCGCGAGAATGCCGGGAGTTTCGGCGCTCCAGTCGCCCGATGGCGTGCGAAAGCCGACCGGACGCACGCCGAGATGACGCTCGAACAGTTGCGTCGATATCTCCATGATCTCGCGCTGGCGTTCCGGCGTAAGCGTCCAGAATGCCTCGTGCCGATAGCCGTGATACGCGACTTCATGTCCGCCGCGCACGATCTCGCGGCATTGCGAAGGCCAGTTCTCCATCACCCATGCGGGAACGAAGAACGTCGCGCGCACGCCGCGCTCGGCGAGCACGTCGAGAATCCTGCCGAGCGCGCGCCACGGCCCATACGCGCCGAGCGTAAAGTAAGCGGGATTGCGCCAGATCGAGCCGTCGAGCATGGCGCTGCCGGTCGGGCCATCGAGATCGAATGCGAGCGCGACACATGAACGCTTGCCATCGGGCCAGCGCGGCGTCGCGTCGATACGAGGCTCAGTTGCTTGCATTGATCTGCGCCTTTTGCACGCCTTGTTCCTGCAAGCCCCACTTGGCGAGAATCTTTTGATAAGTGCCGTCGGCGATGAGCTGATCGAAGGCCTTCGTCACGGCGTCGTTGAGGACCGCGCTGTCCTTCGCCATGCCGACGCCCATGTATTGCGACATGAACGGCGCGCCGATCGTCACGTATGCGTTCTGATCGATCTTGTTCTGATACGGCATGGTCTCGCCGCCCTGCACGGCCGCGTCGATCCGTCCCTGACGCAGTTGCATGCGCGCATCCGACGAACCATCGGTGCCGACGACCGCGATCGGCTTCTTGCCCGCCTTCACGCAATGTTCGTCGCTCCACGCCTTAATGTTCGTCGGAAACGACGTGCGCCGGCTCGAACCGACCGTCTTGCCGCACAACGCATCCATGTTGGGGAAATCGCCCGCGTGCGTCTTCAGCGCGTAATACTGCGGACCGCTCTTCAGATAGTCGAGAAAGTTCACCGACGCGCGCCGCTCGGGAATATCCGTCATGCCCGACAAAATGATATCCACGCGCTTGGTCGTGAGCGCGCTCAGCATCTGATCGAAGCTCGTTTCCTGCCATACCATCTTCACGCCCATCTTCGCGGCGAGCGCTTCGCCGAGGTCGATGTCGAAGCCCGTCAGCTTGTCGGTCTCCGGGTCCTTGAACTCGAACGGTGGATAGTTCGGCACCACGGCGGCAACGATTTCCTTCTTGCCGGGCGCTGATGCCTGCGCGCTGGCCGCATCGACATGCAGCAGCGCGGCGGCGCAGACCAGTGCACAGAGGCTTTGCAAACGAAGAGTGGCTTTCATGAAATGCTCGCTCCGGAATCGATTGTTTGATTGACCTTCAGACGTTCTCAGGCCAGCACGGCGGAAATGAAATCGCGCGTGCGGGCATGGCGCGGCTCGGACAGAACCTGCTCCGGCGGTCCCGCCTCGACGATTTGCCCCTGATCCATGAACACGACGCGATTCGCCACTTCGCGCGCAAAGCCCAGTTCGTGCGTGACGATGATCATCGTCATGCCGCTTTGCGCGAGGCCGCGCATGACGGCGAGCACTTCGCCGACCAGTTCGGGATCGAGCGCGGACGTGGGTTCATCGAACAGCAGCAGTTGCGGATGCATCGCGAGCGCGCGTGCGATGGCCACGCGCTGCTGCTGGCCGCCCGACAACTCGACGGGAAACGCATCGCACTTGTGGCCGAGCCCGACGCGTTCGAGCAGCGCGCGCGCTTCCTGCACGGCTTGCGCGCGCGGGCGCTTCAACACATGCACCGGGCCTTCGATCACGTTCTCCAGCGCCGTCATGTGCGGGAAGAGATTGAAGCGCTGGAAGACCATCGCGGTCGCGAGACGCTGGCGCGCGATCTCCTTCTCCGAGAGTTCATGGAGCCGGTTGCCCGACTGCCTGTAGCCGAGCAGTTCGCCCTTCACCCAGAGCGAGCCGTCGCTGATCGTTTCGAGTTGATTGATGCAGCGAAGCAAGGTGCTCTTGCCCGAGCCCGAAGGTCCGATGATGCACAGCACTTCGCCCTCGGCGACATCGAGCGTGATGCCCTTCAACGCCTGGAACTCGCCGAACGATTTGCGCACGTCCGATGCGCGAACGATTGGATTCATGCGTGTCTCCTCACTGACGGCTCGACGCACGGCCCGCGCCGCGCGCATAGCGGCGCTCGACGCGCGTCTGCAAAAACGAAAGCACCGTGACGACGACGAGATACCAGATCGCCCCGACGATCAGCAGTTCGATCACGCGTCCGTTCGCGTAGTAGATGTTCTGCGCGTTGTGCAGCATCTCCGCGAACTGGATCACACTCGCGAGCGACGTGAGCTTGACCATGCCGACGAGCTCGTTGCCGATAGGCGGCACGATCACGCGCATCGCCTGCGGAAGAATGATGCGGCGTAGCGCCTGAAGACGCGGCATTCCAATCGACTTCGCCGCTTCGTATTGCCCGGTATCGACGGACAGCAGCCCCGCGCGCACCACTTCCGACGTATACGCGCCCTGATTGATGCCGAGCCCGAGAAGCGCCGCGAGAAACGGCGTCATGACATCGACTGTGCGCAGCGTGAACACGCCCGGAATGCCGATGGCCGGAAACACGAGTGCGAGGTTGAACCACAGGAGCAGTTGCAGAATGACCGGCGTGCCGCGAAAGAGCCACACGTAACCTTGCGAGATGGAGCTCAGCACCGGATTGCTGGAGAGCCGCATCACCGCCGTGACGACGCCCAGCGCGATGCCTAAGGCCATCGCGAGAATCGTCATGACGATGGTGTTGGCGAGGCCCATCAGGATCGTGCGCGCGGTGAGAAAGCGCCCGACCGTCTGCCATTCGATCTGTCCGTGCGCGAACGCCGCGATGACATACCCGATCACGACGACGATCGCGGCCGACGCCACATAGCGGCCCCAGTACCGGCGACGCACGCGTTCTAGCTTCGGCTGCTCTATTGTCATCGAATGCTGCGCCTGCTCCGTTGCGCTCAACATCTCGGACCTCCGTATTCGCTTGCCCATTCGCTCTGCCGTGCGAGCGCCAGCTTCAGGCGATCGATCTGCTCGACGACGCGCGCCGGCGCCGTGCCGCCGAAGCCGCTGCGTGCATCGACGGCGGCTTCGAGCGTGAGGTGATCGAGCACGCCGGCATGAAGACGCCGATCGACCGCCGCGAGCATGTCCGCCGTCAGATCGGACAACTCGATGCCGCGTTCCTCGCACGCCCGCACCAGCGCGCCGGTGATCTCATGCGCCTCGCTGAACGGAATGCCCTGTAGCGCGAGCCAGTCGGCCACTTCGGTCGCGAGCGTGAAGCCGAGCGGCGCCTGCCTGCGCAGTTCGTCGACGTTCACGCGCATCGTGCGGATCATGCCGGCCATCGCGGGCAGCGTGAGCGCGAGCGTGTCGATGCCGTCGAACGCGGCGCGCTTGTCTTCGGCGAGATCGCGGTTGTACGCGAGCGGCAGCGACTTGAGCGTCGCGAGCAAGCCGCTTAGATTGCCGATCAGACGCCCCGCCTTGCCGCGCGTAAGTTCGGCGATATCGGGGTTCTTCTTCTGCGGCATGATCGAGCTGCCGGTCGCATAGCCATCGTCGAGTTCGACCCAGCGGAACTGGCGCGAGGTCCAGAGAATCACCTCTTCCGAGAGACGCGACAGGTTCACCGCCAGCATGCTCGTCGCGAACAGGAATTCGGCGACGTGATCGCGCGACGCGACGGCATCGATGGAGTTCTCGCAGGGCGCGTCGTAGCCCAGCTCTTTGGCCGAAAGCGCCGGATTCACGCAGATGGCCGAGCCCGCGAGCGCCGCCGCGCCGAGCGGCGAGCGCGCGCTGCGGCGATCCCAGTCGATCAGGCGATCAACATCCCGATAGAACGCCTGCGCGTGCGCCAGCAGTTGATGCGCGAACACGACGGGCTGCGCCGGCTGCAAGTGCGTGAAGCCCGTGCTGTAGCTGCGCAAATGCGCCTGCGCCTGAGCGACGAGCGCATCCTGCAGCGCGATCACGTCGCGCGCGATCTTGCGCGCCTTGTCGCGCAGAAAGAGGCGCAGGTCGTTGGCGGCCTGATCGTTGCGCGAACGTCCCGCGCGCAGCTTCGCGCCCGCCGCGCCGAGCCGTTCGGTCAGCACGCGCTCAAGGAACGTGTGCACGTCCTCGTCGTGCGGCGAGGGCGCAAGCCGCCCTTCGACAAATTCGGCGCGCACCCGCTCCATTTCCGCGAGCAGGCTTTGCAGTTCGTCTGCGTTCAGTACGCCCGCGCGCTGCAACTCGCGAGCATGCGCCTTCGAGCCGGCGAGGTCATACGGCGCGAGCCTGAAAAAACTTTCCTCGGAGCGCGACAGCGCCTTGAGTTCAGCTGCAGGCGCCGATCTGAAACGTCCGCCCCACAACCGTTCGGTCCCTTCCGTCACCTTCATGCTTCATCCTCGTCACGTTGAGTTCACGACGAGCATAGGCCTACAATTTTTTTGTTTGTAGCGAGATTTTGAACCTGCTTTAATGAAATTTTTCTCAGCATCTCGACCGTGAGCCCGCCGAACGACCATGCGTAGCCGCCTGCCGCCGCTCAATCCCCTGCGCGCTTTCGAGGCGACGGCGCGCCATGCCACCGTCGCCAAAGCCGCCGAGGAGTTGAACGTCACGGCGAGCGCGGTCAGCCATCAGGTGCGCGTGCTGGAGGAGTCGCTCGGCGTCGATCTGTTCATCCGCTCGCGGGCGCGGCTCAAGCTCACGCCGGCGGGCGAAGCGCTGCTGCCATCGGTGCGCGGCGCCTTCGAGATGATCGCGACGGCCGTGGCGAAAGTCGGGGAAACGGTCGTCGCGGGGGATCTGGTCGTCTCGGCGCCGCTGTCGTTCACCTCGCGCTGGCTCGCACGGCATATCGGCGACTTTCTGCATCGGTATCCGGCGATCAAGCTGAAGTTGATTCCATCGAACGATGACAAGGAAGTCTATTCGCCCGATGTGGACGTCTGCATCCGCTACGGCGAAGCGCATTGGAAAGACCGCTCGGTCACGCTAATCGAGCATCCGTCGCTGTATCCGGTGGTGAGTCCCGCGTTGATGAACGGCCCGAAGGCGATCCGCTCGCCCGACGATTTGCGCCACTATGCGCTGTTCTGCGAGCACGCCGGTTCGTGGATGCGCTGGCTGATGGAAGCGAAGGTGGAGCATCCCGAACGCATGCGCATTCTGGAGATCGGCAATGCGCATATTGCGGTGGAAGCCGCGCTGCACGGTCAGGGCGTCGCGCTCGGCGACAGCATCTCGGTGCGCGACGATCTCGTCGAGGGCACGCTCGTGCGGCCGTTCAAGGCAACGGTGCCGTCGCGGCATCCGTATCACATCGTGCGGCCGCCGGAGCGTGCAGATTCGCCGCTCGCGTCGGCGTTCGTCTTCTGGCTTGAACAGCTATTGAGTGAGTTGGTGTAGGGCTTGGGCGGATTGTGAGCGTTCGCGTCCATTCGCAGTCGTTCGCAACGTCGAGGTCGAGTGCTTCTCGCTTGATCGCATCGATGAAAAAGCTGTTGCACGATGCCTCGACCAACGATTCATGAAGGCGCACGCCGCGCTCGTGAAGCTGATCGGCAGTATCCGTCTCGACGCCGCCGCGAGCAGATGCTTCTCGACATCGCGGCAACGCTCCAGCACTTTCTCTTCGAGCCGATAGCCAGGTTCGGGCAGCGCGGCAGATTCCAGCGCCACGCGCAGCCGATACGACTTGAGCAAGCTGTCCGCTGTAGTCAGGCATCGGCGAGAACTGCCCAGCCGTGCCCGGGTTCGCGCTCGGCCCAAACAGTACGGGTCATCCCGAATTGTGCAATAAAACGCGTAAGCCTATCTTTCTACATCATACGTATGACCTAGAGAGACTTATGGCAACCCTACATCGGCAGGTTCTAAACCAGATGGGCGAGCAGATTTGTTCCGGTAAATTCGCGCCGGGCGAGATTCTGCCTGCGGAACCCATTCTCGCCGAGCAAATGCAGGTCAGCCGCATCACGATCCGCGAGACGATGAAGTCGCTCTCCGCCAAAGGCATGCTCGAAGTGCGCCGCCGCTATGGAACGATCGTGCTGCCGCGCTCGCAATGGCAACTGTTCGATCCAGACGTAATCACGTGGCGCGCGCGAGCGGGAACGCTCGACCCCGGCCTGATCGAAGATTTGATGGAGCTGCGCCTGATCATCGAGCCCAATGCCGCCAAGCTCGCTGCCAAGCGCGCAACCGACGATGACCGCAAAGCCGTGCGGCGTGCCTACAAGGCAATGGAACGCGCGGTCGCGGGTCATGGCGAATACGTGCCCGCCGACCTCGCCTTCCACGGCGCGATCCTCACCGCGTGCCACAACCAGTTCGTGCAGCAAATGCAAAACGCGTTGTCAGCGATCCTGCGCACGAGTTTCGAACTCAGCTCGGAAATCGCAGGCGGCCCGGCCCGTTCGCTGCCGATGCACGAAGCGCTTTGCATCGCCATCGAGCAAGGCGATCCCGAGACCGCGGAGCAAGCGGTGCTCACGCTCATCCGGCGCGCCGAGAAGGACTTCGAGGATCGGGCAACGCTGAACGGCACTGTCAACGAGAAGCCCGTCTGACACCTTAAGCAACGCCATCGACACAAACATCATCGCGGTCGGCTCGCCGGCCGCGAGGGGCGCACTCGCGCCTCGACTCGACACTTGAAAGGAAAAACGATGACATCGTTATTCGACCTGAGCGGCCGCACGGCGCTCATCACGGGCTCCGCAAGAGGCATCGGCTTCGCGCTTGCAGAAGGGCTCGCCGCCGCGGGCGCTGGCGTGATCGTGAACGGAACGCGCGCCGATACCGTTGCCGAAGCGGTGCACCGCCTCGAAAGCGAAGGCTTCAAGGCACAAGGTCGCGCGTTCGACGTCACAGACGAAACAGCCGTCGCCGACGCATTCGCACAATGGGACCGTGACGGCGTCCAGATCGACATCGTCGTCAACAACGCCGGCATCCAGTTTCGCAAGCCGCTCGTTGAACTCGAACTCGCCGACTGGAAGCGTGTGATCGATACGAACCTGACGAGCGCGTTCATCGTCGCGAAAGAAGCGGCGCGTCGCATGATCGCGCGCGGCACGGGGGGCAAGATCGTCAACATCGCCTCGCTGACGAGCGAAAGCGCACGCGCGACGGTCGGCGCATACACGGCGGCAAAGGGGGGCATCAAAATGCTGACCCGGGCGATGAGTGCCGAGTGGGCGTCTTCGAACATTCAGGCGAACGCCATCGGCCCGGGCTACATCCTCACCGACATGAACCAGGCGCTGGTCGACAACGCCGCCTTCGATGCGTGGGTCAAGAGCAGCAATCCCTCACAGCGCTGGGGCAAGCCGGAAGAGCTTGTCGGCACGGCGGTATATCTGTCGTCGCAGGCATCGACCTATGTGAACGGCCAGATCATCTACGTAGACGGCGGCTGGCTCGCCGTGCTCTGAACTGAATCCCTCGCGGAAATATAACGACAACAAGAAAGCCCCGCTATCCCGACAGCATTTACGCGGTACCGATCCGGAGACATCATGGAAAGCGTCAAACCCGTGGCACCCCAAAGATGGTGGTATCTCATGCCCATCATCTTCATCACCTACAGCCTCGCCTACCTCGACCGCGCGAACTACGGCTTCGCCGCTGCGGCCGGGATCGACAAGGATCTCGGCATTACGCATGGCATGTCGTCCCTGATCGGTTCGTTGTTCTTTCTCGGTTATTGCCTGTTCCAGGTTCCCGGCGCGATCTACGCACAGCGCAACAGCGTGAAGAAGCTGATTTTCTTCAGTCTGCTCCTTTGGGGGCTGTGCGCGGCGGCGACCGGAATGGTCAGCAACATTCCGATGCTGATGACGCTGCGCTTCGTGCTCGGCGTGGTCGAGGCGGCTGTGATGCCTTCCATGCTGATGTACATCAGCCGCTGGTTCACGCGCAGCGAACGCTCGCGCGCCAATACCTTCCTCATCCTCGGCAATCCGGTGACGGTGCTGTGGATGTCGGTCGTGTCGGGCTATCTCGTGCACAGCTTCGGCTGGCGCGAGATGTTCGTCATCGAAGGTCTGCCCGCGATCGCCTGGGCCATCGTCTGGTGGTTCACCGTCAAGGATCGTCCCGCCGACGCGCCGTGGATGAGTGAAGCAGAAAAGACGGAACTGGCCGCACGCCTGACGGCCGAGCAGGCTCATATCGCGCCGGTGCGTGACTACAAGACGGCGTTTCGCTCGTCGATCGTGCTGAAGTGCTGCGCGATCCACGCGCTCTGGAGCATCGGCGTGTATGGGTTCATCATGTGGCTGCCGTCGATCCTCAAGCAAGCGTCCAGCATCGACATCGTATCGGTAGGCTGGCTCGCGGCCGTGCCGTATCTCGCCGCGATCATCCTGATGCTGCTCGCCTCATGGCTCTCCGACAAAACACGCAACCGCAAGCTCTTCGTGTGGCCGTTGCTTCTCGTCGGAACAGTCGCGTTCGTGGGCTCGTATCTGCTCGGCGGCTCGCACTTCTGGCTCTCTTTCGTGCTGCTGGTCATCGCAGGCGCGACGATGTATGCGCCGTATGGACCGTTCTTCGCGCTCGTGCCCGAATTGATCCCGAGCAATGTGCTCGGTGGCGCGATCGGACTCATCAATGCATGCGGTGCGCTCGGCGCATTCTGCGGATCGTGGGTTGTCGGTTATCTGAACGGGGCCACAGGCAGCCCTGCTGCTTCTTACATCTTCATGGCAGCCGCCCTTCTGCTTTCGGTCATTCTGATGATCACCGTCCCGGCCCGTTCGGACGAGCGCTCAAAGGATGACGCACCGCTCGCCATGGGCCGCACGTAAGCGTTCGAGCCCATGTGACTCATAGAAATCTGGACGCGCGCGCATGCACGCGCGGCGCGTCCAATCTGGCAGATAAAAGATGGCAACTCTCATTACCGATGTAAAGATCATCCTGACCGCGCCGGAAGGTATCAACCTGACCGTCGTAAGGGTTGAGACAAACCAGCCCGGTCTGTACGGCATGGGATGTGCGACGTTTGCGTATCGGCATCTCGCCGTCAAGTGTCTGGTCGAGGAGTATCTGCGGCCGCTTCTGATCGGTCGCGACGCCGAAGCGATCGAAGAGCTCTGGCAGTTGATGCACCAGAACGCATACTGGCGCAATGGACCGATTGAAAACAACGCCATCTCCGGCATCGACATGGCGTTGTGGGACATCAAGGGCAAGATGGCGAACATGCCGCTCTATCAACTATTCGGCGGAAAATGCCGCGAAGGCGTACCGATCTATCGTCACGCGGATGGGCGCGATCTCAGCGAGTTGTGTGAAAACATCCAGCGATATCGCGAGCAAGGCATCACCCATATTCGCTGCCAAAGCGGCGGCTATGGCGGCGCTAGTTTCGGCCAAGCGCCGTCGGGCGCGCCACAAGGCTCACTGGATGGCGTGTATCTTGACAGTCGCAAGTACATGCGCGACACGCTCAAGCTGTTCGATGGTCTTCGCAGCAAGATAGGCTTCGACGTCGCCCTGTGTCACGACGTGCATGAAAGGTTGAAGCCCGTCGAGGCAATCAAATTCGCGTGCGAACTGGAACGGTATGATCTGTTCTTCCTCGAAGATGCTATCGCGCTGGAAGAAGGCGAATGGATGCGGCAACTGAGAGCCAAGACGACCACGCCTTTGGCTCAGGGCGAGCTCTTCAATAATCCGTCGGAATGGCGCTTTCTCATCACGGAACGCCTGATCGATTTCATACGCGTTCACTTGAGCCAGATCGGCGGCATCACGGCCGGTCGCAAGCTGCAGATCTTCGCGGAGCAGTTCGGCGTAAGAACCGCGTGGCATGGACCCGGCGATATGTCGCCGCTCGCGCATGCCGCGAACATTCACATCGATCTCGCATCGCGCAATTTCGGCGTGCAGGAATGGTCAGGCACCGAGCCGCCCAACTTCGTGATCCAGGAGCTTAAAGGGCCAAGAGCCGCGTTGCTCGATGTGTTTCCCGGACTGCCCGAATACAGGAACGGACACGTCTATGCAAACGACAAGCCCGGGCTCGGCGTCGATATCGACGAGACGGAAGCCGCGAAATATCCGTGCGAGAACGTCGTAACGACCTGGACGCAAACGCGCCTGAAAGACGGCACCTTGCAGACTCCGTAAGCGGGTCAATTCAAACTAACGCTTTCGTTTGTCTTCGTGTTTGGCGCAGGTCCCGCGTCCCCTTAACGCGGGGCTCCACATAGTGCTGGAAAACGTGCGTCCGAGCTTTTCAAGGCATTCCCTCGCATGCAAGATCAATGGCCAAACCAGAGAACAATGCTGAGCCGGAGGCGGTCATCACCCTAAGGCATGTTTGGCGTGTCGACGCTTCTTCATAGCGCGGCTGGCTGGAACTACACAGTGCGACTTTATCGCCCGCGCGCCGAAGTCCTGAAAGGAACCTGGACGTTTCCTCAAGCGCAGCCTGTGCTTTGAATCATCCCGCAGTGCCGACCGTCACCGTCGAATTCGGCGCCGCACGCGCTGCAGCTCGTGGGCGTTGTCACGGACGGCTTCACGAACCGGCCACGAAGTGACATTCGTCAGCGTCGCGCGGGCGTTGTTCAGGCGACATCGAACAGTCATCCATCGCGAAACGAAGGCTGCTGTTATGTTGCCCTCGCCCTAAAGATGTCCGCCGCTCAGGCGCTCTCGCGGTCCACTATCCTGAACCCCGTGTCGACGCGCAGTGCTGGAAGCGGCGGCTCCTTCGCGTTCAGCCTGCTCACGAGCGCTTCGGCGGCGAGTCTTCCAATCGATGCCCCGTCGATCCGCACGGTCGACAGCGAAGGATGCACGTGCGCCGCCGTGCTCAAGTCGCCGAAACCCATGACGGCCACATCCTGAGGAATTCCGATGCCACGCTTCGCCGCCTCGGCGAGGATGCCCTGCGCGAGCGTATCCGTGCTGCACACGATTACGTCGGGCAAGTCCTTTTCGAGCAGGCGCACGAAGCCTTCGCGCCCGGTTTGCAGCGTTGCGGGAGCAGGCAGCACTTCCATCGGTACGCTTTCGATGCCCTGTCGCTTCAACTCATCGATAAAGCTCGTGCTCCGCCGCAAGCCACGCGGGTCGTCGGCCGACAAGACCGCGAACCGCCGATAGTCCTTCTGCAGCAGATGACGCGCGACGGCAATGCCGACCGCCTCATGCGAGAAGCCAATCAGCATGTCGATCGGATCGTCGGTCAGGTCCCATATCTCGACGATCGGCACCTTGGTTCGGCGTAGTCTCTCGCGCGTGAGCGGCGAATGGTCCGTGCCTGTCAGGACAATCGCGTCCGGCCGCCGCCCGAGCAATGTCTCGACGAGTTGCTCCTCGCGCTCCTTCAGGTAGTCAGTCAAGCCGAGCAGCGTCTGATAGCCGGCTGCGGCAAGCGTCGACATCATGGTCTGCACCATGTCCGTAAAAATCGACGTGGCTATCGTCGGCAACAACAAAGCGATCAGATGACTCTTGTTCGTTGCCAGCGCCCCGGCAAGCAAGTTCGGCACGTAGCCCGTGGCTCGCACGGCGTCCATCACGCGCAGTCGCGTCTCCTCACGGACGAGTTCGGGCCGCTTGAGCGTGCGCGACACCGTCATTGCGGTGACGCCCGCCAGACGGGCGACGTCTTCCAGAGTCACGCTGTCATTTGTCTGAAGGGTTCGACCGGTTGCCGGCGCGTAGCTCTCTTCCATTTCAACTCCGTTGTCACGCTCGATTGTATAGATACCCTCGCAAGCAACCAAAATCGATAAAGATATACGACGTCATATGTCAAACGCGGCGGGAAAACCCGAATTTACGGAATGTTTGCGCTAACATATTCTCCAATCCGATGAGACATCACACAACCATCCGGAGACGATGATGGAGAAAGGCGTGCAACGGGCAGCAACCTCGATAGCCGGCGATAACATGCGCGACTCGGCGATGAGCGTCGACGGAGATGCGCAGCGCTACGCCGGCCGCAGCAAAGCGCGGTTCCTGATCGTGTTCATGTTGTTCCTCGTCACGACGATCAACTACGCGGACCGCGCGACCATATCGATTACCGGTTCCTCGATCCAGAAGGCATTGCACATCTCGCCTGTCGAGATGGGGTATATCTTCTCGTCGTTTGCATGGGCCTATGTGATCGCCCAGATTCCCAGCGGCTGGCTGCTCGACCGCTTCGGGTCCAGGCGCGTCTATGCATTCAGCATCTTCTTTTGGTCGATTCTCACCGCGGTCCAGGGCTTCGTCGCTGCCCTGCCAATCGGCGTCGCCTTTGCGACGCTTTTTCTGATGCGCTTTCTCGTCGGTGCAGCCGAAGCGCCCGCATTTCCGGGCAATGCGCGTTTGACGGCCTCCTGGTTTCCGACTGCGGAGCGCGGCACGGCATCGGCCATTTTCAATTCGGCGCAGTACTTCGCCACCGTGCTGTTCTCGCCGATCATGGGCTGGATCACCCATACCTACGGCTGGCCCCACGTCTTCTTCGCGATGGGCGGGCTCGGCATCCTCGTCGCTGGCCTGTGGCTTAAAACCATCTATGCGCCGCGTCAGCATCCGCTTGCGAACGACGCGGAGGTGCGCTACATCGGCGACAACGGTGCGATGGTCGACCTGGAAGACCAGCAAATCGCGAAGGAACGCCTCGCCGCGCAAGCACATACAAAGAACCAACAGGGTCGCCACGCAATCGCGCAACTGCTGAAGAGCCGCATGATGCTCGGCATCTTCATCGCGCAGTACTGCATTACGACGCTCACGTATTTCTTCCTGACCTGGTTCCCGATCTACCTCGTGCAGGAGCGTCATATGTCGATCCTGAAGGCGGGCTTCGTCGCATCGATCCCGGCAATCGCGGGATTCCTCGGTGGCGTGCTGGGTGGTGTCGTCTCCGATCGTCTGATGAAGCACGGCTTCTCGACCAGCACTGCGCGCAAGGTGCCGATTGTCGTCGGCTTGCTGCTGTCGACCTGCATGATCGCGTGTAACTACGTCGATAGCCAATGGCTCGTGATCGGCATCATGGCTGCCGCGTTCTTCGGCAAAGGTATCGGTGCGTTGGGCTGGGCCGTCGTCTCGGATACCGCCCCCAAGCAGGCGAGCGGGCTGTGCGCGGCGCTCTTCAACACGTTCGGCAATACGGCGGGCATCACGACGCCGATCGTCATCGGCTATCTGGTGCAGGGAACGGGTTCATTCGCGGCAGCGCTCGTTTTCGTGAGTGCCAATGCCTTGATCGCGATCGTCTGCTACGTGTTTGTCGTGGGCAAGATCGAGCGTTTTCAATTGGCTGAATGATTGCATAACGAGGAGAACAGATTGAGCGCGCTTGACGCATTGCAGAGCTGATCTCCGGCGAACCGAAGAACAACCGGCTCTACATGGCCCGTTCTCACTCGTTGTACGCCCTGTATGTCGACACGGAGGGCGCCGTCTGACCGTACGACGCGCGCATGTTTTAACCAAAGCGATGGTACTTTCCTATGTCTAACACTACGACTCTCGTCAACGCGACGCCCACCGTTACTGAGCTTCGCGTGATCCCTGTCGCCGGCCGCGACAGCATGCTCATGAACCTCTCGGGCGCGCACGGCCCGTTCTTCACGCGCAACATCGTGGTCCTGAAGGACAGCGCGGGTAATACGGGCGTCGGCGAAGTGCCGGGCGGCGAGAACATCCGCAAGACCATCGACGATGCGCGTTCGCTCGTCGTCGGGCAATCGATCCGCAATCTGCATTCGGTGCTGAATCAGGTTCGCACGAAGTTCGCCGATCGCGACGCGGGCGGCCGTGGCCTGCAAACC
>NZ_FCOJ02000155.1 GCF_001545035.1 Caballeronia glebae
CAGCAGAATATGCAGCTGTGCAGTGCGGCCGGGACGCTGACGGCGAACGCGGCGAACGGTGTTGTGCTCAGCGGTGGGGGCAGCGCGTACATCAAGGTGCAAGGCGACAACGTCGAGATTGGCGGTGCAGGCAATTTGATTCTCAAGATCATTGAGATCATGAAGGACGGACCTGGCTCGCTTACGCTGCCCAAGCCAAAGTTCGATCAACTTGATATCAACAGCGACGAAAAATTCGTGGTGTGCGACAACATCACGGGTCGTCCTCTTGTCAACAAGCCTTATAAAATCACGCTTGGGAACGGTCAATTCGTCGAGGGTAAGACGAACGCACAGGGCGAAACCTCGCTGTCGATGAACGATATTGCACAAGGCATGAAACTCATGCTGCCTCATAAAAAAGGAGCGTAAGAATGGGCGATAAGACAACCCAACTGGACACTTTCGACGCACAAGATGGCGCGGGGACCGACGATGCCGAATCGAAGCACTATAAGCTGGGCGTGGCAACCAATGTGGTGCCGATGCAGATAAGCCATCTGGGGGAGCCATATTGGGAGTCCTACCAGACACCCAGCGGATACCAGGTTTATGCACAGGCGCTTGTGCCTCCGCATCTGCCGGGGATCGTTATTTTTGTGCATGGAGTGAACTCGGAGGGGGAGTGGTATGAGGCGGCAGAAGGGGCGCTTTGCGAGGGGCTGAATAGGCGGTTGGGGCGGCAAGACATTACTCCAAACGCGTACTCCGACAAAGGTGATAAGGGTGGCATGACGGCGCGGCACGTGCAGAGAGTCGGCCGCTCGCCCGTAATCCGCTTCTATTGGGGCTATCGTCCAGAGGACGGCAAGGAGCATAAATGGCCCGTGCCGCTGCGCAATATTCGCGGGGAGGACGGCTGGAAAACCAAGGATCTAAAGGATTCAGGTCCGTGGTATTGGGGCGGAGGGCCGTTCCAGAACGGCACCAATAATCTCCAACAACTCTGGAGTAGGAAGGGTTTTGACCCCACGATGTTCGGCTTTGTGAATATCCAGTGGTTTAACACCGAATGGGACCGTGAACTGCACGCTGCGCCGGGTCGTCAGTACTATGCTCATGCCGCGCAGCGTCTGGCGAACTTGATCGACAAAATCCGCATGCAATGTCCGGGCGACACGATCACGGTTATGTCGCACAGCCAGGGCACGATGGTGAGCATGGCCGCCACGCTCATGTGCAAAACGCGAGCGCCCGATGCACTGTTCGTGATGAACTCGCCGTTCGCGCTGGAAGACAAATCAACGGATGCTCTTACGACCGGCCACAACCGCCCCACCACCCAGGCACGGGTGAACACGTTCCGCAACGTGGCGGAACGCATTAAGAAGGACAGGAAGGTTTTTACGGAGGAAGACCTTCAATTGCTGCACGTCGGTGCGACTAAGGAGATGGAGTTGTGGAACATGGAAGCCGTGAACAACGATATCCAGGAACGCGACAACCACGGCCGCTTCTACGTGTACTTCAATCCGCACGACCGTGTGATGGGCAGCGCAGCGCTGGCAAGCATCGGATGGCAAGGTGTGAGCGACGCATTGATCGATGAGTTGGGCGATACGGTCAAGCAGCGCATGCTGGCACGGGGCACGCCTTGCGGGGAAGCGCCAGCAATGACAAAGTTCGGCAGCTTACCGCCGATTCTAAATCCAGAGCCCGGTGTCAAACCAGATGACTTTTGGAACGGTAACCGAACGGTAGCAGGCCTGGACCTATGGGTGGTGCCGAATAAGAATCAAAGGGTGAACATTAATGCCGAACAAGTGCCCGATCCGATTACTGCGGAGGAGATGGCGTTGCCAAGTCCATATACGGTCACGCTTTTGACGGACGGACAACCCGTGCAATACGAAGTTTATCGCTATTTCGACCAAGCGCTCAGCGATCAGAATGCCTTGGGCGCGCGAAGTGCAGATGGAAGTTACCTCGATCGCAGTGTGCCGTTTCTCGAATCAATACATAAACTGGAAAAGCAAGTGAGGAGCGATCCCTACACAACTGGACCGACCATGCGAACAGAAAACCACGATGAAATGATTAAGCGGTACGAGGAGTATCAGCCGATGCCGACCAACCATAGCACGCTGCCGCAACATCATGAGTTCATGAGC
>NZ_FCOJ02000122.1 GCF_001545035.1 Caballeronia glebae
CCGCTCGCAGGTCGCGGATACGCTGCGCGCCATCGCGGCGGCAGGCGCGCTGGCCGCGCCCGCGAGCGCGCCGCAGGGCGCATCGGCCGCCGCGGCGCCAGCGGCATCGGGCGCATCGGCGGCGTCGAGCGTGCTCGCGCATTCGTTGACCGCGAACGGTCTCGCATCGCAGTTGTCGCGGCAGGCCGGCCACTGGCTCGTGCAGATCGGCGCGGGCCTGCGGCACTCGACGGTCGCGCTGCTCGATTTCGGCTCCGTGCGCTCGTGGTGGCGCGAGAGCGCGTCGAGCGACGCAGGGCGCGCGCTTATCGGCCATGTCGCGTGGACCGTGCTGGCGTCGCTGTTGCCCGCGCTGCTGCTCGAATTCGTGTGCCTGCGCATGCTAAAACGGCCACGCGCGCGGATCGCGGCGCGCGGTATCGTCGACGCGGAAGAGCAGGACCCCGGCCTCGTGCGCGAACAGCGCGCCGCCGAGCGGGCGGAAGACGCCGCCGCGCAGACCGGCGACGCCACCGCCATGCATCTCGCCGAGCGCAAAGCCGACGACGCGCGGGGCCAGCGCCACGCCGCGCGTCACTGGACGCTGTTGCAGCGCCTGCCGAGCGCGCTGCTGTACGGCTTGCTGTCGCTGATTCCGCTGATCGTGTTCATCGGCGTGGTGACGCTGCTGATGTCGATCTTCATCGACGACAGCACGCCCGAAGCGCGCGTCGCGGGCTCGCTTATCGACGTCTATCTGGCGTGCCGCGCAATCGTGATCGCGAGCGGGTTCTTGATCGCGCCGCATGCGCCCGGGCTGCGCCTCATCCAGATGCGCGATTTCGCCGCGGCGTATGTGCATCGCTGGGTGCGGCGCATCGTGTGCGTCGCGGGCGCGGGCATCGCGCTCGCCAATGCCGGCGAACCGCTCGGCCTGTCGGGGGACGCGCGCATCGCAGTGCTGAAGGTCACGCTGCTGATCGTGCATCTGATGATCGCGTTCGTGATCTTCGAGAGCCGCGCGTCGGTGGCCGAGCGCATCCGGGAGCGCGCGCGCTCGAACCGATCCGTGAGGTTTGTCGGCGCGTGGGTCGCCGATGTCTGGGCGGGCGTCGCGATCTTCTTCGTGATCGCGCTGTGGTTCGTGTGGGCGCTCGACGTGCAGAACGGCTACAGAACGCTCTTTCATCTGGGCGGCGTGTCCTTGCTCGTGCTCGTCGGCGCGCGCGTGCTGGCGATCGTCGCGTTCGGCGCGCTCGCCCGTGTTTTCCATCACGACGACGAGGACGATCTGGCGAGCGAGTCGGTCGCGCGACGTCGCGCCCATCGCTATTACCCGGCGTTGCGGCGCGTCGTGCAGGCGCTCATTTCGATCGTCACGGCGGTCGCGCTTCTGCAAGTCTGGCACGTGGACATCGTGCATTTCCTCATCTCGGGCGGCGTCGGCAACCGGCTCGCGTCGGCGCTGCTGACGATCGTGATCGCGGCCGTGTTCGCCGTGCTCGTGTGGGAAGCGGCAAACATCGCCGTCGAGCGGCGGCTCGAACAATGGACCGCGAACGGCGAGCGTTTGCGCGCCGCTCGCCTGCGCACGCTGCTGCCGATGATGCGCGCGGGCCTCTTCATCGTCATCGCAATGGTCGTCGTGCTGACGGGCCTGTCGGAGATCGGCGTGAACACGGCGCCCTTGCTCGCGAGCGCGAGCATCTTCGGCGTCGCGCTCGGCTTCGGCTCGCAAAAGCTCGTGCAAGATCTCATCACCGGCATCTTCCTGTTGATGGAAAACGCGATGCAGGTCGGCGACTGGGTGACGCTCGCGGGCGTGTCGGGCACGGTCGAGTATCTGTCGATTCGCACGGTGCGGCTGCGCGGCGGCGACGGCTCGCTCTACACGGTGCCGTTCAGTTCGGTGTCGACGGTGAACAACACGAATCGCGGCATCGGCAACGCGGCGGTGCGCGTGTCGATCGCGCTCGGCCAGGACGTCGATCTGGCCATTTCGACGCTGAAGGAAATCGGCTCGGCATTGCGTGGAGAGGAGGCCTTCCGCGACGGCATTCTTTCCGACTTCAGCTTCTGGGGCGTCGATGCCGTCGACGGCTCGACCGTCACGCTCGCCGGCCAGATCCAGTGCCTCGACAGCACGCGCTGGCCGGTGCAGCGCGAGTTCAACCGGCGCATCCTCAACGAGTTCACGGCGCGCGGCATCGAGATCGCGAATCCGCAGCGCAACTTCGTGATCGTGAACGGCGGCAACGCGGAAGGTAATCACGAAGGCGTTCAGGACGCGGACGTGGCGGGCGCGGATCAGCGCGGCGAGCCGTCGAAGGCCGCGCAGCATCCGACGAGCGAGGCGGCGGGCTCGGCGAATGTCGCGTCCAACGCGCCGCCGTCGCGGACGCAAAGCGGCACTTAAAGCGGCACGTAAAGCGGCACCTAAAGCCGCGAACGGACATCGCGCGCAATACGCATTGTCGGCGCTCCTATAATCGTGCGGGCTGACCGCGCCCTGGCCGGGCGCGGTCTTCTTTCGAAGGTCGAACCCCTTACGAGGATCAGCCCGCCATGAGAAATGTCCGTGCGTCACGATCGAAAGAGCAACAAGGCACGTCCCGAGCGATAAGGCTCAGAAAAGCCGCCTGCGCGACGCTGTTCGCCGCCGGCCTCGCGAGTCTCGCGAGCTTCACCGGTTGCGCGTTCGCCCAGCAGTCCGATGACGTCGACGAAACAGTCAGCCGCGGCAACGGTGGCCGCGACGTCAAGGTCATGATCATCACGATGTTCGGACCCGAAGGCCAGATCTGGCTCGACAAGCTCGGTCCGTGGCAGGCGGTCAAGGTTCCGGGACTATCGCCGGATTATCCCGAGGTGAACTGCAATCGCGACGATGTCTGCGTCATCACGACGGGCATGGGTCACACGAACGCGGCCGCTTCGCTGATGGCGCTCGCGTTTTCGAACCGCTTCGACCTGCGGCACACGTATTTTCTCGTCGCGGGCATCGCGGGCATCGATCCGAAGCAGGGCACAGTCGGCTCGGCGGCGTGGGCCAAATATCTCGTCGATTTCGGCATTCAATGGGAACTCGACGCGCGCGAGAAGCCCGCCGACTGGCCGACGGGTTTCCTCGGCATCAACACGAAGAGCCCGCACGAGAAACCGCCGCTCGACTACCGGACGGAGGTTTTCGCGCTCAATGCATCACTCGCCGACGCGGCCTTCGCGATTTCGAGAAACGTGACGCTCTCGGACAGCGACCAGGCCAAAGTCGCGCGCGCGAAGTTCGGTTACGCGCCGGCGAATCAGCCGCCGCGCGTGATCCAGTGCGACACGCTCGCGGGCGATACGTGGTGGTCGGGCAAATATATCGGCGAGCGGGCGCGGGCGTGGACGCGCCTCCTGACCGACGGCCGAGGCGTCTATTGCACGACGCAACAGGAGGACAACGCGACCTACGAGGCGCTGAAGCGGGCGGCGAGCGTGAAACGGATGGATCTGTCGCGCGTGGCGGTGCTGCGCGCCGGATCGGACTTCGATCGCCCGTACGAAGGGCAGAGCGCCTCCGACAATCTGCTCAATTACGCGGATCAGGGCGGTTTTACGCCGGCCATCGAAAACCTGTATCGAACGGGCAATCCATTCATACAGGAGGTTGTTACACATTGGGGTGCGTGGCGCAAAGGCGTCCCGCAAAAGTAACAAGACCTCGGTAACAAGGCCATATTTCAGACGGTAACAATAACGTTACGGCGATGAGGTAATTATTACTCAACATGCCGCGCATCGGTAATAGCCGATTTCGCGGCATTTTTTTGACTTATAACATCAGATGAATGGCGAATAAAAGCTGGGTTCTGGCGTCAACCGAATCCCTCGAACGTCCGTTATATCGCGCTGAAGGCGATTATTAAGATAAAAATGAAGCCGCGCCGGACGGCGGTCGCAAACGTTAGACAAATGCGGATGCGACCCGTAAAACGGTCAAAATCTCCAGACCGAAAAAATTACCGATCGAAAGTGTTGTTTGCAACAAAATATTATTGAGACACCCTTGCCTTAGATTCAGACAGTTCTTAGAATCCGTCTCACAGTGGTTGTTACAAGATGTAACGCGCTGAAACAAAGATTACGCGGTACGTAGCCGGGCAGAACTAGTCCGGTGAGGCACAAAAAAGATATCGGCAAAAAGCCGGCGGGAAATTCGGGGATTTACTGGAAGTGCAACCATGAACGGTCGCGAAACGCTGGACTCAATCCGGGAAATCAATTTGTCGTACATCATGCTCGCGCAGCGTCTGTTGCGCGACGACCGCGCCATCGGCATGTTCCGGCTCGGTCTGTCGGCGGAACTCGCCGATCTGCTGTCGGGCCTCACGCTCGCTCAGGTCGTAAAGCTCGCGTCGTCGGATAACCTGCTTTGCGCATTCCGCTTCAACGACCACACGATGCTGTCGGCCCTGGTGCAGCCCGCGAAAAACGCGGACATCGCGCCGACGCACGCGGCAATCCTGCTGGCTGGCCAGCCGGCCGAACAGTTCGCTTAAGTGATGACGGAGCGAGCCATGCTGAAGAAGAGCCTCACTGAAGACGCCCAGGAAGTATTCCGCGCCATCGCGCTGATCGAGCTTGGCGCACGCATGCAAGTGCTGGAGAGCGAACTCACGCTCTCGCGCGATCGCATGATCCGCCTTTATCGCGAAGTGAAGGGCGTGTCGCCGCCGAAGGGCATGCTGCCGTTCTCGGCCGACTGGTACATGACGTGGCTCGCCAATATCCACGCATCGCTTTTTTATAACACCTATACGTTCCTGAAGAACGAAGCTGGCTGTTCGCATCTCGATGCGTTGACCAAAGGGTATCGGCTGTACCTTGAGCACTGCAACCATAGCGGCGCCGAGGCGGTACTCGACCTTACGCGGGCCTGGACTCTTGTGCGCTTCTTCGACGCGGGCATGCTGCAGATGACGCCCTGCTGCCGCTGTACCGGGAAGTTTGTCGCACACAAACATGATTTGCAGAACAACGTGGTGTGCGGGGCCTGCCAGCCGCCGTCACGCGCGGGGAAGACCAAGAAAGCGGCGGCCGCGAAACAGGCCATCAAAGAAGCCGCTCTGGAGGTGGTGATGTCGAAGAACGAAGTGCCGGAGCATGCGGAGCACACGGTACTCGGTAACGTAGCGGCGTTACAGCCGCAACGGGCGAGCCTGGTCGCACAGGCAGCTTAGGCGGTAGCGGCCGCCGGCCTTCCTCCGGGGACCGTCCGCGAGGATGGTGGGTGACCGGTCTGCCGCTACCGCGTTTTACTTTTTTTCCCGTTGTCCCGAATTTCGAAGCCCGGCGCCGAATGGCATGCCGGGCTTTGTTTTTGCCGCCAAGTAAAATGCTGCGATGGCACGCGCACTCGAAGATATCGGCTTGGCTACGGCACAACAGGGTTTTCTGCTGACTCGTCACTGGCGCGACACCGCGGCCGGGACGGAAGTCGATTTCTGGCTCGCAACCGATGACGGCCCGCGAAAAATCCTCATCGCGCCGCAAACGAGCGTCGCGTTCATTCGCGCGGACGATCGCGCGAAGGCGGAACCGGTCGTCGCCGGCGTGCGGGACGCGTATATGCGCGAGCTGCCGCTCAAGGACTTTCGCCAGAAGCCGGTGCTCGGGCTCTATTGCCCGCAATATCGCCAGTTGCTCGCGCTCGAAAAGAACCTGAGAAGCGCGGGCGTTCAAGTCTTCGAAGCCGATATCCGTCCGCACGAGCGCTATCTGATGGAGCGATTCATCACGGCGCCGGCGTCGTTCGAGGGCGTGGCGCGCGACGGTTACGTTTCGAGCGAGTTGAAGCCCGCGCCGGATTACCGTCCGTCGCTGAGAGTCGTGTCGCTCGATATCGAAACGAGCGTGAAGGGCGAGCTTTATTCGATCGCGCTCGAAGGCTGCGGCGCGCGTCAGGTGTACATGCTCGGGCCGCCGGCCGACGCTTCGAGCGGTGCCGATCACGCCGATACCGATTTCGCCCTCGACTATTGCGATTCCCGCGCCGACATGCTGCGCCGGTTCATCGCGTGGATCGCGCGATACGATCCGGACGCGATCATCGGCTGGAATGTCGTGCAATTCGACTTGCGCATTCTCCAGCGACACGCCGACGACTACGGCGTGCCGCTCGCGCTCGGCCGCGACGGCGGCACGGCCGAATGGCGCGAGCACGGCATGAACCGCAATCACTGGTTCATTTCGATCGCGGGACGGCTCGTGATCGACGGCATCGAGGCGCTGCGCTCGGCGACGTGGAATTTTCCGTCGTTCAGTCTGGAATACGTCGCGCGGTCGCTGCTGGGCGAAGGCAAGGCGATCGACAGCCCGTATGCGCGCATGGACGAGATCGAGCGGCGGTTTCGCGAAGACAAACCCGCGCTCGCGCGCTACAACCTGAACGACTGCGAGCTCGTTACCAAGGTCTTCGACAAGACGGAACTGCTGCCATTTTTGCTGGAGCGCGCGACCGTCACCGGACTGCAGGCGGATCGCAGCGGCGGATCGGTCGCGGCGTTCACGCATTTGTACATGCCGCGCATGCATCGGCTCGGCTACGTCGCGCCCAATCTCGGCGACGTGCCCGAGGAGGCCAGTCCCGGCGGTTTCGTGATGGACTCGCGTCCTGGTCTCTACGATTCCGTGCTCGTGCTCGACTACAAGAGCCTGTATCCGTCGATCATTCGCACGTTTCTGATCGATCCGGCCGGTCTCGCGCAAGGCATGGCGATACCCGACGACACCGCCGCCGTGCCGGGCTTTCGCGGCGCGCGTTTTTCACGCGACACGCACTGTCTGCCCGCGATCGTCGCGCAAGTGTGGGAAGCGCGCGAAGCGGCGAAACGTCAGCGCAACAAGCCGCTGTCGCAGGCGCTCAAGATCATCATGAACTCGTTTTACGGCGTGCTCGGATCGAGCGGCTGCCGCTTCTTCGATCCGCGTCTCGCCTCGTCGATCACGATGCGCGGCCACGAAATCATGCATCGCACGCGCGAGCTGATCGAAGCGCGCGGCTACGGCGTCATCTACGGCGACACGGATTCGACTTTCGTCTGGCTGCGACGCGCGCGCGACGAGGAAGACGCGGCGCGCATCGGCCGGGCGCTCGTCGCGCATGTGAACGAATACTGGCGCGAGCATTTGCGCGAGACCTTCGGACTCGACAGCGCGCTCGAACTGCAGTTCGAAACGCATTTCACGCGCTTTCTGATGCCAACGATCCGAGGCACGGAAGAGGGCAGCAAGAAACGCTACGCCGGCCTCACGACGCGCGCGGACGGCAGCGAGGAAATCATCTACAAAGGGCTCGAAACGGTGCGCAGCGACTGGACGCCGCTCGCGCAGCGCTTTCAGCAAGAGCTTTACATGCGCGTGTTCAAAGGCGAGGCATACGCGGATTACGTGCGGGAATACGTCGGCCGCACGCGGCGCGGCGAGCAGGATGAACTGCTCATCTATCGCAAACGCCTGCGCCGCACGCTCGGCGACTATCAGCGTAACGTGCCGCCGCACGTGCGCGCCGCGCGTATGGCCGATGAATACAACGCGCGCGCCGGACGTCCGCTGCAATATCAGAACGGCGGTTGGATCAGCTACGTGA
>NZ_FCOJ02000043.1 GCF_001545035.1 Caballeronia glebae
TCGTTCGATTCCTTGAATCAACGTTTGCCCCTCCTGCCCGGATGACTCGCGCAGAGGGTATTTCAACAGGCTGCTAGTCAACAACCACACGAACACGAAATCCGGCGAAAGCAAACCACGCCAACGCTCAACGCAAAACCACCGTCCGCTCTCCATTGATAAACACCCGCCGCTCGATGACCGCCTTAACGGCCCGCGCAAGCGTAATACATTCGACATCGCGCCCGGTAGCCAACAACCGCTCCGGCCCATAAGAATGATCGACCCGTTCGACTTCCTGCTCGATGATCGGCCCTTCATCGAGATCGTCGGTGACGAAATGCGCCGTCGCGCCGATGAGCTTCACCCCGCGCGTATGCGCCTGATGATAAGGCTTCGCGCCCTTGAATCCCGGCAGAAACGAATGATGGATATTGATCGCGCGCCCCGCGAGCTTGCGGCTCGTCTCACCCGAAAGAATCTGCATATAACGCGCGAGCACCATCAACTCCGCGCCTGATGTCTCGAATAGATCGAGCACGCGTGCTTCCTGCTGCGGCTTGGTGTCGGCGGTGATCGGCAGATGATGAAACGGCAAGCCGTGCTGCTCGGCCAGATGCGCGAGATCCGTGTGATTCGACCCGATGCCGACGATATCCATCTTCAGCTCGCCCATGCGCCAGCGGAACAGCAGATCGGCGAGACAGTGCTCCAGTTTCGACACCATGAGCAGCACCTTCGGCCGCACGGCGAGATCGTGCATTGCCCAGGACATCGAGAAGCGCGCGGCGATGGGCTCGAACTCGCGCTTGAGCATCGCGAGATCGAGCGCGTCGTCGGCACGCGCGCCATGAAACACGCAGCGCACGAAAAAACGCTCCGAGAGATCGTCGTCGAAAACCGTGAGCTCGTCGATATAGCCGTGATGCCGCTCCAGAAAGCCGACGATCGCGGCGACCTGCCCCGCCGCGCTCGGGCACGATACGGTAAGCACCAGTTGATCAAAGCGGGAATCGGCTGCCATGCGTGCTCCACATTCGAATGGTTGCGGCCGCGAAATGCGGCGAGCGTACGCGCTAGTAGAACAAACGCACGCGTGTCCCGGCTAGAAGCGAACCGCCGCGCCGATAGTACGAAAGCGTCAGCCGGCGACGTCGCATTCGTCGAGCAGCCACTCGCTGAACGCCCGCACCGCGGCGGACGGCTCGCGCGGCGTGACGAGCACGTAGCCGCGATCGGTGACGAGCGGCGCATCGCAAAGCGCGACGAGCTGGCCCGTCGCGATCAGTTCGTCGATGAGCGGCGCCCAGCCGAGCGCGACGCCCTGGCCCATTACCGCCGCGTGCGCGACGAGCGCGTAGCTGTTGAACGTGAAGCCGCCCTGCGTCGGCGGCGCGGCGAGGCCGTGCGCCTCGAACCACGCGCTCCATGAAAGCCAGCGTTCGGGCAGCGTGGGTTCGAGATGCAGCAGCGGTAGCCCGAGAAGATCGGCGGGCGATACAGGTTCGCTTCTGTCCGCGATCAGCGCCGGGCTGCACACGGGCATCACGCGCTCGGCGAAGAGATTCACGGCGCTTTTTCCGCCCCATTCGCCATGCGTGTCGCCGAACACGATGTGCACGTCGGCATGATCGCCCGATGCGCCCGGCAGGCTCTGCGACGTGATGATCTTCACGTCGACATCGGGCATGAGCGCCTTGAACTGCGGCAGGCGCGGCATGAGCCAGTATGTGGCGAAGCCGAAGTCGGTCGAGAGCGTGAGCGTGCGTTGCGCGTGACGCGAGCGAATGTCCGACGTCGCCGCGCGGATAACGTCGAGTCCCTGACGCACCGCATCGAAAAGACGCGCGCCGTCATCTGTCAGCGTGACGCCGCGATGCCCGCGCTCGAACAGCGCCGCGCCGAGCGACTCCTCCAGTTGCACGACGCGCTGACTCACGGCGGGTTGCGTCGAGCCGAGTTCGCGCGCGGCGGCCGTGAAGCTCGCGAGACGCGCGGCGGATTCGAACATCAGCAGCGCCTGCATCGGTGGCAGGCGTTCTGGCCGCAACATAAGTGCCCCTTATATGCGCATAACGAAATGCCGTCTTCACAGCCGCGATTTGAACGGCAATAGTGACGTCGAACGATCAGTCAACGATTCTATTCGAGGCACGCAGTCATGCTTGAGACAAAACAAAATATCCTTGTGCTGATGGCCGATCAACTCACGCCTTTCGCACTCGCCGCATACGGCAATCGCGTAACGAAGACGCCGCGCATCGATGCGCTCGCGCGCGAAGGCGTCGTGTTCGAATCCGCGTATTGTGCAAGCCCGCTGTGCGCGCCGTCGCGCTTCTCGCTTCTCGCGGGCAAGCTGCCTTCGAACATCGGCGCATACGACAACGCCGCCGAATTTCCGTCCGAAACGCTAACCTTCGCGCATTATCTGCGCGCCGAAGGCTATCGCACGATTCTCTCCGGCAAGATGCATTTTTGCGGCGCGGATCAGTTGCACGGCTTCGAGGAACGTCTCACGACCGATATCTATCCCGCCGATTTCGGCTGGACGCCCGACTGGCAGAACTTCGATGCGCGCCCGAGTTGGTATCACAACATGAGTTCCGTGATCGACGCGGGCCCGTGCGTGCGCACGAATCAACTCGACTTCGACGACGAAGTGACCTTCACGGCGCGTCAAAAGCTATTCGACATCGCGCGCGAGCGCAGCGCGGGCAAGGACGCGCGTCCTTTCATGATGGTCGCGTCGCTCACGCATCCGCACGATCCGTACGCGATTCCGCGCAAATACTGGGACCTGTATCGCGATGAAGACATAGACATGCCTTCGTATCGCGATTCGCTCGATGCCTGCGATCCGCATTCGAAGCGCCTGCGTCATGTGTACGAAGCGGACCGCACGCCGCCGACGGAGCGGCAGATTCGCAACGCGCGCCGCGCCTATTACGGCGCGGTGTCCTATGTCGATGACCAGTTCGCGTCGATCCTCGAAGCGCTCGAACAAACCGGACTCGCGGACGATACGATCATCGTCGTCACGTCGGATCATGGCGAGATGCTCGGCGAGCGCGGCCTCTGGTACAAGATGACGTTCTTCGAAGGCGGCTGCCGCGTGCCGCTCATCGTGCATGCGCCGAAGCAGTTTCGCGCGCATCGCGTGAAGGATTCGGTTTCGCATCTGGACGTGCTGCCGACGCTCGTCGAACTCGCGCGCGGGCAAGCGCCGCAGTCGTGGCCCGATAGCGTGGACGGTCACAGTCTCGTGCCGCATTTGCGCGAGACCGGCGGACATGACGAAGCCATCGGCGAGTATCTGGCGGAAGGCGCGATCGCGCCCATCGTGATGATCCGGCGCGGCCGTTTCAAGTTCATTCACACGAGCGTCGATCCCGATCAGCTTTACGACGTACACGCTGATCCGTTCGAGCGCGAGAATCTCGCAAGCGATGAAGCTCACGCCGCGCGCGTGGCCGAATTCCGCGCGGAGATCGCGCGCCGCTGGAATCTCGACGCGTTGCATCGCGACGTGCTGAAGAGCCAGCAACGCCGCCATTTTCATTTCGACGCGACGACCCGAGGCACGATCCAGTCATGGGACTGGCAACCGCACGTCGATGCGAGCCAGCGCTACATGCGCAATCACATCGATCTGGACGACCTCGAAGCGATGGCGCGCTTTCCCGCCGTCGAGCACTGACACATCGACAGCATTCCCCACACACACGACAGGAACGCACCATGAAAAAGGGCTTCATTCACGCGCTCTTCGCCGCCGCGCTGGCTTGCGTGGCTTCTCATGCGTTGGCCGCCGAGCCGCAGTCCTGCACGCAGGTGCGCATGGCGGGGCCGGGCTGGACCGACATCGACGCGACCAATGCGATGAGCGGCATCGTGCTCAAGGCGCTCGGCTATCGGCAGAACATCGCGAACCTGTCGGTGCCGATCACGTATCAGGGCATGAAGAAAGGCCAGATCGACGTGTTCCTCGGCAACTGGATGCCCGCGCAGGCGCCGCTCGTGAAGCCGTTCTTCGAAGAGAAATCGATCGACGTGGTGCGCCCGAATCTCTCCAACGCGAAGTTCACGCTCGCCGTGCCCGACTACGTGGCGGCCGCGGGCGTGCATTCGTTCGCGGACCTCGCGAAGAACGCCGACAAGTTCGATAACCGCATCTACGGCATCGAGCCGGGCGCGCCGGCGAATCAGAACATCAAGCGCATGGTCGACGAAAAGGCGTTCGGCCTCGGCGACTGGAAGCTGGTCGAGTCGAGCGAGACCGCGATGCTCACGCAAGTGGAGCGCGCGGTGCGCGACAAGAAGTGGATCGTGTTTCTCGCGTGGGAGCCGCATCTGATGAACACGAAGTTCAAGCTCGCCTATCTCGATGGCGGCGACAAGTACTTCGGCCCGAACTACGGCGGCGCGACGGTGAACACGGTGGCGCGCAGCGGCTACGAGCAGCAATGCCCCAACGTGAGCCGGCTCTTCAGGCAGATGGCGTTCAACGTCGATCTGGAAAACGGCGTGATCACCGAGGTGCTGGAGAAGAAAACCAACGTCGATGCGGCCGCCACGGATGCGCTGAAGCGTCATCCGGAACTGCTGAAGTCGTGGCTCGACGGCGTGAGCACGGCGAGCGGCGGCAACGGGCTTGCGGCCGTTCAGACCGCGCTCGGCGTGAAGTGAGAAGCGTCGGCGTCCCGCCGTCGATGCGAAGCCTTATGCCGTGGTAGTCGCAACTGGGCAGATTTGCGTCGCACCGGGTCGAGCCGCGACATATATGGAACCTTATTTTTACAACGTCGACGCGACGCTTCTTCGCATCCGATAGCAGATCGAACGCGGTCTTCGGCAATCTCAGCTTGCGATATGTCTTCACGCCGCGCGCGCGAGGCGGGGCACCGCTTACTCCAACGCAATACACATCAAGACGAGCAAAGGACCAGCACATGAGAAAAGGACATGCCGCAAAGATCGCAGGCCTCGCGTTGGCAACGGGCGCGGCGAGCGTGCCGATGGCGGCGCATGCGCAAAGCAGCGTGACGCTCTACGGCATTCTCGATGCGGGCGTCACGTGGGTGAGCAACACGGGCGGCTCGCACGTGGTGAAGTTCGACGACGGCATCTCCTACGGCAACCGCATCGGCTTTCGTGGCGTCGAAGATCTGGGCGGCGGACTGCAGGCCGTCTTCGTGCTCGAATCGGGCTTCCATCTCGGCAACGGCCAGTACGCGTTCGGCGGCGCGGAGTTCGGGCGTCAGGCGTATGTCGGCCTGAAGAACCAGTGGGGCACGGTCTCGCTCGGCAATCAGCTCGACATGACCGAGGAGTTCGTCTATCTCTACAACATCTCGGCGTGGGCGAGCGGCTACGCGATTCACCAGGGCGACTTCGACCGCATGAACGGCGACCGCCTGCCGAACTCGATCAAGTTCCTGTCGAACAACTTCGGCGGCTTCACGTTCGGCGGCATGTATTCGTTCGGCAATCAGGCGGGTGACTTCCATCGCAACAGCGCGTGGAGCGTGGGCGCGCACTATGCGGCGAACACCTTCAATGTCGGCGCGGCGTATACGCAACTGAACAACCCGAACGGCATCTACGCGTTCGATCCCTACGCGATGATCGGCGCGCGCACGTTCCTCGGGCAACCAACCGTATCCGTCAATCCGACGACCGGCGCCGTCACCGATCTCTATAGCTCGAACGCGTTTCCCGTCGACAAGCAAGGCGCGTTCGCGGTGGGCGCGGCGTGGACCATCGGCAACCTGATGCTGTCGGGCAACTTCACGTACACGACCATCAAGGGACTCGGCCAGACTTCGCACATGCAGGTGTATGAAGGCGGCGCGTCATACAGCTTCATGCCCGACCTGAGTCTCTACGGCGGCTATCAGCACACGCGCTTCGAAGGCAATCACTGGAATCAGGGCTCGCTCGGGCTGCACTATCTGCTCTCGAAACGCACGGACGTGTACGTCTCCGGCGACTATCTGCGCGCGTCCGGTCCCATCGATGCGGTGATCGGCTATAGCTTCACGCCGTCGTCGTCGAATACGCAGTCCGACGTGCGCGTCGGCATGCGGCATTCGTTCTAAGCGGCGGCGAGCCGCGCGGACGGGACGGCGCGCAATGCGCTGCGGTCCTGCCGCGGGCTCGTGTTAAAGCGCGCGCGATACGTGCGCGAGAAATGCGACGGCGATTCGAAGCCGCACGCGACACATACGGCAAGAATGGACATGTCGGTCTGCTGAAGCAGTTCGCGTGCGCGTACGAGGCGCAGGCCGAGATAGAAATGCGTCGGCGTGTCTTTCAGCGATGCGCAAAAGAGCCGCTCCAACTGACGCCGCGTCACGCCGATGAACTCCGCGAGCGCATCCGGCGGCAGCGGTTCCTCCATGTGCTGCTCCATCAATTCGATTACCTGGATCAGCTTGCGATTGTGGATGCCGTAGCGCGCGGCGATCTGCATGCGCTGGTGATCCGAGCGCTGCCTGATGCGCCCCAGCACGAACTGCTCCGACACCTGTGCCGCGAGCGCCGCGCCGTGCTCGCGCGCGATCACGTCGAGCATCAGATCGATCGATGCCGTGCCGCCCGCGCACGTGATGCGGCGCGTGTCGATCTCGAAGAGTTCCTGACTCGTCGCGATGCCCGGATAACGCTCGGCGAACGCCGCGGCCGCTTCCCAGTGCAGCGTCGCGCGCTTGCCCGCGAGGAGCCCGGCTTCCGCGAGGATGAAGCTGCCGGTGTCGATGCCGCCGAGCGTCACGCCCGCGCGATCGAGCCGCTTCAGCCAGTCGCCGATCGCGCGCGTGTAGCGCGAGAGCGGCTCGAAGCCGGACACGACGAACACGGTGCGCGCGTCGCTCACCTGATCGAACGCGCTCTCGGCATTAAGCGTGATGCCGTTACTCGCGGCGACCGGGCCGCCGTCGATGCTGAGAATGTGCCAGCGATACAACTCGCCCGCCAGATCGCCCGCAAAGCGATTGGCGACTCTCAATGGCTCGATCGCGGACATGAATCCGATCGACGAGAATTCGGGCAGCAACAGGAAATGGAAATCGTGGGGAGCGGACATCGGAAACGATCGATAACGCCGGGTCGATAGCAAGCCGTCCACGGTAACAAGCGCAAAAAACGCGCGCAATCCGGCGCGCCCCGTAGGGCGGCCGGATTGCGGCGTCAAGACGATGCGGTCTAGGCGCTCGCGAGCGCGTTCGTGAGCGTCGCGGCGACGGCGACGAGATGCGGCTCGACCACGAGATCGGTGTGTCTGCCGAGAACCGGCATCACGCGCACGCCGTGCTTCGCGACGCGCTGCCAGACCGGCAGCGGATCGCTGCGCGATTCGTCGAGCAGGGTCGCGCGCACGTAGACGATCGGGCCGCCTTCATAACGGCGCGGCCTGTAGGTCGCCATCGCGACGCTCATCGAATCGCGCACGCGCTGGAGCACGGGCGGCAGGTCGGCCACGTCGTCGGCGGGCCGCTGCGTTTGGCGGCCCATGCGCACGCGCACGCGGTCGGTGATCGCCGCCGCCTTGCCGCGCACATAGCCGATGCGCTCGCCGGCTTCGAGCGAACGCAATTCACGCAGACGATCGACGACCACGCCCGCCTGATAGCGCGTCCACAACGTAAAGGGCAGGCAGTGCGTGTGGATGTAGGTATCGAGCAGGCAGAGCATCTCGATCTTCTCGCCCGCCGCGACGAGTTGCTGCGCGATCTCGAACGCGATCAGACCGCCGAACGAATAGCCGACGAGCGCATACGGACCGCTCGGTTGCACTTCGCGCATGCGCAGCACGTAACCTCGCGCCATTTCTTCGACGCTCTGTTGCGGCGCTTCATCGCCGTCGAGACCGAGCGCCTGCAGGCCGTAGACGGGCCGCTCGTTTTGCACCATGCCCGCGAGCGTCAGGCACTCCATCACCGAACCGGTGATGCTGTGCACCATGAAGATCGGACGGCCGATGCCCGCGCGCATCTGCACGAGCGTGGAGTCGGCGGCGCGCGTGTCCGGATCGGCGGCGAGCACGGCGGCGAGGCGTCCGATGGTCGGCGCGACGATCATCGTCGAGAGCGGCAGTGCGCGGCCGCTCGCGCGCTGCACGTCGGCGAGCATGCGAGCGGCGAGCAGCGAATGGCCGCCGAGTTCGAAGAAGTTGTCGTCGCGGCCGATCGGCGAGAAGCTGAAATGCTGCTCCCAGAGCGCGCACAAATACGCTTCGATCTCGCCGATCGATTCGCCGGGCGCGGGCAGTTCGCGCTTCACGCGCGTGAGCGAAGGATGCTCGCGAATCTGATCGAGACAATCCGGATTGGCGAGGGACGACACGTTGCGCGCGGGCAGGCCATTGACGGCATCGCGCGCGGCCGCTTCCGAGGGCTTGTTGTTGTGCGTGACGGGCAGGCCGTCGACCCGCACGATCACATCGGGCACGAGCGCGGCGGAGCCCTGGCGCGTGAGGTCGCGGCGCACGCGCGCGGCGAGCGCCGCGTTCAGTTGCGCGCCGGGCCGCAGCACGAGCAGGAGCACGATGCGTTGACCCGCGTCGCCAGCGTTGGCGCCGGTCTGGGCGACGACCATCGCGTTCCGGATCTCGTGGATCTCGCTCAGGATGCGGTAGATTTCGCCCGGACTCACGTTGATGCCGCGCACGTTGAGCACGCCGTCGCTGCGCCCGTGCAGGCGCGCGGAGCCTTGCGGCGAGAACTCGATCACGTCGCCGTGCGTCCACACGCCTTCGTTGGCCGCGAAATACGCCTTGTGAAAGCGCGAGCCGTCGTCGTCGCCGAAGAAACCGAGCGGCCGCGACGGAAACGGATTCGTGCAGACAAGCTCGCCCGGCATGATCGTGCTCGCGCCCTGATCGAACGCCTGCACGTCGAGACCGAGGCTCCTGCATTGCGCTTCGCCCGCATAGACGGGCAGATTCGGGTTGCCCAGCACGAAGCAGCCGATGATGTCCGTGCCGCCTGAAATCGATTGCAACTGCAACGGCTTCACGTGCTTGTAGACCCACTCGAACTGCGAGTCGTAGAGCACGGCGCCGGTGGACATCATCGCTCGCAGCGCGGAGAGATCGAACTGTTCGCCCGGCTCGATGCCCGCGTCCTCGCTCATCTTCAGATAGGCGGGACTCGTGCCGAAGACGGTCGCGCGCTCGTTGGCGATGAGACGCCAGAGCGTATCGACGGCGGCGACGGGGCCGTCGTAGGTAATGATCTCGACGCCCGACGCGAGCACCGACATCTGCCAGTTCCACATCATCCACGAACAGCTCGTGTGGAAGAAAAGCTTGTCGCCGGGACCGAAGTCGCTATGCAGGCGATGCTCCTTCACGTGTTCGAGCAGCGTGCCGCCCGCGCCGTGCACGATGCATTTCGGCTTGCCGGTCGTGCCCGACGAAAACATGATGAAGAGCGGATGGTTGAACGGGAAACGCTTCCATGCGAAACGCATCGCGTCGCCGTGCGCGACCAGCGCGCGCAGTTCGTGCTGGCGCTGCGTCACCGTGCTCGGCAGTTCGGTATCGTCGAGGCAGACGATGTCGGTGAGCGAGGGCAGTTGCGCGGCTACCGCGGCGACGTGCCCGGAGAGCGAGCCGCCCGTGTCGAACGGACGCTGCATCGTGTGCGCGAACATGAACTTCGGATCGAGCGGGGCGAAGCGATCGAGAATCGCCTGCACGCCGTTCTCAGGCGCGGCCGTCGAGAGCGTCGCGCCGAGCGCGGTCACGGCGAGCGCGGCGGTGATGGCGTCGCAGTCGTTGCGCATGATCGCGACCACGCGATCGCCTTCCCCGAGGCCGAGTTCGGCGAGCGCCTGCGCGAGACGCACGACGCGCTCGCGCAATTCGCCGCGCGTATAGCTCAGGCGGCGACCATCGGCGAAACACGAGGTGATCGCGGGCGCGTCGTCGGGCGCGATGCGTTTGCCGAGCAGATTTTCGGCGTAATTCAATTCGACGTTGGGGAAAAACCGCGCCGTTTCGCACTCGTTGCCAATGCAGACCGGTTCATCGGAGCCGGACCATTCGAGTCCGTGCGCCGATTCGAGAAAGCATTTCCAGAATTGGCGATATTCGCGGACCGAATAAGCGTGCAATTCCGAATAATCGGCGAAGCGTTCGCCGGCTGCCTTTTCGAAAGCCTGTGCAAAGGCCGTCATGCGCGATGCGGCTATCCGTTCGGCGGAAGGCAGGTGAAGTGGTTCGCGCGCATAGAGCCGCGCGCTCTCTCCGATGGCGTCTTGACGGTCCATTATCCAGGCACCTTAGTTTTGGACGACGTGTAATGAACGGCTACGTGTGTTCGGCAAACTTCGCGGCAAAGCCCTTCGCATCAGGCTTTCTGTTTCTTTCAGCCGAGTCGCCGCCGAGACGAGCTATCTCTTTGCGGAACATTACCCGGCCCTAAGTCTTCGCTATGTGCGACCAACCACAGAGGCCGTGGCGTTTCGGCAAAGATTGATCTTGCACAAGCGCCTCGGCCATGCTTCGGATTACCTAACAGCGGAAAAACTACTGCTTTCGCACGGACTGTTCATTCCAATTCGTGTTTACGCCACCGTGCGATTCTTTTGAATACGAGAAGCGGTTATTACAATTTGCTTTCGACGACATGCGATGTCGATGCGAACGGACATACGCGAACCGGATAACGGGGCAGGTCGCAAGCAGTCAAGTCGCGGTCGCACGCGGGCGTTCGGGCGCTTTTATGCGGCGGTACTTTGTATGCACGCCGGCACTCGAACCGGCGCATCGGTTCAACCCTCAACGGAAGGCTCGCAATGAGACAACGCTTGATTTCCACACTGCTTTTCGCCGGCGCGTGTGCGCTCACTCAGCGTGCGCACGCGGAAGACGCGAGTTGCCGCACGGTGCGCTTCGTCGATATCGGCTGGACCGACATCACGTCGACGACGGCGCTTGCTTCGGTCGTTTTCGAGGGGCTCGGATATGCGCCTCGGACCACGGTCGCGTCGGTGCCGATTTCGCTCGCGGGCCTGAAGAGCAAGCAGATCGACGTGTCGCTCGGCTACTGGTGGCCGGTGCAGCAGAAGGCGGTCGAGCCGTTCCTCGAAGCCAAGAGCATCGAGAAGCTGGAGCCGCCGAATCTGTCGGGCGCGAAGGCGACGCTCGCCGTGCCGACCTACGCGTACGACGCGGGCATCAAGACGTTCGCGGACATCGCGAAGCATCGCGACGAGCTGGGCGGCACGATCTACGGCATCGAGCCGGGCAGCAGCGCGAACGCGAAGATCCAGAAGATGATCGACACCAACCAGTTCGGGCTCGGCGGATTCAAGCTCGTGCAGTCGAGCGAGGCGGGCATGCTGGTGACGGTCGAGCGCGCGATTCGCGAGAAGAAGCCGGTGGTGTTTCTCGGCTGGGAGCCGCATCCGATGAACATCCAGATGAAGATCAATTACCTCTCTGGCGGCGATGAAGTGTTCGGACCGAACTACGGAGAAGCGCGCGTCTATACGCTGACCAATACGGATTTTCTGACGCGTTGTCCCAATGCAGGGAAGTTTGTTTCCAATTTGCGTTTCACGACCGATCTTGAGAACCGGCTCATGCAGCCGGTCATGAACAAGGAACGGCCTCAGGAAGCGGCCAAGGCTTATCTCAAGCAGAACCCGCAGGTGCTGGACGCGTGGCTTGCAGGCGTGAAGACGGTTGATGGCAAGGACGGGTTGCCGGCGGTTCGGCAGTATCTGGGGCTTTGAAGCGTCGCTTGACGGGGCTTCGATTTGAAGTAAATCGAAGCTAGCCGGAAGATAAACAAAGGAACCCTAACAAAATCGAGGAAAGAGAACGGCCATGAATTACGAAGTGATAGTAACGTGCGCAGTAACCGGCGCTGGCGACACGACCGGCAAGCACCCTGCAATTCCCGTCACGCCGAAGCAGATAGCAGAGTCCGCGATAGAAGCGGCCCGCGCGGGCGCAACCGTTGCCCACTGCCACGTTCGCGATCCGAAAACGGGAAGAGGCAGCCGCGACCCCGCGCTGTACAGGGAAGTCGTCGACCGCATCCGCTCATCGGATACCGATGTGATCATCAACCTGACGGCGGGCATGGGCGGCGACCTCGAAATCGGCCCGGGCGAAGACCCGATGCGCTTTGGCCGCGGCACCGATCTCGTCGGCGGCCTGACGCGCCTCGCGCACGTCGAAGAACTGTTGCCCGAAATCTGCACGCTCGACTGCGGCACGCTCAACTTCGGCGACGGCGACTACATATACGTATCGACGCCCGCGCAACTGCGAGCCGGCGCGAAGCGCATTCAGGAACTCGGCGTGAAGCCCGAACTGGAGATCTTCGACACGGGCCATCTGTGGTTCGCCAATCAACTGCTGAAAGAAGGCCTGCTCGATAATCCGCCGCTCTTTCAGCTTTGCATGGGCATTCCGTGGGGCGCGCCGCCCGACACCGGCACGATGAAAGCGATGGTCGACAACATGCCGCCCGGCGCGCACTGGGCGGGCTTCGGCATCGGCCGCATGCAGATGCCGATGGTCGCGCAAGCGATGCTCCTCGGCGGCCACGTGCGCGTCGGCCTGGAAGACAACCTGTGGCTCGATCGCGGCGTGCCCGCGACGAACGGCGCGCTCGTGCAGCGCGCGGTGGAAATCATAGAGCGACTGGGCGCGCGCGCGCTCACGCCGGCGGAAGGCCGCAGGAAACTCGGTCTCCCGGCGCGCGGCGAACGCCCGCTGGAAAAACGCATCGCGGAACAATTCGCCTGAACTGACAAGGACACGACGACATGCAAGTGAAGCAATTCGCCGCGCTCGGCGCGGGTGTGATCGGCAGCGGCTGGGTGGCGCGCGCGCTCGGAGCGGGACTCGACGTCACCGCGTGGGACCCGGCGCCCGGCGCCGAAGCTCAACTGCGCGCAAACGTCGCGAATGCGTGGCCCGCGCTCGAACGTGTGGGACTGGCGCGGGGCGCATCGCCGGATCGGCTGCGCGTCGTGCCGAGCGTCGAAGAATGCGTCGCCGACGCCGACTTCATCCAGGAAAGCGCGCCCGAGCGCGAGGAACTGAAGCTCGCGCTGCACGAGCGCGTGAGCCGCGCGGCAAGGCCCGATGCGATCATCGCGTCGTCCACGTCCGGCCTCCTGCCGAGCGATTTCTATGCGCGCGCCGTGAATCCCGCGCGCTGCGTCGTCGGGCATCCGTTCAATCCGGTGTATCTGCTGCCGCTCGTCGAAGTGCTCGGCGGCGAGCAAACGTCGGGCGAAGCGATCGATGCGGCGATGAGCTTCTACGCCTCCATCGGCATGCGGCCCCTGCGCGTGCGAAAGGAAGTGCCGGGCTTCATCGCGGACCGGTTGCTCGAAGCGCTCTGGCGCGAGGCGTTGCATCTCGTGAACGACGGCGTCGCGACGACCGGCGAAATCGACGACGCGATCCGCTACGGCGCGGGCATCCGCTGGTCGTTCATGGGCACGTTCCTGACCTACACGCTGGCAGGCGGCGAAGCGGGCATGCGACACTTCATGCGGCAGTTCGGCCCCGCGCTCGAACTGCCGTGGACGAAACTCGTCGCGCCAACGCTCACCGACGAACTCATCGACCGCGTCGTCGACGGCACCTCGCGGCAGACGAACGGACGCGGCATCAAGGAACTGGAGCGTTATCGCGACGACTGCATCGCGAGCGTGATGGAGGCGATTGCTGAGGCGAAAGCGCGTCACGGCATCGAAGACTAAAGGAACCACGATGATCTATCGCGACACGGTCAAAGCCGAATGGGTCGACTACAACGGCCATCTGCGCGATGCGTTCTACATGCTGATCTACAGCCTCGCGACCGATGCGTTCATGGACCGCATCGGGCTCGACGACGCGGGCCGCCGCGCGCGCCAGCGCACGCTTTACACGCTGGAGGCGCACATCAGCTATCTGCGCGAGATCAAGGAGGGCGCGGCGGTGCGCGTCGAGGCGCGGGTCGTCGCGCATGACAAAAAGCGCGTGCATCTCTATATGGAGATGTTCGAGGGCGACGTGGCCGAACCTGTTTGCGCGTGCGAGCAGATGATGCTGCATATCGATTCGAGCGGCGCGCCCAAGTCCGCATCGTTCGATGAGGACATCGCCGCGCGCATCGCCGCGGAACCGGCCGTCGCGCTTAAGGACGCGCGTTACGCCGGCCGCGTGATCGGCTTGCCGGCGCGGGCTTCGTCGGCTTCGTCGGCTGTGGCGCCGGCCTGAGCGCGCCACGTTCTCAGCAACAGCGCGTTGGTCACGACGCTTACGCTGGAGAACGCCATCGCCGCGCCCGCGAACATCGGATCGAGCAAGCCGAACGCCGCGAGCGGAATGCCGATCAGGTTGTAGACGAACGCCCAGAAGAGATTCTGCTGAATCTTGCGATACGTGCGGCGCGAAATATCGATCGCGTCCGCGACGAGCGCCGGATCGCCGCGCATCAGTGCGATGCCGGCCGCTTCGATGGCGACGTCGGTGCCGCTCGCCATCGCGATACCGATATCGGCGGCGGCGAGCGCGGGCGCGTCGTTGATGCCGTCGCCGGCCATCGCCACGATGCCTGCGTTCGACGCCTTCAGTTGCGCGACGACGCGCGCCTTGTCGTCGGGCAAGGTCTGCGCGAACACGAGTTCCGGCGCAATGCCGAGCGTGCGCGCGACCGCTTGCGCGCTGCCCGCGTTGTCGCCGGTGACGAGCGCGCTCTTCACGCCCATGCGCGCAAGTCGTTCGATGGCGGCGCGCGCGGTCGGCTTGACGGTATCGCCGAATGCGAGCAGCGCGAGCACGCAATGGCGGCCCGCCGTTTCCTCCATCAGCCACGAGATCGTATTGCCTTGCGCTTCGAGTCGTTTCGCGTGTTCGGCCAGCGACGCGGGCACGTCCGCGCCCAGTTCCGCGACCCAGCGCGCGCTGCCGATAGCGATGCGCCGCGCACCGACATGCGCCTCCACGCCACGCCCGGCGACCGCGCGCGCCGCGCTCGCTTCGAAACGCGGCGCGTCGCTCGCGGCGGCCACGACGGCCTTCGCCAGCGGATGCTCGCTCATGCGCTGCACGGCGGCGGCGAGCCCGAGCGCTTCGCTCCGGTCTTGCGCGGGCGCGGCATCGAAGGCGACGAGACCCGGCCGGCCGACGGTCAGCGTGCCGGTCTTGTCGAACGCGACGATCCTGATCGCATGCGCCTGTTCGAGCGCCTGCGCGTCCTTGATCAGAATGCCCTGACGCGCCGCCACGCCGGTGCCGGCCATGATCGCGGTCGGCGTCGCGAGGCCGAGCGCGCACGGACACGCGATCACGAGCACCGCGACGGCGTTGAGCAGCGCGGTTTCGGCGTCGGCGCCATGCAGCAGCCAGCCGGCGAGTGTGACGAGCGCGATCGCCAGAATCGCCGGGACGAACACCGCCGACACGCGATCGACGAGCCGCTGAATCGGCGCTTTCTCCGCCTGCGCCGATTCGACCAGCCGGATGATGCGCGCGAGCGTGGTTTCCGCGCCGATCGCCGTGGTTTCGATCGCGATCACGCCTTCGCCGTTGATCGAGCCGCCGGTCGTGCGCGCGCCCGGTTCCTTCGCCACGGGCAGGCTTTCGCCGGTGATCAGCGATTCGTCGATATGCGTGCGGCCCTCGCGCACGATGCCGTCCACGGGCACGCGCTCGCCCGGCCGCACGATGGCGATATCGCCGATGCGCACGTCCGCGAGCGCCACTTCGCGTTCGCGCGAGGGATCGTCGCGCTCCCGCACGCGGGCCTTGTCGGGCCGCAGCGCGTTGAGGGCGCGGATCGCGTCGGTGGTCTGACGCTTGGCGCGCGCCTCCAGCCATTTGCCGAAGCGCACCAGCGTGATGACGACCGCCGACGCCTCGAAAAACAGATGCTCCGGCATGCCGCCGTGCGCGGACATCTGATAGACGGATAAGCCCCACGCCGCCGACGTGCCGAGCGCGACGAGCAGATCCATGTTGCCCGCGAACGCACGCACCGCCCGATAACCGCCGACGTAAAAGCGCGCGCCGAAACCGAACTGCACGACGCTCGCGAGCGCGAGTTGCAGCCACGGGTTCAGCGCGAGGCCGAACATCGGCGCGAGCAGCGGCACGGTGAGCACGGCGGACGCGAGCACCGCCGCGAGCTCGCGATCGAACGCGGGCGGCGCGATAACGGTGGACGGGGCGTCGGGCAGGATCGGCGCGGCCTCGTAGCCGGCCTTCGCAACGGCGGCGACGAGCTGGTCGTCGGTGACGGCGGCGCTCGCATGCACGGTCGCCTTCTCGGTCGCGAGATTGACCGCGACGCTTTCGACGCCCGGCACGCGTTTGAGCACTTTTTCGACGCGCGCGACGCACGATGCGCACGTCATGCCGCTGACGGCCAATTCCGCCGTCCGCGGATTCTCGGATGCTGCTGCTGTCGACATATTGAAACGCTCCGGTCTGGCTGGGATCGCGAAGACCCCTCACGAGCAGAAGTATCGACCTTCCAACGACTGGAAGGTCAAGAGTGAAATGAACGGTGTTGTCCGCCGGACGTCCAGCGGCGGGATCGTCCAATGCTGATAAACGACTGCATTCGAAGGACGAAAGTGACGTCATTCAGTGCTTTTAGGCGGCATCTGGTGCATTCTTCGGCATGCTGGAGCGCTTTTGCTGACTTGGTCTTGCCTATCGTCAGCGGATAAGTTAAAACCCGAGTTTCGAGATATTGCTCGTGGCGCGCCGCGCGGGGATTTGCGGCGGCGTCGATCTGCTTGCGAGCGTGCCGCGCATCGGTTTCGATTCGATGCGCGCGAGAACCCAAATCGAAAGAAGAACTGGATTTCCATTCGAATGAAGAACAAGCGACGCTGGACGTTTCCGCTCGACACCGCGGTCTGGATGAGCGTGAGTCTCGCCGGCATGGCGGTCATTGCGGGCTGTGCGACCAGGCAGCCCGAGTTGAAGCCGACCACCACCGGCTGGGTCAAAAACCAGGTCGCCGATGCCTACACGTTCGGCTTTCCGCTCGTCGCGTCCGATATCGCCCGTGAGCGCGCGAGCGGCCGCGCCGGGCAGCCGGGCCAGGCGCCGCTGAACACGTTCCGTCACGCGAGCGCGCTGCCGCCTGTGGGCGCGCCGGGCTGGCCGAGCGTCGACACGCTCGAATCGACGGCGTGGCTCGATGTTTCCGCCGATCCCGTGATCGTCACGTTGCCCGCCGCGCCGCGCGGCCGCTATCTCGACGCCCGCGCATTCGATGCGTGGACCAACGCGCTCTACTCCAGCGCCGACACGACGCCGTATCCGAAAATGCAGCTTATCGTGTTCGTGCCGGCGGGGTGGACGGGCACGCTGCCCGCCAACGCGACGCGCGTCGAAACGCGCACGCGTTACGTGTGGCTTTCGGTGCGCGTGCGCGTGAGCGGCCCGCGCGACGTGCGCGAAGCGCGCAAGCTACAAACGGCGATGCGCATCGACACGCTGACGCCCGCGAAAGGCTCGGTCGCCGATCCCACGCCGGTCGTGGCCGGCGCGTGGCCCGCGAACGGCGCGCAGCGGCCCGCCGTGCCGCCGTTGTCCGCCGCGCTGGCGACGATCGCGCCGGGCGCGCAGGCCGAAGCGCTCGACGCGAACGCGTTCTTCGCGCGCCTCGCCCGCTCGCTCGACGACAATCCCGCCGCCAGCGACGACAGCCACGCGATGAGTCAGCTCGCCGATCTCGGCGTGAAGCCGGGCGAGCCGGTGCAGTTCAAGAAGACCGATGCGCCGCTGCTCGATTCCGGTCTCGCCGATGCGCGCGACCGGCTCGACACGGCCCCGCCGAACGCGATCACGAAGAACGGCTGGATCTGGTTCGGCGATGGCGTCGGCGTCTACGGAACGGATTACACCTTGCGCGCCTATCTCGCCCGCCGGCAGACCGCGACGAGCACGAAGGAAGGCGAAGTGAAGCCGGTGACGCACGTGGACAGCGAAGGCCACGCGCTCAACGGCTCGAACGAATACACGCTGCACTTCGCGCCCGAAAAATTGCCGCCGGTGCGCGGCTTCTGGACTCTCACCGCCTACACGAAGGACGGCGCGCTCGCGGATGCGAAGCTGCCGCGCCTGTCGCTTTCCGATCGCGACCGGCTGAAGAAGAACCGCGATGGTTCCATCGACGTGATCGTTTCGGCGAAGTCGCCGGGACGCGCGCGCGACGCGAACTGGCTTCCCGCGCCCGAAGGCGAGTTCCAGCTCACGATGCGCCTTTACGCGCCCAAGCCGCAGGCAAGCGACGGTTCGTGGGCGCCGCCGTCCGTCGCGCGGCAGTGAGTCGAGCGCGCGAAAGCGCTTGAACCGAACATGAAGGCTGCGACTTTTTCGCGGCCTTCATGCTTTTGACGCACGTTTTGGCGAACGTTTGCGAGCCGCATCGTCGTATACTCGAACATCATCTTTTCGGGGACGGCGGCTCGTCGCCGCGCATCGAATGTCGAGTATCACGAAGTCTTCTCTCGCCTCCGCCGGCCAAACGCTGCGCGGTGTCGTTCACGCGCGGCGCACGCGGCGCATCTTCATCGGTTTGCTGATCGCGTTACTCGTCATCGGCCTTCTCGGGTTTTTCGTCGCGCCTCCGGTCATCCGGCATATCGCCGAGCAGCAGATCGCGAAGCAGCTCGACCGGCCCGTGAGCATCGGACGCATATCGCTCAATCCCTACACCCTCGATCTCGAAGCCGATAACGTGCATATCGGCGAATCGCCCGCGAATCTCGCGAAGGCGCCGGGCGCGTCGGCCGGTTTCGTCGATGTGTCGCGGCTCGTCGTGCGCACGTCGTGGGCTTCCGTGTTCAAGCTCGCGCCGGTCGTCAACGAGCTGAAAATCGATTCGCCGCGCATCAGCGTCGTGCGTTTCGACGGCGAGCATTTCAATTTCTCCGATCTGATCGCGAAGTTCTCGAAGCCATCGTCGCCTTCGGATAAGCCGGCGCGCTTCTCGGTATCGAACATTCAGGTCGAAAACGGCCAGATCACGTTCGACGACAGGCTTCTGAAGGCGAAGCACGTGATCGACCGCTTCGCGCTCGGCATTCCGTTCATCGCAACGCTGCCGTCCGCCACCGATATTTTCGTGACGCCGCTGCTACAGGCGCGCATCGACGGCTCGCCGCTCGTGGTGAAGGGGCGCACGAAACCGTTCTCGCAGTCGCGCGAATCCGAGATCGCGCTCACGCTCGACGGCCTCGACGTGCCGCGCATGGCGTCCTACGCGCCGGCCTCGGTGCCGGTCGCGGTGAAGAGCGGCAAGCTCTCGACCGACCTCAACGTGAGCTTCGCGATCTCGGGCGACACGCCGACGATCCGGATCGCCGGCACCGCCGACCTCGCCGAGATCGCGGTAACGGACAAGGCGGACGCGCCGCTCGCCGCGGCCCGCGCGCTGCATGTGAAGATCGCGAACGCCGAGCCGTTGCGCGGTATCTATCACTTCGACGAAGTGACGCTGTCGAATCCCGATGTGCATCTCGCACGCGATTCGGCGGGGCAACTGAACGTGCAGAAGCTGGCCGGTCCCGCGCCGAAGCCGCAAGATGAGAAGCCTGCCGGCGCCGGCGCGCAGAAGGAAGCGCCGCCGCTCGATCTGGCGATCCGTCATCTCGCGATCGACGGCGGCACGGTCGCGCTCGACGACCGTTTGCTGAAAGCGCATGTGCAGGGCGCGCTGACGGGCCTGGCCGTGACGCTCGACGACTTCTCGACGCTCGCGAAGACGCCCGCGAATTACACGCTCAAGACTGCGTTCGACAAGGGCGGCACGCTCGACGCATCGGGCAAGGTGACGCTCGCGGCGAAGACTGCGGACGCGAAGCTCGCGTTGAACGCGTTCGCGCTGCCGCCGTTGCAGCCGTATCTCGCGAACCTGGTGGCCGCGCGCGTGACGAGCGGCACGCTGGGCGCGAATCTGCCCGTGTCGGTCGACTGGAGCAAGCCGGATGGCGGCGTGCAGGTCGGCGCGGGCGATGTGAATCTCAATGCGCTCACGCTTGCGCCCAACGCGGGCGGCGGCGCGCCGGTCAAGCTCGCGTCGGGGGTGGCGAAGATCGGCAAGGTGGATGTCTCCGCGCGCACCGCGGCGCTCGACAGCGTGCAGTTGAGCGGCCTCGCGCTCGACGCAACGCGCCGCAAGGATGGCAGCATCGATCTCGCTGCGCTCGCGGGACCGCACGAGGCCGCGCCCGAGCAGACGGCCGCGCACAAGATCAGGAAGGCGCAGGCGGCCGGGCCCGCGTGGCGCTATCAGATCGGCGAGATAAGGCTGGCCGATGCATCGGCCAATATCACCGACGAAACGACGGCGCGGCCGGTCAAGCTGCGCGTCGCGCCGCTCGCGCTGAACGTGAAGCAGTTCGGCGACGACATGACGAAGCCGCTCGCCGTCGACGGCAAGCTGACGTTGAACGGCAAGGGCTCGCTCGCGATCGGCGGCAACGTCACGGTGACGCCGCTCAAGCTCGCGCTGCACGTAAAGGGCGAACAGGTCGATGCGTCCGCGTTCGAGCCGTATTTCGGCGACATGCTCAACATCGAGGTGAGGAGCGCGTATCTGAACGCGAACGGCGACGTCGCGATGTCGGGCAGCGGCAAGTCGCTCGCGGCGTCGTACAAGGGCGATGTGTCGCTGTCGGACGTGCGCATGTTCGACAAGGCGAGCTCCGACCGCTTCGCCGGCTGGAAGCTGCTCGGCCTCTCCAACGTGAAGGTGAACTACGGCGAGCGCGGCACCGATGTCGAGGCGGCGCGCGTGACCTTCGCCAAGTTTTACGGCCGCGTGCTGCTCGACGCGCAGGGCAGGCTCAACCTGAAGAGCGTGGTGGCCGGCGACAACGGCCCGCAATCGGTGACGCGCGACAGAACGAAGGAAGAAGGCGCGTCCGCGCCGGCCGCGGCGAGTGCGGCGGTGCCGGTGAAAACCGCGCAGAAGGCGTCGGGGCCGCCGGTCAACATGCGTTTCGGCCAACTCGTGCTGCAGGACGGCAGCGTGACCTACACCGACAACTTCATCAAGCCGAACTACACGGCGAACCTCGTCGCGATCAACGGCACGATCGGCGCGTTCGGCACGCATTCGACCACGCCCGCGCCCGTCGACGTATCGGCGAAACTCGCGGCGAACGGGCCGGTGTCGATCAAGGGGCAGGTCAATCCGCTCATCGACAAACCCGCGCTCGATCTGACCGCCAGCGCGCACGGCGTCGAGCTGACGAACCTCACGCCGTATTCGTCGAAGTATGCGGGCTATCCGATCACGAAGGGCAAGCTCAATGTCGATCTGCATTACATGCTCGCCGACAACAAGCTCACGGCGAACAACCATTTGTTCATCGATCAACTGACGTTCGGCGATCACGTCGACAATCCGACGGCGACGAAGCTGCCGGTGCGGCTCGCGGTGTCGCTGCTGAAGAATTCGCGCGGCGAGATCGACGTCAACATTCCGATTTCCGGCTCGCTGGACAATCCGGAGTTTTCGATCGGCGGGCTCGTGTGGCAGGCGCTCGTGAATCTCGTGCAGAAGGCGGTGACCGCGCCGTTCACGCTGCTCGCGCATGCGTTCGGCGGCGGCAGCGGCGAGGATCTCAACTACATCGAATTCGATGCGGGCTCGGCGACCTTGAACGATGCATCGCAGAAGAAGCTCGACACGATCGCGAAGGCGCTGGCGGACAAGCCGTCGGTGCGCGTGGACGTGACGGGACGCGTCGATCCGAAGACGGACGAGCCGGCGTTGCGGGCTGCGTGGCTCGATCAGCAGGTCAAGCGCGCCAAGGTGCGCGACATGTCGAGCAACGGCGAGAACGTGGAATGGAACGCGATCAAGATAACGGACGCGGACTACGACAAATATCTGACGAAGGCGTACAAGTCGGCGGATTTCAAGAAGCCGACCAACTTCATCGGCATGACGAAGTCGACGTCCGACGCCGACATGAAAGCCGCGCTGACGAAAAATGCGCCGGTAGATGAAGGAACGTTGCGCGATCTGGCGCAGCGTCGCGCGCAGGCGGTGCAGGAGTACTTCGACGGGAAGATCGACAGCAAGCGAATCTTCGTCGTCGCGCCGAAATTGAGCGCTGAGGACATCAAGGACAAAGGGGCGGGAAGCAGGGTGGAGTTGGGGCTGAAGTGAGGTGCGTTAGCCAAACGGACGATCTGGATGAACAAAGGAATGCAAACTAATATCGGCGACACCGGGAATGAGGAAGAGAACGGGAGTCAGCCGATGGGAACGCCTTATGAGAAGGACGTGGTGGCGTGGGCCGAAGAACAGGCCGCGCTGCTGCGTGCGGGGAAATTTGCGTCCATCGATATCGAGCATATCGCTGAGGAAATCGAGGACGTGGGCAAGAGTGAACAGAGGGAATTTGCGAGCAGGATGTCGGTGCTGCTCGCGCACTTGCTGAAATGGCAACGGCAGAAGGAGCGGCGGGGCGCGAGTTGGTCAACCACGATTCGAGTCCAGCGCGCGGCAATCGGGCGGCGCTTGAAGAGAACACCCAGTCTGAAGCCGATGTTGGACGACGAGGACTGGATCAGCGATATGTGGGGCGATGCGCGGCAACAAGCGGCCAAGGAAATGCAAACCGGACTCGACGATCTGCCCGAAGATTGCCCGTGGTCGATGACCGAGGCTCTTGCCGAGGCGTTTTATCCGGAGTAGAGGGGCTGTAGATCAATGCGCCCCCGACGCCGCCCCACCGCCGCCCCCCTTCGCCACCTTCGTAATCCAGATCAGCGGAATGATCAGAATGAAGATCACGGCCGAGATCAGAAAGATATCGTTGAGTCCCATCATCGCGGCTTGAGAGTTCACAGTGAAGTTGAACATGCCGCGCGCCTGCGCCTCGCTGACATCGAGCGTCGATTGCGATAGCCCGAGCGACTGCAAAAACGCCGGATTGTAGACATTCGCCTGTTCGGTGAGCCGCTCGTGATGCAGCGCGATGCGGTTATCCCAGGCGTTGCCCGCGAGCGATGTCCCCACCGCGCCGCAAAACACCCGCGCGAAGTTCGACAAACCCGCCGCCGCCGGGATCTTCGAAGGCGGCAGGCCCGACAGCACGATCGCCGTGAGCGGCACGAAGAACATCGCCATCGGGATGCCTTGCAGGAGCGTCGGCAGCACGAGATGCCACGTGTCGATCTGGATCACGTATTTCGAGCGCAGCCAGAACACGAACGCGAAGCCGACGAACGCGGCCGTCGCGATGATGCGCGCGTCGCTGCGCGGCAGCACCTTGCCCATGACCGGGGCGAGGATCACGGCGAAAATGCCGAGCGGCGCGGTGACGAGCCCGGCATCGATGGACCGGTAGTTCAGATATTGCTGCATCCATTGCGGCAGCAGCACCAGGTTGCCGAAGAACACGCCATACGCGACCGAGATCGCCACCGTGCCGCCGAAGAAATTGCGCCCGGCGAAAAGCCGCAAATCGACGACGGGATTCGGGTCCGTCAATTCCCACACGACGAAGAACGCAAACGCGATGACCGCGACGATCCCCAGCACGACGATCAGTGGCGAGGAGAACCAGTCGAGATCGCGGCCCTTGTCGAGCATGATCTGCAGCGACGCGACCCACGAGACGAGCAGCAGAAGGCCGATCACGTCGATCGGCGCCTTGCGTGTCTGCGATTCACGCTCGCGGTAGATGATCCACGTCACCCCCGCCGCGAAAATGCCGACCGGAATGTTGATGTAGAAGATCCACGACCACGAATAGCTATCCGTGATCCAGCCGCCGAGCGCGGGACCGGCGATCGGGCCGACGGTCGCGGTCATCGCCCAGAGCGAGAGCGCCATCGACGACTTCTCTTTCGGATACGAGCCGAGCAGGATCGCTTGCGACAGCGGAATCAGCGGCCCGGCGACAGCGCCCTGCAACACGCGCGCGAACAGCAGCACGGGCAGATTCGGCGCGAGGCCGCATAGCCACGACGACAGCACGAACAGCAGAATTGCGCCGACGAACAGACGCACCTGCCCGAGCCGCTGCGTGAGCCAGCCGGTGAGCGGAATGGAAACGGCGTTCGACGCCGCGAACACCGTGATCACCCACGTGCCCTCGTTGACGGACACGCCGAGGTTGCCGGAGATCGTCGGGATCGCGACATTGGCGATCGACGAATCCAGCACGTTCATGAACGTCGCGAGCGCCACCGCGAAAGTGGCGAGGACGAGTTTGCCGCCTTCGAGCGGCGGGGGCGGCGGTCGTGACGGTGCGGCGGCGGACTTGGACGTCGTCGGCGTGCTCATGCAGCTCCCATGCTTGAGGCCGCAAGTTCGCGCTCGACGCGCGGCGGCCGAAGAAGGTCAAGCCGCCAGTGTGCCTGTGCTCAAAAAAAGCTGCTGACGCCGCCGCCCGTCCCTTACTTCGTCGAAATATCGATGTTGCCCAGATACTTCTTCGCGTACTTGTCGATGGTCCCGTCCGCCTTGACCTTCTCGATCGCCGCGTTGAGCTTGGCCTTGAGCGCGTCGTCGCCCTTGCGGATGCCGTAGGCGATGCCGCTGCCGAGAATCTTGTCGTCGCGTACCGGCGCGCCGACGAACGCGAAGCCTTCGCCGTCCGGCTTCGACAAGAAGCCGCTTTGTCCTGCGGGCGCGAGCACGAGCGTCCCATCGAGACGGCCGGACTTCAGATCCGCGTAGACCTGGTTCTGGTCCTGATACGGCACCACCTTCACGCCGTCGTTCTCCCAGTGCGCCTTCGCGAACGTCTCCTGAATCGAGCCCTGCAGCACGCCGACGCTCTTGCCTTTCAGCGATGCCGACGTCGGCTCGATGCCGCTGCCCTTCTTCGCGATGAGCTGCGTCGGCACGCGATACACGACCGTCGTGAAGTCGATCGCCTGACGGCGCTGCTCGGTCGCGTTCATCGCCGAGTTGATCGCGTCGAACTTGCGGCCCTGCAGCGCCGGGATCAGGCCGTCGAACGACGTTTCGACCCACTTGCACTGCATCTTCGCGGCGGCGCACACGGCATTGCCGACGTCGATGTCGAGCCCTTGCAACTCGCCGGTCGACGACTTCGATTCGAACGGCGGATATTGCGCTTCGAGGCCGAAGCGCAGCGTATCGGCGGCGAGCGCCGCGCCGCTCGCGAAGGTGCACGCGAAGAACAGGGCGCCGGCGACGTGTTTGAGTTTCATCGTGTTGGTCTCCAGAAAGGTCGAAAATGCGTCAGATCGAGCAAAGGCGGCGCGCGCCTTCGACGAGCGTGTCGTCGTCCTTCGCGAAGGAAAGACGGATCAGGTGGTTGTCGGTGCCGTCGGTGTAGAACGCCGACAGCGGAATCGTCGCGACGCGCGCCTCGCGAATCAGGCGCAGCACGAAATCGCTGTCGCCCTGATCGGAAATCGCGTCGTAACGCGCCAGCATGAAAAAACTGCCCGCGCTCGGCAACAATTCGAAGCGCGATTCTTTCAGCGACTCGGCGAGCAAGTCGCGCTTGTGCTGATAAAACGGCCCGAGATTCAGATAACTCGATTCGTCCGCGAGCGCTTCGGCGAAGGCCATTTGCATCGGCGTATCGGCGGAGAAGGTCATGAACTGGTGAATCTTGCGGATTTCCGCCGTCAGCGCCGCGGGCGCGAGACAGTAGCCAACGCGCCAGCCCGTCACGTGATACGACTTGCCGAACGACGACACGATCACGCTGCGCTCGGCCAGCGCCGGATAGCGCGCCATGCCGTGATGCAGCGCGCCGTCGAACACGACGTGCTCGTAGACTTCGTCGGACAGGACGATGATCTTCGTGTCGCGCGTGAGCGCCGTGAGCCGCTCGATGTCGGCGGACGTGAACGCGCTGCCCGTCGGGTTGTGCGGCGTGTTGACGAGGATCATGCGCGTGCGCGGCGTGATCGCGGCGGCGACCTCGTCCCAGTCGATGCTGAAATTCTCCGGCGACAGCTTGATCGCGACGGGCTTCGCGCCCTGCAACTGCACGATCGGCGCGTAACTATCGAAGGACGGTTCGAAGTAGATGACTTCGTCGCCGGGATGCACGAGCGCGCTGATCGTCGCGTACAGGCCTTCGCTCGCGCTCGCGACCACGGTGACTTCCGTGTCCGGATCGTAGGTTGCGCCATATAACTTCTGCGTCTTCACGGCGATGGCTTCGCGCAGCGCGAGCACGCCGGACATCGGCGAGTACTGGTTATGTCCTGCTCGCATGGCTCGCTCGACGCCTTCGATGAGCTTCGGATCGCACGCGAAGTTCGGCGCGCCTTGCGACAGGTTGAGCGCGTGATGCTCATCGGCCAACTGGCCGATGACGGTGAAAATGGTCGTGCCGACGTTCGGCAGCTTCGACTCGGGAATGCAGGCGCTTTGCACGGCGGGGTATCTCCGGAAATGCGGTTCGGCGAAAGGCTGCCGACGATTCAACCGCAGCAATAAAGCGCGGACAATCGAAACTTTGTCATACTAGCCATGCTTGCAGATCATGGCTATATGTCAAAACCCGATGAAACCGCTGCCTTCCCTCGACGTGCTCAAAACTTTTCTGGTCGTCGCCCAGAAGCTGAATTTCACGCGCGCGGCCGACGTGCTGAACGTGACGCAGGGCGCGGTCAGCCGCCAGATCGCCGGACTGGAGACGCATCTCGGCTACGCGCTTTTTGCGCGGCAGGCGCGCGGGCTCGCGCTCACGCATCACGGCGCGTTGCTGGTGGCGCCCTTGCAGCAAGCTTTCGCGCAGATCGACGATGCGCTCGCGAAAGGCGGCGCGCAATCCGGAATTTTGCGCGTGAAGTGCCCGACCTGCGCGATGCGCTGGGTCTTGCCACGCGTGATCCGCGTTCAGAACGAGCGGCCGGAACTGGTCGTGGAGGTGACGGCCTCGGTGTCGCACGGCGTCGATTTCAGCGCGGAGCAGTTCGATGCGGCGATCGTCTTCGGCGCGGCGCCGTCGCTCAAAGGCGTGAGCGCGCACCATCTTTTCGATGAAGTGCTGACGCCGGTCTGCGCGCCCGAACTGTGGAAGCCGAAAAAAAACGCGCGTCCGACGCCCGACGATCTCGCCGGGAAAACCCTTCTGCATCCCACGCGCGATCGCCGCGACTGGCTTCGGTGGCTCGGCGCGTATGGCTACGCGGGCCTGCCGTCGACGAAAGCGCAGCATTTCGACACGCTCGATCTGGCGATCTCCTCGGCGATGCAGGGCCTGGGCGTGACAATCGGCGATGTCGCGCTGATCGAGGAAGACTTGCGCGCAAGACGCGTGATCGCGCCGTTCTCGCTATGCGTGCCGAGCGGCGCGGCGTACTACCTCGTGTATCCCGAGCGGCCCGCGCCGTCGCCCGCATTGCAGCGGTTTGCAGAATGGCTGGGCGACGAGGCGGCGCACACGCGCGAGCGGCTTCACGCCCGCGCGCACGCGCCGCAGGCCTGAAGCCGAAGGTCATCACATGCCGTGCTTCGTGACAACGGACTCCCACTGCCCGTTCTTCACCTGATACAGCGTGGACGACGCATTCTTCAGCGCGCCGTTGTCGTCGAACGCGATCGGCCCGGTAATGCCGTCGAACTTGTTGGTCTTCAGCACCGGGCGGTACACGTTCGGATCGATGGAATTGGCCTTCTGCATCGCGTTGATGGCGGCCCACGCGGCGTCGTAGCCGAACGGCGCATACGAGAGAATCGCGACGCCGAAGCGCTTCTGGAACTTGTCGCTGAACGCACGGCCTTCGGGCAGCTTGTCGAGCGGGCTGCCGTATTCCCACGCCTGCGCGCCCTCGGCGGAATCGCCCGCGAGCTTGAGGAAATCGGCGTCCATCACGCCGCCGCCGCCCACGAACTGCGCGTTCATGCCGAGCTGCTTCATCCGCTTGACGACCGCCGCCGCTTGCCGGTCGAGGCCGCCGAAGAAAATCAGGTCCGCGTTGCTCGCCTTGATGCGCGTGAGTTGCGCGCTGAAATCGACGGTCTGGTTGTCGCTGTACTCGCGCGTGACGATCGTGCCGCCTTTCGCCTTCACCGCCTTCTCGAACTCGTCGGCCTCGCCCTGACCGAAGGCCGTCCGATCGTCGATGATCGCGATGCGCTTCGCCTTCGTCGTCGTCACCGCGTAGACGCCGGCGTTGCCCGCGTTCTGCGCGTCGCTCGAAATCACCGTGAACATGTTCGCGAGGCCGCGCGTCGTGATGGTCGGATTGGTCGCGGCGGGATCGATGGTCGGAATGCCGGCGTTGTTGTAGATCGGCGAGGCGGGCAGCGTCGTGCCCGAATTGAAGTGCCCGACGACGACGACCACGCCATCGTCGACGAGTTTCTGTGCCGCCTGCACGCCCACGCGCGGATCGGCCTGGTCGTCTTCCGCGCGGATCTCGAACTTGGCCGTCTTGCCGCCGATCGTGATCTTTTTAGCGTTGGCTTCATCGAGTGCGAGCTGAACGCCGTTCTGGAGATCCTTCCCGTAACCCGCATTCGCGCCGGTCAGCGGCGCGGCGAAACCCACTTTCACCGGAAGTTCGTCGGCGCTCGCGGCGAAGGGCATGGCGCCGAGCGTGGCCGTGGCGCACGCCACGAGCCATGCCAGAGGTTTGGTACGGAAGCGCATGGTTTTCCTCTCCTTATAGATTTGGCAATCGAATGGAACGAGCCCAGCAGCGGACATGCGAAATGTAGGAAACCAATTTCGGCGCGTCTTGGTGTTTAGTCGCGCGTCCGATGCGGATTTCGGCATAGGCCCGATGCGCCTCGATCGCAACACCGGGGCGGCTTCGCGCGTTTCGCCGGCGCGCCGAGCACGACGATTCCCGACCATCCCGAATCCGCGCCTATCGCGCCGATTGAAATCCCTTCGCTTGACAAAGTGCATATGCACTAATATTCTGCGCAACATGACTTCCAACTCTTCTCCTCTCGACTGCAACTGTTTCGCGATTCGTCAGGCGGCGCGTTTTGTGTCGCAAATGTACGAGCGGCATCTGAACGTGGTCGGCATCACGGCGGCGCAGTTCACGATTCTCGCGTCGATCGGGCGCAAGCCGGGCGTGCAGATGATCGAACTCGCCGATGCCATGGTGATGGACCGCACCACGCTCGTGCGCGCGCTCAAGCCCTTGCAGCGCGACGGCCTCGTCGAAGCGGCGCAGGAATCGGCGAGTTCGCGCGCCGTCGGCTTGCATCTCACGGGCTCCGGCAAGGAAACGCTCGCGAAGGCGTCGGCGCAATGGCGGGCGGCGCAGGCGGAATTCGAAACGAAGTTCGGCGAGAAACGCGCGAAAGCCTTGCGCCAGTCGCTGTTCGAACTAACGACGATGGAGTGAGTGGCACCGGGCAGGCTCGCGGCGCGCGAGCTTTTTTTGTTCATCGATATTAGTGCATATGCACAATCAAGTGGAGCACATCATGCAGGTCAAAGGAAAAGTGGTACTCGTCACCGGCGCCAATCGCGGCCTGGGCAAGCAATTCGCGAAATCGCTGATCGAAGCGGGCGCGGCGAAGGTGTACGCCGCCGCGCGCGATCCGAAAAGCGTCGATATTCCCGGCGTCGAAGCGATCCGGCTCGACGTGACGAACGCCGCCGACATCGCGGAAGCGGCCGCCTCGTACACCGACGTGCAAGTGATCGTCAACAACGCGGGCGTGACGACGCGCGGTCTGCTCGTCGATCCGGCATCGACGCAAGGCATCCGCGATCTGCTCGAAATCAACACGTTCGGCCCGATCGCGCTCACGCAGGCTTTCGCGCCCGTCTTGAAGAAGAACGGCGGCGGCGCGGTGATCAACGTTCTCTCGGTGCTGAGCTGGGTGTCGCTGCCGGCGGGCGGCGCGTATCACATCTCGAAGGCGGCGGCGTGGGCGGCCACCAACGCGTTGCGCGAGGAATTGCGCGAGCAGGGCACGCTGGTCGTGGCGGCGCACCCCGGCTATATCGATACCGACATGACCGCGCAAGTCACCGCGCCGAAATCGACGCCCGAGCACGTCGTGCGCGAAGTGCTCGCGGCGGTGGAGCAGGATCGGGAAGAAGTGCTCGTCGATGAAACCGGGCGCGCGGTCAAGCAATCGCTGTCGACCGACACGCCGATCTACCTCAGCGGCATCGCGCGCTGATCGGGGGAACGCCATGTTTGCGCAAGACATCGTGTTGTGTCATCCGGTGCGCACGGCGATCGGCGCGTTCGGCGGCTCGCTGAAGGACACGCCGGCCGTCGATCTCGGTGCGGCCGTCATCGGCCAGACGTTGCGGCGCGCGGGTTCGGCGCTCGATCCGGCATCGGTCGATTCGGTCGTGTTCGGCAATGTGATTCAGGCGGGCAACCGCATGAATCCGGCGCGGCAGGCGTCGGTCGGCGGCGGCGTGCCGGTTTCGGTGCCCGCGCTGACGATCAATCGCGTGTGCGGCTCCGGCGCGCAGGCCATCGCGACGGCGGCGACCGAAATCGCGGCGGGCGTCGCGCGCCTCGTCATCGCAGGCGGCATGGAAAACATGGACCGCGCGCCGTATCTGCTCGATGGCGGCCGTCGCGGGTATCGCATGGGCCACGCGCAGATCTACGACAGCCTGCTGCGCGACGGTCTCGTCGATGCGTTCTCGGGCGAGCATTCGGGCTGGCACACGGAAGATCTCGCGACGAAGCTCGATATCACGCGCGACGCGCAGGACCGCTGGGCCGAGCGTTCGCAGCAGCTTTTCTCGGCGGCGCAGCGGGATGGCGCGTTCGACGCGGAGATCGTCGGCATCGACGTGAAGCAGGGCAGGGAAACCGTCGCGTTCGCGCGCGACGAGCAGCCGCGTGCCGACACGAATCTCGCGACGCTCGCGAAATTGCGTCCGGCGTTTCGCCCCGACGGCACAATCACGGCAGGCAATGCGCCGGGGCTGAACAGCGGCGCATCGGCCATGATCGTGACGAGCCGCAAGGAAGCGGACGCGCGCGGCATCGCGCCCTTCGTGCGGCTCGCCGCGTTCGGCGTGGCGGCGGTCGAGCCGGGCATGTTCGGGCTCGGTCCGGTGCCCGCGGTGCAACAGGCGTTGCAGCGCGCAGGATGGACGCTCGGCGATGTCGAGCGCTTCGAGATCAACGAAGCGTTCGCGACCGTGCCTATCGCGGTGGCGAGAACGCTCGGCGTGCCCGAGGAGATTGTCAACGTCGAGGGCGGCGCGATTGCGCACGGGCATCCGATCGGCGCGACCGGTGCGGTGCTGACGACGCGTCTCGCGCACGCGATGCGCCGCGACGGCGTGAAGCGCGCGATCGTGACGCTGTGCATCGGCGGCGGACAAGGCATTGCGCTCGCGCTGGAGGCGCTCGCGTAGACCTCGCGTAGACGTTCGCGTCAGCGCTTGGCCGCCTGCTGCATTTCATCGAATCCCGCCGCGGCCTGCTTCACGTCCGGCGGGAAATCGTCCATCTCCATCACTTGCCGCACTTCGAGCGTCTCCGTGTCGGATCCCGGGCAACGCTTCGCCCATTCGATCGCTTCGTCGCGCGACTTCACCTGGATCATCCAGTAGCCGCCGAGCACTTCCTTCGCTTCGGCGAACGGACCGTCGGTGACGCGCGGCTTGCCGCCTTCGAACGTGACGCGCGCGCCCATCGACGGCGGATGCAAACCGTCGAGCGCGAGCAGCACGCCGGCCTTCTGCAATTCCTCGTTGTATTTCATCATCGCGGCGACGGCTTCCGCTGCCGGCAGCGTGCCCGGCGCCGCGCTTTCGTAGCCGCGCGGAATCATCAGCATCATGAATCGCATGTGGATCGCTCCTTGAAGTTAGTGTATTTATCGAGCGTCGTCGGCACGCTCACAACTTACGACGAGCAACATGACACGAGATCGACATGCCCGTTCTTAAGCGTTTCTCCCTAGTCGAATACTGTTGCCTTCGCGACCATACGATCAAATAATGTAATCCATTACATCTCCATCGCGGCGAGCGGCTGAGCAATGTCAGATACGGTTCGTACACGCGAGGAAGTATCGATTGCCGACGTCGCCGAGCGCGCGGGCGTGTCGGTTGCCACCGTATCGCGCGTGCTCAACGGACATACGAACGTTCGCGAGATGACGCGCGAGAAAGTTCTCGAAGCGGTCGCGGCGAGCGGCTATCGCATCAACGAGCTTGCGCGCAATTTGCGCACGGCGGAAAGCCGCCTGCTGCTCACCATGGTCCCCGACTTCGGCAATCCGTTCTATGCGGCGATCGTGCGCGGCATCGACAGCGTCGCGCGTCAGAACGGCTATTTCATGCTCTTGTGCGATACCGGCGCGGACCCGCTGCGCGAGCGAAGCTATTTCGATCTTTTGCGCGGACGCCGTGCAGATGGCGCCATCTGTCTCGATCCCGCCGCCGTGCAAAAAGCGCTCGCCGAAGAAGCTTCGACGCTGCCCTGGGTCGCGTGCTGCGAATTCGATCCGGCGGCGGGCGTGCCGTATGTCGGCATCGACAATCATCTCGCGGCGGGCGATGTCGTGCGTTATCTGACGGCCAAGGGGCATCGGCGGATCGCTCTCATCAACTCGGGGCAAGGTTATCTGTATGGACGTCAGCGGCTCGCGGGCTATCGCGATGCGCTGGAGGAAGCCGGCATCGAGCCGCGTCCGGAATGGCTGATCGAGCTCGACAGTCTCGACTACGACGCGGGCGAACGCGCGGCCGCGCAACTCGCTTCACTGGGCGATGCGCGGCCGAGCGCCGCCTTCGCCGTTTCCGACACGCTCGCCATTGGCGTGATGAACGGCTTTCGCGGCGCGGGCTTGGCCGTGCCGGACGATGTCGCCGTGGTCGGCTTCGACGATATCGCCGTTGCCGCGCACGTCGATCCGCCGCTCACGACCGTCTCCCAGCCGATGCAACTGCTCGGCGAAACCGCCGCCGAACTGCTGCTCAAGCGTCTGCGCGATCCGCGCGCGGACGTGCCGGGCGTGCTGCTGCCGCATCGGCTGATCCAGAGAAGGAGCGCGTGACGATGAGCCTCGCCGTGCGCTTCGAAGGTATCGAAAAGCAGTTCGGGCCGGTGCGCGTGCTGCACGGCGTCAGCTTCGATCTCGCGCCGGGGCGCATCTACGGATTGCTCGGCGAGAACGGCGCGGGCAAGTCCACGCTGATGAAGATTCTCGCGGGCTACGAGCGCGCGAACGCGGGCGAGCTTTTCATCGATGAACGCGCGCGCGAGTTCACGAGTTCGCGCGATGCCGAGCACGCCGGCGTCGTGCTGATCCACCAGGAACTGAATCTCGCGGATCACTTGAGCATCACGCAGAACATGTTCCTCGGGCACGAGTTGAAGAAAGGCTTCTTTCTCGATGAAGCCACGATGCGCGACGACGCCCGCGCCGCGCTAAACGACGTCGGCCTGCACAAGAATCCGGACACGAAGGTGCGCGATCTGATCGTCGCGGAGAAGCAGCTCGTCGAGATCGCGAAGGCGATGCTGCGCGAGGCGCGCCTGCTCATCATGGACGAGCCGACCGCGACCCTGACGCCATCGGAGACGCAGCGCCTCTTCGGTTTGATGGCGCGTCTGAAGGATGCCGGCACGACCATCGTCTACATCTCGCACAAGCTCGACGAAGTGGAGCGCGTGACCGACGAAGTGATCGTGATGCGCGATGGCCGCTTCGTCGCGCGCGCGCCGACCGACGAACTCACGCGCCGCCAGATGGCGAATCTGATGGTCGGCCGCGAGGTCTCCGACATGTTTCCCGACAAGCCGCCCGTGGCCGACGACGCGCCGATCGCGTTCGAGGTGGAAGGCGCGTCGGTTCCGGGCTGGGCGGCGGACATCGGCTTTTCGGTGCGCAAGGGCGAAGTGTTCGGCTTCGCGGGACTCGTCGGCGCGGGGCGCACGGAGTTGTTCGAGGCGCTCGTCGGCTTGCGGCCGTTGAGCGCGGGGCGCATCGCGATCGAGGGCGAGGCGGTGAAGCTCAAAAGCCCGCTTGACGCGATGCAACGCGGCCTCACGTATCTGAGCGAGGACAGAAAGGGACGCGGCCTGCACGTCGACATGGCGCTGAAGGACAACCTCACGATGATGACGCTTGCGCGCTACGCGCATCCGCTTATCGATACGCGCGCGGAACGCGAAGCCCTGAACATGGCGGTGAAGGACTTCGGCATTCGCACCGGCAACACGTCGATACGCGCGCGCATGTTGTCGGGCGGCAATCAGCAGAAGCTCGCGCTCGCCAAGTTCCTGAATCCCGATCCGCGCGTGATCGTGCTCGATGAACCCACGCGCGGCGTCGATGTCGGCGCGAAACGCGACATCTATTTTCTGATTCACAGGCTGGCCGCGGAAGGCCGCGCGGTGATCGTGATTTCGTCCGAACTGATCGAGTTGATCGGCTTGTGTCATCGCGTCGCGGTGATGCGCGCGGGCGAACTCGTCGCGACGCTCGGCATGGATCTTTTGACCGAAGAGAGGTTGATCGCGCATGCGACCGGCACACACTGAAGACATCGAAAGCGAGAGCCGTCTCTCAACCGTCGCACGCTTCATGTTCGGCGTCGGGCCGCTCATCGGGCTTATCGTGCTATGTGTCGGCGGCACCTTGCTCAACAGCGACTTCGCCACCGTCGACAACGCGATGAACGTGCTCACGCGCACGTCGTTCATCGGCATCATCGCGGTGGGGATGACCTTCGTGATCATCTCCGGCGGCATCGATCTGTCGGTCGGCTCGATGGCCGCGCTGATCGCCGGCAGCATGATCTACATGATGAACGCGCTCCTGCAGGGCTTTCACGGGCGCGCGGTGCCGCCGCTTCTGATCATCGCGCTGGGAATCGTGCTCGCGCTCGTGCTCGGCGCGCTGTTCGGCTTCGCGCATGGCGTGCTCGTGACGAAAGGGCGCATCGAACCGTTCATCGTCACGCTGGGCACGCTCGGCATCTTTCGCGCGCTGCTTACATGGCTCGCGGACGGCGGCGCGCTCACGCTCGACAACTCGCTCGTCGATCTTTACGGGCCGGTTTATTACGCGAGTCTGCTCGGCGTGCCGGTGCCGATCTGGATATTTCTCATCGTCGCGGCGGGCGGCGCGCTCGTCTTGAATCGCACGGTGTATGGGCGTCACGTGCAGGCAATCGGTTCGAACGAACAGGTCGCGCGTTATGCGGCGATTCGCGTGGATCGCGTGAAGATCGTCACGTATGTGCTGCTCGGACTGTGCGTTGCCGTCGCGACGATCCTGTACGTGCCGCGCTTAGGGTCAGCCACGCCGACGACGGGCATTCTGTGGGAGCTGGAAGCCATCGCGTCCGTCGTGGTCGGCGGCACCGCGTTGAAGGGCGGCGAAGGGCGCGTGATCGGCACGGTCATCGGCGCGATTCTGCTTTCGGTCATCAACAACATCCTGAACCTGACGAGCATCATCAGCGTGTATCTGAACGCGGCGGTGCAGGGCGCCGTGATCATCCTCGTAGCGTTTTTGCAGCGCGGTCGTCGTTAGCCTGATATCCACAAGACAAGGAGACATCGTCATGAAGAACATGCTTCGCGCGCTCGGCGCGCTCACGTTGGCGGCGAGCGCGTTCGCCGTCGCAAGCTCGTCTGCATTTGCCGCCGACAAGGTCGTGCTGGGCGTCGCGATTCCAACCGCCGATCACGGCTTCACGGGCGGCATCGTCTGGTGGGCCAACGAAGCGAAGAAGGAACTGGAGAAGGCGCATCCCGACCTGAAGGTGATCGTGAAGACGGCGGGCACCGCGCCCGAGCAGGCGAATCAGTTGCAGGATCTCGTGACCGTCAACAAGATCAACGCGCTCGTGATTTTCCCGCAGGAATCGGCGTCGCTCACGCAGCCCGTCGCGCAGGTGAAGAAGAAGGGCGTGTATGTGACGGTGGTCGATCGCGGCCTGACCGATACGAGCGCGCAGGACGCTTACGTCGCCGGCGACAACACCGCGTTCGGCAGGATTCCCGCTGAGTTTCTCGCGAAGCAGCTTAACGGCAAGGGCGATATCGTCGCGCTGCGCGGCATCCCGACGACGCTCGACAACGAACGCTGGAGCGCGTTCGAAGGCGTCATCAAGCAGTATCCCGACATAAAGATTCTCGATGCGAAATACGCCAACTGGAATCGCGACGATGCGTTCAAGGTGATGCAGGATTACCTCACGCGCTTCAAGCATATCGACGCCGTGTGGGCCGCGGACGACGACATGATGGTCGGCGTGCTGAAGGCGATCGATCAGGCGAAGCGCACGGATGTCAAGATCGTTTTCGGCGGCGCGGGATCGAAGGAAGCGGTGAAGCGCATCATGGACGGCGATGCGCGCGTGCCGGCGGACGTGTCGTATTCGCCGAAGTTCATCTACGACGCGATCAAGCTGACTGCCGAAGCGCGTCTGAAGGGCGACAAGCTGCCGCCGACGACGATCATCCCGTCGGTGCTCATCACGAAGGACAACGCCAAGCAGTTTTATTTCCCGAACTCGCCGTTCTAAGCGCACGGCCGGTCACGCGTTGACCGGCGCTCATTCAGAGGCGAAAGATGAAAACCATCAAAGGCCCGGCGATATTTCTCGCGCAGTTCATGGGCGACCGGGCGCCGTTCGATACGCTCGCGAATCTCGCGTCGTGGGCGGGCTCGCTCGGCTACGCGGGCATTCAGGTGCCCGCCGATCCGCGTCTGATCGATCTGGAGAAGGCCGCATCGAGCGATGCGTATTGCGATGAGATTCGCCGCACCGTTGACGACGCGGGCGTGGCTATCACCGAGTTGTCGACGCATCTGCAAGGCCAGTTGATCGCGGTGCATCCCGCTTACGACACGCTGTTCGATGGCTTTGCCGCGCCGCATGTGCGCGGCGATCCGGCGGCGCGCACCGAATGGGCGATCGCGCAATTGAAGCTCGCGGCGGCGGCGTCGAAGCGTTTGGGCCTCGCCGCGCACGTGACGTTTTCGGGCGCGCTCGCGTGGCCGTATGTCTATCCGTGGCCGCAACGTCCTTCGGGTCTCGTCGAAGCCGCGTTCGAAGAACTCGCGAAGCGCTGGCGTCCGATTCTCGACGAGTTCGATCGCGCGGGCATCGACGTGTGCTATGAACTTCACCCTGGCGAGGATCTGCACGACGGCGTGACGTTCGAGCGCTTTCTTGCGGCGGTGGACGATCATCCGCGCGCGAACATCCTGTTCGATCCGAGTCACTTCGTGTTGCAGCAACTCGACTATCTCGCGTTCATCGACATCTATCACGCGCGCATCAAGGCGTTCCATGTGAAGGACGCGGAGTTCCGGCCGAACGGCAGACAAGGCGTGTACGGCGGCTATTCCGGATGGGCCGAGCGCGCGGGACGCTTCCGTTCGCTAGGCGATGGCCAGATCGACTTCAAGGCGATCTTCTCGAAGATGGCGCAATACGATTTTCCCGGCTGGGCGGTGCTCGAATGGGAGTGCGCGTTGAAGCATCCGGAAGACGGCGCGCGCGAAGGCGCGGTGTTCATACGCGATCACATCATCCGCGTGGCCGAGCGTGCATTCGACGACTTCGCCGGCAGCGGCGCGAGCCGCGAGCAGATGCGCGGCGTGCTCGGCATCGGAGACAAGCGATGAATCGCGTGCGGCTGGGAATGGTCGGCGGCGGCGAGGGCGCGTTCATCGGCGCGGTGCATCGTATCGCGGCGCGGCTCGACGATCGTTATGTGCTCGTCGCGGGCGCGTTGTCGTCGGATGCGCGGCGCGCGGCATCGAGCGCGGCGGCGATCGGACTCGCGCGCAGCTACGACGATTATCGCGAGATGGCGCGCATCGAGGCGGGACGCTCTGACGGCATCGAGGCCGTGGCGATCGTTACGCCAAATCATCTGCATGCGCCAATCGCCACGGCTTTTCTCGAAGCGGGCATCCACGTGATTTGCGACAAGCCGCTCGCCGTTTCGCTCGATGAAGGCGAGGCGCTGGCGAAGCTCGCGCGCGAGAAAGATCGCGTGTTCGCGGTTACTTACACCTATACGGGTTATCCGCTCGTGCGGCACGCGCGCGGGATGGTGCGGCGCGGCTTGCTCGGCGACATTCGCGTCGTGCAGGTCGAGTATGCGCAGGACTGGCTGTCGTTGCCGGTGGAGACGCAGGACAATCGCCAGGCCGCGTGGCGCACCGATCCGGCGTTGGCGGGTCCGGCGGGCTGTCTCGGCGATATCGGCACGCACGCGTATCAGCTCGCCGAGTATGTGACGGGGATGCGGCCGTCCGAGCTTGCCGCCGACGTGACGACGTTCGTGCCGAATCGTCGCGTGGACGATCACGTGCAGGCGATGTTCCGCTATGCCGGCGGCGCGCGCGGCATGTTGTGGGCGAGTCAGGTCGCGGCCGGCGAGGAGAATGCGTTGCGATTACGCGTGTATGGCACGAAGGCGGGCATCGCGTTCGATCAAGAGAAGCCGAATGAATTGTGGTTCACGCCGATAGGCGGCGCGTCGGAGCGCATCACGCGCGGGCGTGTGCAGAGTCCCGAGGCGCTGCACGCGACGCGCGTGCCGGCCGGGCATCCGGAAGGGTATCTGGAAGCGTTCGCGCAGGTTTATACCGACGCGGCCGCGTGTATCGCAAGCGGAACCACGCAAGGGGACGAGTGGTTGACGACCGTCGAGGATGGCGTGGCGGGATTGCGGTTCGTGGAGGCGGTATTGAGGAGCGGCGGGAACAACGGGGAATGGGTCGCGCTTGAGTGAAAAAAAACGGGGCGGCCCGCAAGCCGCCCCACTCGGTACACGACGCCTGGCATCACGCCCAGTTCGCGTGGAAACTCCCTTCCTTGTCCGTGCGCTCGAACGTATGCGCGCCGAAGAAATCGCGCTGCGCCTGCACGAGATTCGCGGGCAACCGCTCCGACCGATACGCGTCGAAATAGGCGATCGCCGACGAGAACGCCGGCACCGGAATCCCCGCCTTCACCGCCGCGACGACGACATCGCGCAACGCGTCCTGATACTTCGCCGCGATGTCGCTGAAATACGGATCGAGCAGCAGATTCGCGAGTTGCGGATTCGTCTTGTACGCGTCGGTGATCTTCTGCAGGAAGCGCGCGCGGATGATGCAGCCCGCGCGGAAAATCTTCGCGATCTCGCCGTAATGCAGGTCCCACGAATACTCTTCCGACGCCGCGCGCAGTTGCGCGAAGCCCTGCGCATACGACACGATCTTCGACAGATACAACGCGCGCCGCACCGACTCGACGAACGCCGCGCGGTCGCCGTCGAACTTCGGCTTCGGACCGGACAGCACCTTGCTCGCCGCCACGCGCTGCGTCTTCAGCGACGACAGCACGCGCGCGAACACCGCTTCGGTAATCAGCGGCAGCGGCGCGCCGAGATCGAGCGCGTTCTGGCTCGTCCACTTGCCCGTGCCCTTCTGCGCGGCGCGGTCGAGAATGACATCGACGAGATCCTTGCCGGTTTCGTCGTCCTTCTTCGAGAAAATCTTCGAGGTGATTTCGATCAGGTAACTATCCAGTTCGCCCTGATTCCATTCGACATACACGCGGCCCAGTTCTTCGTTCGACAAACCGGCCACGCGCTTCAACACGTCGTAGCTCTCGGCGATCAGTTGCATGTCGCCGTACTCGATGCCGTTGTGCACCATCTTCACGAAATGACCCGCGCCGTCCGGACCCATGTACGCGACGCACGGCTCGCCGTCCGGTGCCTTCGCGGCGATTTCGGTGAGGATCGGCGCGACGAGTTCGTACGCTTCCTTCTGCCCGCCCGGCATGATCGACGGGCCCTTGAGCGCGCCTTCCTCGCCGCCCGACACGCCCGTGCCGATGAAATGCAGCCCCGACTTCGCGAGATCCTGATTCCGGCGGATGGTGTCGGTGAAATGCGTATTGCCGCCGTCGATGAGAATGTCGCCCTTGTCCAGCAGCGGACGCAGCGAAGCGATGGTCTCGTCGGTGCCGGCGCCGGCCTTCACCATCATCAGGATGCGGCGCGGTTTTTCGAGCGACGCGACGAACTCTTCGAGCGAATACGTCGGCACGAGCTTCTTGTCGGAATGTTCGGCAATCAGTTCGTCGGTTTTGGCGCGGCTGCGGTTGTAGACCGAAACGGCGTGGCCGCGGCTCTCGATGTTCAAGGCCAGATTGCGGCCCATGACGGCGAGTCCTACCACGCCGATAGCTTGCTTGCTCATGCTTGATCTCCGAATGACCGAAGCTTCGCGCGGCTCGTGGCGCGCGGCTTCGGGAAAAAAACGTGTCGATGGGGCGGCGCCCGCGCGCGAGAGATCGTCTCCGGTTCGATCGGCCGTGCCGCGGTCCGATCGTTTCGCGCGAGCGCAGACCGCCCGAATTTACCACTTCGGGGCGCATCCGGCAGGCTCCGCGCCGCGCGATCGAGCGCCGAAGGCGTCGCCGTCATAGAATGGACGCCCGCAACGAGCACGCCGCGAAGGCCATTCGAAACATGCCGCCCGTCCGGCGCGCGCGCAGCCATCATTACTCCGTCTACGTCGTCGAACTGTCCGGCACGGTCTGGAACGAAGCGCGTTTCCGTCGCGCGAATCCGGACTACGCGATCGGCATGCCGTTCGTCTATGTGGGCATGACGGGCGTCGATCCCGACGTGCGCTTCGACAAGCATAAAGCCGGCATTCAGTCGAACCGCTACGTGCGCGACTTCGGGTTGCGGCTCTTGCCGCATTTGTACGAGATGTACAACCCGATGCCCTACGACGGCGCGCGCGACATGGAAGTGGAACTGGCGATCGGCTTGCGGGAAGCGGGCTACGGCGTATGGCAGGCGTGAAGTTACATTCAGCTAAAAAAGGAGCGAGACATGCGGATTCTGGTAGTGGGCGCGGGGGCCATCGGCGGATATTTCGGTGCGCGGTTGCTCGAAGCGGGCCGGGACGTGACCTTTCTCGTGCGGGAACGTCGCGCCGAGCGCTTGCGTCAGTGCGGTCTGAAAGTGAAGAGCCCGGAAGGCGATCTCGCGTTCGCCTGTCCGCCGATGGTGCTCGCGAAAGACATCGACCGTCCTTACGATCTCGTGCTGCTGAGTTGCAAGGCCTACGACCTGCAAGGCGCGATCGACTCCTTCGCGCCCGCCGTCGGCCCCGACACCGCAATCTTGCCGCTCCTGAACGGCATGGGCCATCTCGATGCGCTCGACGCGCGCTTCGATTCCGCGAACGTGCTCGGCGGCCAATGCGTGATCGCCGCGACGCTCGACGCCGAAGGCGAGATCCTGCATCTGAACAACATGCATTCGGTGACCATCGGCGAGCGCGCCGGCGGCCGCTCGCCGCGCATCGATGCGATCGGCGCGCAACTCGGCGGCGCGGGCTTCGATCTGAACGTGAGCGAGGACATCCTTCAATCGATGTGGGACAAGTGGGTGTTCCTCGCCACGCTCGCGACCGGCACGTGCCTGATGCGCGCGCCCATCGGCGATATTCTCGCGGCGCCGGGCGGCGAGGCGCTGCTCTTTCAACTTTTCGATGAATGCCGCGGCATCGCGGCCGACAACGCGCACGCGCCGGGCGAGGCGGTCATCGCACGCGCGCGGGCGTTCTTCTCGGAGCGCGGCTCGCTCATGACCGCGTCGATGCTGCGCGATCTGGAGAACGGCGCGCCCATCGAGGCGGATCACATCGTCGGGGATTTGCTGTCGCGGCGGCGCACGGCGGTCGTCGGCCTCTCCGCGCTGGCGGTCGCGTATGCGCATCTGAAAGCCTACGAAGCGCGCCGGGCACGCGCGTGAACGTCATGTCCGACGACCTCGCGCCCCGGCCCACGGTCGCCGGGATTTTCCTGGGCTTTCTGACGCTCGGGCTGACGGCTTTCGGCGGCGCGCTGCCGCTCGCGCGGCGCGAGATCGTCGAGCGCCGCAAATGGCTCGACGCCGACGCGTTCACCGATCTCCTCGGCCTCTGTCAGTTTCTTCCCGGCGGCAACGTGATCAATCTGTCGGTGGCCATCGGCATGCGCTTTCGCGGCGTGCCGGGCGCGCTCGCGGGTTTGCTCGGGCTGCTCGTCGGGCCGTCGCTGGTTGTGATCGGGCTCGGCGTGATCTATCAGCGCACGCATCAGGACCCGCGCATCGCGCATCTGTTCGCGGGGCTCGCGGCGGCTGCGGCGGGCCTGCTCATCGCGATGGCGGTGAAGATCATGTGGCCGCTGCGCCGCAAGCCGGAAGCGGCCGGCGTCGCGTTGCTGATGTTCGCGGTGATCGCGTTCCTGCGCACGCCGCTCTTGCCGACGATGCTCGTATTCACGCCGATTTCCGTGCTGATCGCCTGGAAGCTGCGCCGATGAAGAACGATCTGCTCTCCCTCGCCGAGATCTTCAGCCAGTTGTCGCTGCTCGCGTTCGGCGGCGGCAATTCGATCCTGCCGGAAATGCAGCGCCAGGTCGTGCAGGTTCACGAATGGATGTCGAAGGCCGATTTCTCCGCGCTCTTCGCGCTCGCGCAAGCCGCGCCCGGCCCGAACATGATGGTCGTCACGCTTATCGGCTGGCACGTGGCGGGCTGGCCGGGCGTGCTCGTCACGTCGCTCGCGAAGTTCGGGCCGTCGTCGCTCATAACGATGGCCGCGCTGCATGCGTGGGAGCGCTTCAAGGAGCACCCGTGGCGGCGGTTCATCCAGCTCGGACTTGTGCCGATCACGGCGGGGCTGGTCGCGGCAAGCGCATTGCTGATCGCCGAGGCGTCCGACGAGACCTGGGTGCTCGCGCTCATCACGGCGCTCGTCGCGTTGATCTCGTACAGGACGCGATTGCATCCGCTGTGGCTGCTCGCGGCCGGCGCGCTCGTCGGGCTGACGGGCTTCGGTCAGTAAGATCGGGCAAGTTTTCTGCTGTCTTCATCAGAACGAAAAGGAGCAAGGACGCACGCCATGAGCATGAATATCGAATACGCGAAGACCGCGCCCGAGCGCGCGGAAATCGACGCGCTGAGCGGTCCGACGGTCGTCGAGTTCGGCACCGACTGGTGCGGCTTTTGCCGCGCGGCGCAACCGCTGATCGCGCAGGCGTTCCAGAGTCATCGCGCCGTGAAGCACATCAAGATCGAGGACGGCAGCGGCCGTGCGCTCGGTCGTTCGTTTCGCGTGAAGCTCTGGCCGACGCTCGTTTTCATGCTCGGCGGCAAGGAAGTCGCACGTCTCGTGCGTCCCGGCGACGCCTCCGAAATCCGCGACGCGCTCGCGCTCATCGACGAACCGCTCGCCCAGTAACGCATGACCGAGGGTTATTCCCCGGTCTGCTTCAATCCAAAAATTTGTATGATGACCCGATGACTTTATGAGCCGTCGAGTCGCATGTTCGAGAAAATTCCGCCGCGCGCGCTGAGCGATACCGTCGCGCAGCAATTGCAAAAGCTGATCGAGAAAGGCAGTTTCGCCGCGACTGGCAAGCTGCCGACCGAAGCCGTGCTTGCGCAGGAATTCGGCGTGAGCCGCACGGTGATTCGCGAGGCCATCTCGCGTCTGAAGAATGAAGGCATGGTCGAGCCGCGGCAGGGCAGCGGCGTGTTCATCGTCGAGCGCGCGGGCATCCGGCCTTTGCGTATCGATTACGCGCAGGCGGTCGAGCCGGGCGCGGTCGTGCAGATTCTCGCGCTGCGCCGGGCGATCGAAGCCGAAGTCGCATCCGAAGCCGCGCAGCGGCGCACCGAGCAGCAACTCGCCGCCATCGATGACGCTCTCGCGGGCATCGACGCAGCCGTGCGCGAAGGCCGCGACGGCGTCGCGGAAGACGTCGCGTTCCATCGGGAAATCGCGAACGCGACCGGCAACCCGTACTTCCTGACAACCCTCACGTTTCTGAACCAGTATCTCGAAGCCGGCACGCTCGTCACGCGCGGCAACGAGGCGCTGCGCGAGGACTTCATGCGACAGGTGCGCGAGGAACACGCGGCGATCGTCGAGGCGATCCGCGCGCGCGAGCCCGACGCCGCACGCCACGCCGCCCAGACGCATCTCATCAACGCCGCGCGCCGCCTGGCGGAAGCGGGCATCTGTTAAGGACTGAGCTATGACACGAAACGTGGGAGTCATCGGCCTGGGCGCAATGGGCTTGGGCGTCGCGCGCTCACTGCTGCGCGCGGGCTTCGCCGTGCATGCGTGCGACGTGCGCCAGAGCGTGCTCGATGCGTTCGCGGACGAAGGCGGGATCGCGTGCGCGACGGCGGCAGAACTGGGCGGCAAGTGCGAGGTCGTGTTGACGGTCGTCGTCAATGCGGCGCAAACGGAGGCCGTGCTGTTCGGCGAGCGCGGCGCGGTCGATGCGATGAAGCCCGGCGGCGTCGTGCTCGCGTGCGCGACGGTATCGCCGCAATTCGCCGCCGATCTCGGCAGGCGCGTCGGGGAGAAAGGCGTGCACATGCTCGACGCGCCCTTGTCCGGCGGCGCGGCAAAGGCCGGTTCTGGCGAAATGACGATGATGACTTCCGGCCCCGCCGAAGCCTACGCCGCCTGCGAGGACGTGCTCGATGCGATCGCGGGCAAGGTCTACCGGCTCGGCGACGCGCACGGCGCGGGCTCGAAGGTCAAGATCATCAACCAGTTGCTCGCGGGCGTGCACATCGCGGCCGCGGCCGAAGCGATGGCGCTCGGCCTGCGCGAGGGCGTCGATCCGGACGCGCTCTACGACGTCATCACGCATAGCGCGGGCAATTCGTGGATGTTCGAGAACCGCGTGCCGCACATTCTCTCGGGCGATTACACGCCGCTCTCCGCCGTCGATATCTTCGTGAAGGACCTCGGCCTCGTGCTCGACACGGCCCGCACGTCGAAATTCCCGCTGCCGCTTTCCGCGGCGGCGCATCAGATGTTCATGATGGCGTCCACCGCCGGGCACGGCGGCGAGGACGATTCCGCTGTCATCAAGATTTTTCCGGGCATCGAAATTCCGAAGGGAGCGAAGCAATGACGCAAGCGGCGCAGGCACTGCTCGGCTGTATCGCCGACGATTTCACCGGCGCGACCGATCTCGCCAACATGCTCGTGCGCGGCGGCATGCGCACGGTGCAGACCATCGGCATTCCTGAAGCGGGCACGCGGATCGAGGCGGACGCCATTGTCGTCGCGCTGAAGTCGCGCACGATTGCCGCCGACGACGCCGTGCGGCAGTCGCTCGACGCGCTCGAATGGCTGCGCGCGCAGGGCTGCCGCCAGTTCTTCTTCAAGTATTGCTCGACCTTCGATTCCACCGACCAGGGCAACATCGGCCCGGTCGCGGATGCGCTGCTCGACGCGTTATCCGACAAACCCGACGACGATTTCACGATTGCTTGCCCCGCGTTCCCCGAGAACGGCCGCACGATCTTTCGCGGCAACCTGTTCGTCGGCGACGCGCTGTTGAACGAATCGGGCATGGAGAATCATCCGCTCACGCCGATGACCGATCCGAACCTCGTGCGCGTTTTGCAGCGCCAGACGAAATCGAAGGTCGGGCTGATCCGTTACGACACGATTGCGAAGGGCGCGGATGCTATCCGCGCGCGCATCGATGAGTTGAAGAAGGACGGCGTGCGCCTCGCTATCGCCGATGCGGTTTCGGACGCCGATCTTTACGTGCTCGGCGACGCGTGCCGCGACTTGAAGCTGATCACGGGCGGCTCGGGCATCGCGCTCGGGCTGCCGCAGAACTTGCGCGCGGCGAATCTGCTCGCGCACGCGGAACACGCCGCCGATCTGCCGAAGATCGCCGGCAAATCGGTTGTGCTGGCGGGTAGCGCGTCGAAGGCGACGAACGCGCAGGTTGCGCACTGGCGCGCATCGAAGCCGGCCTTTCGCGTCGATCCGATAGCGTTGTCGCGCGGCGAGCCGGTCGTGCGGAACGCCGTCGAATTCGCGCGCCAACACGACGAGCCGGTGTTGATCTACGCGACCTCGTCGCCGGATGAAGTGAAGGCGGTGCAGAAGGAACTGGGCGTCGAGAAGGCGGGGCATCTGGTCGAAGACGCGCTGGCGTCGATCGCGCGCACGCTGCGCGACGAGGGCGTGCGCAAATTCGTCGTCGCGGGCGGCGAGACGTCGGGCGCGGTCGTGCAGGCGCTCGGTGTGCGTTCGTTGCGCATCGGGCCGCAGATCGATCCGGGCGTGCCGGCGACGCAATCCATCGGCGCGAATGAAAGCGAGGCATTGGGCCTGGCGCTCAAGTCCGGCAATTTCGGCACGACCGACTTCTTCGATAAGGCGTTGAAGGCACTGTAATGGCAACGAACGAAAACGCGATCCGCGAAGAGATTTGCATCACAGGCAGAAGCCTCTACGAGCGCCGTTACACGGTCGGCAGCGCGGGCAATATCAGCGCGCGTCTCGACGACGGCTGGCTCATCACGCCGACTGACGCGTGCCTAGGCCGCCTCGATCCGAATGACATCGCGAAGGTCGATATCGATGGCAATCACGTGTCGGGCGGACGGCCGTCGAAGACGCTCGCGCTGCATCGGCGCATCTACGAGAACAATGCGGACGCGCGCGGCGTCGTGCATACGCATTCGACGCATCTGGTCGCGCTGACGCTCGCAGGCGTGTGGACGCGCGACGATGTTTTGCCGCCGATCACGCCGTACTACGTGATGAAGGTGGGCCACGTGCCGCTGATTGCGTATCGCCGTCCGGGCGATGCGACGGTGGCGGAGGAAGTGGCGGCGCTGGCGTCGAAGGTGCGCGCGGTGTTGCTGGAGCGCCTCGGACCGGTGGTGTGGGAGAAGTCGGTGTCGCACGCGAGCTACGCGCTGGAGGAACTGGAAGAAACGGCGCGGCTTTATCTGGCGATGACGCCGCGCCCGCAGCCTTTGCCGGACGACGCGATAGAGAATTTGAGGAAGACGTTCGGCGCGCGCTGGTAGCAAAAGCCCGACACGAACGCAGGATTTCAAAGAAGCCGAACAGAAACAAGGAGCAAACCGCAAATGCCAAAATTCGCCGCAAACCTGACGATGATGTACACGGAGCACGCGTTTCTCGACCGCTTCGCCGCCGCCGCGAAAGACGGCTTCAAGGCGGTCGAGTTCCTGTTCCCGTATGACTTCGCATCGAACGAAATCAAACAGCGCCTGACGGACAACGGCCTGACGCAAGCGCTTTTCAACGCGCCTCCGGGCGACTGGGCGAAGGGCGAGCGCGGCATCGCATCGCTGCCGGGCCGCGAGGAAGAATTCAAAGCAAGCGTCGCGAAGGGCCTCGAATACGCCGCCGTGCTGGGCAACGAAAAATTGCACGTAATGGCCGGCCTCATCGCTTCGGATCAGCCGAGAGAGAAACATCGCGCGGTGTATCTGAAGAATCTCGAATACGCGGCGAGCGAAGCGCGCAAGGCCAACATCGGCATCGTGATCGAGCCGATCAACACGCGCGACATTCCCGGCTTCTTCCTGAACCGTCAGGACGACGCGCAAGCAATCTGCGACGAAATCGGCGCGCCGAACCTGCAGGTTCAGTTCGACATCTACCACTGCCAGATCGTCGAGGGCGATATCGCGGTGAAGCTCAAGCGCGACATGAAGCGCCCGAACGCGGGCATCGGGCATATCCAGGTCGCGGGCGTGCCGGAGCGTCACGAACCGAGTATCGGCGAACTGAACTATCCGTATCTCTTCGAGCTGATCGATTCGCTCGGCTACGAAGGCTTCATCGGCTGCGAATACAAACCGAAGGCGGGCACGTCCGAGGGTCTCGGCTGGCTCAAATCTTATCTGTGAGCGAGGAAGCGATTACATGAAAATTCTCATTACCGGCGGCGCGGGTTTTATCGGTCAGCGTCTCGCGAAGCGGCTCCTTGAGCGCAACGAACTCAACGGCAAGCCCGTCACGGAACTGGTGCTGCTGGACGTCGCGCGCCCGAACGACGAACGCCTTCTCGCCGACGAGCGCGTGCGCGCCGAAACCGGCGACATCTCCGATCCGGCCGTGCTGCGACGCCACATCGACACGCAGACGGAAGCCATCTTCCATCTGGCCGCGATCGTAAGCGGCCAGGCCGAAGCGGACTTCGATCTCGGCATGAAGATCAACCTCGACGCCTCGCGCGCGCTGCTCGAAGCGTGCCGCGCGGCGGGCCACAAGCCGCGCGTCGTGTTCACGAGTTCGGTGGCGGTGTACGGCGGCGCGCTGCCCGATGTCGTGCAGGACGACACCGCGCTCAATCCGCAATCGTCGTACGGAACGCAGAAGGCGATCGCCGAGTTGCTGCTCTCCGATTACGCGCGGCGCGGCTTCGTCGATGGCCGCGTGCTGCGCCTGCCGACCATCAGCGTGCGGCCGGGCAAGCCGAACGCGGCGGCTTCGTCGTTCGCGAGCGGCATCATCCGCGAGCCGCTGAACGGCGAGCGCTCGACGTGTCCCGTCGACGGCGACACGCGCCTCTGGCTGCTCTCGCCGAAGAGCGCGGTCGAGGCGCTGATCGCGGGCTGCGAAATCGAGCGCGAAAAGCTGGGCTTGAGGCCGGTCATCAATCTGCCGGGCCTGTCGGTCAGCGTGAACGAGATGGTCGCGGCGCTCGCCGAGGTCGCGGGCGAGGACGTCGTACAGCGCATCGACTGGCAACGCGACGAGCGCATCGAGAGGATCGTGTGCAGTTGGCCGGGCGCGTGGAATACGGCGCGCGCGGAGGAGCTCGGTCTTTCGGGCGACAAGAATTTCGCTGACGTTATCCGCGCCTATATCGCCGAAAATCACGCCGAAAATCACACCGACGAACGCAGCTGAATCCCACACTTTGTCTCACCGGCCGGGCATCGCGCGCGCGATGCCCGCGTCCCGCGCGCCGGTCATGCTTACGTTCGCATTTCCGGGCTACACTTATCCCTTAAATGTGACGAACGTCGGCCCGGCGCCGCGTGCACCGCGTTGAACCACGAGCGGTCGCAAGCTCGTATCTCTTTCGCTTTCGTGCTTTTCGCGCCTGCGCAGCGCCAGTTTCGCGGCGCGCGTCCCGTCGTTCCGTGAACACACCCTTCCCGCGCGGGAGTTTCCCATGCTGTTGCATCAGCTTGTCGATCGATTCGGCCCGGCGATCGTGTTCGTCAACGTAATGGGCTCGGCGCTCGGGCTGCCCGTGCCGGCAATGCCGACGATGATCGTAGTCGGCGCGTCCATCGCGCTCATGGCGGTCAACGGCGGCGCATTCTGGCCGCCGCTCCTGGGCGTGCTGTGCGTCGCGGTGGCGGGCGGCGTGCTCGGCGATCTCGTCTGGTTCCAGGGCGGGCGCAAGTACGGCGACAAGACGCTCAAGACCATCTGCAAACTCTCGCTTTCGCGCGATACCTGCGTGAAGAAGACCGAGCGTTTCTTCGGGCGCTGGGGTGTGCGCATTCTGCTTGTCGCGAAGTTCATCCCCGGTCTTTCGCTCGTCTCGGTGCCGCTCGCGGGCGCGATGGGCGTGAAGCTGCGCAGCTTCATCGCGCACGATGGCGCGGGCGTCGCATTGTGGGGCGCGGTCGGGCTGACGGTCGGCGTCATCTTCGCGGCGCAGCTGGAGATGGTCTTCGCGATGATCTCGCAGCTCGGGCGGCAGGCGGTGGTCGTCATCGCGGTGCTGCTCGCGATTTATGTCGCGTATCGCTGGTGGCGTCGCCGCGCGCTCATGGCGACGCTGGAGAAAGCGCGCATCAGCGTGGACGAGCTGTACGCGCTCATGAACGACGAGCCGCTTCCCGTGATCTTCGATATCCGTTCGCCCGAAAAGCGCATGCTCGACCCGGAAACGATTCCCGGCTCGATGTTCGCCGACGAACGCGATCTCGCGAAGATCATCGAGAGCTACGACAAGTCGCGCAAGGTCGTCATCTACTGCTCGTGTCCGAACGAAGTCTCGGCCGCGTGGATGGCGAAGACCATGCGCAACGCGGGTTTTCGCGACGTGGTGCCGCTCACGGGCGGGCTCGACGCGTGGCGGCTCGCCGGTTTTCACGTCGCGACGCTGACCGAGTTCGGCGACCTTGCGGCGTCCTCGCCCGAGGAAGTCGCGGAAATGGCGGCGATGTGCCCGTGGCCGGTCAAATCGGCGGCGACATCGTCCGCGGGCACGGCATCCCTGCATGAAGCTGGCTTTCCACACGGAGATCGCGCATGAGCACAACGCCGTTCAACGAGTCGCATCAGGACATGCCGAATGTCGTCGCATGGAGTGCGCGCGAGCCCCTGGAAAATCCAAATCCGAACGTGGTGCCGACGGCCGCCGCCGCAGCCTCGACGAGCGACGACAACGCGCCCTTTTCGCCGCTCGAAAGCCGCATGCACCAGATGTTCCCGCGTCTCACCGACAACGAGATCGAGCGCATGAGCCGTTTCGGCACGCCGGCGCACTATCGCGCGGGCGAGTGGATTTTCCGGGTCGGCGAAACCGGGCGCGGCATGGTGATCGTCCTGAAGGGAACGGTGCGCGTGACACGGCGCGATGCGCTCGGCATCGAGCACATCGTGCGTGAGCATGGGGCGGGGCATTTTCTCGCGGAAGTGGCGCAACTCTCGGGCAAGCCGTGTCTCGTCGACGGCATGGCGGCGGAAGAGGTCGACGGCATCGTGATTCCGCCGGAGCGTCTGCGGGCGCTGCTCGTCGCCGAGGCGGAACTGGGCGAGCGCATCATGCGCGCGTTGATCCTGCGGCGCGTCGGGCTGATCGAGAAGGGCAGCGGACCGGTGCTGCTCGGCCAGTCCGACGACGGCCGTCTCGTCTCGCTGCAAGGCTTTTTCCGCCGCAACGGTTATCCGCACACGGTGATCGACGCGTGCACCGACCCGGACGCGATCTCGCTGCTCGAACGCATTTCGGCATCGACGGCCGATTTCCCGCTCGTGATCTGCCCGGACGGCACCGTGCTGCGCGCCCCCGACGAAAATCAGGTCGCGACGCAACTCGGCTGGCTGCCCGAGTTCGATCCCGCGCATGTCTACGATGTCGCGGTCGTCGGCGCGGGGCCGGCCGGTCTCGCGACGGCGGTGTACGCGGCGTCCGAAGGTTTGTCGGTGGCGGTGTTCGATTGCCGCGCGCCGGGCGGGCAGGCGGGCGCGAGTTCGCGCATCGAAAACTATCTCGGCTTTCCGACCGGCATCTCCGGTCAGGCGCTCGCCGGACGCGCGTTCGTGCAGGCGCAGAAGTTCGGCGCGCATATCGCGATTCCGACCAGGATCAAGGCGCTGCATTGCGATTGCGATCCGATCCAGATCGAACTCCAGAACGGCAAGCGCGTGACGACGCAGACGGTGGTGATCGCGTCGGGCGCGGCGTATCGGCGGCCGGATATCGCGGGGCTCGAACGTTACGAAGGGCACGGCACGTATTACTGGGCGTCGCCGGTCGAGGCGAAGCTCTGCAAGAACGTGGAGGTCGTGCTCGTGGGCGGCGGCAATTCGGCGGGACAGGCCGTCGTCTATCTCGCGACGCACGCGAAGCACGTGCACGTTCTGATTCGCGGCGCGGGGCTCGCGGCGAGCATGTCGCACTATCTGGTCGAGCGCATCGGCTCGTTGCCGAACGTCACGGTGCGCACGCACACGCAGATCACATCGCTCGATGGCGACGGCCGCGCGCTCACTGCGGTCAATTGCCAGTCGCCCGACGGTGCGCTCACGATCGAATCGAGGCATCTGTTCCTCTTCACCGGCGCGGACCCGAATACCGACTGGCTGCGCAACTGCAACGTGAATGTCGATGGCAAAGGCTTCGTGCTGACCGGGCCCGAGGCGCATGAAGGTCGTACCGAAGGCGTCATGGCGCTGGAAACAAGCGTGCCGGGCGTATTCGCGATTGGCGATGTGCGTTCGAGTTCGACGAAGCGAGTCGCGGCGGCGGTGGGCGAGGGCGCGGCGGTCGTCTCGCAGATTCACGGCTTGCTGGCGAAGCGCGAGGCTTTGGGTGTGCCGGTGGGATAGACGCGGTGCGCTTCGGCCGGAATTCAGGGCGTGGTCGCGCGGCGATCCCGCTCAGGTTCCGGCGCATTCGGAAAGCGCAAGGTGAATTCGATCCATCCGTCCTGCGTGCATTGCGCGGATGCACCGCCGCCATGCAAGCGCATGATCGCCTGAACGATCGATAACCCGAGCCCGCTCGATTCCGTGAACTCGCTGCGCGCCGCATCGCCGCGATAGAAGCGGTCGAAGAGCTTCGCGAGCTCTTCCTCCTCGATGCGCGCGCCGCGATTGCCCACGACGATGCTCGCGCCTTGTTCGTCCGCGTGTCCGGAAAGCCGCACCACGGTTCCCGCCGTCGCATAACGCACCGCATTCACGACGACATTGCCGATCGCCCTTCGGCACATGATTGCGTTTGCAACTATTTCACCGTCGGCGTGAATATCGAACGTGATGCGGCGTTCATCGGCGATACCTTCGAAGTAGGCGCCGATGGTCTCCAGCTCTTCGCGCAGATCGAGCCGCTCGCGTTCGATGCGCTGCTGCCCATGATCCGCCTGCGCGAGAAACAGAATGTTCTGCGCGATTCGCGCGAGCCGTTCCAGTTCTTCCAGATTCGATTCGAGCACGCCGCGATATTCCGCGACGCTGCGCTCATGTGCGAGCGTGACCTGCGTTTCGCCGATCAGCACGCCGATCGGCGTGCGCACCTCGTGGGCGAGATCGGCGGAGAATTGCAGCAAGCGTTCGTAGCCGTGTTCGAGTCGGTCGAGCATTGCATTGAACGATGCCGCGAGGCTCTGTAATTCCGCGGGCGCATGCGCGACGTCGAGCCGCGCGGACAATCGATTCGGCGTGATCTCGGCGGCCTTGTCCGCCATGAGCTTGAGCGGCATGAGGCCGCGGCTCGTGACCCACCACGCGAGCAGCAACGTCACGATCACCGCGCCGATCACGTTGATCCACACGCGTTTCAAATACGCCGACAACACGATCGCTTCCTGCGTCATCACGTGCGCGGCGATGATTTCCACGACTTCGCCGTTCTCGCCGATACGCGCCTGCGCGCCGACCCAGCGCATGCGCACGCCGTCCGCGCGCGAGCCTTCGTACAGGTCGTCGAGTCCGATGGCGCGCGTCATGGGCACGACATCGAGCGGCGGCAACGGCATCTTCTCCGGATTGACGTTGATGAAAGTCCCAGAGCCCGCGCGTCGAAAGAGGATGACGTCCTGACGGTCGCCGAGCATCGTCTCGAAGAGCTTCGGGCGCGCTTCGATTTCCTTGATCGTGTAGAGATCGTGCAGCAGCGAACGAAAGTGCTCGACACGTCCGATCAACTGATAATCCGCGCGCGTGGAAAGCGCGCGATTGGTCGCGTGATAGAGCGACGCGCCGATCATGCCGACCACGACGCACACGACCACCGCAAACGAAAGCGCGATGCGTACGGCAAGCGAGCGCGAAGACCGGTTCAAGGATTCTCCCCGAACGAATAGCCGATGCTGCGCACCGTGTGAATCAGCTTGAGATCGAACGGGTTATCGATCTTCGCGCGCAGCCGCTTGATCGCGACATCGACGACATTGGTGTCGCTGTCGAAGTTCATGTCCCACACTTCCGATGCGATCAGCGTGCGCGACAAAGCCTCGCCCTGATGCTTGCAAAAGAGATGCAGCAGCGCGAATTCCTTGTTCGTCAGCACGATGTCGATGCCCTTGCGCGTCACCTTGCGGCGCAGGACATCGACATGCAGGTCCGCAATCTTGAAGGTATCGGATTCGCGCATCACGCCGCGTCTGAGCAGCGTGCGAATGCGCAGCACGAGTTCGGTGAAGGAGAAGGGCTTGACGAGATAGTCGTCCGCGCCGAGTTCGAGTCCGTGAATGCGGTCTGTCACGTGATCGCGCGCGGTGAGAAAAATGACAGGCAGGTCACGTTTCGCGCGCAACGCCGACATTACCTGCCAGCCGTCGATGCCGGGCAGCATCACGTCGAGCACGATCAGCTCGTAAGGGTTCGCGAGCGCCTGATGCAGACCGTCCGTGCCGTTGCGAACGAGCTCGACCTGATAGCCGGACTCGATAAGCCCTTTTTTCAGGTAATCGCCTGTCTTGCGGTCGTCTTCGATAACGAGGATGGTCATGCTGCGCGCTGCATTCGATGGATTGCCGACATTCTAGCCAGAGCCCGCATGACTCTTGCAAAGATGACAAAAAAGTCATCGAGAGGTCATCGATCGATCAGCGGCGCGTCGCTAACATGCCCCACGAAAACTCAATCGACAAGCGAGGTTCGACGACGTGCAAGTACAACCATTATGGCTGCGCATCACGCACTGGCTCAACGCGCTCGCCGTGTTGATCATGGTGACGAGCGGCTGGCAGATCTACAACGCATCGCCGATATTCAAGTCCATTACCTTCTCGCCCGCGCTCACGCTCGGCGGCTGGCTCGGCGGCGCGCTGCAATGGCATTTTGCGGCGATGTGGCTGCTGGTCGCGAATTTCATCGTGTACGTCGCGATGAATCTTTTCACCGGCCGCCTGCGCCGCCGCATGTTTCCGCTCTCCATCAAGAGCATTTTCACCGACGCCCTCGCTGCGTTACGCGGCAAACTCGGTCACGCCGATCTCACGCATTACAACGCCGTTCAAAAGTTCGCGTATCTCGCGGTGATCGTGGACATTGTGATCGTGATCCTGTCGGGCCTCGCGGTGTGGAAGTCGGTGCAGTTCCCCTTGCTTCGCGCGCTGATGGGCGGTTACGACAGCGCTCGCGTCGTGCATTTTTTCGGCATGAGCTTTGTGGTGGCGTTCGTTGTGGTGCACGTCGTGATGGTCGCCCTCGTGCCGCGCTCGCTCGTGCTGATGATTCGAGGTCGCTAAACCATGTCGCTCAAGCTTTTCAAATCGAGACCCGACGCGGAACTCATCATCAAGGACGCGGCGAAGGAATTAAAGGCGCCGGCGCGCCGTTTATTCGGTAAGCGCATTCTTTCGCTCGGGGGCCTGGCGATGCTGTCCGGCTGCAATATCAGCGATGACAAATCGGTCAACGCCATGCTGCGCCGCATTTCGTTCTTCAACGACGACGTACAGGCGCTCCTGTTCGATCCGAACAAGCTCGCGCCGACGTATCCCGAGTCGATGATCACGCGGCCGTTTCCGTTCAATGCTTTCTATGACATCGACGAAGTGCCCGCAGTCGATCCGTCGACGTACAAGCTGGAAATAGGCGGCCTCGTCAAAGGCAAACGCGTGTGGACGCTCGACGAACTGCACGCGATGCCGCAGGAAAGCCAGGTGACGCGGCATATCTGCATCGAAGGCTGGAGCGCGATCGGCAAATGGGGCGGCGTGCGCTTCGCGCAGTTCCTCGCGCACGCGGGCGCCGATACCAGCGCGAAATACGTGGCCTTTCATTGCGCCGACAACTACTCGACGAGCATCGACATGCCGACCGCGCTGCACGCGCAAACGCTGCTCACGCTGACCTATGACGGCCAGATCTTGCCGCCGAAATACGGCTTCCCGATGAAGCTGCGCATGCCGACCAAGCTCGGCTACAAGAACCCGAAACACATCGTCGCGATTACCGTGACGAACGAATATCCCGGTGGCTATTGGGAGAACCAGGGCTACAACTGGTTCGGCGGTTCCTGAAGCCTTTGCTTTCATCACTCGAAGGAGATTGCATGTCGATTCGAATCAAACTCGGCGTCAGCATCGTGACGCTCGCACTCGCTTCCGCGGCTTTTGCACAGACGCCTGCGGCGAAACCCGCGCGCATTCGCGGCGATATCGTGTCGCTATCGGGCGATACGCTCACCGTTCATCGGCGTAGCGGCGATACCGTGAAGATCGCGGTCAAAACGGACACGCCCGTCACCGCGCTGAAGAACATCAAGCTGCAGGACATCAAGCCTGGCTCGTTCGTCGGCACGGCGGCGACCACCGGCACGGACGGCAAGCTCACCGCGACCGAAGTGCTCGTGTTCCCGGAAGCGGCGCGCGGCACTGGCGAAGGACACTATGCGTGGGACCTCGGCCCGGCCAGCTCGATGACCAACGCGAACGTCGATCAGGTCGTGCAAGGCACGAGCGGCCGCGATCTGAAGCTCTCGTACAAAGGCGGTTCGAACGCGGTGACGGTGCCGGATAACGTGCCCGTGGTGACGTTCGCACCCGCGACGCACGACGACCTGAAGCCCGGCAAGAAGGTGTTCGTGGTCGCGACTCCGGCGGGTTCGGACTTCGCGGCGCAGCGTATCGTCGTGGAGAAGGATGGCGTCGCGCCGCCGATGTAAGCGCCACGCCTGCAAAGCGCCATGCACACGCCCGCGAATCGAGAGATTCGCGGGCGTGTGTCATTCCAGCGTCGTGCGTATGTGCCTGACGCTCGATACGGTGTCGTCGAAACGCGCATTGCCCAGCTTGCGCTTCATGCGCCGCGTGATTTGCGAACTGGCCGCGCCGATGCGGTCCATGATCGCGTGTGCGGAATCGGTCGGATGAATGGCGGCTTCGCGGCCATCGCGTTCAGTCGACCAGCGCTCGACGAACCCGAGTCTTGCGAGACCGTCCAGCGTGCGTGTGGCGGTTGGCCGCGAGATCGCGAGCGCATCGGCGAGCGTGCCCTGCAATTGACCCGGACGCTCGACGACCGCGCGCAACATGAATGCCTGCGACGGCGTGAGTCCGAAAGGCTTGAACGCTTTGGCCCATTCGCGTTCGAGCGTGCGCGCGAGCGCGGCGGTATTGAAATAAAGGCATTCGTCGAACATACGGTTCACCGTCATGTCATGTAGTTAGATCTGCAACTATCGATTGAACGTCGCGCGTATCAGCAGATTTTACGCGGCCGGGATAACATGGCGGTCTGCGTCATTTGATCCTGCGCAAGCATCAGGCCACGCGCTCCTAAGGAGATATGCATGAGCAACACTCGTTCCGACCTTCCCGCCTATCCGAATACCCGGCTTTATATCGACGGCGCCTGGCGCGACGGTTCGCGCGACACGGCCGTGATCAATCCGGCAAACGAAGCGGAGATCGGCCGCCTCGCGCTCGCGGGCGAAGCCGAGCTTTCACTCGCAGCCGAAGCCGCCGCGCGCGGGTTCAAGGAATGGCGCAAGGTTTCGCCCTACGAGCGCAGCAAGCTGATGCGTCGTGCGGCGCAGAACATCCGCGAGCGCGCGGAGCAGATCGCCGCCATCATGACGATGGAGCAGGGCAAGCCGTTCGGCGAGGCGCGCATCGAGACGCTGTCGGCGGCGGACATCATCGAATGGTTCGCGGAAGAAGGGCGGCGCACGTATGGCCGCGTGATTCCGTCGCGAACGGACGCCGTGCGCCAGATCGTCACGCGCGAGCCGGTCGGTCCGGTCGCCGCGTTCACGCCGTGGAATTTCCCGATCAATCAGGCGGTGCGCAAGGTATCGGCCGCGCTTGCGTCGGGTTGCTCGGTCGTGCTGAAAGGCCCCGAGGAAACGCCCGCGAGTTGCGCGGCGCTCGTACAGGCCTATGCCGATGCAGGCCTTCCCGCCGGCGTTCTGAATCTGGTCTTCGGCGTGCCCGCCGATGTCTCGAAGTATCTGATCGCGCATCCGGCGATCCGCAAGATTTCGTTCACCGGTTCGACGCCGGTCGGCAAGCTGCTCGCGTCGCTCGCGGGCGAGCACATGAAACGCGCGACGATGGAACTGGGCGGCCACGCGCCGGCCATCGTCTTCAAGGACGCTGACATTCCGCGCGCCGCGAAGATGCTGGCTTCGGCGAAATTCCGCAATGCGGGTCAGGTCTGCATTTCGCCGACGCGCTTTCTCGTCGAAGAATCCGCATACGAGGAGTTCGTGCAGCACTTCGTCGCCACCGCGCGCGCGGTGAAGGTCGGCAACGGTCTCGACGACGGCGTGCAGATGGGCCCGCTCGCGAACGGCCGCCGTCTCGAAGCGATGGAACGTCTCGTCGCCGATGCGCGCGAGCACGGCGCGAAGGTGTTGACGGGCGGCGAGCGCATAGGTCGAGAAGGCTACTTCTTCGCACCGACCGTGCTCACCGATGTGCCGCTCTCCGCGCGCATCATGACCGAAGAGCCATTCGGCCCGGTCGCGCCGATTGCATCGTTCAAGTCGTATGACGAAGTTATCGCCGAGGCCAATCGGCTGCCTTACGGGCTCGCGGCCTACGCTTACACGAGCTCCGCGGCGACCTCGGCGGCGGTGTCCGACGATATCGAAAGCGGCATGCTCTCGATCAATCATCACGGCCTCGCATTGCCGGAGACGCCGTTCGGCGGAGTCAAGGATTCCGGCTACGGTTCGGAAGGCGGCAGCGAAGCGATGGATGCGTATCTCGTCACGAAGTTCGTGACGGAACATCGTTGATTTCCGCAGCGGTAGATTAGTTCGACAAGCGGCCCTTCGATGGGTCGCTTTCTTTCATAAACATATGATAAGGATGACGAATAAAAGAAATTGGAAAGATGGCTGAAATCATCATGGAATAAGCGCCAGTTTCATAACTGTAACCGCGTAACACGCGGAAAAACGACCGTAGCCGAATTGCCAGCTTCGTTCTCTAGCATGTGATTCTGCTCGTCCGACGCATGGAGAATCGAATGCTGAGCCCACACGAAATTTCCACGCTGTTGCTGATCCAGCGCGCGCCGCATCAGGTCGAGGTCTTCGGTCAACACGCGGCCCGTTTGCGGCAGGAAGCCCTCGTCGAAATTACGCGGCTGCCGACCGGCGTGCCGATCCCGCATCTCACGCCGAAGGGACAAGACGTGTTGAACCGTCTCGATGCGCTCTTGAAGCTTCGCTCGGACGAAGCCGAAGAGAGCGAATAGCCCGAGCGCGTTCGCGCCTGCGGGCGTATTCTGTGTCTCGTTCGCGCAAACAAGGAGCCTGCAAGTGACTCAATCGAAACAAACGACGATCGCGATTCTGGGCGCGGGCAGCATGGGGTCGGCCATAGGTCGTGCATTGACGCAGGGCGGCGCACGCGTGCTGACATCGCTCGAAGGCCGCAGCGCCACCAGTGCGGCGCGTGCGCGCGAGGCCAACATGGAAGACGCAAGCCTCGACAACCTCGTGGCATGCGATTTCATTCTGTCGATCGTGCCGCCCTCGGTCGCGGTCGAAACCGCGCAGCGCATGGCACCGCTGCTCGAACGCGCGAGCGTGGCGCCGCTCTATATCGACTGCAACGCGATCAATCCCGATACCGTCAGGCAGATCGAGCGCACGCTGGAGGCGACGGGCACGCCGTTCGTCGATGCTTCGATCATCGGCCAGCCTGCATCGCCTAAGTTCTACATGTCGGGGCCGCATGCGCGGCGCACGCAGCCGCTCGCCGATCACGGTCTCGTCGTGCAGGTGCTCGATGGACCAGTTGGCGCCGCGTCTGCGCTCAAGATGTCGTATGCGGGCATTACGAAAGGTCTCACGGCCCTCGGCTCGGCCATGGCGCTCGCGGCGATGCGCAACGGCGCGGGCGACGCGCTTCGCAGCGAGCTTGCAGCAAGTCAGCCCGCGCTCGCCGCGTGGCTCGGGGGCAATGTGCCGCGCATGCCGCCGAAAGCGTATCGCTGGGTCGCGGAGATGGAAGAGATCGCGCAGTTCATCGGCGATGAATTTGCGGAGCATCGCATCTACGAAGGCGCGGCCGGACTTTACGCGCGGCTTGCCAACGACCACGATGCGACGGACGCGCTCGAACGTTTCTTCAACGAGCGGCGTTAGGCGTCAAGCGCGCACCGTGGCGGCTTCCGTCATGTACTCGAAGAAGCGCACCGCGCGCCGGTCGCCCGCATAGGCCGAGTTGATCCGCACCCACGCACACACTTCGCCGTTCGGACGGTAATAGCTGCCCGGCGCGAGCGTCACGCCGAACTTCACGGCTTCTTCGACGAGCACGGAAGAATCGTCGATGCCTGGCACTTTCGCCCAGACGAAGTTTCCGCCGCCCGGTTCGTCGAATACGTCCCAGCCATAAGCTTCGAGCGTTTGCACCGCGCTCGACAGCGAATCGCGCACGCGTTTGCGCAAGCGCTCCAGATACTTGCGATACGTGCCGCGCTCCAGCAGGCTCGCCGCGACGCTCTCCGCGAAACGCGTGCCGCCGAGACTCGTCAGCACCTTCACGTCGACGAGATTCTTCACGAGCTCTCGATTCGCCGCGAGGTAGCCGATACGCAGCGACGACGACAAGGTCTTCGACAAGCCGCCCACGTAGATCACGCGATCGAGCTGATCGAGCGATGCAAGCCGTTGTGTCGGCACGGCCTGAAAGTCGGCGTAGATGTCGTCCTCCACGATCGAAAAACCGTGCTGCGTGGCGAGTTGCAGCAGCTTGAACGCGACCTGCGGCGCGATGTTCGTCGCGGTCGGATTCTGAAACACGGTATTGAGGAAGAAGAGCTTCGGCTGATGCTGCCTGAGCAGTTCTTCGGCGACATCGATATCAGGCCCGTTCGCGAGCCGCGGCACGCCGACGAGCCGCACGCCCTGCAGCTTCAAGAGCCCGAAGAGGTTGTAGTAACCGGGATCCTCGACGAACACCGTATCGCCCGGCTTCAGCATGTAGCGCACGACGAGATCGAGCGCCTGGCTCGCGCCGTTCGTGATCATCACGTTGGGAAGATCGGCGTCGATGCCGAGCGCGTTGATGCGCATCGCGACCTGCTGACGCAAACAGGTGTCGCCGTGGGGAATCGCGTAATCGATCACGCTCGGCACGTCGATGCGCGACGCCTGACGGATCGCCTGCGTGAGGCCGTCCACATCGCGCCACGCCTCGGGAATGAAGCCGCTCGACAGCTTCAGCGTCTCGCCGGGGTAGTTGAACTGCTGGAGGATCTGGTTCGATTCCTCTTCGGCGAGCCGCGGGTCGCAATTGCCCGCGTTGCTGTCGCGTTCGTCGACGTGATTCGCCACATAGAAGCCGGAACCGTGCTTCGGCTGAATGAGCCCGCGCGACGCGAGACGGTCGTAAGCCTCGATCACCGGAAAGCGGCTGATGCGCTGCTCGGCGGCAAGCTGGCGAATCGATGGCAGTTTCGCGCCCGCGAGCACGCGGCGCGAGCGGATCATCGCCTCGATCTGGCTGACGATCTGCTCGGTCAGCGGCACGCCGGTACCGCCGTCGATGTGGAGCGGAAGTGCATTCATGATGTCTGGAACTGTTCAGTTATTTGCAGTGAACAGTTCGAATTCGCTGTTCATCAGTGTCGTGACACCATTCGAACGCATCCGAAAACCCGCGTCAAGACTGGCCGAACGGCTAGGCGCAGTGTTTTTAAAGTGTCAAATCGATCCGAACTGTTCGGTCGATTTGGCTTAACAGTTCCGGCGAAACTGTTCGTAAGTGTTCATTCAAGCTGTTCGGAATCGGTCGAATAATAGGATCAACGGCTACCTTTGCTTTTTCTAGCGGGCGGCCTTCCCGTTACGCGATTTGAAGGAGCGGCATCATGCGTGAAATCCGGACATTTGAACTCGATGGGCGCGACGCGCCTGTGCGATGGGTGATCGATCGGCCCCAGACCTTGCGCGTGACGCGCGGGCAAATCTGGCTGACCATCGAAGGCGCCGCCGACGATTACTGGCTGGACGCGGGCGCGTCCGTTGAGCTGAAGCCCTACACGACCATCTGGGTCAGCGGGACGAAGGACGCCAGTTGGTTCTCGATGGCTTCGGACTCGACGCGGCCCGGCGCGCGCCGCTTGAGCGAGATTGCGCGCGGCTGGTTCGCGCCTCGCACGACGTCGGTGCGCATCGCGACTTCCAGAGCGTAAGGCGAAAAAAAACCCGGCCGAGGCCGGGTCCAATGTTCCCGCGCTCTCGCGAGCGCGGTCACCTGCAAAACTGCTGACGCTTCTTACGCCGCGAGCAGCGAGCGCAGCACGAACGGCAGAATCCCGCCGTGCTTGTAGTAGTCGACTTCGATCGGCGTGTCGATGCGCAGCAGCACCTGCACGCGATCTTCCTTGCCGTCCTTGCGATGGATCACCAGCGTGACTTCCTGCTGCGGCTTGAAGTCGTTGCCGAGGCCTTCGATGTCGTACGTCTCTTCGCCCGTGATGTTCAGCGACTGCACGCTGTCCGCGCCCTTGAACTGCAGCGGCAGCACGCCCATGCCGACGAGGTTCGAGCGATGGATACGCTCGAAGCTGCGCGCGACCACGGCCTTCACGCCGAGCAGTTGTGTGCCCTTCGCCGCCCAGTCGCGCGACGAGCCCGTGCCGTACTCTTCGCCCGCGAAAATCACGGTTTGCGTGCCGGCGTCGATGTATTTCATCGCCGCGTCGTAGATCGACAGTTGTTCGCCGTCCGGCTGATGAATCGTCAGGCCGCCTTCGATACGCGTGCCATCGGCCTGCGCCGGGATCATCAGATTCTTGATGCGGACGTTCGCGAAGGTGCCGCGCATCATCACGTCGTGGTTGCCGCGACGCGAGCCGTAGCTGTTGAAATCGGCCTTCTGCACGCCGTTCGCCTTCAGCCACACTCCCGCCGGCGACGTTTCCTTGATCGAACCCGCCGGGCTGATGTGGTCCGTCGTCACGGAGTCGCCGAAGATGCCGAGCGCGCGCGCGCCCTTGACCGCCGGAATCGAATCGGCCGGCTTCATCGAGAAATCGCTGCCGAAGAAGGGCGGCTCGGCGATGTACGTCGACTTCGGCCAGTCATAGACCTGACCGGTTTCGCCCGCGATCTTGCTCCACAGGTCGCCGTCCTTCGTGAGTTGCGAGTAGTTCTCGCGGAACGCTTTCGCGTCGAGCGCGAACTTGAGCAGCGCGTGGACTTCGTCGCTTGTCGGCCAGATGTCGCCGAGATAGATGTCGCGACCGTCCGTGCCTCGGCCGACCGGCTCGGTCATCAGGTCGCGCGTGATGTTGCCCGCGATCGCGTAGGCCACGACCAGCGGCGGCGATGCCAGGAAGTTCGCGCGAATGTTCGGGTGAATGCGCGCTTCGAAGTTGCGGTTGCCCGACAGCACGGCTGCCGCGACGACGTCGTTCTTCGTGATGGCGTCGTTCAGTCCCGGCGTGAGATCGCCCGCGTTGCCTATGCACGTCGTGCAGCCATAAGCGGCGAGCGAGAAGCCGAGCTTGTCGAGGTAGGGCAAGAGGCCCGTCTTCGTCAGATACTCGGTGACGATGCGCGATCCCGGCGCGAGCGAGGTCTTGATGTGCGGCGCGACCGTCAGACCCGCTTCGACGGCCTTCTTCGCGAGCAGTCCGGCGGCGAGCAGCACGCTCGGATTCGACGTGTTCGTGCACGACGTGATCGCGGCGATCAGCACGTCGCCGTTCTTCAGGTTCACGCCGTCGCTCGTCTCGTAGCTCGCTTCGAGCTCGGCGGCCTTCTTGTTGAAGCCGTTCTCGCCGACCGGCTTCGAGAACAGATCGACGAACGTGCTCTTCACATTGCCGATTTCGATGCGGTCTTGCGGACGCTTCGGACCCGCCAGCGACGGCGCGACCGTGCCGAGATCCAGCGTGAGCGTCTTGGTGTAGTCGATGTCGCCGGCCTTCGGCACGCCCCACAGCTTCTGCGCCTTGAAATACTGCTCGAACGCGGCGATTTCGGCGTCGGTGCGGCCCGTGCCCTTGAAGTAATCGATAGTCTTTTCGTCGACCGGGAAGAAGCCCATCGTCGCGCCGTACTCGGGCGCCATGTTGCCGATGGTCGCGCGATCCGGCACGCCGATCGATGCCGTGCCAGCGCCGAAGAACTCGACGAACTTGCCGACGACCTTCTCCTTGCGCAGCATTTCGGTAATGGTCAGTACGAGATCGGTCGCCGTGCAGCCTTCGCGCAACTTGCCCTTCAGCTCCACGCCGACGACGTCCGGCGTCAGGAAGTACACTGGCTGGCCGAGCATGCCCGCTTCAGCCTCGATGCCGCCCACGCCCCAGCCCACCACGCCAATGCCGTTGATCATCGTCGTGTGCGAATCGGTGCCGACGAGCGTGTCCGGATAGTAGACGCCGTCCTTCTTGTGTACGCCGCGCGCGAGGTATTCAAGATTCACCTGGTGCACGATGCCGATGCCCGGCGGCACGACCTTGAACGTGTCGAATGCCTGCATGCCCCACTTCATGAACTGGTAGCGCTCGTTGTTGCGCTGAAATTCCAGCTTCATGTTCAGGTCGAGCGCGTCCGGCTGGCGGAAATAATCGATCTGCACCGAGTGGTCGACGACGAGATCCACCGGCACCAGCGGCTCGATCGCCTTCGGGTCCTTGCCCGCGCGCTGCGCGACGCCACGCATGGCGGCAATGTCGGCGAGCAGCGGCACGCCGGTAAAGTCCTGCAGTACGACGCGCGCGACGACGAACGGAATTTCATCGACGCGAGCGGCATTCGGTTTCCAGTTCGCGAGTTGCTGGATGTGCTCCTCGGAGATTTTCTTCCCGTCGTAGTTGCGCAGCACCGCTTCGAGCACCAGACGAATCGAAAGCGGCAGGCGCTCGATCTTGACCTTCAGCGCGTCGCCGAGTTGCGGCAACGAGTAGAACTTGGCTTTGCCGGAACCGCTGTCGAATTCCTTGAGCGTGTTGTGGAGATTGTGGGCCATGGTTATTTTCCTTGGACTAAGACGAGGAAATTGCGCTGCTTAAATCACGTACAGATCGACATATTCATTGACCGGCATCGCTTCGAGCTTTGCCTGATCGAGCGATACCGCGAGGATCGCCTGCTGCTGCTTCTGCGGGAAACGGCGCGCCAGATTCGTCCTGAACTTTTCGACGAGCAGCGGAATGCCTTCCGCGCGACGACGCTTGTGACCGATCGGATAGTCGACCGCGACTTCAGCGAGCTTCGATCCGTCGATGAATTCGACGGTCAATGCATTCGCGATCGAGCGCTTGTCCGGATCGTGATAGTCCTTCGTGTATTGCGGGTCTTCCACGCATTCCATCTTCGCGCGCAATACGTCGATGCGCGGATCTTGCGCGATCGAATCTTCGTAATCGGCTGCGGTGAGACGACCGTGAATCAGCGGCACGGCGACCATGTACTGAATGCAGTGATCGCGGTCCGCGGGGTTGTTCAGCGGCCCCTTCTTGTCGATGATGCGAATCGCCGCTTCGTGCGTGCGAATCGTGACCTTGCGGATGTCATCGACGGACTTGCCGGCTTCCTTCAGCTTCTCGTGCAGCGTCATGGCCGCTTCGACGGCCGTTTGCGAATGGAACTCGGCGGGAAACGAGATCTTGAAGAGCACGTTCTCCATCACATAAGAGCCATACGGACGCTGAAACTGGAACGCGTTGCCCTTGAAGAGCACGTCGTAGAAGCCCCATGTTGTAGCGGTCAAAACGGACGGATAGCCCATCTCGCCGGTCTTCGCGATCAGCGCGAGACGCACGGCGCGCGAGGTCGCATCGCCCGCTGCCCACGACTTGCGCGAACCCGTGTTCGGCGCGTGCCGATACGTGCGCAGCGAATGACCATCGACGAAGGCCAAGGATACCGCGTTGATCAACTCGTCGCGCGTCAGGCCGATCATCTGCCCGACGACCGCGGTGGAAGCGAGCTTGACGAGCAGCACGTGATCGAGACCCACTCTGTTGAACGAGTTTTCGAGCGCGATGCAGCCCTGAATTTCGTGCGCCTTGATCATCGCGATCAGGACGTCTTTCATGGTGAGCGGCTTCTTGCCCGACGCGATCGCGTTGCGCGAAAGCCAGTCGGCCGTCGCAAGAATACCGCCGAGGTTATCCGACGGATGGCCCCATTCGGCGGCGAGCCACGTGTCGTTGAAGTCGAGCCAGCGGATCATTGCGCCGATGTTGAAGGCGGCCTGAACCGGGTCGAGTTGAAACTGGGTGCCTGGCACCTTCGCACCGTTGGGGACGATCGTGCCCGGCACGATTGGTCCCAGCAGCTTGGTGCAGGCGGGGTACGAGAGGGCTTCGAGTCCGCAGCCGAGCGTGTCGATCAGGCAGTTGCGCGCCGTTTCGAGCGCAAGCGTGCTGTCGACTTCGTAGTCGAGCACGTAGTCGACCATTTCGACGAGTACCTTGTCCGGCTCGGGCCGGACGTTGGAAATCGGTGCGGACATCGAGGGATTCCTGATGTAAGTGCCGGGCTAACTTACTCCGCGTTCTTGATGAGCGCGTTCGATTGGGTCGGCGCTGCGCCGCCAGCGGCCATTTCGGCCGTCATGCATTCGTCGGCGAGGCGCGACGAGTCCTTGTCCGAGAACAGCATTGCCTTCGACGGAATCACGACGAGGTCCATGCCCGACGCCGGATCGTGGAAGCGGTCTGCACCCGTCGTCGTGTCCTGACGCGGCAGCTTGTAGTCCTTCTTGGCCCAGTTCACCGTGACGATGGTGTCACGCTTCATGTCGCCTTTCAGGAAGAAAGCGCTGCCGTCCTTGCACGACCACTTCACTGCGCCTTCGGGAATCGGATCGATCTTGGCTGCGGCGGCCGCTTCGGCCTTGGGGCTGCGCTTGATCAGGCGGTGCGCCGGAGCGGGACGCTTCACCGCGGCCTTGGCCTTGCTTGCATCGGTCGTCGTCGCAGCGAAGGCGCCGGCGCTGACGAAGATGCTCGTCGTAGCCAGCGTGCCGGCGATTGCAGCGATCAGAAGTTTGTTCATCGAAAAACCTTTCAAAAACATTGGGATTGGATTGCGTTTGCCGCGCGGTGGATTTTCTCATCGTGAAATCCGATCGCGCAGTCCGCTATTTTCGCTTATTTATCGGGACGAACTTCAAATTCTCCGGTCCCGTGTAATTCGCGCTCGGCCGGATGATCTTGTTGTCGATACGTTGCTCGATGATGTGCGCGCTCCA
>NZ_FCOJ02000147.1 GCF_001545035.1 Caballeronia glebae
CGACACCCTGTGATTATCGGATCGTGCCGCCGATCATCACAGCTACTTTCCATAATCAACGACTTGGCATAATCGGCTGATGCAGCCCTTGGGCGTCGCGCACTTCTGTGCGTGAATCCGGCACGGTCCGATCGTTCGCAGCCAGGGCCCCAAGGCCGGCCGGTTGCGCGCCCGCATGCTTCCTTGACATCCCGAGAATCTCAATACGCTGGTCTCAACCGATCAGGAGATGCACAGCGTATGAAGACAATCGCAGTTGACCGAAAACATCACGTCCCCGGTACGTCGCCCGGCTTGCTCAAGCGGACCTCCCTGGAAGCTGATCGCGAACTCGCTCATATACGGAAACTGGTGACGGCAGTGCGTGCAACATCAGCTCCGTTGCCGATAAGCGTTCGGTACTGGAGGGCACGTCTGCATGAGCTACGCGTCGCCTACGCGTTGCTGCCCGCCCAACTTGCCCGGCTGTCTGTGCTTGAGCTTGACGTCGAGGAGATCGCACAGAAACAGGTGGAGGTAGGGCCGAGCGATGAACGCCGCGTGGCGTAGCGGCGTCCTCGAAGATGCTTCAGTGCTCGATTGCTGCCTCTCGACAACGGGCGGCGCCTTGGCGAGTCCGTCCGTGAGACCCGCACTCATAGAGCTTTCCGGACGTCGCTGTCATAGCAGAACGGCTTGTTGCAGAAGCTCCAAGGCTTTCAACTCGTCCAAGCGACCGGTGCGCGCCTTGCCGGCGAGCGTCTTCAAGAGTGCCTCGGCGATCGGTGGGATCCCGTCAAGACCGTCTAGGTTGGTTCCCAAAGCGGCGGAGGGCGGCGTTGCTGTAGATTGCGACGTTGACAACGGGGGCAGCGACTCCCCGGGCGCAGAGATGGGGGCGGGGGCGTGGCTTTCGATGCGCTCCAGGGGGCTGTCGGCGCGGGTTGCAACGGCACCGCTGACGTTCTCGTGCTGAGGACTCCCAATGCTGTCGCCGTGGCCCGCCGCATCAGCTGGCAATGGCTCGGTGTACGGGTTACTAGAAGTGCTAGGCAGCGCTCCATCCATCTCGCTGGTCGGAGCGGCTGCGACCTGTGTATCCTCATACGCCGCCGCAGCGGTTGGCGCCGGTGCTTGGCCAGGCGCGCGCACGCGTGATGCGGGCGCGAGCAACTGCGCGACTGACTCGGGAATGTCGGCTTCAATGCGGGGCGTGTCGAGCCACCCTGCAGGCAAGCCAAGCCCCGCGGTGAAGCGCTCGGCTTCAGCATCATCCATGCGCTTCTTACCGTGGAGTCGGTGCGCCATATTCGAACCGCTAAGACCCAACACCGCGCCGAGCTTGACCTTCGAACCGTTACGTGCGGTGAGAACGTGAAGATTGGCCTGCCTGATGCGCTCTACGGTCGCACCGCCGTTTGGCAAGGCCTGCTTGCGCCCGGCCGCTTGATGCGACCCGTGCGGTTTGGACGTATCTCCTGCTCTTGCAGCGTGACCGCTTGTCGGCGCAGAAGCCTTTTGGACACGGGTCTTGGGCGCACCCGACGCTTCTTTAGAACTCTTAGACGGCATGGTCATATCCTTGGGCGAACTGCTGGCAAGCAGCGATGGCTTCTGCGCACTTGAAAGAATGGGTGTTGCCTCGATGTCACCTTCATCGGTCATCTCGTCCGTATGGACGAACTCGAGCGGCGCCTTCAGGCGCGCAATCGTCTCCGGGGAAAGGACCGGATGAAGTTGGTCGAAAAAGCCGGAAGGCAGCCCAAGCGTCGTTTCCATGTGGAAGGCGGTCTCGGGCGTGAATCGCTCTCCGCGCATCAGTTCGGCGATCCGGGTCATGCTTGAGTCGAGCCCCAGCGCGATATTCTCCGCGCCGACCGCATCGACGAGGAATCTCAAGGAACGAGTCTTAATAATCGACGCCGGCGTGGCTCCGCCATTAGTCTCTCTTGGAGGAGGTTGGCGTCGCGCTGGGTGCTTCTGATTCGTCAGGTGATGAGGTTGGCGGCGACTGTTTGGCTTGCCTCGATATCCCGCATTCGGTCCGCGGGTTTGACTCATAGGAGAACTCCGGTGCGATGCGTGAAATTTCCGCGGTCCATTATATCGGCCGTCGTTCGGGCTGAGCGACTATCGCCACGCACGCGTAGAGTGTGGTGCTAATGGGCACTTTCGCGCTGCGTGGCCGATTGCGATTAGTGGCGTGCCGCCGTGGATCTGAGCGGCGAGGCGCGCCCGCTAGCGGCGAACCGTTTGAGCCTGTCTCGTGCAGCAACGTGAACATATCTTGGCGCACTCGATAGTTGTCGGTCCGCCTGTTGCAACACCGCTTCGAACAACGGCAGGTCCACCGCCTCGAACGCCCATCGCCGCTCGACTTCGGCGCGCTGCAAACAGCGCTCCAGAACCGCTTCAGCGCGTGCATGAATATTTACATCCGCGTCCCCATACCCCGCATCTTGCACAAAGAACGTGACGTAGACGAGTTGAATAAGCTCGTCAAAAAGATACGCCGATCCAGCACCGGCCCGACAGGCGGCGAACGTCAAGTGATTCGACAAGGCGACAGTCTGCGCTGCTGAAGACGGGAGGGGCAGCAGCATCTCTTTGCTGAGCGGTTTGCGCCACAGCGACCGAGCAGATTGCGAGGAAGGGCGGCGAGATGACATCGGCAAAGAAGGACTTAAAGGTGTCTGCTAGATGCGTGCGGCAAAATGATAACTGGCTAAGAGCCCTTAACAAAATGAACGAAAGGGCTGTTAACCCTCGATGAATGCTGTTAACCTTTTCATTGTTTCGACG
>NZ_FCOJ02000040.1 GCF_001545035.1 Caballeronia glebae
CTCGACAACCTGGAAGATCCGTATCGTCTGTTCCGCTGCCATACGATCATGAATTGCGTCGACGTGTGCCCCAAGGGGCTCAATCCGACCAAGGCGATCGGCAAGATCAAGGAATTGATGGTGCGCCGGGCGGTTTGAAAATGGACGAATCTCACCAGTCCGACCCTCTTCGCCGCGCGCGCCTTCGTTGGCGCGCAAGGCGCGGCCTGCTGGAAAACGATCTGATCTTCGATCGTTTCTTCAGCCGATATGAGCATGACCTCAGTGACGCCGACGTGGCCGCATTGACCCGCCTGCTGGAACTGAGCGACAACGAACTGATGGACTTGCTGCTGGCGCGCACGGAGCCTGAAGGCGACCTGGCGACGCCGGACGTGATCCGATTGCTGGAAGTACTGCGCACCGTCTGATTCCAGCAGGAATTCGCGGAGTTTTGCAAAATAGGCCTGTTGCACTGCACACAGGCCGATCAAACACTTTTGCCGCGCAGCTTCCGTCGTGCAAATTATCGAAAACCTGTATCCATACTTCGATTGAGGATGTGCTATGACCCCGTCAGATGTTAAAGCCACGCTATCGTTCAGCGACAACTCGCCGAGCGTCGAAATGCCGATCTACAAGGGCACGATGGGCCCGGACGTGATCGACATCCGCAAGTTGTACGGTCAGACCGGCAAGTTCACGTATGACCCGGGCTTCATGTCGACGGCGTCGTGCAATTCCGCGATCACCTACATCGACGGCGACAAGGGCGAACTGCTGTATCGCGGCTACCCGATCGAGCAGCTCGCAGTGAACGCCGACTTCCTCGAAACGTGCTATCTGCTGCTGAAGGGCGAGCTGCCGAATACCGCGCAGAACAAGGAATTCGTGGACACGGTTACGCGTCACACGATGGTGCACGAGCAGATGCACTTCTTCTTCCGCGGCTTCCGTCGCGATGCGCATCCGATGGCCGTGCTGACGGCTGCGGTCGGCGCGCTGTCGGCGTTCTATCACGACTCGCTGAACATCAACGATCCGCGTCATCGTGAAGTCTCCGCGATCCGCATGATCGCGAAACTGCCGACGCTCGTCGCGATGGCGTACAAGTTCAGCATCGGTCAGCCGTTCGTTTATCCGAAGAACGAACTCTCGTACAGCGCGAACTTCATGCACATGATGTTCTCGAACCCTTGCGAAGAGTACAAGGTCAACGACGTGCTCGTGCGCGCGCTCGACCGCATCCTGATTCTGCACGCGGATCACGAGCAGAACGCGTCGACCTCGACGGTGCGTCTCGCGGGTTCGTCGGGCGCCAATCCGTTCGCGTGTATCGCGGCCGGTATCGCGTGTCTGTGGGGCCCGGCGCACGGCGGCGCGAACGAAGCCGCGCTGAACATGCTCGAAGAGATCGGCTCGGTCGACAACATTCCCGAGTTCATCAAGCAGGTGAAGGACAAGAATTCGGGCGTGAAGCTGATGGGCTTCGGTCATCGCGTGTACAAGAACTACGACCCGCGCGCGAAGCTGATGCGCGAGACGTGCTACGAAGTGCTGAACGAACTCGGCCTGCACGACGACCCGCTCTTCAAGCTCGCGATGGAACTCGAAAAGATCGCGCTGGAAGACGAATACTTCGTGTCGCGCAAGCTGTATCCGAACGTCGATTTCTACTCGGGCATCGTGCAGCGCGCGCTGGGCATCCCGACGTCGATGTTCACCTGTATTTTCGCGATGGCGCGTACGGTCGGCTGGATCGCGCAGTGGAACGAGATGATTGCAGACCCGGAGCAGAAGATTGGCCGTCCGCGTCAGTTGTTCATTGGCCAGACGCCGCGTGAAGCGAAAGCGCTGGCGAAGCGCTAAGCCGATCGAGTCAGATGTCGTGTGAAAAGCCCCGGCGAAGCGTTCGCCGGGGCTTTTTCTATTTTGAGGCTTGTCGAAGTCATCCGGGTACTCCTTATCCGGGTACTGAAGACACTACGCAAATTACTGTTTTTATTGAGTTTTTTCGTAGACTGGTACTACCCGGGCGCCGCTCGACGGTGGCATAATCGACTAACAAGTCGTCAAACCCATCCCCGCGGTCACACACGAAAGCGCTCACCATGGCACAGACTCTCTACGACAAACTGTGGAATACGCACGTTATCCACACGGAAGAGGACGGCACCTCGATCCTCTACATCGACCGTCACCTGCTGCATGAAGTGACGAGCCCGCAGGCTTTCGAAGGCCTGAAGCTGGCCGAGCGCCCGGTGTGGCGCATCAGCGCGAACCTGGCCGTATCCGATCACAACGTGCCGACGACCGACCGCTCGCACGGTATCGCCGATCCCGTGTCGAAGCTGCAAGTCGATACGCTCGACAAAAACTGCGATGCCTTCGGTATCACGCAGTTCAAGATGAACGACCTGCGTCAGGGCATCGTGCACATCATCGGGCCGGAGCAGGGCGCGACGTTGCCGGGCATGACCATCGTCTGCGGCGACTCGCACACGTCCACGCACGGCGCGTTCGGCGCGCTGGCGCACGGCATCGGCACGTCGGAAGTCGAGCACGTGCTCGCCACGCAAACGCTCTTGCAGAAGAAGAGCAAGAACATGCTCGTGAAGGTCGAGGGCCAGTTGCCGCGCGGCTGCACGGCGAAGGACATCGTGCTCGCGATCATCGGCAAGATCGGCACGGCAGGCGGCACGGGTTACGCGATCGAATTCGGCGGCTCGACCATTCGCGCGCTGACGATGGAAGGCCGCATGACCGTCTGCAACATGGCGATCGAAGCGGGCGCACGCGCCGGCATGGTCGCGGTGGACGACACGACCATCAACTATCTGAAGGATCGTCCGTACTCGCCGCAGGGCGTCGAGTGGAATCAGGCGGTCGAGTACTGGCGTCAGTTCAAGTCGGATGACGGCGCGCAATTCGATCGCGTCGTCGAGTTGAATGCCGCCGAGATCGTGCCGCAAGTGACGTGGGGCACGTCGCCGGAAATGGTGACGTCGATCGACGGTCGCGTGCCCGATCCCGACAAGGAAAAAGATCCCGTCAAGCGCGACGCGATGGAACGCGCGCTGACCTACATGGCATTGCAGCCGAATACGCCGATCGAATCGATCAAGCCGGACAAGATTTTCATCGGCTCGTGCACGAATGCGCGTATCGAAGACCTGCGCGCGGCCGCGTACGTCGTGAAGTCGCTGGGCAAGCGCGTGGCGTCGAACATTCGCCTCGCGATGGTCGTGCCCGGATCGGGTCTCGTGAAGGCCCAGGCCGAGCGCGAGGGCCTCGACAAGATCTTCACGAACGCCGGTTTCGAATGGCGCGAGCCGGGCTGCTCGATGTGCCTCGCGATGAACGCCGACCGCCTGGAAGCGGGCGAGCGCTGCGCATCGACCTCGAACCGCAACTTTGAAGGCCGTCAGGGCGCGGGCGGACGCACGCACCTCGTGAGCCCCGCGATGGCCGCCGCCGCCGCGATCGAAGGCCACTTCGTCGACGTGCGCAAGCTCGCTTAAATATCCCGAGAGGTTCGATCGTCATGGAAAAATTCATTGTGCATAGCGGCCTCGTCGCGCCGCTCGATCGCGAAAACGTCGACACGGACGCGATCATCCCGAAGCAGTTTCTGAAGTCGATCGAGCGCACGGGCTTCGGCCCGAACGCGTTCGACGAATGGCGTTATCTCGATGTCGGCCAGCCCGGCCAGGACAACAGCAAGCGTCCGCTCAACCCGGATTTCGTGCTGAATCAGCCGCGTTATCAGGGCGCGTCTGTTCTGCTGACGCGCAAGAATTTCGGTTGCGGCAGCTCGCGCGAGCACGCGCCGTGGGCGCTGGATCAATACGGCTTTCGCGCGATCATCGCGCCGAGCTTCGCGGACATCTTCTACAACAATTGCTTCAAGAACGGTCTGTTGCCGGTCGTGCTGACGGAGCAGCAGGTCGACAAGCTGTTCGACGAGACCTACGCGTTCGTCGGCTTCGAACTGACGATCGATCTCGAAGCGCAAGTCGTGCGCACCGGCGACGGCACCGAGTACGCGTTCGAAGTGCCGGGCTTTCGCAAGTACTGCTTGCTGAACGGTTTCGACGATATCGGCCTTACGTTGCGTCATGCCGACAAGATCAAGCAGTTCGAGGCCGAGCGGCTGACCAAGCAGCCGTGGCTGAACAACCGGCTCGTTGGCTAACCGAACTACGACACACGAAGAAGGAAGAGACGATGAAGATTGCAGTGCTCCCCGGCGACGGGATCGGTCCGGAAATCATGGCCGAAGCGGTCAAGGTGCTGAACGCGCTCGGCGAGAAGTTCGAACTGGAAGAAGCGCCGGTCGGCGGCGCGGGCTACGAGGCGAAGGGCCATCCGCTGCCCGATTCCACGCTGGCGCTCGCAAAAGAAGCCGATGCGATCCTGTTCGGCGCCGTCGGCGACTGGAAATACGACAAGCTGGAGCGCGCGCTGCGCCCCGAACAGGCGATTCTCGGCCTGCGCAAGCATCTGCAACTCTTTGCGAACTTCCGCCCGGCGATCTGCTATCCGCAACTGACGGGCGCGTCGTCGCTGAAGCCGGAAATCGTGTCGGGTCTCGACATTCTGATCGTCCGCGAACTGAACGGCGACATCTATTTCGGCGCGCCGCGCGGCTTGCGTGAAGCACCGGACGGCCCGTTCGCGGGCGCGAAGGAAGGCTTCGACACGATGCGCTATTCCGAGCCCGAAGTGCGCCGCATCGCGCACGTCGCGTTTGCGGCCGCGCAGAAGCGTCAGAAGAAGCTGACGAGCGTCGACAAGGCGAACGTGCTCGAAACGTCGCAACTGTGGCGCGACACGATGATCGACGTCGCAAAGGAATATCCGGAGGTCGAGCTGTCGCACATGTACGTCGACAACGCCGCGATGCAGCTCGTGAAAGCGCCGAAGGCGTTCGACGTTGTCGTGACCGGCAACATGTTCGGCGACATCCTGTCGGACGAAGCCGCGATGCTCACCGGTTCCATCGGCATGCTGCCGTCGGCGTCGCTCGACAAAAACAACAAGGGCCTGTACGAGCCGTCGCACGGTTCCGCGCCGGATATCGCCGGCAAGGGCGTGGCGAATCCGCTCGCGACCATTTTGTCGGCGGCGATGATGCTGCGTTATTCGCTGGGCAAGACGGAGCAGGCGGACCGCATCGAACGCGCGGTGAAGAAGGTGCTGGAGCAGGGCTATCGCACCGGCGACATCGCAACGGCAGACGGTAAGATCGTCGGCACGAAGGAAATGGGCGATGCGGTGCTGAAGGCGCTGTGATGCCCGAAAGACGATCGGCACCTGAAAGCAAAAAAGGCGGCCGATCGTCTCTTTTTACGGAAATTGGCGCACGATCCGCACGATTTTCACGCACCTGCAGCATGGGCCCGACGAAAACGTCGGGTTATCGTGTATATTTATTTGCTATGGCGAAGAACTCTCAATTCTCTCTGGGTTCCATCGGACGCGGCTCAAATGCCGTCGCGACGGAACTCGCCATCAGCACGCGCATCGCGGCACTCGAAGCCACGATCAAGACGCGCATTACGAAAATCTCCATCAAAGCGATCACGATTCGCTGATCGTCCCTCGTGTCCGAGCGTCTTCCCCGCGCGGCCACGCCGGGTAAAGATGCGGGGAAGCGTCCACAGTCAAAGGTTAGTCATGAACGTAGGTCTCGTTGGTTGGCGCGGTATGGTCGGCAGCGTCCTGATGCAACGCATGCAGCAGGAAGGCGATTTCGACTTGATCGAACCGGTGTTTTTCAGCACCAGCAATGCGGGCGGCAACGCGCCGTCGTTCGCCAAAAACGAGACGAAGCTCAAAGACGCGACGAGCATCGACGACCTCAAGAAGTGCGACGCCATCATCACGTGCCAGGGCGGCGACTACACCAACGAGGTGTATCCGAAGCTGCGCGCGGCGGGCTGGAAGGGCTACTGGATTGACGCGGCGTCCGCGCTGCGCATGAAGGACGACGCGGTCATCGTTCTCGATCCGGTGAACCTGGACGTCATCAAGGATTCGCTCGTGAAGGGCGGGCGCGACTTCATCGGCGGCAACTGCACGGTCAGCCTGATGCTGATGGCGCTCGGCGGACTGTTCCGCGAGAACCTCGTCGAATGGACGACCGCGATGACCTACCAGGCCGCGTCAGGCGCGGGCGCGCAGAACATGCGCGAACTGCTCCAGCAAATGGGCGTGCTCTACGGTTCGGCGAAGGAAGATCTGGCCGATTCGTCGTCGGCGATTCTCGACATCGACCGCCGCGTGCTCGCCGCGATGAACGGCGAGCGCATGCCCGTCGACAACTTCGGCGTGCCGCTCGCGGGCTCGCTGATTCCGTGGATCGACAAGGATCTCGGCAACGGCATGTCGAAGGAAGAGTGGAAGGGCGGCGCGGAAACCAACAAGATTCTCGGCAAGCCCGCGATGGGCGCGCCGGGCTCGATTCCCGTCGACGGTTTGTGCGTGCGTATCGGCGCGATGCGCTGCCACTCGCAGGCGCTCACCATCAAGCTGGCGAAGAACGTGCCGCTCGACGAAGTGCATGGCATCCTCGCGTCGGCGAACGACTGGGTGAAGGTCGTGCCGAACGAGCGCGATGCGTCGATTCGCGATCTGTCGCCCGCGGTCGTCACGGGCACGCTGACGGTGCCGGTCGGCCGTCTGCGCAAGCTGGCGATGGGCGGCGAGTATCTGTCGGCGTTCACTGTCGGCGACCAGTTGCTGTGGGGCGCCGCCGAGCCGCTGCGCCGCATGCTGCGCATTCTGCTCGACAAGTAAAGTAAACTACGCGCCTGGAAGCGCGTGTCAGCCTCGAAAGCGTCGCGAATCCCGCGACGCTTTTTGTTTTTGCGCAGTTTTATTGCAAAACCGTGGTTGTTGCGCGATCTGCGTCGTATGTACCAATTTTTGTCGCACCCGGAGCCTCAATGATCCAACGACCACGCCGGTCTCTCATTTCGTCATCGCGTGCGGCGTTCGCCGTGGCAAGTCTCGCGGTATGCGCGATGTTCTGGGCGAATCCCGGCGATGCGCTCGCGCAGGCGAGCGGCGCCACGGCCGCGGCCGCTGCGGCGACAGGACAGACATACGCGGTCAAGCCGGGACAATCGCTGAATGACATCGCCGGCGAGCTCACCGGGTCGAAGGACCGCGACGTCCGCGCGAAGGCGGCGCGTGCCTTGTTCGACGCCAATCCGGGCGCCTTCGGGAATCACGACATCAACAAGCTGAAGCTCGGCGCGGTGCTCAACGTGCCCGCCGATCTGAGCGGTGCGCCGCCTGCAGCGGCCTCGGCGCCCGAGGCGCAGCAGACCGCGCCCGCCGAAACGCCCGCGTCTGTCACCGCAGCCGCGCCGGCGTCGGAGAGCGTCGCGGCGGCGCCGGCGGCGATGCCCGCATCGGCCGTCGAGCCGCAAGCAAGCGCACCGGCGGCGCCGGAGCAAACGACGCCCGAGGCCGCATCGGCGACCGCGGCGCCCGCGAGCGAGCCCGCCACGGCGGCGGCCCCGGCGCCGGCCAATCGCAGCGGCGTGACAGCGGCGACCATCGGCCTGTCGCCCTTCATCATCGCCATCGTGATCGTCGTGCTCGGTGTCGTGCTCCTCAAAATGCGACGCAAGAAGCGATCTGTCGCGGCGAACGGTGACGGTGTCGATCGTGGGCCCCGGACGTTCGCGAGTCTGGAGGAGGCACAGGACGCCGCCGCCGCCCGCAACGAAGCGCTGCGCAAAGCACCAGACGGTGCCGAAGACAAATCTTCCGGGCGTGACCAGTCCGGATTGGCTGCGGCGGCCGCGAGCATCGCTAACGCTGAAGCGGCTCAGGCACCCGACGTCTCGCATGAAGAGGCGTTGCCGCCGGCGACCGAGGCGAGGCCGGCCGCCGCGGCAGGCGTTTCGCCCGTTCAGGCGAATCAGCCGGAACAGGAAGATCAGTTCGTTCCGGCTGCGCCGGCCGCTCGTCATCCCGATTTCCTGCCGCCGGTCAGCGAATCCGACACACACGAACAGCGCGAGCAGCACGCGCGCGAGATTGCGACACGAGAAACGGCGCACCGGGAAGCCGAGAAGTGGGAAATCGAAGAGCGCGAAGCCGCGGCACGCCAGGCCGCGGCACGCGAGGCGGAAGAACGTGAATTCCACGCACGCGAAGCCGCCGCGCGAGAAGCGCTCGCACGCGAACAGGCAAGCCGTGAAGCCGAGAACCGCGAGACTGAATTGCGTCAGGTCACGGAGCGCGAAGAGCAGGCGCGTGAGACGGCCGCACGCGAAATCGTCGCGCGCGAGGCGGAACTGCGCGAGCTTCAGGCGCGCGCCGCCGAAGAGCAGGCCGCTGAACGACGCGCGGCCGATCAGCGCGATGTCGAAGAGCAGGCGGCCCGCGCGGCGGAAGAATCGGGAATCGCGCCAGATGAAGAGCCGGCGCTGGCGCGTCGTTTCCCGATGCCCAAGTTTCCCCAGGAAGCGATCCAGGCGCTGGACTCGCTCGAAATGGAGTTGCCGCCGCGCCTGGAATTATTGATCAAGCCACCCGGCGCGGCCGAGCCGAAGACCGTTACGTCGTCGATGACAGAGACGCCTCGCGCGGCGCTGCAACCGCCGCCCGCCGGTGCGCAGCCGATCGAGCATGTACCGTTCGTACCGCAGGTGGCGCACACCGACGCGGCGCGGCAGGGCCAGTCGCAAGCTCAGTCGGTGGCGTCGCAGATCGAAGCGGGGACAGCGGGCGCGGGTTCGGTCGCCGGTCTCGGCGCGACGAAATTCGGCCCGCTCAGTCTCGACTTCGATCTCGGGCCGACATCGACGTCGAGCGCGACCGAGCCGTTGCCCGCGATGACGCCCGCTCAACTGGCGACGATCGCGCGCAACAAGCTCGAACTGGCCGCCGAATACATCGAGTTGGGCGACCTTCCGGGCGCGCGCACGCTGCTTCAGGAAGTCATCGAATCGAACGATTCCGCGACGCGCCAGCAGGCCGCCACGCTTTTGTCGACTCTCGCACCGCATTCCTGAGATGCGCATCGCTTTAGGCATTCAGTACGACGGTTCGGCGTTTAGCGGCTGGCAGACACAGCCGCACGGGAAGACGGTGCAAAACGAACTGGAGCGCGCGCTCGCGGCATTCGCGCGGACGCCGCTTTCGACCGTTGTCGCCGGGCGCACGGATACCGGCGTGCACGGTCTCGGTCAGGTCGTGCATTTCGACACCGATCTGGATCGCACCGAGTTCTCGTGGGTGCGGGGCACGAACGCGTTCTTGCCCGAAACCGTCGCGGTGCAATGGGCGAAGCCGATGCCCGACGACTTTCATGCGCGTTTCGCGGCCTTCGAGCGCACTTACTTTTATCTTTTGTACGTCAATCCGGTGCGTTCACCCATGCTCGCGAAGCGCGCGGGCTGGGTACACACACCGCTCGACGTGGCGGCGATGCGCGATTCGATCGCGTGTCTGATCGGCGAGCACGACTTTTCCTCGTTCCGCGCCGCCGAATGTCAGTCGAAAACGCCTGTGAAGCACCTCCATCAGATCGACGTGCGCGAGCAGGGTGATTTCATCCACGTTCGCTTTCGCGCCAACGCGTTCCTGCATCACATGGTGCGTAACTTGATGGGATGCCTGGTCGCGATCGGACGGGGCCGTCATCCAGCCTCGTGGATGGCCGAGGTGCTCGCCGCCCGCGACCGTCGCCTGGCCGCGCCGACGTTCATGCCCGACGGGCTGTATCTGGCCGAGGTCGGCTATCCTGAACACTTCGCGGTGCCGCCGCCGCATATCGCCAGCGTGCCCTGGAGCGAAATCTGGGCTGATCCGACATGACCGAACGAGATTTGCATCGTACCCGCATCAAGCTATGCGGACTTTCGCGCGTCGAAGACGTGCAGTACGCCGTCGCGCTGGGCGCCGACGCCGTGGGTTTTGTGTTTTATCCGCCGAGCCCGCGGTCGGTGAGTGTCGCGCAGGCGGTCGAACTGGCGCGGCAGGTGCCGCCGCTCGTGTCCGCCGTCGGACTTTTCGTCAACGCGACGCCCGAATGGATTCGCGAAGTCACGTCGAACGTGCCGCTTTCGCTGCTCCAATTCCACGGCGACGAGACGCCCGAGCGATGCGAGGAACTCGCATCGATTGCGGGTTTGTCCTATTGGCGCGCACTGCGAATTGGGTCTGATACGTCCACAAGCGATTTGATAGAATCGTCGTTCAAGTTCAAAGCCGCAGGTGGTCTTTTGCTCGACGCGCTCGTCGAGGGCTTCGGCGGCGGTGGAAAGGTATTCGATTGGTCACTTATCCCAACAGATCTCGGGCATCGGGCCGCTTTGAGTGGTGGATTGAACACGCAAAACGTCCGTGACGCCATTCGGCGTGTGCGCCCGTACGCGGTCGATGTCTCAAGCGGCATCGAAGTGCCGGGCGTCAAGGGCGTGAAAGATCCCGCCCGAATGGCGGCGTTCGTGCGCGCGGTGCGCGAGGCGGACGCCGGATGATCGAACGTGGGCCACGCAGTCGGCCACGTAACCGAGAGAGTGACCCAATGTACAACTTGCCAGACGAAAGAGGCCATTTCGGCCAATATGGAGGCGTATTCGTCTCCGAAACCCTCATTCACGCACTTGACGAATTGCGCGTCGCCTATGACACGGCGCGTCAGGACCCCGAGTTCATCGCCGAATACGAGTACGAGCTCAAGCACTACGTGGGCCGTCCGTCGCCGATTTATCACGCCAAGCGCTGGAGCGAGATGCTCGGCGGCGCGCAGCTTTATCTGAAGCGTGAAGATTTGAATCACACCGGCGCGCATAAAGTAAATAACGTGATCGGTCAGGCGCTGCTCGCCCGGAAGATGGGCAAGCCGCGCGTGATCGCCGAGACTGGCGCAGGCCAGCACGGCGTGGCGACGGCGACGATCGCAGCGCGCTTCGGCATGGAATGCGTGGTGTACATGGGCGTGGAGGACGTGCGTCGTCAGGCGGCGAACGTGTACCGCATGAAGCTGCTCGGCGCGACGGTCGTGCCTGTGGAATCCGGCTCGAAGACGCTCAAGGACGCACTCAACGAAGCCATGCGTGACTGGGTGACGAATGTCGAGAACACGTTCTATATCATCGGCACGGTGGCGGGTCCGCATCCATATCCAATGATGGTGCGCGACTTCCAGCGCGTGATCGGCGACGAGTGCCGCGTGCAAATGCCCGAAATGACCGGTCGTCAGCCGGATGCCGTGATTGCGTGCGTTGGCGGCGGTTCGAATGCGATGGGCATATTTTATCCGTATATCGACGATAAAGACGTCCGATTGATTGGCGTCGAAGCGGCGGGCGACGGCATCGATACCGGACGCCACGCGGCTTCGCTCATGGGCGGCAGTCCCGGCGTCCTGCACGGTAATCGGACCTATCTGCTGCAGGACGAAAACGGGCAGATCATCGAGACGCATTCAGTGTCGGCGGGTCTCGACTACCCGGGCGTCGGTCCGGAGCACGCGTGGCTGAAGGACGCCGGGCGCGCGGAGTACGTCGGCATCACCGACGACGAAGCGCTCAAGGCCTTCCACGACTGTTGCCGCATCGAGGGCATCATCCCGGCGCTTGAATCGAGTCACGCGCTCGCCTACGGCGCGAAGCTCGCCAGGACGTTGCCGCGTGACAAGGTGCTGCTCGTCAATCTGTCGGGTCGGGGCGACAAGGACATGCACACGGTCGCCGAGCGATCGGGCATTCAGTTCTGAGCTCCCGATAGATGCGCACCGTCATCGACGAACCGTTGTCCGCCGGCGCCCTCCAGGGCGTTGGCAGCGACATCCGCAACCGCGACTTTCTGGCCGATGCCGAAAACATTCCCGACGCGTCGATCGATTTGATCGTCGCGGACCCGCCTTATGGTCTGGGCAAGAACTACGGGAACGATTCGGACATGTTGTCGGGCGGCGCCTTCCTCGACTGGACTTATCGCTGGCTCGATCTGGCGATTCCGAAGCTCAAGCCGAGTGGTTCGCTCTACATTTTCTGCACCTGGCAATATTCGCCCGAACTGTTCGTGTTCCTGAAGCGCCGGCTGCTGATGATCAACGAGATCGTCTGGGACCGTCGCGTGCCGAGCATGGGCGGAACGACGCGCAAATTTACGTCAGTGCACGACAACATCGGTTATTTCGCGGTATCGAAGGATTACTACTTCGATCTCGATCCGGTGCGCATTCCTTACGACGCAGAGACGAAAAAGGCGCGCTCGCGCAAGATTTTCGAAGGCAGCAAGTGGCTCGAAATGGGCTACAACCCGAAGGATGTCTGGTCGGTGTCGCGTCTGCACAGGCAGCACGCGGAGCGCGTGGATCATCCGACGCAAAAGCCGCTTGAGATTGTCGAGCGCATGGTGCTTGCGAGTTGTCCGCCGGGCGGACGCGTGCTCGATCCGTTCATGGGCAGCGGCACGACGGCGGTCGCATGCGCGCGTCACGGCCGGCAGTTCACGGGCTACGAGATCAACGCGGATTACTGCGCGATCGCCGAAGGCCGCGTTGTCCAGGCGCGGGCCGCGCGGCTCACGCCGAACGAGCCCGCGCGCGTGCGACGCAAGGCGCTCGTGACGACCGACACTGCCGCGCAGGCCGAATAGCGTCTTTTTCGCCGCTGATCGCATCGGATGCATACAAAAACATCCGACGCCAACGAATACGATTACGAGAAATCTCATGTCCCGCATCAAGACTACTTTTGCGGCGCTGGCCGCGCAGGGCAGGAAAGGGCTGATCCCGTTCATCACCGCGGGCGACCCGAATCCGGAACAAACCGTCGAATTCATGCACGCGCTGGCGAAGGGCGGCGCGGACGTCATCGAACTGGGCGTGCCGTTCTCCGATCCGATGGCCGACGGCCCGGTCATCCAGCGTTCGTCAGAGCGTGCGCTCGCACGCGGGGTCACGCTCAAGCGCGTGCTCGCCGACGTTGCCCGATTCCGCGAGACCGACGACAAGACGCCCGTCGTACTGATGGGCTATGCGAATCCGATCGAGCGCATGGGCGCCGAGGCCTTCGCGAAAGCCGCGAAGGAAGCGGGCGTCGACGGCGTGCTGGTGGTCGATTACCCGCCCGAAGAGGCCGAGAGCTTCGGCGCGGCGATGCGCGCGGCGGACATCGATCCGATCTTCCTGCTCGCACCGACGTCGACGGACGAGCGCGTCTCGGCGGTCGGCAAGATCGCGAGCGGCTATGTCTATTACGTATCGCTGAAAGGCGTGACCGGCGCGGCAAATCTGGACGTTTCCAGCATCGCGAGTAAAATCCCGGCCATCAAGTCGCGTGTGCCCCTGCCGGTCGGTGTCGGTTTCGGCATTCGCGACGCCCAGACCGCGCGCGCCGTCGCCGATGTCGCGGACGCCGTCGTCATCGGCAGCCGCCTCGTGCAATTGCTCGAAGACGCGAAGCCGGACACCGCGGCCGCGTCGCTGACGAGCTTCATCGCGGAAATTCGTCAGGCGCTCGACGCCGCACAGTAAAATACGCGCCGCCGCGGGCCGCCCGATTCGGGCGTGCGCCGCGCGGCGACCGATCAATCAAGGAAAAACGATGAGCTGGCTCGACAAACTGCTGCCGCCGAAGATCAAGCAAACCGATCCCAAAAGCCGCAAGGGCATTCCCGAGGGCCTGTGGGTGAAGTGTCCGTCGTGCGAGGCGGTGCTGTATCGCAACGACGTCGAGGCGAATCTGCACGTCTGCCCGAAGTGCAGCCATCACATGCGCATTGGCGCGCGCGAGCGGCTCGACCACCTGCTCGATCCGGAAGGCCGTTATGAAATCGGCCAGGAAATCGTGCCGGTCGACGCGCTCAAGTTCAAGGACAGCCGCAAGTATCCGGACCGCATCAAGGAAGCGATGGAGGATACCGACGAGACCGACGCCATGGTCGTCATGGGCGGCGCGATCCACACGATTCCGTGCGTCGTCGCGGGCTTCGAATTCTCGTTCATGGGCGGCTCGATGGGCTCGGTGGTCGGCGAGCGCTTCGTGCGCGGCGCGCGCAATGCGATCGAGCAGAACGTGCCGTTCATCTGCTTCACGTCGTCGGGCGGCGCGCGCATGCAGGAAAGCCTGCTTTCGCTCATGCAAATGGCCAAGACCACGGCGCTCCTGACCCGACTGGCGGACGCGAAGCTGCCGTTCATCTCCGTGCTGACCGATCCGACGATGGGCGGCGTGTCAGCGAGCTTCGCCTTCCTCGGTGACGTCGTGATCGGCGAGCCGAAAGCGCTGATCGGCTTTGCCGGCCCGCGCGTGATCGAGCAGACCGTGCGCGAAAAGCTGCCGGAAGGATTCCAGCGCTCCGAATTCCTGCTGACGAAGGGCGCGATCGACATGATCGTGGATCGCCGCAAGATGCGCGAAGAACTGGCCCAATTGATGGCGCTGATGACGCGGCAATCCGCCGATTCCGTCGCCTGAGTCGCTGATATAAAGCGCTGCGCCGCGCCCGAACCCCGAGGTTCCGCGCGGCGTTTTGCTTTCCCGGTCTCCAAAATGAACACTTTCCCCACTCTCGACGCCTGGCTCGCCCATCTGGAAGCGGCGCATCCGGTCGGCATCGACATGGGTCTCGCGCGCATCGGCAAGGTGAAGGATGCGCTCGGCCTGCATTTCGACTGCCCGGTCATCACCGTCGGCGGCACGAACGGCAAGGGCTCGACGTGCGCGATCATCGAAACGATCCTGCTGCGCGCGGGGTATCGCGTCGGCTGTCATACGTCGCCGCATCTGCTGTCGTTCAACGAGCGCGCGCGCATCGACGGCGCCGAGGCGAGCGACGCCGATCTGCTCGAACATTTCGCGGCCGTGGAAAAGGCGCGCGCGAGTCTGCCCGAGCCGGTTTCGCTGACCTATTTCGAATTCACCACGCTTGCTATCCTGCATCTCTTCGCGTCGCGCAAGCTCGATGCGGTGATTCTCGAAGTCGGGCTCGGCGGTCGTCTGGACGCGGTGAATATCGTCGATACGGACTGCGCGGTGATCACGAGCATCGACATCGACCATACGGACTATCTCGGCGACACGCGCGAGAAGATCGGCTTCGAGAAGGCCGGCATTTTTCGCACGGGAAAGCCAGCGGTGTGCGGAGATCCGTCGCCGCCGCAGAGCCTGATCGATCATGCCGAGTCGGTCGGCGCGGACCTTTGGCTCGTCGGACGCGATTTTCGTTACGAAGCGCAACCGGGCAACGAGCGCCAGCAATGGAGCTATATCGGCCGTGCGCAACGGCGCTCGTCGCTGGCGTATCCGGCGCTGCGCGGCGCGAATCAACTCATCAATACGTCGGCGGGGCTGGCCGCGCTCGAATCGCTGCGTGACCGGCTGCCGGTTTCGGCGCAGGACATCCGCCTCGGGCTCGCGAACGTCGAGTTGCCGGGCCGTTTCCAGGTGCTGCCGGGCAAGCCGCAAATCATTCTCGACGTTGCGCACAATCCTCACGCTGCAGCGGTCTTGTCGCAAAATCTCGGCAACATGGGCTATTTTCCGTACACTTACGCGGTGTTCGGCGCGATGGGCGACAAGGATATCGAAGGCGTCGTGAAGCAGCTCAAGGGCGAGATCGACCACTGGAACGTGACCGCGCTGCCAACGCCTCGCGCCGCCTCGGCGGAGCAACTGGAACACGTATTGCGCGATGCTGGTGTCAACGACAGCGCCGACAGCAGCGTTGCTCGTTTTGAAGCACCAGCGGCGGCTTTTCAAGATGCGTTAAGCCGGGCGACCGAAAATGATAGAATTTTGGTTTTCGGCAGTTTCTACACGGTAGCCGGCGTCATGGCTTACCGCCGAATGCAGCATAACTAGCAGCATCAATGAGACGGTTTGCCGTCGGCACCAAGCGATACATGGGACTTTTTTCGTTCGGCAAGAAAGACGACTCCGGTCGCGAAGCATATTCAGAATCCTCGCGCGGCTCGCGTCAAACCGTCCGTACGGAACGCCGCACGCGCAGATCCGAGCGCACCGACGCCGACGCGATGATGCTCGATCCCACCCTGCCGGAGAAACAGCGCGCGCGCCGCAGGCTCGTCGGCGCAATCGCGCTGGTGCTCGCTGCCGTCATCGTCTTGCCGATGGTGCTGGATTCGCGTCCGAAGCCCGTCACCGACGACATCTCCATCGATATTCCCAACCGTCCGGCGCCCGCCGCGAAGCAGTCGCGCGACGCCACCGACGCCGACACGCAAGCCGGTGTCGCGCATGACGCGCCGTCGGGCGCGTCGGGCAGTGTTTCCGCCGGCGTGACGCAGCCGCAGGCCGCAGCACCAGCCGCGACGCTCCAGCCGAAGCCTGAAGCGAAACCCGAAGCGAAAGCGGAAGCTAAAGCGGAAACGAAGCCGTCGAAGCCCGCCGCCGTCGCAAGCCAGAACGCGAAGCCGCAAACCGCCGCACCGTCCGAGGATGCCAACGCGAACACCGCAGCAAACGCGGGCGCGGGCGCGGCGAACACGCCGTCGTCGCCGGCTGGCAGCCGCTTCGTGTTGCAGATCGGCCAGTTCGACGACGAAACCGCCGCGCAGAACTGGGTCAACAAGTTGAAGTCCGCGGGCGTGCCCGCATATCTCGAACATCGCAAGCAGTCGGACGGCGGAACCAAATCGCTGTTGCGCGCGGGTCCGTTCCCGGATCGCGCGTCGGCGCAGGCCGCGCTCGTGAAGGTGCGGCAGGCCGGCCTGGGCGGCGGCACCCGGGCATCGAACTAAGTCAGCTCGATGTTCACCGTTTTCGACTACGCCGTGATGGCCGTGATCGGCCTGTCCGCGCTGCGCGGCATGTGGCGCGGCCTGTTGGCCGAAGCGTTCGGTCTGGTCGGCTGGATCGCCGCCATTCTGATCGCGGGGCGTTTCGTCGGGTTCGTCGTGCCTTATATTCCGTCGACCTGGCCCGGCGGCGCGCTCACCCAATGGCTGGTGGCGTTCCTGCTGGTGGTCGCGGCCGTGCTGCTCGTATCGAGCGTGCTGTCCGCGCTGTTGACGCGCATCACGGAAGTAACCGGCCTGCGCGGCGTGGATCGCTCGTTGGGCTTGCTGTTCGGCATCGTGAGAGGGGCTATATTGGTAGTTGTTCTGGTCGCCCTGGCTGGCTTGACCGAACTGCCCGAGAAAGATTTTTGGCGCAACGCGCTGCTGCGGCCGATGGCCGAGCAAGGCGTGCGCGAATTGAAACCGCTGCTCCCCGATACGCTCGCCGCGTATGTGCACGTCGCCCCCGAAGCGGGCGGCCTGGCGCCCAACGCCGCACAATAGACGAACGGCCCGCTACACGAGGAACGCGCGACGGCTCGAAGACGCTTCGCCCCGGCCTCGTTACGGCCAAATTTTGAGAGAGGCGTCGATGATCCGGGCAACGCCTTGTCTACCCGTTTCGACTCTTTGAAGGACCATGCCATGTGCGGCATCGTAGGTGTAGTTTCCCAAAGTCCCGTCAATCAGCTGATCTATGACAGCCTGCTCCTGCTCCAGCATCGCGGGCAGGATGCGGCGGGCATCGCCACGGCGGACGGCAATAACTTCCACATGCACAAGGCCAACGGCATGGTGCGCGACGTGTTCCGCACGCGCAACATGCGCAGCCTGCCGGGCAATGTCGGCATCGGTCAGGTGCGTTATCCGACCGCCGGTTCCGCATCGAGCGAGGAAGAAGCGCAACCGTTCTACGTGAACGCGCCGTTCGGCATCATCCTCGCGCATAACGGCAATCTCACGAACTGGACGCAGTTGAAGGACGAGATGTTCCGCATCGACCGCCGGCACATCAATACCGCGTCCGACACCGAAGTGCTGCTCAACGTATTCGCGCACGAACTGCAACTCGCGAGCTCGGGTCTGCAGCTCGACGCCAACGCGCTGTGGAAGGCCGTCGCGGGCGTGCATCGTCGTGTGAAGGGCTCGTATGCGATCGTCTCGCTGATCGCGGGCTACGGTTTGATCGCGTTCCGCGATCCGTTCGGCATTCGTCCGCTCGTGCTCGGCAAGCAGGAAACCTCGACGGGCGTCGAATGGATGGTCGCGTCGGAGTCGGTGGCGATCGAAGGTATCGGCTTCGAATTCGTGCGCGATGTCGAACCGGGCGAAGCGATTTTCATCGACGCCGAAGGGAATCTGCACAACCATCAATGCGCCGAAAAGCCCGAACTCAACCCATGCATTTTCGAGCTCGTGTATCTCGCGCGTCCGGACTCGTGCCTCGACGGCGTGCCGGTCTACAACGCGCGTCTGCGCATGGGCGACTACCTCGCCGAGAAGATCAAGCGCGTGCTGCCGGACGTGCCGATCGACGTCGTGATGCCGATTCCCGATTCGTCGCGCCCCGCCGCGATGCAGGTTGCCGCGAAGCTCGGCGTCGAGTATCGCGAGGGCTTCTTCAAGAATCGCTACGTGGGCCGCACCTTCATCATGCCGGGGCAGGCCGTCCGCAAGAAGTCGGTGCGCCAGAAGCTCAACGCGATGGCTATCGAGTTCAAGGGCAAGAATGTGCTGATCGTCGACGATTCCATCGTGCGGGGCACGACCTCGCATGAGATCGTGCAGATGGCGCGCGATGCCGGCGCGAACAAGGTGATCTTCGCGTCCGCCGCGCCGCCGGTGAAGTTCCCGAACGTGTACGGCATCGACATGCCGACGCGCGGCGAACTCGTTGCGCATGGCCGCAGCGATGACGAAGTCGCGCGCATGATCGGCGCGGATTATCTCGTGTATCAGGACGTGGAAGACCTGAAGAGCGCGATCCGCGACATCAATCCGGCGCTGAAGGGATTCGAGGCATCGTGCTTCGACGGCAATTACATCACGGGCGATGTGACCACCGATTATCTCGATCGCATCGAGTCCGCGCGTCTCGCGCCGCAATCGCAGTCGGATCGCGATGCGGCGAGCGATGCGCAAGAGGGCGGCATGACCCGCTCACAGTTGCATCTGCAACTATCGGTCGAGTAAAGTCTTCAGCGCTTCATACGAGCCCGCTTCGTCTGCAAGGACCAAGCGGGCTTTTTTGCGTCGCGAGCCTGAAAACAAGGGAGAAAAACATGGACGACCACCTGAACTTCGACACGCTCGCCGTGCGCGCCGGCACGTTGCGCAGCGAATTCAACGAGCACTCCGAGGCGCTTTTTCTCACGTCGAGCTTCTGCTTTTCGAGCGCGGCGGAAGCGGCCGAGCGCTTCAGGAACGCGGAAGAAGCCTACACGTATTCGCGTTTCACGAATCCGACCGTGACGATGTTCCAGAGCCGCCTCGCCGCGCTCGAAGGCGGCGAAGCGTGCATGGCGACGGCCTCGGGCATGTCCGCGATATTGTCGGTCGTGATGGCGTCGATGCAGCAGGGCGATCACATCGTCAGTTCGAAGAGTCTGTTCGGCTCGACGATCGGCATGTTCACGCAGATCTTCCCGAAGTTCGGCATCACGACCACGTTCGTCGATCCGACGCGGCCCGGCGAATGGCAAGCCGCCGTGAAGCCCGAAACGAAGATGTTCTTTCTGGAGACGCCTTCGAATCCGCTGACCGAGATTGCGGACATCGAAGCGATCGCGAAAATCGCGAAGCATAACGGCGCGCTCTTCGTCGTCGACAACTGCTTCTGCAGTCCGGCCTTGCAGCAGCCGCTCAAGCTCGGCGCGGATGTCGTGATGCATTCGGCCACGAAGTTTCTCGACGGCCAGGGCCGCGTGCTCGGCGGCGCGCTTGTCGGTTCGAAGCGCTTCATCATGGAGACGGTTTTTCCGTTCGTGCGAAGCGCCGGTCCAACGATGTCCGCGTTCAATGCATGGGTGCTGTTGAAGGGCATGGAAACGCTCGCGCTGCGCGTGGAGAGGCAATCGGCGAATGCGCTGGAGGTCGCGCGCTGGCTCGAAGCGCATGCGGCCGTGAATCGCGTGTTCTATCCGGGACTCGAATCGCACCCGCAACATGCGATCGCGAAGAAGCAGCAGAAGGCGGGCGGCGCGATCGTATCGTTCGAATTGAAGGGCGCGACGCAGGAGCAGCAGCGTGCGAACGCGTGGCGCGTGATCGACGGCACGAAGCTATGTTCGATCACAGGCAATCTCGGCGACACGCGCACGACGATCACGCATCCGTCGACGACGACGCACGGGCGTCTCGCGCCCGAAGTGCGCGAAGCGGCGGGCATACGCGAAGGGTTGATTCGTCTTGCCGTGGGTCTCGAAGATCCCGCGGACATCCGCGCCGATCTGGCGCGCGGACTGGCTTAAGCGTCGCGTGGCGCGCTTGAGCCGAAGCCGCCGTTGCGCCATTGTCCCGGCGAAATGCCGAAGCGCTTCGAGAAGGCATGGGTGAATGCGCTTTGATCGGCGAAGCCGACATCGAGTGCGATATCGGTGAGCGACGCGCGTGGATCGGCGAGCAGGCTCAGCGCGGTGTCGAGACGCAGTCGATGCAGATAGCGATGCGGCGTCTCGCCGAACGCTTCGTTGAAGAGTTGATGAAAGCGCCGCATGCCGAAGCCGCAATGCGCGGCGAGATCGGCGATACGCAATGGCTGCGATAGTTGCAGACGCAACCAACGGTCGATGCGCGCGAAATCGAGACCGCGCATCGCATCGATGGAATCGTTCGTGTCGTGCATCAGCGCGCCGCACAGATGCGCGGCCGCTTGCCATGCGAAGCGGTCCGCGAGTTGTGCGTCGGCCAGATTCGCGCGACGGGCGACATCGGCGACCGCTTGAGTCACGCGAGGGTCGATGGCGATCGCGCGCGCCCGCTCGAAGTAGCGCGCGGGCACCGCGACGGACGTGGCAGGCAGATCGAGCACGAGCTGGCGATTGTCGCCATCGGCCCAGTAATCGTGACGCGCGCCCGCCGGGATGATCCACGCGCCGCTGCAATCGATGCGCGCGCCGTTGCCGTCGACGGCCATTTCCATCGACCCGTCGAGGCCGAGCACGATCTGATGGAAGTCGTGCACGTCCGACGCTTGCGCGGCCTCATAGCGGCGCAGCGACACGGCGGGGCGATGGAGCGGCGCGCTCATGCGGAAAAAGCTCAGACGTCCAGCAGTTCCACTTCGAACACGAGCGTGGCGTTCGGGGGAATCACGCCGCCCGCGCCGCGCGCGCCGTAACCGAGTTGCGGCGGAATCGTGAGACGGCGCGTGCCGCCCACCTTCATGCCCTGCACTCCTTCGTCCCAGCCCTTGATGACCATGCCGCCGCCCAGCACGAAGGCGAACGGGTCGTTGCGGTCCTTGCTGGAATCGAATTTTTGGCCGTCCGTCAGCCAGCCCGTGTAGTGAACGCTGACCGTCTTGCCCGCGACGGCTTCAGCGCCATCGCCTACGTTGACATCTTCGTATTTGAGACCGGAATCGGTCGTGACAATCGACATGGTTGCTCCCTGGTTGCCCGGCCATCGACGATGGATGAGCCGGTGTTCAAAACCGACATTGTAGAACGTCGCCGGAAGCAAGGCGGCGCGCGCCAGGCGCCGCTTTCATGACATGGCCTCAGAGATGACGGCCGCGCGGGCCGAAGCGCGAGCCGATGCGCGCGCCGATCTCCGGCCTCACATGCCTGCCGATGGCGGTGCCGATCGAAGCGCCGTCCGGCGCATCCGGCATCGCGGTCGCGGCGGACTGATCGCCTTCCTGCTGCCTCGCGAACTTGAGCGCGCGCACGCGCACGTAGGCCATCGCGACGAGCGTCCAGGGCGCGAGATACGCGAACTCGGGCACCGAGACCATCATCATCGTCCAGGTCGCAGCGCAGCACTGGCGCAGCGCCATGCCGCGCGGGTCCCAGTCGAGCTTGAACGCCGGATAGAGCATCAGCGCGCTGATGAAGATCGTGCCGACGACACCCGTATTGACGAGCAGCGTCGAGAAAAGATCGGTCGAGCGTATATAGCCGAAGCCGATGCCGAAGAGCTGATTGAGCGGCGCAGCATTGAGCCACAACTGCATCGACTGGAGGAAAAGCACGCCGCGGTCGGAGCCCGACTCGGTCTTCGCTTCGAGCTTGTCCGTCACCATCTGCTTGAAGAGATCGGCGATGTAATCCTGCAACAGATACGCGATCACGCACAGCACGAAAAGCCCGATCAGCGCCTTCACCGGATTAATGCCGAGCTTGCGCACGCGGATGAGCGAATACACCGCGTAGCCGATCAGCACCGTCGACGAAGTGGTCATCAAGAGCGACAGGCCGATGACCCACACCGGCCAGCGCACGCGCGAGGTCGCGTTGAAGTAGACCCAGAACGGGAAGATGGACATCGCGTACATCGACGGCTCGCCGGTTAGCGCTTTCAGGCGCTGAATGGGAAAGCCCTTGATGTCGATCTGCTGGAACGAACTGCCGTTCACCGTGCCGTCCGAGCGCACGATGCCCTTGCCGAACTGATCGCCGAATGCGCGGTTGGAGACGAAGTCGCCCGGCTGACCCGTCACGATGAAATAGGCCACCTCGAATATGCCGTAGAGCGCGAGCAGCGTGATGGCCGCGAGAAGCCACTGGTCCCAGGTCGGCTTGTAGTAGTGGTACACATACGCCGCGTAGAGCACGACCGCCGCAACGTAGAGCGACTGCGTGAACATGCTCTTGCGCATGATGAAGGTGAAGGGATCGGTATCGTCGACGAGCGCGATCTTGCTGAAGTCGGGATCGAAGGGCGCCATCATGTCCGCGAGCTGCGAGGTGCAGACCATCAGCAGCCACACGGCGAGCGCCGCGATCACGAAGTGCATCCAGCTCTTGCGCGAGCGCCCGCCGAACAGCAGCACGAGCGGCACGGAGAGGAAACACATCAGATAGCCGATCGTCGTGCCCTGAATCGAAGGCATGATGAGGAACGACGTCACCGGCATCGCGAAGGCCCAGATTCGGTAGTAGAGATCGGTCAGCGCCGCTTTATCTTTCATCGTCGAAGGTAGGATGCAGCCCGCTGCAAGGCGGGCTGTCGGTCGTTATCGGTGTCGCGCCTGATATGGCGAAAACGAAGCAAGCAATACGCCTGCAGGCTCGATGATTCGCTTGGCTCATGCTCGCGGTCGGAACGTCGCCAGCAGCGCGAGCATGATCACGAGCGCCGAGCGTAGTGAGAGGCGCGGCACGCGCCAGGTGGCGACGGGTTCGGGCGCGGGCGGCGGCAAGGGTTGCACCGGCTCCGCCTTCTGCACGCGATGAAAATCGCAATGCGGACACACGCTCAACGCGGCGCCCACTTGTCTGCGGCAACGCGGGCATTGCACGAGCCGATGCCTGAAGGAAAAACGTCCGCTCATATGCGTTTCTCTCCTCGACCCGGTTGCCGACGCGCTCGCGTCGAAACCTCGTGCAGACACCGGCGTACCAACGTGAAGCGCCGCGTGACGGGCACGCGGCGCGATGCTTCATCCGCTGCGCTTGATTATGCGCCGCGATTAATTCATCGACTTGAACGTGCTCGTATAAGCCGCCGCGTAGCCATAACTACGACGATTGCTCGGACGTCGCGGAATCGCGTTGAAGACCGAGCCCACGAGCCTGCCGCCCGAACGCTGCACCTTCTTTACGGTTTCCTCGATCTCTTCCTCGCTCTGAATGCCCGAGCGCAGCACGAGCACGGTGGAACCCGCATCGCTCGCGACGATCGCCGCATCGGTCACGACGAGGAACGGCGGCGTATCGACGATCACGAGGTCGAATTGATCGCTCATACGCGCGAGCATGTTGCGAAAGCCCGGCATCATCAGCAGCTCGGAAGGATTCTCCGGATAGCCGCCGCACGACATGAACGACAGCCCCGGCACGCCGACATAACGGATCGCGTCGCCGAGCGCGAGTTCGCCCTTCAGCACTTCGGAGAGACCGCCCGGATTCGACTGCTTGAAGAACGATGCGATATGGCCGCGCCGCATGTCGCCGTCGATCAGCAGCACGCGCAGACCGATTTCCGCGAGCAGCACCGAGAGATTCGCCGCGACGAAGCTCTTGCCCGCCGACGGAATCGGACCCGTCAGCATCACGATATTGTTCGGCGCATTGGCGAGGTCGCGATACAGCTCCGTGCGCACCGCGCGCAGCGCCTCGACGGCCGGATCGTGCGGGAAGCGCGTGGCGAGCACGCGGGCATCGCGATCCGTGTCGGCCACGTGCGGCATCGCGAACGCGTCGTGCTCCGGCAGATGAATGTGCGGCAACGCCTTCGGTGGTCCGCCGTTCTGCGCGCCGGAGTAGGTGAGCGGCGCATGCTCCACGGGCGACACGGCAATCTCGTGATCGAGCATCGCCTGTTGCCGGCTGTACAGCACTTCGCCCAGTACCGGCACCGAGAGATGGCGCTCGACGAACATCGGATCGGTCACGCCGATCATCGCGTGGCGGCGCAGGAAGATGAAGAACGTGCCGATGAAGAAGCCGAGGCCCGTGCCCGCGGCGATCACGAGCGACTTGTTCGGTTTCACCGGACGATACGGACGCAGCGCGTTATCGACGATATGCGCGCCGCCGCTCGTGCTTGCGCGGCGCACGGAAAGTTCTTGCGCCTTGTTCACCATTCCCATGTAGATGGTTTCGGCCACGCGCGCGTCACGCGTGAGCGTCGCATTCTGACGCTCGGAGGCGGGCATGCTGTCGAAGCGCTGCTGAATCTGCTTGTTCGACGCTTCCAGTTCCGAAATCTGCTGACTGAGATTGACGACTTGCGGGCTGTTCGGCTGGAAGCGCTGCAAGGCCTGCGTGCGCTGCAGTTTCAACGTCGCGAGTTGCTGCATCGACACGATGCTGCCTTGCAGATACGCCTGCGCTTCGTTGAGCGGCTGCACCGACTGCGATTTCGACCGGAACGCGCTCAGGTTGCCTTCGGCGCGGCGCAGATCGCTTTCGAGGCGCGGCAATTCTCCGCGAATGAATTCGAGCGTCTTCGTGTCGTTCGCTTGGCGAGCCTGAACGGCGGCCGTCAGATACGCCTGGCCGAGCGCGTTCGCGACATCGGCGGTCAGCGCGGGATCGTCCGCGTTGAAGGTGATCTGCACGACGCCCGTGTCCTTCGCGGACTCGGCCACCTTCATCGATTTCTTCATGAGCGCGATCGCATCGAGCGTATTGAGGCGCGTCACGTCGAAATGCACGCCCGGATGACCGAGCGCGCCATTGACGAGAATCGACACGCCATTCGCCGATGCCGGACGACCGATCGTGCCGCGCACGAGCATGGCGCCGTCGGGGTCGCGCAGTTCGTACTGGTTGTTGTCGAGCAAAACGAAGTCGAGCTTCTGGTCTTCGAGCGCGGGCGGCACGTCGAGCCGGCCGATCTGCAACGACTCTCCGCCCCATCCGTATGAATCAAGGCCGAACCACGCGGGCGACAAATGCCCCTTCTTCGCGAACAGATCGGCGATCTGGCCGAGCACGGGGAACGTGTCCGGCTTGACCTTGATGTCGAAGCGGAACTGCTTCACGACGGGTTCGAGCACCGAGCGGCTCTGCATCACGGAGATTTCCGCGGGCGCGAGCTGACTTGCGGTCGGCTGGGCCTGCTGCATCTGCATCTGGTTTTGCGGCGCGATACCGAGCGCGTTCGGATCGGGCGGATCCACACGCACGACCACGTCCGACGAATAGATGGGCCTGGCAAGAAACGCATACGCGGTCGCGAGCGCGGCCGTGATCCCGATGAACAGGAAGAGAATGCCAAGGTGATCGCGCAGGAGCCTGAGCATGTCGCTCGCGGTGAATTCACCGTCGTCCTTGCCAGGGCGCGAGGATCCGGAGTTGACATAGAGGGTGTTCAATGGCGCGTCCTCAGTTCGATAAGTTGAGCGTTGTTTCCCGGGCCGAGAAAAAACGAAAAGCCCGCGCGACATGCTCGCGGTACGTCTTACGTGTTATTTGATCCGGCGCGGGGCCGTCGGAACTTCCAGACCAGACTAAAGACGCGAAAGGCTCTGAAAAAAGCGTGCGAAGCGCGCGATGCTTCGAGTTCGCATGACGAAGCGCGTCGGCTCGTCGGAGTGCGATATCTTCATGAAGCACACTCCGTGCCTCGGAACCGCGTCTCTGGATTCGGCGGATGAAACTCGCGAATCCCGCGACGCATCGCTTGCTGTGAAACGATACGTTGAGTCCGGAAAAAGCAGTGTTAAGCGTATCTTCCTGACCCAAACTGCATGCGTCTGTTGTGTAGCGTACGTAATGGACGCGGTAAGGGCGGTCGCGCCGGTTGCGCACACGTCTTTTCACGCGATAATGGCCGGTTACACCCATGATTTATTCGTAACACAAAAGGTTGAGCTTTCATGGCATAGGATTGGCCTTGATGAAATCCCGCACGGTATTGAAGCGCGACTTGCGCGTTTTACCGTCATCCTGGATCACGCCGTAATTGCCATCTCCGCCATAGCGCTGGTCGTCATACAGCTCGTACAACGTCACGTTCTGAATGTTGTAGGTCTTTGCAAGCGACACGAATCCCTTCAATGCTTCGTTGCCCACGAGATAGCCGCCCGGGTCCGCGTGCGTCGGCCGAACACCGTACTCGGTGATCCAGATCGGCTTGCCATAGCTGTCGCGCAGCCGTTCGAGCACGTTGACGTTCTTGTCGCCCGCCGCCGTGATCGAGCCCATGTTCGAATACCAGTGCCACGCGGTGATGTCCCAATGCGGAATGGGATGGCCGCGCGTGCCGTCGGGCTGCGTGCCCGCATACAGCATGTCGGTGAAGCCGTAATGAAGCCAGCTGAACGATGTCAGAAGGATCTTCGCGTCCGGATTCGTTTCGCGTATGCCTTTGATCAGACCGAGGATCGAGCCGCGCGCCTTCATGAACCTCGCGTTGTCGTAGTCCTGCGGATGCTCGCCGCTACGGTCCGAGCCGAGTATCGTCCAGTTATCGTATTCGTTGCCCACCTGGTAATACGTGACGAGGCCCTTCAGCAAGCTCCCCGCCGTCTTGCCGAGCGCATAGCCGCGCTCGAAGGTTTCCTGCTCGCTCGCGCGCTTCTCGGGTTCGAAGGGTGTGACGAGCGCGAGCACGCCGATGCATTGCTTCGCCGCCGCGCGCGCGAAATTCGCGACCATGTGCGCGCTCTGTTCGCTCGATACATCCTGCGCATATATCGTGACGCCGAGATCGCGGAGTTGTGAAATCTGCAAGTCGTGGCCGCTCATGCCATACGCGCCGTGATGCTCCAGATGTCCCGCGATGCCATAGAACACGCCTGTCGAGCCATTGCCACAGGCGATTTTCGGCGACGCGACGCTTGCGGCGTCCGCTTTGGAGGTCGCCGAGTGAGTGCTGTGATAGGCGTCGGACGTGCCGCTGCGCGCGTAGATCAAAACGGACGCGCAGCAGAGCGCACCGAAGAGGGATACGGCAGCCACCAGAGTTCGCATCGACATTCGGCCCTCATGAAAGCGCCCGCCGTTCTTCGGCGAGCACGTCGGAATGATGTGACGCCGCGCGCGCGTTTAGCTTGCGCGCAGCGGTGCCGGTGATGCCGTGTGTCTTCACGGCTTGTCGATGAACTGCATCAGCAGGCGGGCGCTTTCGGTCCAGCGAAAGCGCTCTGCATGCGCAAGGCCGCGACGTCTCAGGTCTTCGCTCAGTTCAGGCGAATCGAGCAACTCGCGCAGCTTGTTCGAAATGTCTTCGACCGAGTACGGGTCGCAATAGATCGATGCATCGCCGCACGTTTCCGGCAATGCGGCCGCGCGTCCGACGAGTGTCGGGCAGCCGTTGCGCATTGCTTCGAGCGGTGGAATGCCAAAGCCTTCGTAAACTGAAGGATAGAGGAAGCATGCCGCGTTCTGGTAGAGCGCCCGCAGTTTTTCGTCGCTGACGTAGCCGGCCTGCTTGATGTTCGGCGCACTCGACAAATCGTGCGCCTTGCCGAAGATCGCGGCGTTCTTCATGCCGACGATCACGAGATCGATCGACGGATCGTTCAGACGCATGAACGCTTCGACGAGGCGCTTGAAGTTTTTCGTCGGATTCATGCTGCTCACGGCGAGCACGTAACGTTGCTTCGTGAGCTTGAGTTCATCGATCACGGATACGTCCGGCGTGATGTGATCGAGGTGATCGGCCGCGAGCGGCACTACGCCAATGCGCTCTGCAGGCACGCCGACGTGATGCGCGAGCCGGTCGCGCGAGAACTGCGAATTGGTCAGCACGCAGCTCGACGTGCGCGCCAGGATCCAGAACATCACGTGATACCACGTGCGGAACTTCCACGAGAAATGCGCGGGCGTATCGAACACCGCGGCATCGTGCATATAGATGATCTGGTTCGCGCGAAAGATGGAGCCCGAGTTCGAGAGATTCACGATACGCGAGCGCCCCGCGAAGAGCGGCAGCACGATCTGCTCCCAGAAGACGCCCTTGCCGAAGCCGAGCTTGACGGCCTCGACACCTTGCACGGGATCGAGGCCGCCTTGCGGTGGAACCGCGAGCGTCATATGCGAGCCTTGCGGCAGCTGTCCGAGCGCGGCGACGAGCTCGCGCGCGACGCGTTGCACTCCGGTGGTCTTCTGGCTCGTGAAGCGGCCGTTATAGACGAGCTTGTTCGTGGCGATGGTCGTGTTCATGTGCAGGGCGTCAGAACTGTGAATCGGAGCTGGTTTCATACGATGCAACCTCGTTCGCGCCGAGCGGTTCGCGCGTGTGTCTGTCGGAGCCGAACTCGTACATCGAGAGCCATTGACGGAAGATCGTGTCCATCGAAAAGCGCTTGCTCGCGGATGCTCTCGCCGCACCGCCCATGCGCGCGCGTAGCGCCGGGTCGTCGCGCAACATCGCGATGTACTTCGCCATCTCGTCCACGCTCGACGCGACGAAGCCCGTCACGCCGTGCTGCACGACGTCGCGATTGCCGACCACGTCGGTCACGACGGCAGGCACGCCCGCGACCTGCGCCTCGATCAGTGCGATAGGCATGCCTTCCCAACGCGACGTCTGCACATAGATATCGAGCCCCGAGGTGAGTTCCAGCGCGCGATCGCGCGTGACCCAGCCGCTGCACGATACGGCGCCGCTCGGCGTACCCGCCGGCAACTCGTTCTCGTTGCCGCCGATCCAGAGAAAGTGCACGGACGGGTCGTGAAGCTCACATGCGAGCTTGACGAACGCTTCATGATTTTTCTGAAACATCGCCCGGCCGCTCATGCCGATGGTGATGTCCGTAGCGCCGGTACCGAGGCGCGGTGGAATCTCCGGCACGTTCACGCCGTTCTCGATCATGCGGGCACGCCGCGCATGCATCTTCGTTTCGATCTCGGAGAGCTCGCTTTTCGAACACGCGACGATGGTGCCGCCCAGCCGCGCTGCGATGCGCTCGAAGCTCAGATAAGCGAACTGCTTTACCGGCGAGACGTCGCGGCGCAGAAATGCGAGGCCATGCGGGGAATAGAACACGCGTGCGCGCGGCGCGGCGATGCGCGCGGCCGCGCGTCCGAGAACCCCCGCCTTGGACGAATGCAGATGAATTACGGACGGGTCGCACTCCTTCAGCTTACGCACGAGGCTCATAAGACTGGTTAGATCATTCTTCATGCTTACTTCGCGGAACATGCTGACGTAGGTTAGCTTTACCGCCGGATGAAAGAGCTTTGCGAAGTTATTGGGTGTTTCCTGCCGGATCGAATGAAGGATCGTTACGCCGACGCCAGCGGCCGCCGCGCGGTTCGAAAGCTGGGTCAGCATGGACAGCACACCGCCGCCGAAGGCTTCGGTGATATGGACGATCTCTTTCATATTCAACTCTTCGATTGGCGTTTCGCCGAGCGCCCGCGGCGAAACGCAATGAGAAGGAATGGCCTAATCGTTATGGAAATGACATGACGCGTTCGCGCAGGGCGAACGCATCCGCGGTGGCGTTCATGGCCACCTTTGAGGGACGTGTCGAAGGCCGGGATATGCGTGTCGCAGTACTAATCGGACGACGTTTATACGCGTCCGAAAAGCACCCACGAGATCCGGCACAGCATTACTCGTTCCCTGTGCATGGGGTGCGAGAACCCCCGTCAAGCCTGAATGACCAAGCCTGGATTTACCTGCCGCAAGCTCCCGGACCAGTTACTTTGGCCGGATGGGCGCCCCGATGTCGGTCTTTGCGAAGGTTATTCTGCGTCGCGCCAGTGAAGCTCAGTCAAGCCAGTAAAACGGCTGTTCTGCAGCGGGACGTGAAGCCGATAGGTTCAAGCAAAGGTCTGAGCGACTCTGGGCTGGAAGTGCTGCAAGCCAGCCTGGAGCACGTTTCCCGGTCTTCCTGGGAACGTTATGAAGGTCAGCTAAATCGTGCTGACGAATACGGGATCGTGAAGCTTATTTCGTGGCGGCAGCATTCTGCTGAGCAATCGCCGTTTCGCAAATCTGTAGAAGGATTTGCAGATCCTTGAGTGGTACTGCGACCGATTGCATGCGCAGGCTCTCGGCCTGATCGGCCAGCTTTTGCACATGCTCGACCGACATTTCTTCTGTTTCCATTCTGCAGACTCTCTTAATTAAACGCTGTTCGTACCATTAAGATATCGACTCTAACTGCATGGGTCGGTTCGTTGACTCACATACTTAAATGCAACTTTGGGGTAGCGCGCAAGTCGTATGCGTCCGCTGCGCTTTTTGGGTGCAAAACCAAGCTTTGTTAAAGTGCGTGATTCGATAAATGCGTTACCAAACAGAATCACTTGTTACTTTTTATAACACGCCAGTTTCACATTGACGGCGACGTGAATAAACAACTGCGTGAAATCTTATTAGCCACGTCGTAATTCCGCATACGGTTCACGTCGTTTCCGAACCCGCGCTTCCCGCAATCGGACGCTGACGCTTGAGCAACGGCACGCCTTGCAGATGCAGAGTGAAGGCCATGGCTGCAGCCACTAGCGTCTCGACAATCAGCACCGTAGCCGCCGCACCCTGCTCGCCGAAGAGATTCGCCAGCACGGCAAGCAAACTGAAATTCAACACGGCGGAGGCCATCAGCACACGGCTGAACTGCGCCTTCATGCCGAGCGGAAGCATGGTCTGAACACCGAAGAGATCCGTGAGACCGACCATCAGCGGCACGAACGCCATCCAACGCAACACCTCTACGGTAGGCAAGAACTTCGGTCCATACAAGAGTTTTACTGCAAGCGGCGCGCCGAAGAAGATGCACACCGAGATCAGCGACACGATCAGACCTTGCACGACAAACATCTTGCGCAGAAAAGCAAAGGCATCTTCCTTCGCGTGATGCATGAGAAAACTTACGCGCGGATAGGCCGCCGTCTTGAGCGGTTGGAGCATATTCAGTGCCGCGCGGATCAACTTGTCGCCCGCAGCGAAGTAGCCGGCCGCGACAGTGCCCGAGATGAATGTCAGCAGCACGATGTTGCTCGATGCATAGATATCGACGATCGACGTCGCGATGAAAACGCTCCAGCCGTCCTTCAGACGAACACCGATGGTCCTGAGCGACACGCGCACGAAATCGAGCTCGCGCCGGAAATAAAGATACGTGCAAATCGCAATGCCCGATAGCAGCGGCACCAAAGCATTGACGGCCATCGCGAGGTAAGCATCGTCGCGCTCACGCACGAAGAGATACATCGCAGGAACACTGAGCGCTCGTCCGATGAATACGAATACGCTCAACATGCCGAGATCTTCGATACCCTGAAAGTACCACGTCGGAATAAGCATTGCACCGATAGCCTGACCATAACCAATGATCAGCAACTCGCGATTCTCTTTCAGATAAGGTATGAAGGACGTCAGCGCGATCACGACGAAGAGGCCTGCGAATGCGAGCGCGGCCTGAGTGACGATGGTTTCCCAGAACACCTTCGAGCGCATCTCACGGCTTTCCCGGTTGATCGAGATCTTGGGCGTCGCGGTCAACGAGAAGCTGTAGTTCGTAATTGAAATGAAGTATGCGGTGAAGGCGAGGCCGAACGCGAGCCGTCCATATTCGCTCGGGCCGAGGACGCGCGCGAGCCACGGCAGCGTCAGGAGCGGTGCGAGGTATGTCGATACCTGCAACGTCATCAGGATCGTGAAGTTCTTTCGAAATGAAGCCATTGAACGGTTTTTTCCCCGGCTTTCGCGCAGCGTGATTTTATGACTATGACGCAAGGCTACGAACCCTGCATGCTCACCCTTTTTTAGGGGAGCCTTTGGGTGACAACGCGTGGAGCGAATAGTTTCGCTCGTGCGTGTTGCCGTCGATGCGGCGCGGGCCAAAGAGGTCTGCGCACCCGTGCCTTGGCCTGGCATCCGGCGCGCTGAAGTTGAACGAAACGCGCCGGTTCCGGACCGTCGCCGGTTTCCGGAGCGCGCTGTCTGTACGACAAGAGCTATTTAACAAGGAAAACCCGTATTCGTCAGTGGGTTTGCGCACGTAAGATAGCCCCGAAATGCGATCGTTCGGTTGAAATCTTCGCCAAGTGCTGGTAAGCGAACCTGCGCGTTCAGCCTTGCACCTAGACATCGCATGGACGTTTATGTGGCTTGTGATAGTCACGCGGCGGCGACGAGTGCAATGCTATAGACAGGCTTACGCCCGGAACCTTCGGCTAGCCCCAAAAAAATCGCGTATTGCAGACCGATTCTGAAGATTCGCATTGAACGAAAGCTTTCAAAAAACGAGTTAATAGTGATGCGATATTTTCTTGAATCGACCCACGCGTGCGGACCGAAAACGGGCGAATAACACGCGCCGATGCGCATGCTCCCGAAGCGTCCGTGCACGCAAATTGCTGTGAACGGCGCGGGAGTGCGCAGCGCACCGCTGCCGCATGTGCCATAGGCGCTCACATATAATGACCTGAAGGGATTCATCCGCGCACCCCATTCCTCAGGGCAAACGCGCAATGCAGCCGCAACGCATCCGGCTTTCGCGACATCAACCGCAACACCGATTCACGCAAGGACCCATAATCGTGACAACGTCTTTTTCCAGTACGGTCGAGCCCGAAGGCGACAAGTCCTTCGATGCGGCCGTCGCAGGAAACGACGGCGTGCTGGTGCTCGACGCCGCCCAGCGATGCCTCTCCGCCGACACCGTTCTCGCTCATCTCTTCGATCTCGATCCTGCCGCGCTGACCGGCCGGGCACTCGCCGACACGCCGTTGCCCCGTCCGCTCACGGCCGTGCTCGCCGAGGTGGCCGATGCCGCGCTCGCGGGCAACGGCACGCGTCGCGCGCACGTGAGCTTCGACGAGGACGACGCGCCGCGCGCCTTCTCGATCATCGCGCTGCCGGGCCCGGATTGCGTGACGCTTATCGTGTCGCGGGCGGCGGGCGCGTCGGACAGCGAAAATGGCGCCGCCGATCGCATCGCGCATCTGCGGGCCGAGGCTGCGCTCTTCATGCGCGATCACGTGCTATCTGTCGTATCGCACGATTTGCGCGGCCCGCTCAACGCGATCCATAGCTGGGGCTACGTGCTCGAACGCAAGGTCGACGCCAACGATCCCGCCGCGCAGCGCGCGCTCGCGGGCATTCGCTCGGGCGTGGAGCAGCAGGTGAAGCTCATCGAACAATCGATCGATACGACGCGCGCCGAGACCAAGGCGCTGCAGGTCGCGCTCGCGCCTGTCGCGGTGCGTCCGCTTCTGGAAAAGAGCGCGGCGCTCGCACGTGCCGGCGTCGCGCGTGCCCGTGGCGTGACGATCGATATCGATTCGCCGCTCGCGGAGGAACAACTCGAAGGCGATGCCGAGCGTCTCCTGCAGGCGCTCTGGCTCATGCTCGCGTTCGCCGCCGAAGCGAGTCCCGCCGGCGCGACCGTGCGCGCGTCGAGCGACGTCGAGGGCAGCATGTGGCGCACGGACGTGCATTTCACGGCGTCGGCGCAGGCACTCGGCGATACGGCGTCGCCACACGTGCTCGAAGCGTTCGCGCGGCGTCAGGCGCTCGAACCGCGCGAAGGCGGACGTGTCGCGTGGGGCCTCGCGTTGTGCAAGCGCGTGTCGGAAGCGCATGGCGGCGCATTCGAGCATAGCGACATCGTCGACAATGCCGAGGTCACGCTGTCCGTGCGCGTGCCGGTGGCGGGGATGTAAATTGACTTTCGATCAGCTGTCGCCCATATACTGACGCTTTCCACTTTCGAAGAGAGTTGCTTTGGCTCAGGTTGTCGCGCTGATCGGCGCATTGTTGCTCGTCGCGTTGAATGGCTTCTTCGTCGCGGCGGAGTTCGGGCTCGTCAAGCTGCGGGCCACGCGCGTCAAGGCAATGGCGCGCACCAACGGCCTGCCCGGCCGTCTGCTCCTGAAGGTGCACGGGCAGCTCGACGCTTATCTGTCCGCCTGTCAGCTCGGCATCACGCTGGCATCGCTCGGACTCGGCTGGATCGGCGAGCCGGCGTTCGCCTCGCTGCTGCATCCGCTCTTCACGCTGTTCGGGGTCGAGTCGGAGAAGCTGATCGACACGATTTCGCTCTTCTTCGCGTTCACGGTCATTTCGTTTTTGCATATCGTGGTCGGCGAACTGGCGCCGAAGTCGTGGGCCATCCGTCGCGCGGAGCAGGTTGGCCTGTGGCTTGCCACGCCGCTCTACGGCTTCTACTGGCTGATGTACCCGTTCATCTGGGTGCTCAACTCGAGCGCGAACTTCGTGCTGCGTCTCTTCGGCATTTCGGGCGAACACGGTCACGACGCGCATTACTCCACCTACGAACTCAAGCTCATCTTGCGCGGACGCCGGCTTGGCGGCGCCTCTTCGTATAACGAGGATGAGTGGAACACGATCGCGCATTCGCTCGATTTCAGCCGCATGACGGTTTCTGACCTGATGCGTCCGGCGCACGAACTCGTCGGCTTGCGCAACGATCTGCCGATGCGCGATAACCTCGCCGTGATCGCGCGGCATCGTTTTTCGCGCTATCCGCTGTTCGCCGATGCATCGGGCGAGCGCGTGATCGGCATGATCCATTTGAAGGACCTGCTGCTCTCGGGCGATGGCGGCGCGCGCGGCTTCAACTTCAGCTTCTCGAAAGATGTCGCCGCGAAGACCGACAAGCTCTCGCGCTATGTGCGGCCTGTGCAGTATGTCGCGCCGAATCTGTCGGCGCTCGAATTGTTCCGACGTTTTCGCAAGGGCGCGCCGCGTCTCGCGATCGTCGGGCGCAAGGGCGCGAAGCCCATCGGCTTCATCACGCTCGATAACCTTCTCGGCGCGCTCGTCGGTCAGATTCACGACGAGTTTCGTCAGGGCGATGCCGATTGGTCGCGCATGGACGACGGCACGTTGATGGGCAAGGGCAGCTTGCCGGTTGTTTCGCTGGAACGCGCGCTAGGGATCGATATCGACGAAGGGCGCGCGGAGTCGGTCGGCGGACTTGTCATCAATGCGCTGGGCGATTTGCCTAGCGAAGGGCAACGGGTCGGGTTCGACCGGTTCGATATCGTCGTCAAGAAGATGAATGGACCGAGGATCGTGTTGGTGCGGGTCTATCCAAGGGAAGAGGCGCTTGAGGAAGCGGATTGATCGTTTCTTTTTCGCGAGATTCCGTATTCGTGCCGGTCTCATAAAGCCGACACGAATCTAGGATTCCATAGAAGCGCAAGAGGACGAGCGAAGTCTCCATCGGCACGTGACGGAACCCCGCGATACGAGCTGCGCTGCTGCCAGTATTCATGTTGCGAGGTTTTCACGCCGTTCGTCACTCGGTCTCGCCGCTGTCGGTGTCCGCGTTGGCATTGTTCTCGTGATCCATCGCAGCTGAAGCCAGTGAGGTAGCAAGTTCGGCATGGGCTTCCTTTCGCTCGCTGTAACGGTCCGTCAGGTAGTCCGAGCGATCGCGAACGAGCAGAGTGAACTTGACGAGCTCTTCCATCACATCGACCATGCGATCGTAATAGGAGGAAGGCTTCATGCGGCCGTCTGTGTCGAACTCCTGATAAGCCTTCGCAACCGACGACTGGTTCGGGATTGTCACCATGCGCATCCAACGTCCAAGCACGCGCAGCGCGTTGACCGCGTTAAATGACTGCGAGCCACCGCACACCTGCATGACGGCGAGCGTGCGGCCCTGCGTGGGACGAACGCCACCGCTTTCGAGCGGAAGCCAGTCGATCTGATTCTTGAACACTGCCGTAAGGGTCCCGTGACGCTCGGGGCTGCACCACACCTGACCCTCCGACCATTCAGACAGTTTGCGAAGCTCGACGACCCTTGGATCATCTGGGCCGACGCTATCGACAATTGGCAGACCATGAGGATCGAAGACGCGCGTATCGGCGCCGAAATGCCTCAATATGCGTTCGGCTTCGAGTGTCAGTAGTCGGCTGTATGACGTCGACCTCAGCGAGCCATATAGCAGCAGGATACGCGGCGCATGACTCGATATGCTGGCGGGGTCTAGCTTCTTGAGGTCGGGAGTGTCAAGGTGCGGCACACTGATGTTCGGAAGGTCGGTCAGGCTCATCACGCGCCTCCCATCCTGCGTTGATTGATCGTGTGCTTTTGCTCGTACCACGCCTGCGAACGGTTGACGACGCCCACGACGAGCAGCATCACAGGCACCTCGATCAGTACGCCGACGACCGTGGCAAGTGCTGCCCCCGAATGGAATCCGAACAGGCTGATGGCGGTCGCAACGGCCAGTTCGAAGAAGTTACTCGCACCGATGAGGCTCGACGGTCCTGCAACGCAATGCGCGACGCCGAGCCGCCGGTTCAGGACATAGGCGAGTCCCGAGTTCACAAACACCTGAATGAGGATTGGCACCGCGAGCATGGCAATTACCAGCGGCTGCTGCACGATGGCTTCGCCTTGAAACGCAAACAGGAGGATGAGCGTCGCGAGTAGCGCACTAATGGAGTACGGGCCTAACCGTGCTACAGCCTTGCGGAAACGGGCCTCACCGCCTGACATCAAGTATCGGCGCAGCAATTGCGCGAGCGCCACCGGAATGATGATGTACAAACAGACCGACGTGATGAGGGTGTCCCACGGCACGGTGATCGCCGACAGGCCGAGCAGCAGCGCGACCAGCGGCGCGAACGCGACAATCATGATGGAGTCGTTCAGTGCGACCTGTGACAGTGTGAAGTACGGGTCGCCTTTGCAAAGTTGGGACCATACGAACACCATCGCCGTACACGGTGCGGCAGCGAGCAGGATCAGCCCTGCGATGTAGCTGTCCAGCTGATCAGAAGGCAACCATGCCGCGAAAACATGCCTGATGAAAACCCAACCGAGCAGCGCCATTGAAAACGGCTTGACCAGCCAGTTGACGAACAGCGTCACCCCAATGCCGCGCCATTGGCCCTTCACTTGCGTCATGGCCGCGAAGTCGATCTTGACCAGCATGGGAATAATCATCACCCAGATCAGCAGCCCGACGGGCAGGTTGACGTGTGCTACTTCCATGCGCCCGATGGCCTGAAATACACCGGGCAGTAACTGACCGAGCAGCACGCCCGCGACGATGCACAGGGCCACCCAGACGGTCAAATAACGCTCGAAGAAACCGATGGCGGGACCGGTTGCACCAGGTTGCGCGTCAGTGCTGCTCATTCGTTCCCTCTGCTGGCCGGTTGCCGATCACGCGCATCTCATGCTGGACTGAATTGCGGTTCAGTACGTGCAAAGGCAGGTTCACGAACTGGCTCACACGATTCATGATCTGCCGATAGATCTTGTTGAAGAACGCCCGTTTTTCTTCATCGGTGCCCTCGAACGCGGCGGGGTTCTGAAATCCCCAATGCGCGGTCATCGGCTTGCCCGGCCACAGCGGACAGCTTTCCCCGGCCGCTTGATCACACACTGTGATGACGAAGTCCATCTGGGGCGCTTCGGGCGTCGCGAACTCATCCCAGCTTTTGCTGCGCATCTGCGACACGTCGTAACCGAGGGCCTTGCACCGTTCGATGGCGAACGGGTTCACCGTACCCGGCGGATGGCTGCCCGCGCTGTTGCCTGTGCATAGGATCAAAATTGAATACGGTTTGTTGCTCACGAACGCCTCTGCAAGGTCACGGCGGATTCAGTGGGCGAACAACAGGCGGTCGCTTCGGCCGATCGGTCATGGGACTTGCCGTACACGGGTGCGGATTCGAGTGTATGGAACGTCTCCCAAGCAACGCCTTGCGGATCGACCGTCCATGCCTTTTCCGATCGTGCGTAGCAGCAGGTTGTATCGTCTTGAACCTGAACAGGCAGACGAGCCGATGCGAATCGCGCGTTCATCTCAGCGAGTTCGTCCGCACCCTCGACCTGAATGCCAATGTGGTCGACACCGAGCGGCGCGCCACGCTGCGAGATCGCAAAGTTCACCGCTGGGTCGGCTAGTTCCCATTTGCAGTAGTCGGGCTTGCTCACCGTGGGCTCGACGTTGCCAAACAAGGCGCGGTAGAACCGCGCGCTTTCGTTGAGATCCTGAACCGACACGTGGATGTGGATGCGCTTCACGATTTATCTCCGCAACAGTTGGACGGGTCGCTTGCCGCGCAAGGCGCGCCCGCGCAGCAGTTCTCCGTCATGAAACCGATGAGTCCGTTCATGGCCTCGAAGTTGGCCGAGTAGTAGACGAAGCGGCCCTCTTGCCGCGCGCTGACGAGTTCGGCATGAGAGAGGTCCTTTAAATGAAAAGAGAGGCTCGACGGCGCGAGTCCAACATGCTGCGCAATTTCACCTGCGGCCATCCCCTCGGGGCCGGCTACGACAAGCGTCCGGAAGATCGCGAGGCGCGATTCATGAGCGAGCGCGCCGAGCGCGCGAACGACGAGTTTGGAGTCCATGTTCCCAACGATAGCGCATCGAATTCGATATTTCAAGAAATATCGAAATGTCGCGTAAGGTGGACGAGCGAGTGGTGCCTATCGTCGGACGTAGGTTGCGTAAGGCAAAACGCTTTTCATGCAGCCTCTTATGACGCCCTCTTACGGCAACGTGCGGCGAGGTGCTTACGACACCAGGTTCTGATGCTCGTCGCACTCACGCAGGCACCGTTTCCCCGCGAGGACTGGTTGTCGGATCGAAGTCCAAGTTCGTTTAGCGGGATGACGCTCATGCCCACGGCAATCCGAGCGATACGTGATAAGGATGAGAGACAGATTCCTGTTTTCCAAGAGACTGCCCCGCGCAGGGGCAGTCCTAGTGAACCAACACGAATACAGGATTCCATAGAAGCACAAGAGAACGGAGCCAACGCCCTCACGCCGTCGGCACTCCCTCTTCAACCAGCAAAGCCACCGGCATAACCGCAAGCGCATCGCGTAGAAACAATCGCGCTCCTTCAGCCTTCGGCGCATTCGGGCTCAGCCAGTCGAACAACGCCCGCGAATGCAGCGCCTCGGGCAACACGATCGACGTATCGCCCCAACGCTCGGGCTCGACGAGCGGCACATCTCGCTGCGCATCGAGCAGCGGCGCCGCGAGCCGCGTCGCGATGGCGATCGCAAAAGCGCTTCCCGCATGGCGCGCGTACGCGATCACCCGCCCCGCATGCTCGCCTTGCACTTCGAGCGGCATGTACTCGCCCTGAGCAAATAACGACTCGCAATGCTTGCGCAACGCCAATGCGCGCCGCACGAGCGCGAGCTTCACGCGTCCGTCGCGCCAGTTCGCCAACTGCTCCGAAGGCGGCCCTTGCTCTTCGATTTCCGCAAGCCACTTGCGACGCAATTCATAGTCGACGGGTCGACGATTGTCCGGATCGACGAGACTGAAGTCCCACAGCTCCGTGCCTTGATAAAGATCCGGCACGCCAGGCGACGTGAGCCGTAAAAGCGTCTGCTGAAAGCTGTTGATCGCGCCGAGCGGCCCAAGGCGCGCGACGAACGCGGACAACTCCTCCAGAAACCCGTTGCGCCGCTGCGGCGCGACGATATCGAACAGAAAGTCCCTGCACGCAGTCTCATAGGCTTCGTCGGGCGCGAACCAGCTCGTGCGCGTCTTCGCCTCGCGCAGCGCCTTCAGTTGCCATCCCGCGACACGTTCGGCGAGCGCGTGGACGCCGGCTTCGTCATCGGGGGCGAGTGTGGTCGGCCAGCACCCGACGAGCGTCTGATACAGCATCGCTTCCGCAGCCGGTCCCGGCGCCCAATCGTCGATGTCGCTGGTTTCGCCGTGTCCTCCGCTTGGGCCGCGTCGCAATGGCGTGTTCAACGTGGACCATTGCCTGAGCGTCGAGGCCCATTCGCCGGGGATTTCGCTCAACGCCGCGATGCGCGCGCGCACGTCCTCTCCGCGCTTGTGATCGTGCGTCGCCGTGCCGAGCATCGCATGCGGGAACGCATCGAGGCGTTCGCGATTGCACGCGTGAAACGCATCGACGGACAACGCGAACTCGCCCGGGTCCGCGCCGACTTCATTGCGCGAGATGAGGCGTCCATAGCGATAGCACGCCGTATCCTCGACGGCCTTCGCCGCTACCGGCGATGTCAGTTGCGAGAACAGCGTCTGCGCCGCGCGACGCTGCGAGCCGCTCGACGAGGGCGGAATCTGACTCGTTTGCACCTGATTGCGGTCACGCTCGCGATTGCGCTCCGTCGCGCGATCCCGGCCACGTTCCGCACGTTCGCCGCGTTCGCCGCGCTCGTTGCGTTCGCTTCGCTCGGGCTGCGGCAATTCATCGGGCAGCTTGCCGCCGAGCCATTGCGCCACCTGATCGAGCACGACATGATCCGCGCGCGAGAGCACGGCACGCGCGGCTTCGAGCGCCTGCGCGAAGAAGTGCTCATCCTCGGGGCTGCGCACGCCGCCCACGGGATAGACGCGATACACCGGGAATTGCACGACCAGCTCCGCGACCACGCGTCTGATCGACGTGAACGCGAAATCGCGCGTGGTCTGCGCGTCGCGTGCGATGCGATGCAGTGCGCGCGACACGCGATCCAGTTCGGCCGACAGATTCTCGGCGAGTATCTTGCGGCGCGCGGCGAGCGCTTCGTCGGCGAAACATGCGCTCGCGCCCGTGATCTCGGCCCAAAGCGCCGCAAGCGGTTGCGCGCCCGCCGGATCGTGCAGCAGCGCGCCGACGTCGTTCATGAAGTCGTAGCCGGTCGTGCCATCGACCTGCCAGTCGCGGCGCAACGGCTCGCCGCGCGCGAGTATCTTTTCGACGACGAAATACGTGCGCCCATTGCCATGCCGCAACGCCTCGGGCCGCTCGGCCGATAACTCTTCGAGACGCGCGCGCAGCCGCTGACAATACTCGCGCGGTTCGGCGAGACCATCGACGTGATCGACTCTCACGCCATCGATCAGGCCTTCCGTGAAGAGCCTGAAGACGAGCGCATGCGATGCCTCGAACACCTCCGGCCGCTCGACGCGCACGCCGCCGAGCGTGCTCACGTCGAAGAAGCGCCGCCAGTTCACTTCGTCCGCGGCGGTGCGCCACCATGCGAGGCGATAGTGCTGACGTTCCAGCAGCCGATGCAAGCGGTCGCGGCCCGCGGGCGTATCCGGCGAATGCGCGGCGAGGATCGCCTGGATCGCGGCCTGGCCGCCTTCGGTTTGCGCGATGGTGACGAGCGCGGTGCGCGCATCGGCGGCGCGCGGCTGATCGGCGGGCTGCGTCGTGAGGCCGACGAAGCGTTGCGCGAGTTCGGGCGCTTCCTGAAGCACGGCGGGGTAATCGACCGGGCAGACCGGAAACACATTCGAGTAATACTCGATGACGAAGCGTCCTTCATCCGCGCGATACGCGAGCCTGATCTTGCCGCCCTGCAACTCGTCGCCGTAGGGTGCGCCGAGAAACGGCGCGAGCACCTTGCCGCGCAAAGCGGGATCCGGCGAATGCCAGTCGACATCGAAAAAGCGCGCATGCGCGGCGTGCCGGCCCCATTCGAGGATGTCTTGCCACCACGCGTTTTCCGAGCCGCCCACGCCCATGTGATTCGGCACGATATCGACGATGAGCCCCAACTCGTGCGCGCGCAACTTTTCGACGAAGCGCCGCAAGCCGTCCTCGCCGCCCAGCTCGGGATTGACCACCGTGTAGTCCACGACGTCATAGCCGTGCGTGGAGCCGGCGGTCGCGGTCGTGATCGGCGACACATACGCGTGGCTCACGCCGAGCTGCGCGAAGTAGTCCACGAGCGCGGCGGCGTCGTCGAAAGTGAAGCCCTTGTGAAGCTGGAGCCTAAGCGTGGAACGCGGTACGGTCATGGTGTTTCGGGTTTCGATAAGGATTCGTTCGGTTGCACGGAGCGCTTGCGCGCGGCATCGACGGCGAGCAGGCGGTCGGCGAAGGCATCGTCGAGAAACAGTTCGTCGACGGGCCTTGTCATGCGCCTTCGCCAGTTCGGATGCTCGTCGATCGAGCCGGGCAGATTCGGCTGTTCCGCGAGCGCGAGCAGGTCTTCGAGCGGATAGGTGACGAGCGGCGCGGGCGTCGCGGCGACGAACGCGAGCGCCTCGTCTACCGGCGCGTTGTCGATATCGGGCGCGTCCACGTCATCCGGCGCGATGCCCGCGTCCTGAAACGCGCGCCACAGATGCCCGCGATCTTCGCCGCGCTCTTCGAGCGCCGCTTCGACGGGGTCGCGGCCATCGGCACGCGCCATCGTCTGGCCGATCTTCGAGCGCCACACGATGTCCTCGCCGCGCCACCATCCGGTGACGGTCGGCAGATCGTGCGTGGTGGTCGTCGCGGTGACGCCGCTGTCCCATTCGCGCGGCGGCTTGAAGCCCGGGCCGTCCACTTCGCGCTCGAACCACAGCACGCGAATGCCAAGCAAGCCGTGCTCCTGCAGGCGCTCCGTAAATCCGGGCGGCACGGTGCCGAGATCCTCGCCGACCACGATCGCGCGATGCCGCCACGATTCGAGCGCGATAAGCCGCAGCAGATCTTCCAGCGGATAGCGCAGATACGCGCCGTCTTTCGCGCTTTCGCCCTCGGGCACGAGCCAGAGCCGGCGCAAGCCGAGAATGTGATCGATGCGGATGCCGCCCGCGCATTTGAAGGCGCAACGCAACATGTCGATGAACGCGGCGAAGCCTTGCGTGCGCATCGCGCGCGGCGAAAATGTCGTGAGTCCCCACGATTGTCCGGCCTGATTGAAGAGATCCGGCGGCGCGCCGACCGACACGCCCGTGAGCATTTCCTCGCGATACGACCATGCGTGGCTGCCCGCGCTGTCGCAACCGACAGCCAGGTCCGCGACGAGCCCGACGGCCATGCCCGCATCACGCGCGGCGTGTTGCGCGTGCGTGAGGCCCTTCGCGGCGAGCCATTGCGTGAAGAGATAGAAGTCGACTTCGCGGCGATTGGCGGCGGCGAATTCGCGTACCGCGTCGCTGCGCGGATCGCGCAACGCTTCGGGCCAGTTGCGCCAGTGGCCTTCGCGGTTTTCGGCGATCTGCGCGGCCTGCAGCGCTTCGAAGCGCGCATGGTCTTCGAGCGGACGTCCGCCTTCATCGACGAATGCGGCGAAGTCCTTCGCGAAGGGCGAATCGCGGTCTTCGGAGAACGTATCGAAGAGCGCGCGCAGAATCGCGAGACGTGCTTTCGAGGCGCGCGGCCAGTCGATCAGCGTGAGTCCTTCGAGTTCGGTGAGTTCCTTCGCAACGCCCGCTTTGTCGATCGCCGCGCGCGCCGCGGGCGCGCCGAGCACCGCGGCCGGATCGATATGCGCGATGTTCAGAAAGAGCCGCGACGACGGCGAATACGGGCTGAACTTGTTCGGCTCGGCGCTGAACATCGCGTGCATTGGGCTGATCGCGACGGCATGTCCGCCGCACTTGGCGGCTTGCGTCGTGAGCGATGCGAGCGCGGTGAAGTCGCCAATGCCGCCGTCGCCGTTGCGTCGCAAACCGTACACTTGCGCCGCGACGCCCCACAGCGGCGGCGCGTTCGACGCATCTTCGTCGAGCGTGCGCCACGCGTCGTCGATCGTGTAGCAGCGCGCGGGCGCAACCGCGAGCGTCGTGCGATGGTCGTTGATGACGAGCGTGTGATAGCCCGGCTCCGCGATCGGCGAGAGCAGGGCGGTCTCGCCTTTGGGCGACGTGAAGCGCCCGTCGATCACTTCGCCGCTTTCCAGTTCGATGCGATAGCGCGCGCCCTGTTTCGCCGCCGACACCGGCAGCGCGATACCGCGATCCACTTCGGCCGTGATGAGCGGCGGCAGCTTGCGCCCGCTCATTTCGGCATCGACGGCGGCCATGCTTTGTTTGATCTGCGTGGCGTTCCCGCACGGCAGGCCGAGCTTTTCGAGGAGAATGCGCAGCGTCGTTTCCGGCACGCGTTGCGTGGCCTTGTGCGCGTCCTGCCATTCGATCTCGAAGCCCGCGCGTTGCGCGAGCGCCTCGATGCTGCTTACGGGACGCGCGGCGCCCGTCGAGTTCGTTTTGGTCGCGGCGCTCACGAGACTTTTCCTTCGGCCGATGCCGGCTCGAAGCGGCGCGCGTCGTGCGCGATCGCGTACTCGTTCACGGCGCCGGTGAGCCAGGCGAGGAATGTGCGGCCGCCAAGCTCGCCGTCACGCGCGCGATCCTGCGCGCGCGCCGGCGTCTCGAAGACGATCTTGCCCGGCGGCGTGTCCTTGAGCGCGACGCCCGTATCGCCGAGATTGAGCGCGACGGTCAGCGTCTCGCCGTCGCCGAGCTTCCAGCGCGCGACGAGCGCCTTGTCGCCGAGCACGTCCGCGCCGAGCGCTTTCGCGCCCTTCAGACGCGGCGTGACGAGCTTCGCGCGCACCGTGAGCGCCGAGCGATAGAAATGCAGCCATTCGAGCCTGTCTTCTTCGTCCTGCTTGTCGGCAATATTCGGCGACGACATCTCGAAGGTCTTCTTGTCGTTCGGATCGGGAATCTGCGCGCGGCGTTTTTCGTCGGTGAACGCGGAGAACTTCGCGAACTCCTTGCGACGGCCCTCGCGCACGGCATCGGCGAGTTGATCGTGATAGTCGGTGAAGAAGAGGAACGGCTGCTTCGAGCCATATTGCTCTTCCATGAACAGCAGCGGAATCTGCGGCGAAAGCAGCAGAAGACCGGTCGCGGCGAAGAGCGATTCGTCGTCGGTCAACGAGCGCAGGCGATCGCCCATTGCGCGATTGCCGACCTGGTCGTGGTTCTGCAGGAACGTCACGAAGCGCGTGGGCGGCAGGTGCGCGCTCGGTTCGCCGCGCGGTTTGCCATCGTGGATCGGCGACGGATCGCCCTGATACGCGAAGCCTTCGCCCAGAATGCGCGCGAGCTTTTCGATGGGCTTGTCGCAATACGCGCCGTAGTAGCTCTCGTCCTCGCCGGTCAGCAGAACGTGCAGGGTATTGTGCGCGTCGTCGTTCCATTGCGCGTCGAAATGCGTTTCCAGCAGATTCGCCGTGTTGTGCTCGTTCTCCAGCACGAGATGCACGTGACGGCTCGCCTCGACCGAACCGCGAATGCGCTGCGCCAGTTCGCGCAGCCATTCGTCGTCGTTGATCGCATGCACTGCGTCGAGGCGCAGGCCATCGAAACGATATTCGTTGAGCCAATACAGGGCATTGTCGAAGAAGAAATCGCGCACTTGCGGCCGCTCGAAGTCGATCGCCGGGCCCCACGGCGTATCTACGCCTTCGCGGAAAAAGCTTTTCGCATACGCGTGCAGATAATTTCCGTCCGGGCCGAAGTGGTTATAGACGACATCGAGAAAAACCATCAGCCCGAGACCGTGCGCGGTGTCGACGAGCTTCTTCAGATCCTCGGGGCGGCCATACGCGGAGTCGGGCGCGTAGGGCAGCACGCCATCGTAGCCCCAGTTGCGCGTGCCGCAAAAGTCGTTGAGCGGCATCAGTTCGATGGCCGTCACGCCGAGTTGCGCGAGCTCGGGCAGGCGCGCGGTGACGCCCGCGAAACCGCCCATCGCGCCGACGTGCAGCTCATAAAGCACGGTTTCTTCCCACGGCCGCCCGTGCCAGTTCGTGTGCGTCCAGCGATACGCGCGCGGATCGACGACTTCGCTCGGACCATGTACGTCCTGCGGCTGAAAACGCGACGCGGGATCGGGCACCGCGAGATCGGCGTCCAGCCGATAGCGATACAACGTGCCCGCGCCGCCATCGGCTTCGGCCTCGTACCAGCCGTCGCCGGTCGGCTGCATGTCGATGAGCTCGGGCGCGCCGCCCGCGCGCTGGATTTCCACTTGCACGGCATCGCGCGATGGCGCCCAGAAACGAAAGCGCGTGCGCGGATTCTCACGCACGGCGCCCGTCAGATGAGCGCCGAAGGGAAGGCAATACGCATGATGATGCTTGTGCGGATCGATCGGACGTTCGGACATGATTTCCTGCCTGTTGTGCCGCGATGGCCTGTGAGTGTCAATGAGGCGAATCGATTTCGGAATCGCGATGCGAGGGCATCGTGCCGGGATCGGGCGGCAGCGCCGTCAAAAGACGCGGCCCCTGATGCGCGCCCGCCATCCAGACCGCCTGCCAGTCGGCATCGCCGGTCGGCTCGGCCAGCATCACCACGATGCTGTGCGCGGCCACTTCTATCTCGCTGCCGACGAGCGGCCGCGTCACGGAATCGGGCTCTGCGCTATCCAGGAGCACGTTCCATTCCAAGTGCGGCGCGGGCGGCGCGAACACGAGCGATTGCGACGATGCGTTGAACATGAGCAGGAGCACGTCGATCTCGCCGTCCACGCCCGGCCCCGCGCGCCGCAGCGTGAGCGCGCGGCCTTCCGGGTCCTGCCATGCTTCGATCGCGAGCGCGTTGCCGCGTTCATCGAACCAGCTCACGTCGTAGAGGCCCGGAAGGACTTCGAGATCGCCGTAAAGGAAGCGCGTTTCGCGCAACACCGGGTAGTTTTTGCGCAGTGCAATAACTCTCGCGACAAACTCCGTCATCTCGACGCCCGCGGGACTTTGCGCCGCGTCCCAGTTCATCCACGAAATCTCGTTGTCCTGGCAATAGGCATTATTGTTGCCCTGCTGCGTGCGGCCGAATTCGTCGCCGCCGAGCAGCATCGGCGTGCCGAGCGAGAGCAGCGTCGTCGCCATCATCGAGCGGGCGACACGGGCGCGCACTTCGAGAATCGCGGGATCGTCGGTCGGGCCTTCCACGCCCCAGTTCGCGCTGCAATTTTCGTTGTGGCCGTCGTTGTTACCCTCCTGATTCGCTTCGTTGTGCTTGTGCGAATAGGCGGTGACATCCGCGAGTGTGAAGCCGTCGTGTGACGCGACGAAGTTCACCGACGCCCACGGCTTCCTGAAACGCCGGTTGAAAAGCTCGGCGGAACCTGTGAGACGCGCGGCGAGATCGGGGCGCATGCCCGCATCGCCGCGCCAGAAACGTCGCACGCCATCGCGATACTTGTCGTTCCATTCCGCGAAACCCGGCGGATGATTGCCGACCTGATAGCCGTCCGGCCCGATGTCCCACGGCTCGGAGATGAGCTTGCGCGTGGAGAGAACCGGGTCCTGGCGGACCGCATCGAAGAAGCCCGAGCCCGGATCGAAACCGTGACCTTCGCGGCCGAGCGTCACGCCGAGATCGAAGCGGAAGCCGTCGATGTTGAACGCGGTGCTCCAGTAGCGCAGCGAGTCCATCACCATTTGCAGCACGCGCGGATGCGACAGATTCACCGTATTGCCGCAGCCGGTTTCGTTGATGTAGTGACGCTCGTCGCCGGGAATCAGGCGGTAATAGCTTGCGTTGTCGAGGCCGCGCCACGAGACGGTCGGCCCGAGTTCGTTGCCTTCGCACGTGTGGTTGTAGACGACGTCGAGAAATACTTCGATGCCCGCCGCGTGCAACTGACGCACGGCGATGCGCATTTCGTTGAGCCGATGTGTCGACAGATAAGACGGCTCCGGCGCGAAGAACGCGGCGGTGTTGTAGCCCCAGTAATTCCTGAGACTGCGTTCGACGAGAAAGCGGTCGTTGAGAAACGCGTGGACCGGCAGGAATTCGACGGCGGTGATGCCGAGCTTCTGCAGATGCTCGATGAACCACGGCGACGAGAGCGCCGCGAACGTGCCGCGTTCGTGCTGGCGGATGTCGTGACGCTGCATCGACGTACCGCGCACATGCGTTTCGTAGACGATGGTTTCGCCCCAGGGCGTGTCGGGGCGCACGTCGCGCGACCAGTCGAAGGCGTCGTCGGTGACGATGCATTTCGGCATCGCGGGCGCGGAGTCGCGGCGATCCATCGACATGTCGAGGCGGTTCGAATGCACGCGATAGCCGAAGAGCGCATCCGACCAGCGCCAGGGGCCGACGAGTTTCTTCGCGTAGGGATCGAGCAGCAACTTGTGCGGATTGAAGCGATGCCCTTGCTGCGGCTGATACGGACCGTGCGCACGAAATCCGTAGACGGTGCCGGGGTGCGCGCCGGGCAGATAGCCGTGCCAGATTTCATCGGTGCACTCGGGCAGATCGAAGCGCATCAGTTCCTTGCGGCCGGTGCTGTCGAAGAGACATACCTCGATGCGGTGCGCGTTCGATGAGAATACCGCGAAGTTGACACCCAGCCCGTCCCAGTTGGCTCCGAGCGGATAGGATGCGCCCGGGAGCAACTTGTCGGGAAGTGCATTTGCCATATGGCCGGTCCTCCGGTGTTTTGGCTTTCTCGGTTCGACGGTCGGGCAAGTCTATGCCTTTGCTTTGTTGCTTGTTATGTCGTTCGGTTTGTCTGTTCGATGGTGCGCGTTGTTGGTCTGGGCTTTCGGAAAAGCCCAGACCTGATCAAGCAAACATCAATCCGCCCGCAGCACGATGGTCGCCAACGGAGGCAACGTCAACGCCGCCGACTGCTCCCTTCCGTGACTCGGATAGTCATCCGTATGAATAACGCCGCCATTGCCTATATTCGATCCGCCGTAAATCGAAGCGTCCGAATTGAACACCTCGCTCCAGCGCCCGCGCCGCGGCAGCCCGATACGGTAAGCCAGCCTCGGCACCGGCGTCATATTGCACAACACGACGAGATCGCGCCCCTCGGCATCCGTGCGGCGATACGCATAGACGCTATTCGCATTGTCATCGCCGACGATCCATTCGAAGCCGCGCGCATCGCTATCTAACTTGTGCAACGCAGGCTCGCTCGTATAAAGCAAATTCAGATCGCGCACGAGCTTCTGCAATCCGCCATGCAACGAATCGTCGAGCAAATGCCAATGCGGCGATTCATCGTGATTGAACTCCGCGAACTGCCCGAACTCTCCGCCCATGAACAAGAGCTTCTTGCCCGGATGCGTCCACATAAAGCCGAAATATGCGCGCAGATTGGCAAACTTCTGCCACCGGTCGCCCGGCATCTTGTTGATGAGCGATCCCTTGCCGTGCACCACTTCATCGTGCGACAAGGGCAGCACGAAGCGCTCGGAATACGCATACACCATCCCGAACGTATAGAGATGATGGTGATACTGCCGATACACCGGATCTTCCTGCATGTAATGCAGCGTATCGTGCATCCAGCCCATGTTCCATTTGAAGTCGAAGCCGAGGCCGCCGCTCTCGACGTCCGCCGTCACGCCCGGCCACGCAGTCGATTCCTCCGCGATGGTGATCGCGCCGGGAATACCGGGGATATGCCGCACTTCATGATTCAACCGCTTCAGGAACGCAATCGATTCGAGATTCTCACGGCCGCCATGAATGTTCGGCACCCATTCGCCGGCCTTGCGCGAATAGTCGCGATAAAGCATCGACGCGACCGCATCGACACGCAATCCATCGACGTGATAACGCTTCAGCCACGCCAGCCCCGATGCGATCAGGAACGCGCTAACCTCGTTGCGGCCGAGGTTGTAGATCATCGTGTTCCAGTCCTGGTGATAGCCTTCGCGCGGGTCCGCATGTTCGTAAAGCGGCGTGCCGTCGAATTGCACGAGGCCGTGCGCGTCGTTCGGAAAGTGCGCCGGCACCCAGTCGATGATCACGCCGAGTCCCGCCTCATGCGCGCGATTCACGAACTCCGCGAACTGCTCCGGCGTGCCGAAGCGCGCGGACGGCGCGAACTGCCCGAGCGGCTGATAACCCCACGAGCCGCCGAACGGATGCTCCGCGATCGGCATGAATTCGAGGTGCGTGAAGCCCATGCCCTTCGCATACGGAATCAGGCGCTCGGCAAGCTCGTGCCAGTTCATGCCGCGGTTCGCGTCTTCGGGCACGCGCAGCCACGACTCGGCATGTGCTTCGTAAATGGTGATCGGCGATTGCGGCGTTTGTTTGCCGCCGCGCGCGGCCATCCATTCGGCATCGGTCCAGGCGTAGTGATCGATCGCATCCGCATCCGCGACGACCGATGCCGTCGACGGCGGCTTCTCGCTCTGCATCGCGCAGGGATCGGCCTTGAGCGGCAGCGTGTGACCGTCGCGCGTGACGATCTCGTACTTGTAGCGCGTGCCCGCGCCGATGCCCGGAATGAACAGTTCCCAGACGCCCGAACCATGACGCAGTCGCATCGGATGACGCCGGCCATCCCACGTGTTGAAGTCGCCGACCACCGACACGCGCCGTGCATTCGGCGCCCACACCGCGAAGCGCGCGCCCGCGACATTGCCGTGCGTGACCGGCCGCGAACCGAGGCATTCGAGCACCGCATACGGGTCGGCCTGCGAGAGGCGCGCGAGCCAGTCGTCGGTGAGCACCGGGCCGAACGAGTACGTGTCGTGCGCTTCTTGCGGCGTGCCGTGCCAGTCGATCTGCAGACGATACGCCGCCGGCCTCGCGACGAAGCCCGCGTAAAGCCCCGCCTCGTGGATGCGCGCGAGCGAGCCGAGATGCTCGCCGCTGCCGGCATCCGAAACGCTTACCGACGACGATCCCGGCAGGAACACGCGCACGACGTGTCCCAGATCGGTTTCATGCAGGCCGAGCATCGAGAACGGATCGGGATGCCGGGCCTCGACGAGTGCGTCGATGTCGAGTGGATTCAGGCCGTGCGCCGGATTCCTGGTATCCGCCGGATCGCTACGATTGTTCATGGTGAGTTCCATCCGGATTGTCCTTGGTTGCTCCGAACACGGGGCGCGAGCCCGGAGCGGGCGGCTCGCCCGTGTCTCCCAGCAAACGGCTCGCGAGCGACGCGAGGCCCCGCAACGGAAGGCCGATCCAGGTCGGCCGGTTCGCTGCTTCGTAGCGGATTTCATAAGCGGCCTTCTCGATCAGGAAGAGATCGAGCAACGGCTGAAACACGCCTTCGGCAGCGATGGTTTCGGGCGACGCCGCGATCGCCTCCGTGTACTGCCGCAAGAAGCTCTCCTCGGCGAACGCGCGCAACCGTTCGAAAAGCGCGCGCTTGCGATCCGCCGTCTGCGCGGGCGCGTTCTCGGTCGTCGATTGCGCCGCCGCGCTTGCATACGACAGCGATCGCAGCAGGCCCGCGACGTCGCGCAGCGGGCTCGTCTTCCTGCGGCGTTCGTCGAGCGCGCGCGCGGGCTCGCCTTCGAAGTCGATGAGATACGCATCGCCTTGCGCCATCAGCACCTGGCCCAGATGGAAGTCGCCGTGAATGCGGATGCACAGCGCATCCGCATCGGGCGCGACGAGTTGCTTCACGGTGTCGACGAGCAGTTCGCGCCGGTCGAGCAGGCTTTGCGCGAGGAAACGGTCGTGCTCGTTGAACTCGCCGATCTTCTTCGCAAGGATGTCGAGCGCCGATTCGAGCAGCTTGAGCGTGCCGTCGATCCAGCCGTTGACGTCCTCGGCGGTCGCGCGCTGCGGCGAGAACGCTTCCTCGTCGGTCGGCGATGCGAGCGCGACATGCAGTTCGCCCAACCGCTTGCCGATGATGCCCGCGATATTGCCGTAACCCGCCAGGCCTTCCACTTGCGCATCGCGTTCCTGCGAATGCTCTTCGGGCTCCAGCGCGACCGCGAGTTCATCGACGATGCGGCGCAGATAATCGAGCGCGTAGTTCCACGCATCGCCCTGATTGTCGATGAAGCCCTGCAGGATCACGAGCGTATGCGGCACGCCCTGCGGATCGACGCGCACGACTTCGCCGTAGAGCGGGCCGGTGTTCGCATAGCCCAGCTTCGTCAGATAGCGGCTCATTTCCGCTTCCGGATGAATGCCGCCGACGACGCGCCGCACCAGCTTCAGCACGACCTTGTCGCCGATCACGAGCGAGCTGTTGCTCTGTTCGGCCGCGAGCCAGCGGATCTCGGGAAGATCGGCGGGATAGTAATTGAGCTCGTTAAGCCGTTCGGTCGGAATGAAGCGGATCTCGCTCTTTTGCACCGTCGGCACGACCGCGCGTTCCTTGAGCTTGCGCATCACGCCGTACGTGAATTGCGGCACCGCGAACGCATCGGTCAGATGCCCGATGTTGCGGTTGCGCCGCACGCGCGCCAGCGCGAGCTGCATGTAGAGCGGCGAGGTCGTCTCCGTGCCCCACGCGATGGACAGCGGCAGCACGTAACGCTCGCAATGATCGCCGACATCGGCTTCGATTTCGGTGAACGCGAAGCCCGCGCCTTCGATCGTCGTCAGCGCGGCGAGGCGCACCGCATTCAGCTTCTGATCCTTCGATGCGAACCAGCGCCGCTTGCTCAGATAATTCGGCAGCACCTCGGATTCGAGCAGGCGCACGTTCTCCGGCGTCGGCCCGGTCTGACCCGCGCGAATCACCATCGTGACGAATTCGGGCAACTGCTCCGACGGCGCCGGCGCCCACGCGGGCCGCATGTTGCCGGGGCAAAGCTGGAACCACAGGAAGCCGTAGGGCGGGAACGTCAGCAAATACGTGAGCTTGCCGATGGCAGGGAAAGGCGAGTCGGCGGTCATTTCGAGCGGGACCGAGCCGTCGAATTCCGACAGGTCGAGTTCCACCGCTTGCGGCGCGCGCGAAAGATTGGCCACGCAAAGAATCGGTGGTTCGCCTTCGAGTTCGCGCAGATACGCGAGGATCTTGCGGTTCGCCGGCCGCAGGAAGCGAATCGTGCCGCGTCCGAAAGCATGCTTCGAGCGGCGCACCGCGAGCATCTTGCGCGTCCAGTTCAGCAGCGAATGCGGATCGCGGCTTTGCGATTCGACGTTCACGGCGTCGTAACCGTAGAGCGAGCCCATCACGGGCGGCAACACGAGTTGTTCCGGATCGGCGCGCGAGAAACCGCCATTGCGGTCGGACGACCATTGCATCGGCGTGCGCACGCCGTCGCGATCGCCGAGGTGGATGTTGTCGCCCATGCCGAGCTCGTCGCCGTAATAGATGACGGGCGTGCCGGGCATCGACAGCAGCAGCGAATTGATCAGCTCGATGCGGCGGCGGTCACGTTCCATCAACGGCGCGAGACGCCGGCGAATGCCGAGATTCAGGCGCGCGCGGCGATCGCTCGCATACGTGTTCCACAGATAATCGCGCTCGGAGTCCGTGACCATTTCGAGCGTGAGCTCGTCGTGATTGCGCAGGAAGATCGCCCATTGATTCGTGACGCCGAGGTCAGGCGTCTGCCGCATGATGTCGGTGATCGGAAAGCGGTCCTCGCTCGCAATCGACATGTAGATGCGCGGCATCAGCGGGAAGTGGAACGCCATGTGGCACTCGTCTTCGTCGCCGAAATATTCCTTCACGTCTTCCGGCCACTGATTCGCTTCCGCGAGCAGCATGCGATTCGGATACTCCGCTTCGATGGTCGCGCGAATTTTCTTCAGGATCGCGTGCGTCTCGGGCAGGTTCTCGTTGTTCGTGCCTTCGCGTTCGACGAGATACGGCACCGCGTCCAGCCGCAGCCCGTCGATACCCATGTCGAGCCAGAAGCGCATCACGGAGAGCACTTCCTTGAGGACCGCGGGATTGTCGAAGTTCAGGTCGGGCTGGTGCGCATAGAAGCGGTGCCAGTAGTACTGGCCCGCGACCGGATCGTGCGTCCAGTTCGAAGGCTCCGAGTCGATGAAGATGATCCGCGTCTCTTCATACTTCTTGTCCGTGTCGGACCACACGTAGTAGTTGCGATGATTCGATCCCGGTTTCGCGTGGCGTGCGCGCTGAAACCACGGATGCTGATCCGACGTGTGATTGATGACCAGCTCGGTGATCACGCGTATGCCGCGCGCGTGCGCTTCCTGAATGAAGCGCTTCACATCCGCGATCGTGCCGTAGTCAGGATGCACGTTGCGGTAATCGGCGATGTCGTAGCCGTCGTCGCGGCGCGGCGATGGATAGAACGGCAGCAGCCAGATCGCGTCGACGCCCAGCTCCGCGATGTAGTCGAGCTTCGCGAGCAGGCCGGGAAAATCGCCGATGCCGTCGTTGTTCGCATCGAAGAACGACTTGATGTGAACCTGATAGATGATCGCGTCTTTGTACCAGAGCGGATCGTCGCTGAGAATCGAGGCTTTCTTGTTGCGCTTCACGCTTGTATCCACGTTTCGCTCCAATGTCCTTTATGGGCAAATGCCCTGGCTATTCGCCCTTGTTATCGCTGTGCTTTCGTTCGTTGCCGCGAATTCATCCTGCGTCGGAAGGCTGCGGCTTCGGCAAGCCCCATGTCGGCGATATGCGCCAGATCGCGAAGGGCAGCGAATGCGGATTGAGCCGTACATGCTGACGCCGCCCGCGCCATTCGAATTTCTCGCCCGTCACTTGATCTTCGACCGCGACCGCGTCCCACTCGTGCACGCCCCAGCGTTCGAGCGTCTGCCACGGCAATTCGATATCCGCGCCTTGCTCGTTGAACGGATCGAGATTGATCGCGACGAGCACGACGTTGTCGCGGGATGCGTTCGCCTTCTCGAAGAACAGGATGTGATCGTTATGCGCGGGCAGGAAGTTGATGCCCAAATGCGTTTGCAACGCGGGATTCGCGCGGCGGATGCGGTTGAGCGCCGTGATCTCGGTCACGATGTTGCCGGGCCGGTTCCAGTCCCACGCCCTCAATTCGTACTTCTCGGAGTTCAAATACTCCTCGCTGTTGGGCAGCGCGGCGGATTCGCACAGTTCGAAGCCGCTATACACGCCCCACAATCCCGACAACGTCGCCGCCAATGCCGCGCGAATCACGAAGCCCGGCCGCCCGGAGCTTTGCAAGAAGCGCGGATTGATGTCGGGCGTATTCACGAAGAAGTTAGGGCGGAAGAATTCCTTCGCGTCGGTCTGCGTGAGATCGTGCATGTACTCGATGAAATCGCGCTTGCTCTCGCGCCACGTGAAGTACGTGTACGACTGCGAGAAACCGAGCTTCGCGAGACGATTCATCACGCGCGGCCGCGTGAACGCTTCGGCGAGGAAGATCACGTCGGGATGGCGCGCGCGCACGTCGCCGATCACCCATTCCCAGAACGGGAAGGGCTTCGTATGCGGGTTATCGACGCGGAAAATGCGCACGCCCGCCGCGATCCAGTGCAGGAACACGTCGCGCAGCGCGACCCACAATTCGGGCTTCGCGTCCTGCGCGTAGAAGTCCGGGTTGACGATGTCCTGATACTTCTTCGGCGGATTTTCGGCATAGCGCAGCGTGCCGTCGGGACGCCATGCGAACCACGTCGGATGCTCGCCGAGCCACGGATGATCCGGCGAGCATTGCACCGCGAAGTCGAGCGCGATTTCGAGCCCATGTTCATGCGCGGCTTCGAGCATGCCCTTGAAGTCGTCGAGATTGCCGAGTTCCGGATGCACGGCGGTATGGCCGCCTTCCTTGCCGCCGATCGCATACGGGCTGCCGACATCGCCCGGCTGCGCGGTCAGCGAATTGTTTTTGCCCTTGCGGTTCGCGATGCCGATCGGATGAATCGGCGGGAAATAGAGCACGTCGAAGCCCATCTCGCGAATGCGCGGCATCTTGCCGATCACGTCGATAAACGTGCCGTGACGATTCACGTCGTCGCTCATCGAACGCGGGAAGATCTCGTACCAGCTCGCGAAGCGCGCGGCGGCGCGTTCCGAATCGACGCGATACACGACCGGATCGCGCGACAGGAACGGCCGATGCCGCGCCGCTGCAACGGCCTTCGCGGTCGCGCTCGCGAGCACGAGTTCGAGCTTGCGCGCGTCGTTCGCTTTCGTGAATTCCTTCACGATCGCGTCGAGCGCGGCGCTGTCGCTGTCGGGATCGTCGGCGGTCTTCACTTCGGCGAGGATCAGCGCGAACAGATGCTTCGCTTCCTCGACTTCGAGTTCCACCGTCTGCCCGGCCTTCAGCTTCTTCTGCATGTGATCGACGAGCGACGCGTAATCGTCGCGCCACGCCATCACGACGAACTCATGGCGGCCCACGCGTTCGAGCGGAATGCGCGCGCTCCACAGATCGAGGCCGGCGGGCTGCACGGCGCTCATTGGCGCTTCGTGCCAGCCGGTTTCGTCGGCGGCGCGCCATTGCACGGCGGCCGCGATCTTGTCGTGCCCTTCCGCGAAGATCGCGGCCTGAATCTCCACCGCCTCGCCGACGATGCGCTTCGCCGGGAAGCGTCCGTGATCGACCGAAGGCGTCACGCTTTCGATCGACACGCGCGGCGCGGCGATCGCCTCGGCAACGGATTTCTTGTCGGCGGCTTTCGCGCCGCGCTTGACCTGCGGCTGCGCGAGCAGAATGAACGGCTCGGCCTCCGCGCGATAGAGGCGCACTTCGCCCGCCTTGAGCATGAAGGGTTCGAGGCGCTCGGGCTTGCCCATCGCATCGTCGATGAGCGCGAAGCGCGTGTAGTTGCCCGGCACCGATTCGAGCAGATGCAGCGTATCGACGTGCACGGGCGCGACGAGATCGGGATTGATCAAGGTGAGCACGGCGTCGTTGCTGTGGCGCAGATCGCCGCCATCCGCGCGAATGAGCGCGGCGTAAGGCGTGCCCGCGCCGGTCAGCGCGCGCAATTCGCCCACGCTCGCAAGCGTGCCGACGTTGTGCTGCAACTCATTCGCACGCCTGACGCGCGCCGTGAGGTCGATGCGCTTCTCGTTCTTCGCACGCTCGTACTCGGCCGCAATGCCGTATTGCGGCGACATCGGCAGGCCGACGCCGTATTCGAAGCCCATCGGCACCATGATGCCGGTGCCGAGCGCGGCCGCGGTGTCGAGCACGCGCGTGTACGCGCGTTCGACGAGCGCGGTGTCGCTCGTGTCCGAGAGATCGCTGATGAGCCGCGCGCCGAACGGGTCTTCCGGAAGCGCGATCGGCGATGCGATGTGCGACAGCGCCGCGTGCTCGTCGAAGAGCCAGGCGCTTTTGAAGTCCCACCAGCGCGTCGAGGCGAACACGGCGTCGAACCCGGCATCGGCGAGACCGTGCAGATCATGACGCGTGACGCCGACGGTCCAGGCGAGCCAGCGCGTCTCCGGATGCTTCTCGCGCACCGCCGCGCCGAGCCTGCGCCAAACGTGCGCGGGCACAGCGTGCGGCGAATCGAAGCGAAAACCGCCGACGCCGGAGTCGGCGAGCAGGTTCAGCTCGCGCGCCCACCATCCGGTCAGATGATCCGCGGCCTCGCCATCGGCGAAGTTCGCACGGGCGACATCGCGCTGACGCGGCGGCTTGCGCGGATCGAGCCGCGCATCCGCGCTTTCGAACGGCTGGAACCAGTGCTTGTTCTCCTGGTAGAGCCCGCCTTCGGCGCTCACGCGGTCGATCACGATATCGACGAGCATCGTGAGCTTGTGCTGCTTGGCGGCGTCGGCGAGCTGGCGCAGGCCGACGGCTGCGCTCGCATCCGATTCGAAGACGGAATGCAGCCGATGATGATCCGCGATCGCCTCGCGATGCCCGTTGCTGCCGGGCACGAACGGCGAGGCGATCAGGACGTGATCGAAGCCGAGCCCGGCCGCGTGCTCGAACTGTGCGGGCCAGTTCGCGAGCGGGCCGACGAGCAGGGGATCGATGAAATAGATACGCGGCGCGTACGCATGAGAAGCTTGATGGTTTTCCATCGTTCGTCTTTTCCAGAGTCGTCCTGCGGTGGCGGGGATGCGGGCATCAATCGCGATCGCGCTCACGGGCCAAACTGGCTGAAGAGCCGGTCCGCGCGTCACGAGTCGCGCGGATTCTCAGGCGGAACTCAGATTACACCCTGGCGCCCCTCGAATCGACGCCTGCCTGGCCGCGTTGTCGCGATGCACCGTGCATCGAGCGCGTCTCGCGCTCACGGTGGGCGCCACGGTCCCCAAGTGATTTCCTTCGGGCGTCCCTAACGGGACTTCTTCCGATCGCGCACGGGGCGGGGCAGCACTTTGCGTGCCGCGCCCGGCGCGCGCCCGGCTCAGCGAAACATCGAGGCACTACTATGGAGCAACTGCCGCCGGCATGCTCAAGCGGTGCGCGCAAGCGAATGTGCATCTTGCGCCTGCGCTGGCGTGAGCGCGACCTCGGCCTCGCGGCGCGCACGCAATGCGCTGCGGCTCGGACGCGCGTCGCTCAGGCCAACGTACAGTGCGACCATCGTCGTCACGGCTTCGTTCCATCCGAAATCGCAGGACATCGCGTTGCGCTGCAACGCGCGCCATACTTGCGGGCGCATGTACGCATCGAGCGCGCGGCTCGCGGCGTTGACGATATCGTCCGCCCGTTCGCCATCGAAGAGAAAGCCGGTGGGCGCGTGCACGGCGCGCGGCGCGGGGATTGGCGCCACGGGCATGTCGTGCGTGCCGTCGCGCAGCCACGCCGATGCACTCGGCACGTCGCGCATGCCGTGCACCTCGTTTTGCGCCGCATCGACGATCGTGTCGGCGAGACCGCCCACGCGCGACGCGACCGGCAGCGTGCCGTAGCGCATTGCATACATCTGCGTGAGGCCGCATGGTTCGAAGCGGCTGCCGTGCAGAAGAATATCCGCGCCCGCGTGCAGGGCATGCGCGCGCCGTTCCTCATATCCGATAAAGACGCCCACGCGATCCGGCCATTCCTGCGCGAGCTTTCTGAAGCCGGCTTCGATATACGCCTCGCCCTTGCCGATCACCGCGAGTTGCAGACGCGGATGTTTCGCGAGAAGGCGCGGCAACGCTTCGAGCGCGACATCGGCGAGCTTCTGTCCGGTCATGCGGCTGCCGATCGCCATGAGCGGCGCGAACGGATCGACGGGCAAGCCGAACATGCGTTGCAGCGCTCGCTTGCAGGCGTGCTTGCCGCGCATATCGTCGAAGCAATAGTTGCGTTCGATCAGCGGGTCGGTGGCGGGATTCCACGTATCTTCGTCGATACCGTTCACGACGCCCGAGAGTTTGTCGGCGCAGCTTTGCAGCACGCCTTCCATGAGATGACCGAAGCGCGGCGTGAGAATTTCGCGCGCGTAGGTCTCGGAGACGGTCGTGACCCGATCGGCGTGGACGATGCCCGCTTTCATCAGACTCAACGCGCCGTAGAACTCGATGCTCTTCGGATCGCCAAGCGCATGCACCAGCCACTTCTCGGGCACGCCGAGCGACGCACCAAGCGCGAGCGCGTAGTTGCCCTGAAATGCGAGATTGTGGATCGTGAATACGCTCTTTGCGTGCACGCCCGCGTGCTTCATGAGAAGCGGCGTCAAGCCCGTGTGCCAGTCGTGCGCATGAACGATGTCGGGCTTCTTCACGCCGCGCACGCCTTGCGCGATCCGGACCGCCGCGGCTGAAAGCGTCGCGAAGCGAATCGCGTTGTCCTGATAGTCGCGGCCCTGCTCGTCTTGATACAGACCCGAGCGCGCGTAAAGCTTGTCGCAGCGCAGCAGCAGAACCGGAGTGCCGGTCTTGGGCATGCGGCCGCGCAACAGCGAAGCGTCGCCGCCCGGCAGGCCGGTAAGCGTGCCGATCTTGCTCAGGCCTTCTGCCTGGGCGATGGCGTCCGGATAGGCGGGAAGCAGGATGGTGGCATCGACGCCGGCTTCTCGCAGCGCGGTGGCATAGGCGCTGACCATGTCGCCGAGTCCGCCGGTCTTGGCGAGCGGTACGGCTTCGGAGGCGACCAGCAGAACGTTCAAAGGCAAATTGGGCTCCGGTGCAAGAGGAACGCGCGGGCGAAAAGTCGCGCAGGCAAGTGTTCTATCGGAATTTCTTCTGAATTGGCTGGCGCTTTCCAGCAATCAGTGTGCCACCGGCCGGGGGCGTGTGTGCGATGCAGCACACTCATTTTTCGGCAATGGTTTGACGAAAAGCTGCGGCGCGCATTTCCGGCCATGCCTGAATGGCACGAACGTGCCGCGTGTAAAACTGACTGCGACGCGCGCCGCGTTTTTACACGGCGTGCCCGATGAGCTTATGGCGTGCGCGTGACAGCGTCGTTTCAACCGCCGACCATGCTCGCCGCGATATTGATCGACAGCCCGAGCACCGCGAGATTGAAGAAGAACGAAAGCACCGACTGCGCGAGCGCGGTGCGGCGCGCCGCTTTCGATGCGAGGGCGATGTCCGCGGTCTGCGATGCAACCGCGATCGTGAACGAGAAGTAGAGGAAATCCCAATAATCGGGTTTCAGATGACGATCGGGAAACCTGAGCGCGGTATCGTTGTCCGGCGACTGATAGTAGTGCCGAGCGTAGTGGAGCGTGAACATCGTCGGGATCAGGAACCAGGCGCCGAGCATGGTCGCGCCGGTGAGCACGTAATGCAGCACCGCGCCGGGGCCCATGTTCTTCGCGGTGGACAGTTCGACGACGATTGCCACGATGCTCGCAATGGCCGCGACGCTCACGACCATCAGCACGGTCGCGGCGTTTTCGTCCTCGCGTTCGGCGAGTTCCTGAACGTCGCTTTGACGCGCGGACGCCATTTTCAGCCAGATCAGCGCGAGATAGAGCCACACGGCCGAGTCCCAGCCGATCAACGCGCGTGCGGTCGGCCGCACATGCGCCGGAACCAAAGCGGCGACGACGCAACCAACCGCAAGGCCGATCAGCGCGCGCGGACGATTTTGCAGCACCGGCGGGAGGATTGGCTTCATGTCGTTTTTATCCGTATGAGAGGCAGGCATCGCTCGACGCTGCGATTATTGCCCGGGCGCCTTTCAACAAGCTGAGTTGCCGAACTGATCGTCGAGGAAAGCACATGAAGACGCCTGTGCGCGTGTCGTTCGTTAAGCGGCGGGGAATCATGGCGGGCGCGTGCGCTTCGCTCGCGCTTAGCTTGCCTGCCCCGCGCGCGCAGCAGGCGCGGGCGTCCGCGCTCGAAGCGTTCCTCGCCGTATCGATGAAACTCACCGGCCGCACGAGTTTCGATCCGCTTCTGGCCGAACGCGTGCACGCGGCGCTCGCCCGCAACGATGCCGACTTCGCCGCGAAGATCGCCGCGCTCGACAAGTGGATCGCGACGCACGGCGGCACGCCGACCGACCTCATCACTGCCGCGCTCGAAGCCACGCGCCCCGAGCTTGCGAAAACGGTCGGCGGCGTGATGCGCGCGTGGTATCTCGGGGTCGTCGGCGAGCCGCCGCATGTCGAGGTCGTTGCGTACGAACGCGCACTGATGTTCGATCCCGTCGGCGACATGCTCACGATTCCCTCATACTGCCGCGGCGAGCCGGCCGACTGGGCGAAGAAGCCCTGAGCGCCGCGCACGCCGGCATAGAACGAAGGACAAGGACAAGGGCACGCGCATGGCGGGTTCCACTTCGGCGGACGTGGTGGTCGTCGGATCGGGCGTGGCGGGCAGTCTCGTCGCGTATCGGCTGGCGCGCGCGGGCGCGTCGGTGATCCTGCTCGAAGCCGGGCCGCGTCTCGCGCGCTGGCAGATCGTCGAGAACTTTCGCCGCGCCGCCGACAAGCGCGATCTCAGCGCGCCGTATCCGCTCTTGCGTCACGCGCCGCGTCCCGAGCCGATGAATCCCGGTTCGTATCTGATCGAGCGCGGCGCGATGCCGTATCGGCCGCAATATCTGCGACTCGTCGGCGGCACGACGTGGCACTGGGCCGGCGCCGCGTGGCGTCTGCTGCCGTCGGACTTTCGCGTGAAGACGCTGTACGGCGTCGGACGCGACTGGCCGTTTCCCTACGAGACGCTCGAACCGTGGTACGGACAGGCCGAAACCGAGCTCGGCGTCGCGGGACCGGACATCGATCTCGGCTCGCCGCGCTCGACGCCGTATCCGATGGACGCGCTGCCGCTTTCCTGGATGGACCGGCGCGTCGCCGACGTGCTCGGTGCGCGGTCGTATCGCGTGGTGCCCGAGCCGATGGCGCGCAACAGCCGTCCGTATGACGCGCGTCCCGCGTGCTGCGGCAACAACAATTGCATGCCGATTTGCCCGATCGGCGCGCTTTACCACGCCGCGACGCACGCCGACAAGGCGGAACGCGCGGGCGCGACGCTCATCGCGCAGGCGCTCGCGTATCGCATCGAGGCGAACGAGCGCGGCGAGATCGTCGCGATCCATTACAAGGACCCGAACGGCCTCTCGACCCGCGCGACCGGCAAACGCTTCGTGATCGCGGCGAACGGCATCGAAACGCCCAAGCTTCTGCTGATGTCGGCGTCGGCGCGATTTCCGAAGGGCATCGCCAACGGCTCGGATCAGGTCGGGCGCAATCTGATGGATCATCCCGGCGCGAGCGTCAGCTTCCTCGCCAACGAGGCGCTGTGGCCGGGGCGCGGGCCGGTGGAAATGTCGTCCATCGTCGATTTCCGCGACGGGCCGTTTCGCGCGCAGCAGTCGGCCAAGAAGCTGCACCTGTCGAACGCCGCGCCGACGCTCGCCGTCACCCGGAATTTGCTGGGCATCGGGCTGACGGGCGGCGAACTCGACCGGCAGATTCGCGAGCAATGCGCGCGCAGGCTGACTTTCGGCAGCTTTCACGAGCAACTGCCGTCGCACGAGAATCGCGTGATGCTGTCGGCGCAAAAGGACGCGCTCGGCTTGCCGCGCCCGGAGATCGCGTATTCGATCGACGACTACGTGCGCAAGAGCGCCGCCGACACGCACGCGCAGTTCGAGCGCATCGCGGGAATTTTCGAGGCGACCGATATCGAATACGACGATTCGTTGGGCGCGAGCAGCCACATCATGGGCACGACGATCATGGGCCGCGACGCGAACGATTCCGTCGTCGACGCCGAGTGCCGCGCGCACGATCATCCGAACTTGTTCATCGCGGGAAGCGCGGTGATGCCCGCGGGCGGCTCGGTCAACTGCACGCTGACGATTGCGGCATTGTCGCTGCGGCTCGCCGGCACGATCGAGGCGTCGCTGCGATGAGGGCGCGGCTCGCGTGCCCGATCGTCCTGCTGGCGTGCGTGTTCGGCCCGGCCAACGCGCAAACGACGCTCACGCAGGGCGAATATCTCGTGCGGGCGGGCGGTTGCATGAGTTGCCATACCGCCGATCCCGAGCGGCCGTTCGCGGGCGGCAGGCCGATCCCGACGCCGTTCGGCAGCGTGTTCGCGCCGAACATCACGAGCGACCGCGACACGGGCATCGGCGCATGGACCGATGCGCAGTTCGTCCGCGCGATGCGCGAGGGCATCGGCAGGAACGGCGAGCGGCTTTATCCCGCGTTTCCGTACACGTCGTACACGCTTCTTTCCGACGCCGATCTCCTCGCGATGCGCGCGTATCTCGCCACCGTGCCGCCCGTCCGGGTCGCGACGCCGCGCAACACGCTCTCGTTTCCGTTCGACCAGCGCTGGCTGATGGCGCTGTGGAATCTCGTCAACTTCTCGCCGCGACGCTTCGTGCGCGATCCGTCGAAGAGCGCGGAGTGGAATCGTGGCGCGTATCTCGTCGAAGGGCTCGGGCATTGCGGCGAATGTCACACGCCGCGTGACTGGCTCGGCGGGTTGAAGCAGCGCGAGCGGCTTGGCGGCGCGACGATCGCGGGCTGGCAGGCGGGCAACCTGACGCCGGACCGCGTCGCAGGCATCGGCGCATGGCGCGACGACGAATTGCTGCGCTTCCTGTCGACGGGCGCCGCGCCCGGCCGCGCCTATGCGCTCGGACCGATGGCCGAAGTGGTTTCTTCGAGCACGCAATATCTGACGCCCGCCGATTCGCGCGCCATGATCGCGTATCTTCGCGCCGTGTCATCGGTCGCGGTGAAGGACGCGCGCGTGCGCACGAGTTTCGGCCGGCCGGCGCGCGCGGACATCACGTCGCTCGATTCGCCGGGCGCACGGTTCTACGCCGCCGCGTGCGCCAGTTGTCACGGCGTGACGGGCGAGGGCAGCAAGCCGTTTCCATCGCTCGTGCACGACGGCGTGAGCGGCGCGCTCGGCACGGCGACGACGGGCAATCTCGTCCTCGTGATCCTGCGCGGCGTGAACCGGCAAACGCGCGACTCGCACGCGCTGATGCCTGCCTTCGGCACGCAGTTCACGGACGAGCAAATCGCCGATTTGAGCAATTACGTGACGGCCCAGTTCGGCGATCCACGCGCGAAAACCGATGCAAAAGCCGTCGCACGCCTTCGTTCCATCGGGCAATAATTGCGTTTGCGACGCCGCGCGAACAGCAGCTTTTACGGCTTTCCGAGCGCGGCGGTAACGCCGATGTAACGAGTGTGCTCGCGGCTTGCGACTTGCTTGCATAAGCGATCCAACCCGCACACAGCGTCATTGACGAGCGCTATCATCGGCGCATGAATGGTCCTACCTATCCTATCGTCTGCAGGCATCCCGCCAATGATCTCGGCCGCGATTTCGTGGTCGGCGATCTGCATGGTTGCGTCGATGCGCTGCGCTATCTTCTGCGCGAAATCGGCTTCGATGGCGCGCGGGACAGGCTGTTCTCCGTCGGCGATCTGGTCGATCGTGGCACGGACTCGCTCGCGGCCGTCGATCTGATCGACAAGCCGTGGTTCTATCCGGTGCTCGGCAATCACGAAGATGCGCTGATTTCGGTCGCGACCGGCACGATGCGCCGTCAGTCGTGGTACGCGATCGGTGGCGCGTGGGCCGAGACGGTCCCCGACGACCAGCTCGCCGCGCTCGCCGCACGGCTCGTGACGCTGCCGCTCGTGCGCATCGTCGGCGAGGGCGAGCGGCGCTTCAACGTGCTGCACGCGGAGTTTTTCGGCAACGACGCCGAACTCGACGCCGGCGATTTCCACGAAGACGTGCGCAACCAGATTCTGTGGGGCCGCGGCCTCGCGCTCGGTCACGCGGACCCGGCGCAGCAATTCGGACTGTCGCCCACTTACTGCGGACATACGCCGACGCGTGCCGTGAAGCAGATCGGCTCGCAGATTTACATCGATACTTGCGCGTTCGCACCGGAAGGCCGGCTCACGATCGTGCAGGCCGGCACCGACGAGCGCTGGTCCGTGAAGGAACGCTGGGCTTCGTCCGAAGGCGCGCGCGAACTCGCGTTGCCCTGACTTTCGCGCGCGTGCGGCTAATCCGGCACGCACGTTGCTCGTTTCGCCATCAATCGAAGACGAATCGAAGACGAATCAGGCGAGGCGCACCGTGGCAAGAATCGGAACGAACAACGAGACGGGCGGCGGGGCCAGCGACCGCCTCACGGCCGAGGTGCAGGGCTGCCCGGAGGACTTGCCGCCGGGATTGCGCTACGTCGACGATTCACGGCGCGGCTACACGCGCGAATGGATCGACGGCGCGTTCGCATACTTCAACACGCAGGGCAAGCGCATCGCCGACGAAGCCGAGATCCGCCGCATCAACGCACTCGCCATTCCGCCCGCCTACACGAACGTCTGGATCTGCCCCGACGCGCGCGGCCATCTTCAGGCGACCGGGCGCGATGCGCGCGGGCGCAAGCAATATCGCTATCACCCGCAATGGCGCGAAACCCGCGACGCCAACAAGTACGAACGCATGCTCGCGTTTTCCGCGGTGCTTCCGAAACTGCGCTCACGCGTCACGCGCGATCTTTCGCTCGACGGCATGCCTCGCGACAAGGTGCTCGCGACCGTTGTGCGTCTGCTCGACACGACGCTCATCCGCGTCGGCAGCGAGGAGTACGCGCGCGAAAACCGCTCTTACGGGCTGACGACGCTGAGAAAGCGCCATCTGAAAGTGACGGCGGGGACGTTGCGGTTCAGGTTTCGCGGCAAGAGCGGCATCGAGCACGATGTCGCGGTGAGCGACGCGCGGGTCGCGCGCATCGTCAAACGCTGCATGGATCTGCCGGGCCAGGATCTCTTCCAGTATCTCGACGACGACGGCGTGCACCATTCGGTTTCTTCGTCCGATATCAACGAGTATCTGCACGAGATCACCGGCGCGGATTTCACGGCGAAAGACTATCGCACGTGGGCCGGCAGCGTATTCGCGCTCGCCGCGCTCAGAAAGCTGAAATGGGAGACGGTGACGGAGGCGCGCAAGCATGTCGTCGGTACGGTGAAAGAGGTCGCGCAACTGCTGCGCAACACGCCCGCCGTGTGCCGCAAATGTTATGTGCATCCGGCCGTGATCGAGGCGTTCGAAGCGGGCGAACTCGCCGAGTCGATGCCCGCGTCGCGCCGTCACGGGCTCAAGACCGACGAGGCCGCGCTCGCCATCTTTCTCGACAAGGACGCGAAACGCCGCACGCGCGAGGCGGCGCGCAAGAACCGCAAAGGCGCGGCGCCGAGCGACGCGGGCCTCACCCGGCTGCTCGGCGAATCGAGCCGCAAGGCGCGCGCCGGCGCGCTGAAGTCGAGCGGCAAGAATGCGGCGTCGCAGGCGCTGGAGCAGGTCGGGAAGAAGCCGGCGAGAAAGGCGGCGCGCCCGGCGTCGAAGAAGCTTGCGCGCGTGCGCACCCAAACGGCGGTGGCGATCGGCTGAAGCGGGGGAAACGTTTGCCCGCTTAGCCGACCTGATTCAGCTCGAACACGTAATCGATCGTCTCGCCATTCCAGTTGTATTCGAGATACGCCGCGTGCCGGCAGTCGCGCAGCATCGTCGTGCGCAGGGCGGCGAGGCATTCGCCTTGCGGATCGCGCACCGACCGGTAAGCGATCCCGGGCGCGCCCGCCGCGCGCACCGCGCGTCCGAGCGCCGTGCCCGGACCGTAGTCGTCCGGTGCGAGAATGCGCGGATCGAGGCCCGCCTGCGCGATCGCGTCGCCGCGTAAATCGACGACATCGCCGTGCGCCATCACCGTGTAGAGACGCATCTGCTGGCGCAGCGGCGCTTCGTTCGTCGCGGCGAGAAAGAGTCCCGAGTGATAGCGCGTTTCCGCGATTGCCGTCTGCCGTTCCCGCGCGCAATAGAACACGCCGTAGCTGCCGTCCGAGAAGCGGCTGCCGCTCGGGTTCAGATGCGTGAACGCGGCCATGATCGGCCCGCAGCCCGGCCCGAAGCAGCGTTCCTCGGCCGGCACGAGATCGAGTTCGCCGATTTCGGTGCGCAGGCGGTCATTGGTCATCGCTTCGAGTGCGTAGAGCGCTTCGAAATCCAGCGGCGACGCCACGCGATCGAAGAGATTGACGGCCGGAAAGCGCGTGGGAATCACGCGATACGCCGGCGACCAGTGGAGCAGGCTGTGCGGCCATCGTTCGCGCCAGTTTGGTATGTCCTTGCCGAATGCGATTCCCATCACGCCCAGCCGCCTCGCATCGCGTCGAGGTATTGGCGCACGGCGACGAGATCGCTGATATTGCCCGCCAGCAGCCGATCGAGCGCCGGACGGCCACCGAAGGGCGGCGCGGCGTTGGGGCGGCGAATCCAGGTATCGGCGGCTTTCGGATCGGGCAGGAGGATTTGCAGCGCCTTGTAGATGCCGAGAATCAGCGAAAGGCGCTCCAGCGTGTCGCGCGCGAGGCGGGCGGATTCGGGGTCCTGCTTCCACTTGAAATAAGTGGAGCGCCCGGGCGAGCCGAGCAGCGTGATCTGCTCTTCGGCCGATAGCTCCCAGTCGCGGGAAATATTGAAGAAGGCGCGCAGGCCGGCGGCGGATAGATCGCTCGAATCCAGCGCCGGGCGCGGCACCGGGCGGCCGGCCGGCGTATGTTCGGCGCGTGCGGCGTTGGACATGTCGTTAAGTCTCCAAAGGAACTGGTTTTGTATATTAGTCCACATTTGGATTAATGCAAGCGCGGCATGCGCATTTCGACTCGAAGCGCCGGATCACTCTTCGTCGTCGGTCGGGCCATAGCGACGGCCCGGCACGTGGGTTTTGAGCGCATCGGCGATTTGCGAGGGCGTGCAATCGGCGGGAAACACGCGGCGCTGCACGCGCTGATCGTTCTTCTGCACCCATTCGACCATTCGATACGGCGCGCCCCACGGCGGTTCGACCGGCAGAGACAGACGGCATTGCCGCAGGGTGAGCGCGTATTGCTTGCGCAGCGTGGGCGCGAGATTGGCGAAGCTTTGGCGCATAGCGGTGTTGGCTGGCATGGCACATTCCTCACGGTGATGGTTCGGCCGTCCGGTGCGGACGGCGGCAATGGAGCCGGATCGCGAGACGAGTGTGTCGGGAGAGAATTAAGGCTGACTTAATCGCGGACTACGCTGCAGCGAGGCGCGGCAAAATACCGCTTCGCTGCGACGAGAGCGGCCCGATGCGCCGGTCAAGAGGCGCTTCGGCATTTTCACCACGCCGCGCGCCGCTTGTTTGCCGCGGCGTCAGCTTACTGTATATTCGTACAGCTTGTGCGCCACAGGAGCTTGCCGATGAACCCACGCAACGATCCGCTCGAAGCCGCCGCGCTCGAACGTTTCATGCGCGCGACACGCGCGGTCAACGCGGCGTTCGACGCCACGCGCGGCGAGCCCGATTCCGGGCGTGACGGGCGCTCCGTCGCCCTCTCGATCGAGCGTCTTGACGCCGCGTTGCACGAACTGGAAACATCCGAGCAGACGCTCGACGCCATCCTCTCGCGCAGAGCGGGCCACTAACCGTTGGAGCGAATCACTTGAAGCGCGTATTCCTGATCGTCGTTCTCCTGATCGGCTCGTCTTCGCTTTTTGCGGCCGAACGCTACACGGAAGTCTGGAATCCTCCCGAAGTGCAGTCCGTCAAGGGCAAGAGCAAGACGCACGCGGCCACGCAGACCGCGGCCAAGAAAAAGCGCAAGAGCGCCACCACGGTGAAGCAGGTCGCCGACAAAACCGCGATCGAGCAACCGCCGGTCACGGCGCGTCCGAAGGCATCGTCGCCGAAGCAGGCCGAACCGGTCATTCCGCGCAAGATCGAACCGAACGGGCAAGTGATGCGCGTTTAGATTAGGCAGCAGTCGCGATCGACAAAAAAGGGGCGCCCCGACGGAGCGCCCCTTTTTCCTTGCGCGGCTGAATGCAGCCGCGCGGCATCACAACCGACCCATCAGCAATAGAACGATCACGACGATCAGCACGACGCCGACGATCCCGCTCGGCCCGTAGCCCCAGCTGCGACTATGCGGCCAGGAAGGAATGGCGCCGATCAAGATCAGGATCAGGATGATCAGCAGTATGGTTCCGATAGTCATTCGACTTCTCCTTATTCAAATAATCGCGTAGCGAATCGGCGTCCGGCGCAGCCTCCCAACTGTCATCGACAGTCATGCGCCGGGGAGCGGCGGTTCGTGACCGCCGGCACGATCCGTTTGCGATCGGCGACAGCAATTTAGCAATGGTTGTGCCAGCTGCCATGAAAGCCCATGGCGCAAGGCGTTGCGCTTAGCGAGAGGGCGCGCGCCTGAGCAGACGATTGTCGAAAAGGAGAGGCGAAACGAGGCGGGGCGGGCAAAACTTGCACGGCGCGCGAAAGCCTGCGCAGGGATTTCGCGCGCCGCTCGGGAAGGCGCGAATCAGGTCAGAAGATGCCGCGGAACACCCAGAACAGCAAACCCGCGAGCGCGATCGACACCGGCAGCGTCAGGATCCACGCGAGCGCGAGGCTGCGCACCGTGCGCCACTGCAGGCCGGAGCCGTTCGCGGCCATCGTGCCCGCGACGCCCGACGACAGCACGTGCGTCGTGCTGACGGGCAGGCCGTAGGCATCGGCGGCGCCGATAGTCAGCATCGCGACCAGTTCCGCCGACGCGCCTTGCCCATATGTCAGATGCGTTTTGCCGATGCGCTCGCCGACCGTCACGACGATGCGCTTCCAGCCGACCATCGTGCCGAGACCCAGCGCCACGGCGACCGCGACCTTCACCCACGTCGGGATGAACTTGGTCGCGTGGTCGAGCTGCTTCTTGTAGTTGTCGAGCACGGCGTCGTCGTCCGTGGAAAACGCGGGCGCTTTCTGCTTCTCCATGATGCGCAGCGCCTCCGACGCGATGTACATCTCATTGCGCACGTTCCGGACGTTGCCTTGCGGCACATTGGCGATGGTCTCGCTCGGGCCGACCTGCGAATCGATCGAGTCGACCACGCTCTTCAGCGACGCGATCGTATCCGGCGCGAGCGTCTTCGTCTGCACGTATTGTTCGACCTGGCCGCGCGCGTCGGCGGCGGGCGCGGCGCCATTGCTATAGCGCTGCAACACCTCGGACGCGCTGTGGCTCACCGCGAGGAAGGTCTGGGTTTCGTCCGCCGTCACCGCCTTGTTCAGCGCGTAGGCGGTCGGCACGGTGCCGATCAGGATCAGCATGATGAGTCCCATGCCCTTCTGGCCGTCGTTCGAGCCGTGCGCGAACGACACGCCCGTGCAGGTCAGGATCAGCAGACAGCGGATCCAGAACGGCGGCGGCGCGTTCTTCTCGGGTTCCTTGTAGAGCGCGGGCACGCGCACGACGAGCTTCAGCACATAGAGCAGGAAGCCCGCGAAAATGAAGCCGACGATCGGCGAAAACAGCAGCGACTTTCCGACCGATACCGCCTGGCTCCAGTCGACGCCCGACGTGCCGTTCGTGCCGTGCAGCATCTGGTTCATGAGGCCGACGCCGATCACCGAGCCGATCAACGTATGCGAACTCGACGAAGGAAGGCCGAGCGCCCACGTGCCGAGATTCCAGATGATCGCCGCGATCAGCAGCGCGAAGACCATTGCGAAGCCCTGCGAGCTGCCCACGCCGAGGATCAACTCCACCGGCAGCAGTTGCAGAATGCCGAACGCGACCGCGCCGCTCGAAATCAGCACGCCGATGAAATTCCATGCGCCCGACCAGACAACCGCTAAGTTTGGCGTCAAAGAGTGCGTGTAAATTACAGTGGCGACGGCGTTCGCGGTGTCATGGAAACCGTTGACGAATTCGAAGCCGAGCGCGATCAGAAGCGCGACGCCGAGCAGGATGTACGGAAACACCGACGATTCGCGCACCGGCGCAAGATCTTCGAGCAGATGCAGGACGCAATACACCGCGCCCGCGCCGATGGCGAGCAGGAAGAGCAACAGCGCGAGGCGCTGCCCGAGCGTGCGGCCCGCCTGGGATTGAGGAAAGGCAATCTGGTTCATGAACGCGTCCTTGGGGCTGGTCTTGCGCGAGGTCGTATCGGAAGTCGAAAAAACAGACGAGAAGCGTTTCGGAAGCTCAAATGACCATGTTTCCCGGCGCGTGTGTCGATTTCATGAATCGGGGAAGGACATTCGTTTCGTATGAATTGACGGGCGGCGCGAGACCGCTCCTGGAGACTCCATGACGGTGTGGATCGAGGTGACGCTGCAATCGCATCGGCCGGACGGCGAATCGCTCGGCCCGCTCGCGGACGAAGTGCAGCGCATCGCTGCGTTCGCGGACGTGGCACCCGTCCGGACGCGCTTCTCGACGCGCGAAATCCAGACAGAAACGCCGGGATGGCGGCTTTCGGTCGAAACGCTGGAGGGCGCGCGCACGCTGTGCGCCGTGCAGAACAGGAGCGCGCCGATGCCCGGCTTTACGCGTTACCGGACCTTCGCGCGGCCTGCGGGCGCGGATCTGTCGGCGTCGGTGATCGAATTCGCGCAAGCCGACGATGCGCTCGCCGAACCGCTCGCGAAAGCGCATCGGCATGTCGGGCCGGAAAGTGCCATGACGCTCGAAAGCGGCGGCGAGGCGGCGGATGTGCCTGCGCCAGAGCGCGAGGTCGAGCGCATCGAATGGCGCGTCGCTGCCGATGGCGCGGACATCCTCGCGTCGCTCGAAATATCGGAAGGACAACTGCCGATGCTGCGACTCGCGGCGCCCGCGGTGAACGGCGCGCTGGACGCCGTGTTCAGACTCGCTGGCGAGGTGATCGACGCCGCGCCGTTTTTCATCGCGCCGGACGACGAGCACGAATCGCAGGCCGAACCGGTGCATGCCGCGAAACTCGATTTGCCGCGCACGGCGACGCGCCGCGAGGCGTTCGTCGCGATTGCCGCGTCCGTGGCCGGGCAGTGGTTCGGCAACGCGGTCGCCTCACGCGCCGGTCTCGGCGACGAGCACGTGCACCAGTTGCGCGTCGCGCAGCGTCGGTTGAAGACGCTGCTGAAGCTCTTTCGCGATGATGTCGACGACGCCTGGAACACGCGCATCGCGCCCGATCTGAAATGGTTCGGCGACCTGCTCGCCGATGCGCGCGACTGGGACGTCTTCACCGACAAGACGCTGCCCGTGTACGCCGAATCGGACGCCGCCGCCGCGCGCTGGCAGCCCGTCATCGCCGCCGCGAATGTGAAGCGCCGCGTCGCGCGCGACAAGGTGCGCGACGCGCTGACGTCGAAGCGCCATGCGCGTTTGACGCTCGCGTTCGTCGAATGGCTCGCGCGGTTTGCATCGCAGGAAGACGCGTCGCCGATGCGCTTCGTCAGCTTCGCCGAGAAACGCATCCGCCGCGATTACCAACGTATCGCGCGCGTGCCCGATCTCGTGTCGCTCGCGGCGCACGAGCGTCATCGCGTGCGCATCCACGCGAAGCGGTTGCGCTATGCGCTCGAATTTTTCCGCTCGGTGACGTCGCGGCGCACGCGCAAGGACACCGCGAAACTGCTCGGCGAATTGCAGACGGCGCTCGGCGAAGCCAACGATGCGGCCGTCGCCGCCGATCGGCTCGCGGCGCTTCCCGAAGCCAGCGATTATCAGCGCGGTTTCGCGCGGGCGTGGGGCGCGGCGTCGGCGCGCAAGGACGCGCAGGAAGGCGAGCGGCTGCTTCGTTCGATGCATCGTCCGCGTGTGAAGGCGTCGATATAATGCGTCACGCGTTCATTGTTTCAGCACGATCCCAGAGGCGATAGATGAGTAAAACAGCACCGTCGAAGGTGCGCGATCCGCTGGAACTCGGTGGCTCCGTATGGCTGAAAAGCGGCACGGAAACCCTCGGCGGCGCGGCGCGCATCGCACTTCTGGCCGCGATTCGCGACTCGGGATCGATCACCGCCGCGGCGAAGGCGGTCGGCATGAGCTACAAGGCCGCGTGGGACGCGGTCGATGCCATGAACAACCTTGCTGGCGAGCCGCTCGTGACGAGCGCGACCGGCGGCAAGGGCGGCGGCGGCACGAGGCTCACGCCGTCCGCGCGGCGTCTCATCGACACGTATCGCGCGATCGAAAGCGAGCATCGAAAATTTCTGGAACGGGCGGGCGCGGCCATCGAAGGCTTCGCCCATGACTGGCAGCTGATCGGGAGACTAGGAATGAAAACAAGCGCACGCAATCAGCTGGCCGGCAAGGTGACGAAGGTCACGCGCGGTGCCGTCAACGACGAAATCGAGCTCGGCTTGCCCGGCGGCCAGACGATCGTCGCGGTCGTCACGCACGAGAGCACGCAGTCGCTGGGGCTGAAGGAAGGCGGCGACGCATTCGCGCTCATCAAGGCTTCGTGGGTCATGCTGATGGAAGACACGAACGCGAAGCTGTCGGCGCGCAATCAGTTGCGCGGCACGGTTGCCAGTGTGACGAAGGGCGCGGTGAACGCGGAAGTGTCGTTGTCGCTCGACGGCGGCACGACCATCACCGCGATCGTCACCAATCAGAGCGTGGACACGCTCGGCCTCGCGCAAGGTCAGAAGGCCGTCGCGGTGATCAAGGCATCGAGCGTGATTATTGGCGTGAACGACTAAGGGTGTGAACGACTAAGATTTTATGCGGCAGGCGCGGCGGCCGTGTCAGGCGGCCGCGCGTTCGTCGGGCGACAGTTCGGTGCGGCGCTCCGGCGCGCGAAACGCCTTGGACTTCCAGCTCGCCCGCACATAAGGACGCTCGTGGCCCGAAAGTCCGAGCGCGATCTCCGTAATCCAGTGCTGCGTCGGCACAGGCATGCCGTGCAGCGCCACGACGACCGCCGCGAGACTCGCGGCCACGGGCGTCGGCGCGAGCTTGCCGGACTCGGCCCGCCACGCGAACCACACGAACGCGAGCGCGACAGCCGCGCCGAGCGCGCAACCCGCCACCACTTCCGATACCGAATGTGCGTCGAGCACGACGCGCGACACGCCGACCCACACGCCCAGCAGCAAGCCGAACGCGACGCCGAGAGCACGAATTGTGCCGCGCGCTGGCAGCAGCGCAACGAAAATCGCGACGGGCAGGACCGCCGTGGACATCAGCGCATGTCCGCTGATGCCGGTGAAATCGAGATGGCGCACGCCGATGCCCCAGCCGATGAAAGCGATCTTGCTCAACGCGACGAGGCTGCTCGCCGCGCCGAGTAGCGCGAGCCATGCGCCTGCATATTTCCAGCGATATCCGACGGCGAGCCATGCGGCGACGATGAGCGCCACCGGTCCCATGACGCCGACGCTGCCGAGCGCGGTCACGGAGATCCAGGTGGAAACGGGTAAGTCCACGTTCATTGGTTTTCTTGGGAATGAGGGTTGCTGCAGTGCAGTGGCGGACGAGGTCGTTTGACCGACGAAAGTGCTTCGACACGCTGCCGCAAATCCACACCAGTATAACGGTTGGGAAGATACTGAATTATGCGGCATGGTTCCGACCAGGATGACGGTTACATCGCGTAACTTTCGTTTAATTTTGACTATTTTCTTGAATTACCGTTAATTCATACCGGATATCCGAGTCTTGCACTTAGGTCGCCCGGACGTTTTGGTGTTATTGTGCAATGCACAACGCGGCGCGTTTTTTCGTCGCACCATCCCATTGCATGTAGTCGAGGACCCAGCCGAATGCCCAAAAGCCTAACCAAACTCTGGTTGCGCGGCTTGAGACGCCTGGTCGCCGGCCAAGTCGAAGCGATCCGCCCGCCGAAGCCCCGCGCGGCGGCCAAACCCGCGCGCGTGAAGACCGTCAAATCGAAACTGAAATCGGGCGCGGCGGCCAAACCGACCGCGGCGCCCCGCTCCAGCGCGCGTCCCGCGTCGCGCGAATCGCGCGTGAGTCCGCGCGCGTCGGCGTGGGCGCGCGGAAAGTGGGCGCGCTCGTATCACTCCGCGCCGCCGACGACCGGCCGCTTCATCAATCA
>NZ_FCOJ02000028.1 GCF_001545035.1 Caballeronia glebae
GTGCGGCGGTGCTCGGCATTCTGAGCGACGGCTTCACGCTCATCGGCATCAACGCGTTCACGTTCAACATCATTCTCGGGGGCGCGATTCTCGCCGCGATGATCTTCAACATCCACGTCGGACGGATTCGCCGCAAGGGAGCACGGTGATGGCAGAACCGCAAACGGCTCCCGCAGCGCACGCCGATCACGCCAACCTCGCGCTGCGCGGCGACAATCTCGTCAAGCGTTTCGGCGCAGTCACCGCGCTCGACGGCGTGTCGCTCACGCTCGGCCAGGGCGAGATTCTCGGCATTCTCGGCGACAACGGCGCGGGCAAATCGACGCTCGTGAAAATCCTCACGGGGTTTCATCAGCAAACGAGCGGCACGCTGCACGTGCACGGCGCGGAAACGCTGCTCAAGTCCGTCGATCATGCGCGCTCGCTCGGCATCGAATGCGTGTATCAGGATCTCGCGCTCGCGAATTCGCTGTCGATCTACCACAACATGTTTCTCAATCGGGAGATCGTGCGGCGCGGTCCGTTCAGGCTCGTCGATCACAAGCAGATGCGCGAGCGCGCGGCGCAATGTCTCGAAGATATCGGCGTGCACGTGCCTTCCGTCGATCTGCCGGTGGAGCGTTTGTCGGGCGGTCAGCGTCAGGCGATCGCGGTCGCGCGCGCGGTGCATTCGAACGCGAAGATCCTGCTGCTCGACGAGCCGCTCGCCGCGATGGGCGCGCGCGAGGCCGCGCTCATCATCGATCTCGTGATGCGCCTGAAGGAAAAAGGCGGTCTCTCGATCATCATGATCATGCACAACTACGCGCAGACGCTCGACATCGCGGATCGCATCATGTTGATGCAGCGCGGCCGCGTGACCTACGAGCAGAAGAGCGCGAATACGTCAGTCGCGGAGTTGATGGATATCGTGCGGCGGGAATATCGGGCGATGCGCGCGACGACCGCTCAATAGCCGCCGTTCGAGCCGCGCGTCATGGATTACCGCAACCCCAGGCAACGCAAGAGCATGCACGGACGCATCGTGCAGGAGCTCGGTATGCAGATCGTGAGCGGCGGCATTGCGCCGGGCGAGCGTCTGCCCGCCGAGCCCACGCTCTGCGAAAGCTATGGCGTGAGCCGGCCGGTGCTGCGCGAGGCGACGCGCGTGCTCGTCGCGAAGGGGCTCGTCGTATCGAAGCCGCGCGTGGGCAGCGTCGTGCGCGCGCGCGACGAATGGCACATGCTCGACCCCGACGTGCTCGTGTGGACGATCAGCCATCTTCCCGAAGGCGAGTTCTTCCGCGCGTTGATGACGGTGCGCCAGATCATCGAGCCCGCCGCCGCCGCGCTCGCGGCCATCACCGCCACGGATGACGACATCGCGCGCATCGGCGCCGCGTATGAACGCATGGAAGGCGCGCAAGACGCCGCCGCTCTGCTCGATCCGGACCTCGAATTTCATCGCTCGATCATGGCGGCGACGCATAACGACATGCTCGCGTATATCGGCAACATGCTCTCGCTCGCGCTCACCGAATCGATCAAGCTCACGAGCCGTCATCCGAACACGCACGCGCTGTCGCTGCCGCGACACAAGGCGATCTTCACCGCTATCGTGAACCGCGACGCGCTCGCGGCGCGTCAGGCGAGCGTCGTGCAGCTCGACAACGCACGCGCCGACGCCACGTCGATCCTCGGCGGGGCGGCGCTCGAACACGACCGGCCGCTCGCGGGGTAACAATTCCCGATCGGTCGCGTCGAAACGTTTGCTTCAGACGAAATTCGTTCAAGTCCCGTTCATCCCCGCCGTAAACCCTATTGAGACCGGCTTCGACGCGGTCTTCTCTTCCCCTCCCGCTTCCGGCAGCGCCCTTTTCCGGACGGCTCACCGGGGTTAATCGACAAGCATTCCACCGTTCCTGCGTCCCACGCGGAATCAAGGTCCGTCATCGGTCCGTCCGCGTTCGTCCGGACGACTCGTGGAACGTGTGCCTACTTCGTGGACATGGATGTTGGCCATTTAGTAGTGCGCATTGACAATGACGAACTTCGCTTCTGCCGGTGATCCGGCTTTCCGCTTCATTCGATTCAAGGCCGTTACGCTCGCGGTTGCGGCAAGCGTGCTGCTTGCCGCATGCGGTGGCGGTGGCGGCGACAACAGCGCTTCATCAACGAACGCCACGCAGAGCGGCAGCGCGTCCGCGTCTTCCGTGAGCATCGCGGGATCGGATCTGCCGGCCTCGGGCACGGGAACGACGAAGCTCACGACGAGCCCGCCTGCCATCGGCACTGCGAACGTGCCCTCGACGACGCCGTCGTCCAACGCCGATAGCACGACGGACAGCACCCCGGCGAGCGGCGCGTCCTCGCCCGCCGCCAGCGCGCCTGCTCCGGCGTCCAGCCCGAATAGCACCGGCGGCAACGGCAGCATCACGCCGCCGCAGCAGTCCGCGCGGCTCTTCTATGGCGTGAACGGCCACAACAACGAGGGCGGCGCTTACGATATCTCCAGCCCCGCGCTGCAGCTTTCGCAATTGCAGGATCTCGGCGCGAAGCTGTATCGCAACGAGGTCTATAGCCAGGGCACCGCGAACAAGCTCGCGGGCGTCGCCGACATCATGGCGACCGGCGGCGTGACCGTGTATCCCGTGATCCTCATGGCCATCGACACGTTCATCAACGAAACCGACGGCTACAACGCTGGCTTCGCTCTCGGCCAACAGACGGCGAGTTCGCGCCGCTATCCGTACTACGAGGTCACGAACGAGATGGAAAGCGCGCTGCTGCTCGGCAATGTCGATGGCGTGTATCCGTCGCAATACGACCTCACGAAGTTCAGAATTCTGCGCGGCGTCATTCGCGGGATGATCGCGGGCATCAAGTCCGTCGATACGGCGGGAAAGATCATCATGGGCGGCGGCACGTGGCTGCACTATGGCTTCGCGCAGATGCTCGCGGCCGGCATGGAGCCGGACGGCAGTCTCGGGCATCCGGCCGTCGACTGGGACATCACGGCGTGGCACTGGTATTCGGATCAGAACGACATCACCCACGCCTGCGGCGGCACGGGTTGTCATAACGTGCTCGCGGCGCTAAAGGCGCTCGGCAAGCCGATCTGGATCAACGAGTTCGGCGTGCGCCCGAACTACGGCACCGACCAGCAGATCGCGGCGTATCTGGCCGGCAACCAGATGATGGCGCAGTTCGTGGCGCTCGCATCGACCTACGATATCGAATCGATCCAGAGCTACGAGCTTTACGACGATCCGTCGAACCTGCAAGGCGGAGGCGCGTATGGCTTGCTGAAGAACGACGGCCATACGCAGAAGCCCGCCTATGCCGCGTTCAAGAACTTCGTCGCCGCGAATCCTATGTGATGCTTGCGTCTTCGATCACCACACGGCCATTGTCGATGCGGATGGGAATGCGCCTGAGGCTCGCGCCGAGACACGGTCCATCGACGCACACGCCGTCTTCGAAGCGAAACATCGCGCTGTGATGGGCGCACATCAGCAGTCCGCCTTCGTAGGTCCAGAACGCGCCGGGCTCGTAGTTGAGCGGAATCGAGAAGTGCGGGCAGACGTTGCGATACGCCCACGCATCGCCGCCGCGTCGCAGCACGAGCACCGTCGGCGCGGCTTCGAGGCCGCCGCCATCGGGCACTTCGTGAAGCGCGCAGATATCGTTCGACGCCGGGTCAGTCACGCTCGCCCCCGCGGGATCAGCACGAAATCGCGCGCGGCGTCGTAGCCTTCCCTGCCCGCCACATACTCGATCACGAGCGAGCGCTTCACACCGAACACCGCATCGGAGCGCACGTAGGGATCGTCGGATGAATAGAGCGCGGTCGTCAGCGACTCGTAGCCGGGCGCGTCGATGCGGAAGTGAATGTGCGCGGGACGCATCGGATGACGGCCCGTCGCGACGAGCATCTGGCCGACGGGACCGTCGGTTGGAATCGGATAGCTCGTCGGCTTGATCGAATGGAACGCGTACGCGCCGTCCGCGCCGGTGCGAAAGCGCCCGCGCAGATTGCCTTCCGGCTGATCCGGGTCCTGGCCTTCGTACATGCCGTTCGGCGCGGTTTGCCAGACTTCGACGAGCGCATCGGCGACGGGCTTGCCGTTCACGTCGTTGACCGTGCCATGAAAGAACACCGGCTCGCCATCGCTCTGCGCGATGTTCGCGCCGAACGCCGATTCCTTCACGCCATCGCGATAGAACGGGCCGAGCAGGCTGCTCTCGGTCGCGGCGTCGTCGTGATGCTGGTTGATGTCGTCGAGCACGATCGAAAGCCCCAGCGTATCCGACAGCAAAATGAACTCCTGGCGGATGCCGTCGCACTTCTTGCCGGTCGCGGTGAGGAACTCGATGCCGCGTCGCCATTCGTCGTGCGTGAGATTCACCTCGCGCGCGAACGCATGCAGGTGACGCACGAGCGCGATGACGATTTCCTTCGTGCGCGCATCGGCGCAATGGCCGAAGGAATCGGTGACGGATTGCGTAAGTGACTCGTTCATGGTCGTCGTCCTTCGTAGGCCGCTTCGATCAATGCGCGCAGCGGCGCGCGTTCGACCGGACGCGGATTCCAGTACGGGCTCTTCAACGCGATATCGACGGCGATGTCGATATCGCTCCCTTTCATACCGATGTCCTTGAGCGCGGTCGGCGCCCCATTCACGCGCGCGAGTTCGAATGCGCCTTCGGCGGCGTCGTTCAAGCCTAATGCACGCGCGATGCGCTTCATCGCGTCGGGCGCGGCATCGCGGTTATAGGCCAGCGCGTGCGGCAGCACAATGGTATGCGTTTCCGCATGCGGCAGATTGAACGTGCCACCGAGCGTATGACACAGCTTGTGATGCAGCGACATGCCGACGCTTCCGAGCACGGCGCCGCACAGCCACGCGCCGTACAGACAATCGCCGCGCGCATCGAGATCGTCGGGCTTCGCGACGACCTTGCCGATGCCCTGCGCCAGCGCGCGAATGCCTTCTTCGGCCATCAGGCTCACGACGGGATTCGCGTCTTGCGCATACAGCCCTTCGGCCGCGTGCGCAATCGCGTTGATGCCGCTCGTCACCGAAAGCGACGCGGGCAGCGAGACCGTGAGTTGCGGATCGTAGATCACCGTCTTGGGCAGCACGCGCATGTCGCGGCCGGTCTTCTTCAGGCCCGCTTCGGTGAGGCCGTAGATCGGCGTCATCTCCGAACCCGCGTAGGTGGTCGGCACGGCGAGTATCGGCAGCGACGATGTCAACGCGATCGCCTTGCCGAGTCCCGTGGTCGAGCCGCCGCCGATGGCGATCGCGCAGTCCGCGCCGATACGCCGTGCATACTCGCGCGCCTCACGCGCCGTTTCGACGGGCACATGCATCACCGCTTCGGCGAACACGCCCGCCGCGCGATGTCCGATGCGCTCGGCAAGCGCTTCGGCCTGGTCGCGCTGCGGCGGCGTCGAGAGAATGAGCGCGCGCTGCGCGCCCAGAAGTTCGATCTCGCGTTCGAGATGTTCGATGCTTCCCGCACCGAACACCACGCGCGACGGCATGCCCTGATAAACGAACGATTGCATGATTTCGAGTGCGCTCAGCGCGGATAGTAAGGCGGAATATTGGCGTCGACATTCACCCACACCGACTTCGCCTGAGTATATTCGCGCATCACTTCGAAGCCCATCTCGCGTCCATACCCGCTTGCGCCGACGCCGCCGAATGGCGATCCCGGACTCACGCGCTTGTAGCAGTTGATCCACACCATGCCGCTCTTCAGTCGCCGCGCGAAGAGATGCGCGCGTTGCAGATCGCGCGTCCAGAGGCCCGCGCCGAGGCCGTATTCGGTGCCGTTGGCAATGGCGAGTCCTTCGTCATCCGAACTAAATGTGCTGACGGCGACGAACGGCCCGAACACTTCTTCCTGCGCGACGCGATCCGTCGGCTTCGCCTGCACGATGGTCGGCTCGACATAGCAGCCCTTCGCGAGCGCGGCGGCGTCCGGCGCTTTGCCGCCCGCAAGCACGCGCCCGCCCTGCTCGCGCGCGACATCGACATATGAGAGCACGCGATCGCGATGCATCTGCGACGTGAGCGGTCCCATCTCCGTCGAAGGATCGAGCGGATCGCCGATACGGATTGAGCGCGCGAGCGACGTGAAGCGTTCGAGCAGATCGTCGGCAATGGATTCGTGCACGATCAAACGCGACGCCGCAATGCACGCCTGCCCCTGGTTATGAAAGATGCCGAACGCAGAGCCTTGCACGACGGCGTCGAGATCGGCGTCGGCGAACACGACGTTCGCGCCCTTGCCGCCGAGTTCGAGTTGCACTTTCTTCAGATTGCCGCTCGACGCCTGCACGATCTTGCGGCCGACAGCCGTCGATCCGGTGAACGCCACCTTGCCGATCTCCGGATGCTCCGCGATGTATTGACCCGCGACGTGGCCGAGACCCGGCAGCACGTTCACGACGCCCGCGGGAAAGCCGACCTCGGCCATCAGCGCGGCAATCGCGAGGCTCGACAAGGGCGTGAGTTCGGCGGGCTTCATCACGACGCAATTGCCCGCCGCGAGCGCGGGCGCCATCTTCCAGCTCGTGAACATCAGCGGGAAATTCCACGGCACGACTTGCCCGACGATGCCGACCGGTTCGCGCGTCAGATAGTTGAGAAAGCCCGCTTCGACCGGAATCACCGAGCCTTCGAACTTGTCGGCCATGCCGCCGAAATAGCGGAACGTCGCGGCCGTGCGTGGCACGTCGAGATTGCGCGTGTCGCGGATCGGGTGGCCCGTGTCCATCGATTCGAGACGCGCGAGTTCGTCGGCGTTCGCTTCGATCGCATCGGCGAGTTTCAGAAGCAGGCGTCCGCGATCCGCCGCCGCCATCGCGCTCCACGCCGGGAATGCCTTTTTCGCGGCTTGCACCGCGCGGTCGACGTCCTCGCGGCCGGCCATCGAGACTTGCGCGATCTCGCTGTTGTCGTGCGGGTTCAGGGTCGCGAGCGTTTCGCCGGAAAGGGCGGGCACGAAGCGGCCGTCGATGAAGAGTTGCGTTTGCATGTCTTGCTCGTGTCGAAGATTGAAGACGAAACATTCCTCGCGACGCCTTTTTAAGGGCGTCATCGTGAAGCGTAAGAACGTGACGGACTTAGAACGCGACCGGATACGGCGGCAACTCGCCGCTTTCGTAGCGCTTGGGGAGATCGGGCGTCGCGTTCTCCCACACGAGCAGCATCGAGCGCTTCTGCGAATAACCCTTGTGACGAATGTCGGCGGGCATCGCGGCGATATCGCCGGCGTTCATCGTGATGCGCGCGCGCGGATCGCCGGTGTCCTTGTCGGCCACATCCCAGATGATCTGATCCGACAGTTGCAGGAACCACTCGACGCGATCGTTGCCGTGAAAGACCGGCAGCACGAATTCCTCGGTCGTCGGGCAAAAGAGGCTTTGCTTGCACACGGATGTCACCGACGGATTCCACGTCACGTCCGAGCGCGACAGATACTTGAAAAGACTGAACGCGTGCAACTGGCCTTCGAATCCGGGCTCGACATGAATCTCCGGCTCGTCCTGCGATACATCCGCGAACTGGCGATTCACCGGGAAGTCGTCGCGCAGTGGCGAATCGCCTTCGAGCCCCGGCATGCGCTTCGTCGCGATGCGCGTGCGGTCGATCGCCGCGATGTTGTCGCCGTGCTTCGCGCCGAACGCCGAGCCGGTTTCCTCGGGCGCCGCGAACGGATCGAAGCCTTCGTTGACCCAGTCCTTCAGAATCGCCTTGAAGGTCGCCATGATGATCGGCGTTTCAAATTGCTGCGTGTAATCGACGCCCGCCTCGCGAAGGCTCGCGTTATACGCGCCGGCATACATGTCGACCTTGCCGTAGTGATTGCGCGTGCCGATCACTTCGTCGAAGTTGACCCAGCCGTAGAAGAAGCCCCACGCAACGTCGCGCATCATCGCGCGCAGGAAGTCGTCGGCGTGCATCTGATGCGAGCGCGTCTGTCCTTGCGCCGGCCACTTCACGGTGACGAAATACGCGTCGCGGCTGAATTCGAAATCGCCGAGCCTGAAGGTGCGATAGCCCGTGGCCGCATCGGGGTCGGTCGCGACGACGCTCTGCAAAAAAACGGTTTGATCCATGATGGTGTGCTCCGAAAGATGAGAGTTCGCGGGATTCATTGAATGCAGATGTCGGCCCACTTCTCGACCGATTCGGCGCCGGCGATCGTCTGCACGAGCAGCACGCCGGTCTTTCGCGCTTCGAAGCGATACGCAGCGCCCGCCGGCAGCAGCGCCTGATGACCGCGACGCAAGCGCACGAAGCCCATCTTCTGGCCCGAGGGTTCGCCTTCGAGTTTCACCGTGCCTTCGATCTCGGTGCTCACCAGCGCGCCATCGGAAGGCTTGATGAAGTGCACGTCGATCTCGCCATCGAGCGCGACCACGAATTCATCGTGCGATGCCGTGAACCACGGCGACACGCCTTCGGCGCGCAGCGTTTCGATCACGTACTTGAGGTTCTTGCCGACGATAACTTTTTCATAGGGCGCGGAATGGCTCGCCACTTCGAACACGTTAGACATCACGTAATGCGAGGCTTGTCCCTTGATGATTTCGATGGTGCCTTTGCGATGGTTATCGAGGCTTCCGAACTGGGTCTGTTGCATGTCTGTCTCCATGTCTGCGTTCACGTTCGCGGTGTCGCTCTGGAATCAAGATTAGGGCTGCGAGGGGCGCGAGGCAATGAATCGAGGTTCGCGTTTGCCGAACGATGCGTGCTCGATCGCGACCCTAGGGAAAGTACTTACTTCTGCGCGCGTTCGTCCGCGAGCCACGGATAGCGCTGCGTGTCCGCGCCTTCGTAGTCCGGATCGAGATAGATGAAGCAGCGCTGAATCTTGAAGTCGCGAATTTCGAAGACATCGGTCCAGCGGCCCGCGTGCGTGACGCCTGCGCGCCAGTCCACGCCGCTCTTGGTCGTGCCGTAACTCGTGCCTTCGACGACCACCGTATCGCCCTGCTGGATCACGTTCAGATACGCGAGATCGTGCTTGAACTTCGCGACGATCGAGCCGAGATCCGCGAAGAGCTTTTCGAACGCCGCGCGTCCTGTCGCGATACCCCATTTGGGGAAATAGACTTCGGCGTTGTCGTCGAAGAGATCGAAAAATGCTGCGCCCCGATCGAGCCTGCGCAGATATTCGAGCGCAATGATCTTGCGCTGTTCGTCGGTCATGGTGATGGGGTTCATGCTCTCGTCTCCTGATGTGGGGTTCAATGCAGCGTGCGCAGATACGCGATGATCTTTTGCCGCCGTGCTTCATCGCCTTCGAAATAAGTCATTGCGTTGCCGGGCGCGACGGATTGCGTGTCGGTGAGCCACGCATCGAGCAGCTTCTCGTCCCAGACCTTGCCCGCCGCAGCCGCCTTCATGCCCGCCGAATACTTGAAGCCCGCCTCCGATGCCATCGGCTTGCCGACGATGCCGAAGAGATTGGGCCCTTGCCCGTTCGGTTCTCCCTTGCCGAAGGTGTGGCACACGGCGGAGTTGTTGGTCGTGAGCTTCTTGCCGATAGCGATCGGATCTTGTTGCGCATGGACGGCGGTGCTCGCAAGCGCAAGAACCGCGAATAGATTAGCTATCCGAATCATGATTGGGCTCCATTGGCGGATTGCGCCGCACGATAGGCAAACGCGATGATTGGCCCGAGCGTGCCGCCGCCCGCCCAGTAAGCGCGCGCGGACGCCGACGCGACGCAATTTCCGACGCCGTACAAGCCTTTGATCGGCTCGCCGCGCGTATCGAGTACTTGCGCGTGCGAGTTGGTTTTCGGTCCGCCCTTGGTATCGAGATTGCCCGCGACGATGAGCGCCGCGTAATACGGCCCTTTCGCCGCGAGCGGATACATCGTCTCGTTCTTCTGATCCGCTTTCTTCGATACAGGCCCGTTGAAAAGCTTCTCGACGATGCGCTCGCCACGATGAAAATCCTGGTCCACGCCCGTCTTCGCGAAGCCGTTGAAGCGCCTGATCGTCGCGTCGAGGTTGCGCACGAAATCGTCGGAGAGATCGGCGCCGCCGAGCGCGCTCTTGTACTTCGCCATGCGCTCGCGGATCGCGCTCGCCAGTTCCGCGAGCGTGTTGCCGCGCAGCACGTGCCGGTCGTTCGAACCTTTCGGCACGATGAGGCTGCCGTAGTCATCGCTTGCGCAATGGTCCTGCGCCTGCTGATCCCAGATTGAAACGAGCGTGAGATTCGGATACTCGCCCTTCGCGCCGTCCCATTCGGAGAATGTCGCGCAGACTTCGTTGTAGGCGAGCTTCTCGTTGACGACGCGCTTGCCGTACTTGTTCACGTACAGCATCGAATCGCCGGTCGGCGTGAAGATGCCGGATAGCGAACCGTCCTTCGCGATGGCCTTGTCGAGCGAGATCGGCGCCATCCACGAATAGTTCATGTTGCGCAACTGCACGTCGAGCGCGCTGGAAATGCGCACGAAGTCGCCTTCATTGGTCGGCGCCGCGCAGCCGCCATACACCGCGCCGTGCAGGAAGTTCTTGCGCAGTTCAGGATCGTGCGTGAAGCCGCCGGTCGCGAAGATCACCGCCTTTTTCGCGCGTACGCGAAAGAGCGTGCCCTCTTCCGTCAGCGATTCGACGCCGATCACCGCGCCCGTTTCATCGACGAGCACTTTCTGCACGCGATAACCCGTCTTTATGTCGATGCCGTCGCGCCTCGCCGCCGCGCTCATGGTGCGGATCGCGACGCGCCCGCCGTCGGACATGCTCGGCAAGCCGTCCTTCGGAAACAGCACGCGGCCGCGCGGCGCCTTGTCTTCGGGAAGCTCGGCCCAGTAATCCGGCACCGCGCCTTCATGCCGATACGGCAACGCGCCCTTGTTCGCGAGCAGTTCCGCCGCCGGCGATGCGCTGTCGTAGATCGCCTCGCACATCTCGTACTCCCAGTCCGACAGACCGAGCTTCGGCAGCGACGGATCGTATTGCTCGGGCCGCGACAGACGCGCGACATAGCGCATGTAATCGGGCTTCGGATCGGCGATGCCCGCGCGGCGCATCGGCTCGTTGTTCGGCACCCAGTACCAGAACGCGGCCTTCGCGGCCGTGCCGCCGACGCTGCCCGCCTTTTCCAGGATCGCGACGCGATTGCCCAGCCAGCGCGAGAACAACGCGCACGGCAAACCGCCGCCACCGCCGCCGCACACGACGACGTCGTACTCCGCGTCGAATTTGATGTCGCTCGCCGCGCGCGCCGTGAGCGACACCGCGCCGAACGCGGCGGCGGCCGTGCCGGCGCCTGCCGCTTTGATGAAGGTGCGCCGCGACGCGGCGGGAAGCTTGTTCGTCTCACTCATGTTCGTCTCCATCGTTTGAATGTGCTCACCAGTAGTGCCACGCCTGCACGAGAATCCCGTTGGTGAGCGTGGTGTTGCGCCCCGAAATCGAGTGCTGGTACTGGATCGAAAGCTGGTCGTACATCTTCTGGTGCAGGAACGGCAGGCTGTTCGGCTTGAACTGGAACAGCACGCCGAGTCCCACGGTCGTTTCGCGGCTCGCGCTGTTCGAGACCGGTATCGAAGCGGTCTGATTGAACGTGCCGCCGCTCGTCTGGTAATCGAGGCCGACGAAGGGAATCGCGAAGGGGCTGTCGGGCGGCGAGATGCTATAGCCGACACGCAGGTTGAGATGGAACGTGTTGCCCGGGCTCAGGTCGTCCTGGCCCGAGCGCAGCGTGCGCCCGCGCAGAATCCCGCCGAGCAGCAGATCGACGTTCAGGTGTCCGTACCAGTCGTCATAGAACACGGACGGCCAGAAGGACCACGTATTCGTCGATACCGCGTTCTGTCCGATCGGCACTTGCACGTAAGCCTGAAAACCGAGCGTCGTCGCGGGCGCGGGGTTGTACCAGACCAGCCCGCCGACGAGCGGATCGCCGATGCCGCTCGCCGAAAATTGCGAGCCCTGCGTGCGGATCGCGGGCAGCGTGATGCTCGCGTTGAAGCCGACGTGCGGCAGCGACGGCACTTTCCAGTAGTGAATGAACGTCGATAACCCGACGAACGTGTTCGTGCCCGGACCCGCGACCTGATCGCCATGCGAATCGAATGCGCGGCTATCGTGATTCCATTCGATGTTCTGGCCGAAGGAGTCGTAGGTGCCTTCGAAGTCGCTGCTGAACTGCCAGGTTTGCGGACGGTCGGTCGCGAAGGGAATGCCCGAGGCGAACGCATCGGCTGCGGGCGTCATCGAGCAGGTCGCGCCGAGCATGGCGAGCGCGCATGCGTGACGTCGTCGTATCGTTGATTTCGGGTGCCGCGTTTGCATCGTCGTCTCCGGTCGTTCGTGTCGTATGAGCGAACGTTACGGAAGGCGCGGCGCGCGGGTCTTTCAGGTTTTACGGATTACAGAATCCGGGCGAATCACCAGCGGATTGGGGTTAACACCGGGGCGCGAAGCGCGCACGCGGCGTTCGCGAACGGCGACCCATCGCGCGTGCAAGCGCCTCGCGCTCGCATCTATACTCGCGTGAACAGCGGCGTCCGATGGACCGGTGTCGAGCCGCGAAGAAAATGGAGACACGATCATGAGCGCCACCGCCGCGCCCGCCCGCATCGACCGTTTCAGCGCGGTCGCGGGCGTTCCCGGACTCGAATACTGCATCTCCGGGCCGCGCCCTTATTCGCTGGAACTGAGCAATTCCTCCGACATGATCTGCCTGCTGCTCGGCACGATCGTGTCCGACACGCGCTACGACGACGGCCCCGCCGCGCCCTTCACGTTTCGCGCGGAAACGGCGGCGTATCACCCGCGCGGCGGCAGCATGCGCATCGATGCGCATGACGTGCGGCACGGTTTCATCGCGTTTCGATATGCGGATGCGTTCGTAAACCGCATCGCCGATCGCAACGCGGAACCGTTGCGTCGCGCGGGCAGCCGCAGCAATCTCGACGCCGATTCGATCCGCCATCTCGTGCGCTATGCGCGTCAGAAGGCGCATGACGAATCGAGCAAGGTCGATGCCTGGGAGATGCAATGTGTCGCGACGCTCGCGTGGATCGAAACGACGCGCCATCTCGAACGCGCCGCGCGCGAGCGTAAATCCGCGCTGACAGACGCCGGTTTCGCGACGCTCGAAGCGTATGTCGCGGAGAACATCGAGCAAAGCCTTTCCTGCGCCGATATTGCCGCCGAACTTGATCTGCCCGTGCGCGCCGTCTTCGATGGCGTGAAGGCGCGCACCGGTTATTCGCTTTATCGCTATGTGCTGGAGAAGCGTATCGGCGCTGCCGCGCGCATGCTGCGTTCGGACGATGCGCCGCTCGTCGATATCGCCGCCGCGTGCGGATTCTCGTCGCAGCAACACATGACGGCGCTCTTTTCCGAACGGCTCGGCACGACGCCGCTGCGCTACCGGAAGGCCGCGGTTTAGCGGACGCGAACGGGCGCATACAGGAGAAAAGCATGGACCTCTTCATGTCGATGGAGGCCTTCGTTCGCGCAGCCGAAGCGCAAAGTTTCGCGAGCGCGGCGCGGCAACTCGGCGTGGCGAAATCGGTCGTCACATCGCGTGTGAAGCAACTGGAAGAACACTTCGGCGTCGCGCTGTTTCATCGCTCGACGCGCGCCGTGCGTCTTTCGGAAGTCGGCGAGTCCTACTATCAGGATTGCCTGCTGCTCGTATCGAAGGTGAACGAGTTGTCGGGGCGCGCGATTCCCGAAACGCAATCGCTCTGCGGCACGCTCAATGTTCATGTGCTTCCCGGTTTCGCACTCGGGCACTTCTCGCAGGCGCTGATCGCGTTTCGCGAGGCGCATCCGCGAATCGAGTTTGTCGTGACGGTGAACGATCGCGTGATCGATCCCGTGCAGGAAGGCTTCGATCTCGCGCTGCAGATCTATCCGCCCGCGTCGAATCTGCTCGTCGAGCGCAAGCTTTTTCCCGTGCGCGGCGTATTGTGCGCGACGCCCGCGTATCTCAAGGAAGAGCCCGCCATCGAGACGCCGCTCGATCTGCTGCGCCACGACTTCGCGCGCTATGCGCACTATCCGTGGGGCGATAACTGGCCGCTCATGAAGGGCAACGAGTGTTATGAAATCGCGCTCAATGCCGTGCTGAAAACCAATAGCGTGCATCTGCTGCTCGAATTCGCGCGCGCGGGCGCGGGCGTCGTCTATCTGCCGACGATGGTCGCCGCGAGCGATCTGCTCGAACGCCGTCTCGTGCGCGTGCTGCCCGACTACGCGGCGCCGCCGTTGTGGCTGTCCGCGGTATATCCGACCTCGCATCGTTCGACGACGAAGGTGAAAGCGTTCGTCGACTTTCTTCGCGAGCGCTATCTGAGCGAGCCGCAATGGGACAAGGCGCTCGGCATTTCGCCACCCGACGACGAAGAGCGCAACGTCGATGAAGAACTCGGCGATGTGTGATCGAAGCTACAGCACGTATAGCCACGCGAGCAACGTGACGATCGAAAAGAGCGTGCTCATCGAGATCACGGCGCCGACCACGCCTTTCTCGACGTCGTACTCTGACGCGAGCACGTAAGCGCTCTTCGCGGTCGGCACGGCGGCGCAGACGACCGCAGCGATGGTCGCGGTGCGATCGAGTCCCACCGCGAGGCACAGCGCGTACACGACGAGCGGCACGATCGCGAGCTTGAGCACGGTCAGCAGCGCGTAGAGACTCACGCGTCCGCGCAACTCGTCGAGCGTCAGGTCGAGGCCGATCGCGAAGAGCGCGCATGGCGTCAGCGCTTCGCCGAGTATGGTGAGAAACGACGCGACGGGCGCCGGCAACGTCAATCCGGCGACGGACCACAGCAGGCCGCAAATCGTCGCGAGAATCACGGGGTTGGTCGCAATCTGGCGAATGAGCGCCGCCACGTCGATCTTGCGCGACGCATCCATCCGGCCGATCTCGATCAACACGACGAGCACGGGAAACATGATCGCGCCGACGAACACGGTGGCGACCGCCGCCGCGAGCACGCCGGGCTTGCCATAAAGCGTCTTTAGAATCGGCAGCGCGACGAAGCCGGTATTGGTCATCGCGACGGCGGCGGCGAGCATCGCAGCCGACGCGAGACTTGCGCCGCGCGCGCTTCGCGCGACGAGCAACACGGCGGCGAAGCAGATCATCGAGCCGCCGCCGAACGCGCCGAGAAAGCGCCATTCGAGCAGCGAGCGAAGCGACTCGTCGGCAATGGTCAGGAAGACGAGCGCGGGCATCGCGACGTAGTAGGCGAAGCGCATCAGCGACGGCGCGAGCGCGTGCGGCATGTAGCCCGACACGCGCGCCACCCATCCGGTCAGGATGATGGCAAAGATCGGAAGGATCATGCCGGCAAGATGCATGGCGGGCTCCGATATTCGTACAGCGCCCGGGCGCGAATGCCCGTTTCTGAATGGGCACTATTATCGGAGAAAAACGTCGCGCGACGTGCAATCCTGCGCAGTCGAACTAGGGCGCGGCTAGCGCGCTTCCAGCAACGCGCGGGCTTCGTTGCTCGACAACACGCCGCGTGCCTCGCGATTCGCGGCGCTCGCGGCATACACATGCTGGCGCGCATGCGTGATCCCGAGCGGCGCGAAGCCGTTGGCCGGATTGAACGCGAGCCGGTCGATGTGCGCTTCGTCGTCGACGGAGGGCGGCGCATCGATTTCGAGCTCGCCGATCGTCACCACGTCCGACTTCCATGCAACCGATGCATCGTTGACGGGCGTCGTTTCTTCATCGACGAAGAATTGCACGCCGAGTTGCCACTTGACCGGGCCTTGCTCCACACGATTGCGGATATCCGCGCGCAGATAGTTGTCGCCGTGACGCTCGGCGTTGGTTCCGCTGGGCGTCGAAGGATGCGGATGCAGCGAGTACTTGATCGCCGCCTGCCCGAGTTGCACGACCGATCCCCAGTAGTGCTCCGTCGCCACGCTATCGACGTGATGCAAGCGGGTTTCCTTGAAAAGTATCGCCAGAATGCGCGCGCCCTCGACGGGCCCGAGTCTCGCCATCATCATCTCGCGCAAGCCCTGCGCGATCCCGCTGACCGTTCCTTCGGCAAGCAACGCGACGATGATGTCGGCGACCGCCATGAACTGGGCCGCATCGCGCGCGTGCGAGCGCCCGCCTTCGTTCGTCATCAGCAAGTCGGTTTCGGCGCCCTCCTCCGTGAAAAACTTGAGCGCGATGCCGCGAACGTCGGACGCGGTGTCGGCCTGCGCGCACGGTTGGCCGCTGGAGATGCGGCACGCGACGCGATAGGTTGCCGGGCGCTTCGCGAATGGGCCGAATCGCGCGGCTTCCGGAATATCATCTGTAATCCGAAGTATTCCGAAAGCGCCGAGCAATGATTTCTGATGTTGCGCGCGGTCGACCTGCCCGTTCAGGCCCGTGTGCCTGCTCGCGGCGAGCTTCGTCTGCTGCGCCCCGATCGCCGTGACGAGCATCGCGAGCGTGGCCGCGTCGTCGAGCTTGTCGGTCCAGCCGGTGCCATCGCTGACTGATTGAGTGGAGTTCACGATCAACCTCCGTTCGCGCGTTGGGTGACAGCGCGCTATTTAAGTTTAGGTGCTTCATCTGATTCGCGCCCTGGCATCGCGCCGGCCGCGATACTGCCGTCGGCGCGTGCTGCAAAGTAGCGATAAATCGCGTCGATCTGATTCTCGATCAGCGCATTCCCGCGATAGGCAGGCATGCCCCGCGGCGGATCGCCGTCGAGAACCGCGGCGATGAAGCGCTCACGGCTCTGCGTGCGCGCAAAGCCGACGATCGATGGCGCGGCGAGTCCTTCGTGGTCCCTGCCATGACAGCGCGCGCAGTCGGCCACGCGCACTGCGCGCCATGCATCGATAAGCGAGGCGTCGGCTGCGGGGGCCGCTTGAGAGCACGCGGCCAGCGAAACGCCGATCGTTCCCGCGATCAAGTACCGGCGCGGGCGTCGTGTCACGAGATTTCCCCGAGGCGCGACTCAACGAGTGCGCCCTGCAAGCCGGCCGATGTACTTCCATCCCTGATCGCGCATCCAGACATAGGTGAAGCCCGTCGGACCGTCGATGAAAACGGTCATCGGCCGCTCGCCGCCGGACGCCTCTTTTTGCGGCTCCGCAGAGGCCGGCGTGATGCGCGCTTCCGTGGGCTTTAGACGCGCGTCGCGATCGTCGAGACGCCAGCCGTCGTCCTCGGCATAGATCAGGCGCGACGTTCCGCCCGACGGCGTTTGAACCGTGAACGCAAGCGGACCGCCGTCGACGGCGATGGGACGTGCATCGGCAACGTCCGCGCCGTTCGCGGCGGCACCGATGCCGCACGCCAGCATGCCGATTGCGATGAACATCGCGCGCTTTATCTGATGGGATCTCATTTCGGGTACCTCCTCACTGGCCGCGCGGCGGCGGCTATCCAGATGTGCTTATGCATAGAGAACGAACGTGGCCTCGCCGAATGAGAAGCCTGGAGATCCGCGTGCGCCGGCGATTCGAACTCGCCGCTCAGCGTGAGCGCTGCGCTTGTCGCGGAAAAGAGCTTGTCGCGTGGGAACATCGCCACGCGTGACCGATAAGCGGCCGTCTTTTGATGGCCTCTACTATCGACCGAACGATCGTCTGAAAAAACCACGCATCGGGAGGGAGTCAGTCCCGCCATTGGGGGACTGCGAAATGGAGGGCGAGCGGCTGGAAGAGGAAGCGCAATCGTCTAAGGCGTCGAAGGCGTCCGCGGCGCATTCGGCACATCGTCATTGACCGCGATAGATATTGCAGCTCAGGCCCGGCGTGCAGAGTTGCATCGTGCTCATGGTGCCGACATCGCGCGATGCGCTGCCGGACTTGCTCGTCGACATCGCTCCGCCATAGCTGGAATCGTTCGTTGCCGTGCCGCTGTCTTGCGTATTTTGCTGCGCGTTGCTGCTTTGAGCGGGCGTCATCTGCATGTCCTGCGTTTGCGCGACGGCGCTCATCGCGAAGACGCCGGCGACCGTTGCGGCCAATAGAAGAGTTGCTCTCATTGTCACCACCTCTTGAGTCAAGGAAACGATTGAAGACTGCAAGCCTGCGACGAGCTTGCGAGCACGCATGCGGGAACCGGGTCGCGGGCGCTGGAAGGCGCGCCTTCCGGGCTGTTGATCGAACGTGCAGCTTGGAGCCCGTAAGCTCCGAAAGCGCGTGGCTGGTAGCACGCACTCCTACCGTATACCGCCGATCGGAAAAGTAAATTCCCGATCGGCGGTTTCCTTTGCCGACGCGCGTGGCAGGCACTTCGCGAACGCGCTTGCTTAAGCGGGCTGCGACATCGCGCCATGCATCGAGCTTTCACGCGAAGGCCTTTTCGAAAGAGACCAGCGGTTTTGATATATTGACTTCCCCGTCCGGGAGTTTTTTTCGATGCGTGTCGGCCGACCTGTCAAACCTCTGCCTCATCCAGACTGCGATTACTGCGGCGCGCCCGCGACACTGGCGCGCGCCGGCGACGAAGCCTATCCGTATCGCGAAGACCACGGTCCGCTCTGGATGTGCGCTGATTGTCAGGCGTGGATCGGCATCTTTCCGCGCAGCACGCGCAACGTTCCGCTCGGCCGTCTCGCCGATGCCCAACTGCGCGATCTGAAGGTAAAACTGCATGCGGTGCTCGAACCGCTCGTGCAGGCCAAGGTCCGGCGCGACGGCTGCAATGTATTCGAGGCGCGCTCCAAGGGGATGAAGTGGCTCGCGCAGGCGATCGGCGTCGAGCAGGACCCGTGCAGTATCCACACGCTGGATGCCGATCAGTGCGAGCGCGCGATCGCGTTCGTCGAGCATTTTCAACAGGAACGTGCGCGGCACCCTTCAGATTCGGCGATCGATGAACGTTAACCTGAATAGGTCAACCATCGATCCTCGCATGTCACGCACTCTTCCTTTCCAGCGCTCGCCCCGGGCGACGCGCGCCCGGCTCAGCAAGGCGCAGCTGCTTCCCATTCCGCGCGCGGTGGCGGACGAGCTTGCGCTCGCGGCGCATATCTCGTTGACGGCATTGCGCTCGGGCTCGCCGGACATCGCGCCGGCGCAGCACATCACCGAGGCGATGTATCTCACCAAGTTTCTCGCCGAAGCGGGACACGGCGACTTCTCGCACGAGGAACTGCTTCGCGCGGATCAGTCGATGGCCGCCGTGTTCGATGCCGGCCGCGAGTCCGGTTCGTGGACACTCGCGCCCGATGACTTCGAACGGCTCGCCGCGATCGTGTCGCTTTACGATCATCAGTTGCGGCGCGCGTCGCTCGCGGCCTTGTCGGTTGCGAGCGAGCGGCTCGAACGCTTCAAGGCCGGCGAGCCGTATCAGCCGATGCACACGCGCAAGTCGGCGCCGCTCTGACGCTCAGCGTTCGTCGTCAGAAGGCGGTACGCAAGCCGATCATCACGCTGCGGCCGCCTTCGGGCGCAATATCCCGCACGACCGAGCTTGCGTAACGCACTTCCTGATTGGTCAGGTTCTGGCCGCGTAAATAGGCGAGCCAGTTCGTCGAGCCGATGCGGAACTTGTACGTCAGGATGACGCCGAGCGTGGTGTAGCTGCCGGTCGGCAGGTCGTTTTCCGGCACGCGATTCTGCGCCCACGCGTGAACCAGCTCGGTTCTCGCGCCGTAGGGCCCATACGCGTAGTCGAGCGCGAGCGTCGCGCGCAGCGGTGAGATGCGCGGCAGCGCCTCGCCGGTATCCATATTGCGCGCGTGCGTGTAGTCCGCGACGAACTCGACATCGAGACGCTGCGCGCCCTTGGCGAAGACGCGCCACGTTCCGTCCAGCTCGACGCCGTAAAACTCCGCGCGCACGCCGCGGTAGACGGCTTCGTTGAGCGCGTCGTCGGTGCCGGGCGGGACGGGTTCATCGTCATCGTTGACAAGTCGGCCGGTGTTGAACTCCGTCAGGTAATTGCGAAAGCGGCTATAGAAGACGCCTGCGCTCGCTTTGTTCGGGCCGTTCGCGAAGCGAAACGACAAATCGGTCGAGATCGCTTTTTCTTTCTGCGCGTCCGGATTGCCGATCAGATACTGGCCGGTCGCATCGTGCGGGCCGTTCGAATAAAGCTCGTAATACGTCGGCGCGCGCTCCGTGTAGGCGACATTGCCGACCAAACTCCACGCCGAGTTCAACTTGAACAGCGCGCCGGCCGAGATGCTGCCCGCGTTGAAATCGCGCTTCGGCGAACCGGCGAATTTTTCGTTGCCGCCCGACGTCGGGTCGATGTTCACGTGTTCGTAGCGTGCGCCGATACTCAGCTTCAGCGCATCCGTGACCGACCACTCTTCCAGACCAAAAAGCGCCGCGTTGGTCGTCTGCGATGTCGGCACGAGCGCTTCGTCGCCGAGTGCCGAGAACGTGTTCTGGCTGAGTTGCACGCCGATCGCGCCGTCGAGCGGGCCGATCTTCCTGTGCCGCGCCTCGACCCGCGCCTCGTACCCATGATTGCGGAAGGTCGTGCCGGTTTCGCCGTCGTCGATTTCTCTGTGCTCGTAGTCGGTGTATGCGAAGTCGAACTTCAACTGGGTGAACGGTCCCTGCAGATTGCGTATCTCCGACGCCGCCGCGATGTGGTCCTGATGCATGCGCAGGCGCACGTCGTCCTCGGCGACGGAGCCATAGTTCGCGTCGTAACCGTTGTAGCTGACGCCCGCGTAACCGTCCGCCCATGTGTAGGACGATCCGACGGCGCCGCCATGCCAGCGGCCATCGCTGTTCGGGATGCGGCCATAGGGCTGCGCAACGTCGGGGCCGTCGAGCGCGCGTTGACGATCGGAATGCGCGAAGCCGGGAATGCGCTCATTGCTCGTGTCGCGATCGAAGGCATCGACGTGAAACGCGAATCGGCCGTTTCCGCCTTCGACTTGCGCCGCGCCGGCGCGGGCATCGTTGGCGCCGCCGTAGCTGGCATCGACTTGTCCCGAGACGCCTTCGATTGACTCGCGCGGAATCCGGTTGTCGATCGTGTTCACCACCCCGCCGATCGCGTTGCCGCCGTACAGCAATGCGGCCGGTCCGCGCACGATTTCCACGCGTTCCACCGACAACGCGTCTTGCGGCACGGCGTGGTCGTACGACAGCGACGATGCGTCGTATGCCGCGACGCCGTTTTGCAACATGCGGATCCGGTCGCCATCCATGCCGCGGATGATCGGTCTTCCGACCATCGGCCCGTAGGTCGTCGTGGAGACGCCGGGTAATCCGTTGAGCGTTTCCCCGATGGAGTCGGCGCGGCGTAGCGTGAGAGCGTTTCCGCTTAGCGCGCTGGTCGGGGATACCAACGTACTGGAGCCGAGCGGGTTCGCGGTGACGAAGATCGGCGGGATCGGTGTGTCGTCGATCGCCTGCGATTGGGCTCGCGCCAGGGTGGTGATCAGAAGCGCGGTCCAGGGAAAGAGTTTGGAGGCGCGCGGGGCGGTGGCGGTAGGTTTGGAAGTTATCACGTTCTTGTATGTGATGTTATAACGTTGCTTACGTCGAACGGTTGATGGGTGCTTTCGGGTGGTCTCTGCATTGCGGATGAGATGATATAACGTATCTTTTTGTAACGCTAGGCTGGATGCGGAGGACCGTCTCTCCGCTAGATGTAGGACACGGGATATGTATCGTTCGATACAGTTGGCAGCGCGCACGCGCATCCGAAGTCATCGATCCCGGGCGCGTGGCACCATACGGCTCGATCGCGCCGTTCGATATGCCACTTTCCGTGAAACAAATTCGGATTCTCTCTTTAAGCCGCTGATTTAACTGGATTTTTTACGATTTAATTTCGACGTGAATTGTTTCACGGCGGGCTGATCGGCGATTTCTATCACCGATGCGTATTGCGAACGTTTAAACGATGCACCGGCGGCGTCAGAGGCTTCAATGCCGCTGCGAATTTCCTCTTCACGTGGTTTTTCAAGGTGACGCGCCTAGACGCTGACTCGAAAGCTGCCGGAAGCGCTCGTTCACGGCGGTGGGTTCAACTCAGCCTATTGGCAATTCGATCTGTCGCGACAGCGTGCTCTTCTCTCGCGTTTCGTCGGCCAATGACTTAACGCGAGGGGCGACGCCGTGCTCGTCCACGGGGTTTCATCGGCCGGGAGCTAACGCGAGTCGCGGCGCCGTGCCCTCTCATGGGGGTTCCTCGGCGAGGAGACTTACGCGCAATACCGACCCTGTGACCTTGCATCGGTGCTGCTCGCAATGAGTAGCCCATCTGCATTGAGCATCGATCTTCGCCGTCCGCCGCTTCGCGGTTTGATCGGACCTCCCTCGCGCTACGGCACGCAGTCGACGGGCCAATCATTGAATTGCTGGAATCATCGCTGGGGGCGCTCCGCTGAACACGGCGCTTCATTTTGCCGAGGCGCCGTCCGTGTCGCCTGCCTTTATGCGGCATGACGTTCGCAGCGAAGTGCCGGCCGCACTCGCTGCGTTTTCAACAAGCAAGGCTCTGTCGCGCGGGCCCTTTTTCTCGACCGGGCAATTGAGGCTTACCACGTCGCTGAGCTCGTTGAGCTTTTCACTGGCACGCGCGGGATGCCCGTGATCACCGCGACCCGCTGCATGCTCGGGATTGCGTCACGTGGCGAACGCGTTGGGCGCGTCTCCGTTGATCGGACCGACGTGGGGCATCGGGAACTGAGCGCCGGTGGCAAGCGCGCACGATGCGATAAAACCGCGGCGCGGTGTTTTCATCGGCTTCCTGCGCGTTGTACATGCACGCCAGCTAGTCCCGCGAGTCCGTAGAAAAAGGAATTCATGCCAAGCGCGACGATCAGCGCGAGCATCCCGTCATTCCGTCCGCCGGTTCTTCCGCAGTCGGGTCGGCAGGGGCTCAGGTTCGAGTGTCCGAATTCGGACACTTGCGAAGACTGGTCGATCGAGCGGAGAACGTGCGCGGCTGCTTCCGCTGGCTAAGGAGCCATCGGTGGTCTATTCAGAAGAAGCAGAGTCGCCGCGTGGAGTTGGATGAACCTGCGGCGTCGCGACGGCGTACCAATTTCGTAAACTAGCTTGAACCGGATCGCTCGCATCCCGAGCGAGGACAAGCGGATTTTCTCGGCGGCATTTATTCGGCACTCGGAGCCCGCACGTGGGGATGATCAAAGTGGCCGCACTCAAAGTGTCCGAATTCGGACACCAGACCGCGTATTGATTCAGGTGCGCCGCAGTGTCCGAATTCGGACACTTCATACAAGCCCAACAGCTATTCGAACCCATCGCGACATTAATCTCAACCCGTTGGCCACAAAAAAAACCGCCGAAGCGGGTTTCAAACAGATCACTCAGACCGAATCGAGAACATCTTTCCTATATGTTCCCTGAGCTGGCTCTCCTGCTCCTCCGTCATGACCCCCGCCTTGAACTTGAACGTGAGTCCTTTAACGTCCTTCGTAATACTCCCCGCCTGCACCTTCCCCGCGAAAATTTTAAGGATGCTCCGGCCCCCAGCGTCCGTTGCCGATTCTCCCCGGCTCGCCTGCGCGCTCAAACTCGCTGCAACTTTGGTCTGAACCAGATCGCCCGAGAGAACCTGCGGCCACAATTCGTGAAGCGCCTTGAGTCCATGCTCGCCAGTCTTTTTCAGTGCATTGGCGATATCCTGAGCCGACGATGCCCCAAGCACCGAGGGATTCAAATCCAGGTCTCGCTTCACGAAGTCCGGAAGCGCATCGTAGGCGAGAAATCGATAGAGATCGCTACGCGTAATGCCCATCGCCTCGGCAAGCCGCGTTCGATTAGGAAACTCCGCTTCGGCGCGACGGATCGCAATGGCGATTTCATAATCGGACAGATCGTCGCGTGTGACGTTTTCCATCAGCGCCAACGCCGCCATGTCCTGATCCGTACAATCGATCACGACGGCGCGAACGGTCGGCTTATTGATCAGCTTATGCGCGCGCAAGCGCCGCTCACCCGCCACTAGTTGAAACGATTCCCCGACACGTCGAACCGTCACCGCCTGGAGCAGCCCCACCTCACCAATCGAGCGCGCCAATTCCGAGAGCTTCGCTTCATTGAATTGACGGCGCGGCTGCCACGGATTCGGCACGATCGCATCGACGGGAATCTCGGTCTCGACGCCCCGAGTTTCAAGTTCCTGAATCCGTAGTTGAGCGGCGGCCAACGCACTCGTGATGCCCGGCATTGTTTGCGGACCGCGGCTCGTCTTGTCCTTTTTGTTTTCCCCTTTGAAATCCGCAGGCTTCGGCAGGTTGGCCGTCTTGGCCATGAGTTGTTCTCGGATGTTACTCATGCCGACTCCTTCCACGATTTGACGAACATATCATCCAGCCACTTGGAATATTGCATCATGGGCTGTCGCACCCGCTGAAGCGATTTCGCGATCGAATGCGTGCTGACGACATCGAGAGCGGTTGAGAACGAAAGCGCGCCCCCACTCATCACCGAGCTCGCTGGAATCTCGAACGGATCGAGCCAGCGCCCATACGCACTTTGCGCCCATTGACGCACCACCGGTGCCGACGACGTTTTGCCGTAATCCACCTTCGACAGCAGGATGGAGATGAAGTCGTACACTTTGTCTTCCTCGTAGGGGAGGAAGTCTTCCGCGACATCGGAGAACAGACGCCAGAACGCGAGTGAACTGATGAAGTCGAGATTCTCGGGAATCATCGGCATTACGAGCGCGTCGGCGGCGAGTAGCGCGTTCAGATTCATATACGACAGCGACGGCGACGTATCGATCAAGATGTAGTCGTACTGCGACCGCAACGGTTCGAGGCCCTCGCGCAATACCGCCCAGAATCGATAACCCTGAATCGTCTTCTGGCGAGCGGGCAGCAAAAACTCCGCTCCATATAAGAATGTGTGGCCGGGGATGATGTCGAGGCCATCCCAGTACGTCGACATCACGTTCGCCCCGAGACCGCCTTCCACGTTCTGGTCGTAGATATAGGGCAGCACGGTGTCGTCGCCCGAGATTTCTTTCTCGGCATAGAGTCCGCACAACTCCGAGGCCGAAGCTTGGGGATCGAGGTCGACGAGCAGTACCTTGCGGCCGAGAAGCGTCAAGGCCTGGGCCAGGCAAACAGTCGTGGTGGTCTTCGCGGAGCCGCCCTTTAATTGGGCCGTCGTCAGGACCTTGCCTCTGAACGTCCCGTCGTTGTCGTCGAGACGGGTCTGATAGATATCGGAAGCCATCTTCACCCAGAGCCGAACTTCGGGCAGAGTGAAGGTCCGGCTGCGGCCGCTGCCGTTGAGTGTTCCCGTAGGTAGTCCGCCTTCCCCTTTTGTCACCAGATATTGAATCTGCTGCCGAGTCAGATTGCACATCTCCGCCAGTTCACTAATCGTATAGAAAGGCGCGAGCTTGCGCGGGCGAGGGGCGAGGATCTGCTCCCGGAGGTTGTCCGAAAAGGGTTCGAGGTTATCCGCAAACTCCGCGACTTCGCGAAGCGTAACCTTCCGGTCTTCCATCGGTAGGGTGCCTACGTTTGCCATTCTGCGCTTTCTCCGAGTATTGACGTTGAAGCGCAGAATACACGAATACGCGTAAACAAGGTTGTATTGCACGGCGATTTAACCGTTCGGCCATATGGAAAACCGCAATCCATTGATTTTTATACGTTTTCGATATCCTCCCGAATAAACGACTCACGGTTCGCTCTCTCGAATCTCTGCCGATTGCCCTCGTAATAAAATCACCACGGTTTGCGCACAAAAACCACCCCCGCGGCGGTTTTTGTGCCGCCCTCGCGCCGTACGTATTCCCACGTAAATTCAATGACTTAGCGCATCGAATGCGAGATGCACGAGTAAACCGCAGCTCAGTTGGTTTTGTCTTTTTTGTAAACCTAGACCCACCCACCAACAAACAGCGGTCTGCTTTTCCTTTAAAAATCAGAGCACAACCCTGTGGATAGGGACGCTTTTTGTGAAGAGCGGGGCGGTTTTTGTGCTGCGCAGCGCGTAAATTGGGCGGCAGCGGGCGAAAATTGTGGGTGCCGGGGTGGAAATTGTGAACGGCCGCCGCAACTGGGGCGATTTTTGTGCGGACAACCGGAGAAAAAGCAGGGGTGGTTTTTGTGTTGACACCCCTTGCTCGCCTGATAAAGTGCCCGGGATCGAAGGCGAATCGGAAGCATGGAAAACCAAGACCTCACTGTCACGCCGCAGCAGTTGGCGCTGGACATTTACGAAGACATGTCCGGACAGGGATCGGCGATCTGCGAGTCGACGAGGGACATCGGTTTCCTGCGCAACAACATTTTCACCCGCGTCGGTGGCCTGGGCATTGCCGCGCGGCGCGTGCTCGATGCGGCGTACTTCATCGTCGCGACGAAGGCGCCTGAAGAGCTCATCGACGACAAGGTCTACACCTTCACGGCCGACGTCAACTACTTCAAGTGGCTGATGCGTTACGACAGCCGCAACCACAGTCACCTCATCGCGCAGATGCGAGCCGCGGCCCGGGCGCGCGTCGAAATCATGACGGCGCCGTCGATCGAGGAGCTCACAGAAAAGGACTCGTGGGGCACCATCAGTCTTCTGGGCGACTGCTACATCGAGCGCAACGTCGTTTGCGTCCTGCTGGCGGGACGGGTCATCAAATATCTGATCAGTCCGTACAAGGCGCATTGGCTGAGCCTGCGCGCATCGACGGCCTTTTCGCTTTCGCTCGCCCGCGCGATCTACGACCGCCTCATCCCGTGCGAAGGTCACGGCGTGACGGAGTGGTTCGCGTTCGAAGACGTGCTCGAATGGCCGGGAAAAGTCGGCGAATCGCGCAAGGAAGTGAAGGAATTCAAGAAACGGTTCCTCGAACCCGCCATCGACCAGCTCAACGAAGTCTCCGATTTCGATGTCAACTGGGAGCCCAATGCCGATCGCGTTCCGGCGGACAAGCTGAAAATCCGCTTCCGCTTCACGAAGAAGCAGGGCGCCGATGCCGCGCGCGCCGGCATTCAGGATTCGATGTATTTGCTTCTGCATAACGAATTCGCTTTCGATACCCCCGACTTCGAGCGCCTCGCGAAGCGTCGCGACGTGTGGACGGACGAGCGGCTGGAGCAGGCCATCGAGTACACGCGATACAAGCTGAACGAAGGCAAGGTGACGGTCAGCCCGCGCGGCTATCTCTTCAAGGCGCTTGAGGGAAATTACCGCATCGGCGAAGCGGACCGGAAAATGGCGTCGATCAAGGCGAAGCAACTCGAAGACGACAAGAAGGAACGGCGCTCGCGCGATACCGCGCAGGCGCATCTCGAAGCCAGCATTCAAGCTCAGAACGACACGGCCAAGGCCAAGATGAGCGAGGAAATCCGCTCTGGCCGCGAGTACTTCGAATCGGTCGATGACCCGGCGCGCAAGGAGTTGTGCCACTCGTTCGTGAGCCAGCTGATTCCGCAGCGTCTCATCGAAAAGCAGGGCCTTTCACGCGAGAGCCTGAGCGCCGAGAACATTCTGACCGTCAATCGCGTGGTCGCCGACGCCTTCTGTTCGCATGTCTACGCGAAGTTGAAGAAGGCGCGCGCGGGCAGCCGGATCTGATTCTCGCGAAGCGCCGCGAATTCGTTCGAAGTCCGAATCATCTTCACGTCAGCTCCGAAACCTTTTTCAAAGGCTTCTGGCAGCCCGCGAGCAACGCGCCCGCCGCCAGCACGAGCGCCGAATAAACGAGCCCGCGAGTCAGCCCGGCGCTATCCGACACCCGTCCGATCACAACCGGTCCGACGATCTGCCCCAGCGCGAACACGATCGTGAAAGCATTGATTCCTCTCGGCCACTGGCTTGCGGGCAGATTGTGCCGCACGAAGGCCGTCGTCGATGCCACCGCCGACAAAAACGTCGCACCGAACAGCGTGCCCGACACGAACGCCGCCAACGGATGCGCGAGCATCGCGGGAATGAGCGTCGCCACGGCGAGCAGGCCGTTGAGGATCGCGAGCGCCTGACCGCCGCGCATGCGATCGAGAAGCCCCGACCACATCCGCGCCGACACAACCGTCGCCACGCCCAGCAGAATATAGAAGCCGATCACCACCGCTGCGCTCATGCCCGCGTTGCGAAGCAGCGCGACGATGAACGTCATGTAGCCGATATAGCCGATGCCGAAGCATGCGTATCCGGCGAGCGCGAGCGCGAAACGCCGCCGTGGCACCGGCGCGCCGGATGCGAGATCCGCCCCGCGACGCGCCGACGAAAGCGGCTGCGCGGATTCGATTCGCCGTGCGGCCCAGATCGCGGCGCCCGAGCACGCGGCGCAACCCGCGGCGAGCGCGAACCACGCGACACGCCAGCCGTGCGCGACGGGCAGCACCGTCAGCGGGACGAGTATCGAGGAGATCACGATTCCCCAGCCCGTGCCGCCGTAGTAGAGGCCGATCACGAGGCCGGCGTCGCGCGGCGACATCGAGGCGAGTCGCGCCGCCAGCACGCCGCCGCTCACGAAGACGAGCGCGCTGCCGATACCCGTCGCGACGCGCAAGGCGAGCAGGGCGTCGGTATCGATCGTAGCGCCGCTCGCCGCCATCAAGAGGGCAGTGAGCGCGCAGCCGGCGACGAACAACGTGCGCGACGCGACTCGCATCGACAATCGTGAGAACGCAAGCGCGCCGAGCAGATAGCCGAACGCGTTGGCCGTATTCATCGCGCCGGCCTGGGCGAAGTTCCACGCGAGGTCGAGCCGCATCGGCGGAAGAAGGAGCGCGTAGGAAAAGCGCGCGAGCCCGAGCGCGATGGCGCTGCCGAGCGACAGCGCCATTGCTAGCAGAAGCGCCTGTCTGCGACCGGTTTCATGAACGATCGACCCGTGCGCGGCGGATGCATCGGATCGGGAATGGGCTGTGTTGTTCCGGCGAAGTTCTCCGCTCGCATCGTCACGCTCTATCACGCTCTTGTCGTCCTCTTAATGGCGATTCGTCTTGTCATGTCGTCGCACGGCCGGCCTATGGTATCGCGGACCGGTCACATTGCCCGCGCCGCCTTTTTCCCTCGCCATCCGCCGCGTCGGCGGAACTCCGTCGCCAGAGCCCGCTCCCAACAGTCTTGCAAATACGGGTTGCGCCTCGTCGTGCAGCGCACATACGTACGACATCGTGCGTTGCGAAACGCAACGAAGCCTGTGAAGATCGAAAACGCACGCCAGTTCAAGCTAAATTTCGACGAGACGGTGAAATCAAAATGGCACGCCGCGCGTCGAATCGCACAATCAATCCGATAACGAATTGGGGTGCAACACGGAGACGGGGATGAGAGAACGAGCAACTGTGCTGCTGGTTCGTCACCAGTCAGTGCTGCTGGTCCGCGAGCGTGGCGGACCGTGGTTGCTGCCGGGCGGAGCGGTGGCAATGGACGAACTGACGATTGTTGCAGCGATCCGAGCGCTGCACGAAGACACCGGCGTGGAGGCGAGCGCTGCGGCGTTTCTGTTTCAGCAGACGTCGGCGCATCATCTGCATCATGTTTTTCGCATTGCGATACCGGATGAGGTGCATCTGCGACCGAAAGCCGGAGGCCGATTCCACGAGTTGCTGTGGGTGGAGACGTCCCAGCTCGCGCACGTCAGCGCGACGCCGGGTACGCGGGCGATTCTGTCACGCGCTATGGTTTTCAGCCGGGAGTCCGTGCGACAGGGATGGAAACCCAGCGACGCCGATGCGCACGTGACGGCCGGCGTCGGCAGACGCGGGCGCTGAATCGGGCCGCATTTTCGTCTCGCCGATGCATTTTTTTCGTCTGCGCAAATCGCGAAGACGTATATTTCGCCGCGAAATGAATACTTTTTCGGCGAAGTTACGCCTATGCTAACGCTGGGACGGTTGCGGGGGCTCCGACGTGGATCGTCGAGAGCCCACCGCAACCTTGAGCAACGGAGGCATTCGCCCTTTGCTTGGCGGAGGAAACCATGAAGCTCGTCAGCATGTTCGCCGGAACCGTGGGTTTTGTGGCCGTAGTGAGCCTTTCCTTGTTGGCGGTAGCGGACATTCTCTTGACAACGCCCGACAAACCCGCCGAGAAAGAACGGATTGCGTGAAAGAGTTTTCTTAGTCGAAATGATCGATAAATCGTCGGTCAAATAGACAAGGAATATGGACGCAGGCATTCGAATGATGCAATGCGGTCTTTCGAAAACCGGTCTGCGCGATTAATACGCTCTGCATCGATTTCCGATTAAATCGCGGCAAGCTCCGCCCGGCAGCGAAACGACGCGGCCCCGCGCCCGCCCGCCCGCGTCGGCCGTCGCCCGCCCGCCAGCCGCGCAGCAGCGACAGCACTGCCGTTGCAACCGGTCCGCGGAACAGATGCGCTTTCACCCTTTTGTTCAGGGATTCGCGCGCGGGGCATCCGTCCGAAAATCCTGCTAAAGGTCCAGCGCGCCAGAAATCGGTCGATTTGCGATGTGATATAATCGGTAATAAATCAAACATCATTCGGCCAAAACTTTCAGCAGCGGGTTTTATCAAATGCTTGATTCAACGCGTACGAGCGCGGAGGAAGCATGTCTGTAGGCGGTGTTATAGGCGCAATTGTTTTTTTCGCAATAATCGGTCTGGCATTGCTGGCCGTATTCGAAATTATCTTTTCGCCTTCTTCGAAGCATAAGGCAGATGAAATGAGCCGGCCGGGTCACAAGCGGCCTACGTGGTATCGTCGCCGCGAAGTCGCGGTGCGCCGTGACGAGCCCTGATCCGCGACAAAATTACCTGATCTGCCAACAAGTTAGGTCTGCCGCCGGTCAGGCGGAGCGCTCGCGCCGGGCGCCCCGCGCATCTCGCGGCGCGTCATTTTCAGCACAGCCGTTCAAAATCCCTCGCATTATTTAGCTGTCGCAACTGTGTGCGATAGCGCACCGCAAGCACCTTCCCCAGACTCTAGTCTTTCTTCGCCGGCATCATCACGAAATGTATGTCCATCATTTCGAAAGCGCCGGAATACAACTACATATACAGACAGTTAAGCGCTTAGCTAAAGATTTCAATTCTATCGACTGGCGAATCCGCTGCTGTCTGAGGGAAAAGAAAATGGCGCAACCCGCATATCCTTCCGTGCTCGAGGGCTGGACGCGCATCGAGAAGCGGCTCTACGGCGACTCCGATGCGGCACCGCAAGGCGGCGTTCATTCGCGTGCCCCGATCATCGTTCTGTACGACGGCTACGAGAACATCGAAGCGCTGTGGAAAGCGCTGCTCCAGTGCCGAACGCCGCATATCCAGGTCGTGTGGAAGTCACCCGATTCCGGCGAAATGCGACTGCTCGCCGAGTCGTATGTCGCGATACCGGAGAAGCTGTTCTTCCTGAAGTCGCTTCAGACGAGTCTGCAGCGCGTCGCCGTTCTGGTCGAGCGAGCGCGCAAGCGTCTCGATGCCGCCGCGTCCGTGCGCGATCTGCCGCTCGTCAAGCCGAAGGCGCAGCCCGCGCATTTGTCGGCGTTCACGTCCGCACTCTTTGCCCTGCGGCATCTCGGCCGCAAGGTGTTGAATCAGCCGCTCAAGCTGCTGGTGCAACGCGGACACTGGGTATTGGCCTACCGACGCGCCGATACGCCGGCCGAGCCGCGCGTCGAGAGCAGCGCCGACGGCGACGAAAGCCGCAACTGGGTGACGCTGCCCGGCATGACGTCGGAGTTCCATGCGGACCCGTTCCTGTGGCGCGGCAAGAACGGCGACTATCACCTGTTCTTCGAAAGCCTGCCCTACAACACGAATCGCGGCACGATCAGCCATATCGCGTTCGATCCGGTCACGCAGAGGTGGCAAGAGACGCCGCGCGTCGTGCTCGACAAGAGCTATCACCTGTCGTACCCGTTTCTCTTCGAGCATGAAGGCGACGTCTTCATGATTCCGGAAACCTGCGGCAACCGCACGATCGAGATGTACCGGGCGGCCGCGTTCCCGACCGACTGGGTGCTGCACAAGGTGATCATGCGCGATGTCGTCGCGGCCGATACGACGCTCCATCACGATGGCAAAACGTGGTGGATGTTCACGAGCATGACGGAGGACGGCGGATCGAACTGGGACGAACTGTCGATTTTCTATTCCGACAGTCCGTTCGGCGAATGGACCGCGCATCCGATGAATCCGGTCGTGTCGGATTGCCGCCTCGCGCGCATGGCGGGCAACCTCTTCAAGGACGGGCAGAACCGCCTGATTCGCCCCGCGCAGAACTGCGAGCGCGAATACGGCGCGGCGCTGACGTTCCGCGAGATCACCGAACTCACGACCACGACTTACACGGAGCGCACGGTGTCGGTACGCACGCCGCCGCGCGGCCATCAGGGGTTGCATACGTGGAACGCGGTCGGCGGGATCACGGTCATCGATCTCAAGACGCAGCTTCGCAAATGGAATCCGTGGCGCGGCGCGATGAGGCGCGCCTGACGCGGCCGGCCGCGCGGGCAAGACCACCGGCGTGTGGCGCGTCGCACAGAGCGTGCCATCGCGCCGGCTTACATTGGTGACTCACCGGGGACTGGGCCGCCGCATCGGGTGACGCGTTGCACGCGCGCTCCGGCGAGGCGGCCCATCGTCATAAAACACACCCGTCAGCATAAGCAGTTCCGCCAGCGACGCGCGCCTCGGTTGCCTGGGGACGGGCCCATCGTAAAAAAACGGCAGCCGGGACCATGAAGCTTCTCCATGTCATCGTTGCGCTCAATGCGGACGGCGCTGAACGCATGCTTCAGCGCCTCATCGAGTCGCACATCGAAGATCCGCGATTTCGTCACGTCGTCTGTTCGCTGACGACGACCGGCAAGGTCGGCGAGGAACTCGCCGCGCGCGGCATCGACGTGCATAGCCTCGGCATGAAATCTCCCCTCGGTTTTCCGCGCGCGCTATGGCGACTCGTGAAACTGATCCGCGAAGTGCGCCCCGACATCATCCAGACCTGGATGTATCACGCCGACTTTCTCGGCGGCCTCGCCGGACGGATCGCGGCGCACAAGCGCATCGTCTGGGGCGTGCGCACCACCGACGTCAAATCCGGTGGCTCGCGCGTGACCGTGCTGCTGCGCAAAATCTGCGCGTGGCTGTCGTACTACGTGCCGCAGACGATCGTGTGCGCGGCCGAGGCATCGCGCCGGGCGCATGTATCGGTCGGCTATGACGCAAGCCGCATGATGGTCGTGCCGAACGGCTTCGACGTCGCGCGCCTTTGCGCCACGCCCGAGCAACGTAGCGCGATTCGCGAGCAATGCGGATTCGACGAACGCACGGTCGTCGTGGGCATTCTCGGGCGCTTTCATCCGGTGAAGGATCACCAGAATTTCGTGCGCGCGGCGGGCATGCTGGCCGCGCGCCATCCCGACGTGCGCTTCATGTTGGTCGGCCGCGATCTCGACGCGAGCAATCGCGAACTCGCCGACTGGATCGCGCAGACGGGATTCGCGTCGCGCTTCGTGCTGCTCGGCGAGCGGCGCGACGTGCCCGCGTGTCTGTCGGCGATGGACGTGTTCTGCCTGTCGTCGCGCACGGAAGGATTCCCCAACGTGGTCGGCGAAGCAATGGCGATGGCGCTGCCGTGCATCGTCACCGACGTGGGCGATGCGGCCATGCTCGTCGCCAACACGGGCGTGGTCGTCGAGAAGGAAAACAGCGACGCGCTCGCGGCGGGACTCGCCCGCGTCGTCGACATGAAACCCGACGAGCGTATCCGTCTCGGTCAGATGGCGAAAGCGCGCATCCACGCCGAATTCACGATGATGCGCGCGCGCGAGCGTTTCGAAGATATCTACCTGCGGCTCGTCGAAGAAAAATGAGCATCGCATAAGCGTGGCCTATGGCTGCATCGTAAGGAGAACGAATATGTGCGGTATCGTCGGCTTTCTGGGTGGACGCGGCTTCGGCGCGGGCGACTCGAAGACAACGGTGCGAAAGATGGCGCTCGCCATCGCCTATCGCGGACCCGACGACGCGGGCGACTGGACGGATGATCTGCGCGGCGTCGCGCTCGGTCATCGCCGGCTCGCGATCCTGGATCTCTCGGCGGCGGGACATCAGCCGATGGCCTCGGGAAGCGAGCGTTACGTCATCGTCTTCAATGGCGAGATCTACAACCACCTCGACCTGCGCGACGAACTCGACGACACGCAACGCGCGCCCGTCTGGCGCGGCAGTTCCGACACCGAAACGCTGATCGCGGGCTTCGATGCGTGGGGCATTCAGGCCACGATCGAGCGCGCGGTCGGCATGTTCGCGTTCGCCGTGTGGGACCGGCAGGAATGCCAGCTCACGCTCGCTCGCGACCGGCTCGGTGAAAAGCCGCTCTACTATGGCTGGCAGGGGCAGGGCGAGGAAGCCGCGTTCCTGTTCGGCTCCGAGCTCAAGGGGCTGCGCGAACATCCTGCGTTCGACAACAATGTCGATCGCGGTGCATTGACGCTGCAGATCCGTCACGGCTGCGTGCCTGCGCCGTATTCGATTTTCGAAGGCATCCGCAAGCTCGAACCGGGCAAGATGCTCACGGTGTCGCTCGAACGGCGCGAGCCGCGTGTCTGGTCGTACTGGTCCGGTGTGGACGCGGCGGTCAACGGAGCAGCACGCGGTTTCGCGGGCAGCGCCGAAGATGCCGTCGACGAACTGGAGCATCTGCTCTCGGACGCCATCCGCCAGCAGATGCTTTCCGACGTGCCGCTCGGCGCGTTTCTGTCGGGTGGCGTGGACTCGTCGACGATCGTCGCGTTGATGCAGAAGCAGTCGTCGCGTCCGGTCAAGACCTTCACCATCGGCTTCAATGAAAGCGACTTCGACGAGGCCAAGTTAGCGAAGGCGGTCTCGGCGCATCTCGGCACGGAACATACCGAGATGTACGTGACGGCGCGCCAGGCGCTCGACGTGATCCCGCGCCTGCCCGAGCTTTACGACGAGCCGTTCGCCGATTCGTCGCAGGTGCCGACGTTCCTCGTCTCGCAACTCGCGCGGCAGCACGTGACGGTCTCGCTGTCCGGCGATGCGGGCGACGAGCTCTTTTGCGGCTATCAGCGGTATCGGACCGCGCCGGACATGTGGGACAAGATGACGGTGTTGCCGGCCTCGTTGCGCAAGCTGGCGGCGTCGGGCATCGTCGGAATTTCGCCAAAGCGCTGGAACAGCATGGCGGGCCTGATGGAGCCGATCCTGCCGTCGTCGCTACGCGGCGTGAAAGTTGGCGACAAGCTGCACAAGGGCGCGGAGCTGCTGTCGTGCCAGTCGCGCGATGAGGTGTATCTGCATCTCATGTCGCAATGGAACGACCCGGCCGCGCTCGTGATCGGCGGCTATCAACCGCCCACGCTGATGACCGGCAATGCGCCGGCCTTCACCGGTCTCGACGACGTGCAGCGCATGATGGCGCTCGACATGATCACTTATCTGCCGGACGACATCCTGACGAAAGTCGATCGCGCCGCGATGGGCGTCTCGCTCGAAACGCGCGTTCCGTTCCTCGATCATCGCGTCGTGGAGTTTGCATGGCGCTTGCCGCAATCGATGAAAGTGCGCGACGGGCAAACGAAATGGGCGCTGCGTCAGGTGCTTTATCGCCATGTGCCGCGCGCGATGATCGAGCGGCCCAAGCAGGGCTTCGGCGTACCGATCACGCACTGGCTGCGCGGCGAACTGCGCGACTGGGCGGAGGCATTGCTCGATGCGTCGCGGCTGCGTCGCGAGGGCTTCTTCGACGCGGCCATGGTCCGCGCGAAGTGGCAACAGCATCTGTCGGGCGAGCAGAACTGGCATCGCCAGCTGTGGAACGTGCTGATGTTCCAGCAGTGGCTGGAGCACCAGCAAGCTTCGTCGATCCCGCTCTTCACGTCCCGCACGGCGGATCTCGCGGGCATCGCAAGCTGATATCGCCGGGCGGTGCGAACGCGCCGCTCTCGACGACATCGAATCAGAAAGGCCTTGGTCTGAAAGGACCAAGGCCTTTTTCTTATGCGCGGTTCATCGCGGTCGCGGCGCGCGCTTTAGACCTCGAAAAAGGAGCGCTTCACGGCGCATCCAGAAGAAAGAAGGCCTTGGTCGATTCGACCAAGGCCTTCTTTACCGCCGCCATCACAAGTCAATAAGGATCACTTATGATGCGTCTGTTCCGGGACTGCGCTGGCAACGACGCTGCGCCTCTGGCTGCCGACGAGCCAGCGCGGGGTCTTGAACCGGACGATCGCCGTGTACAGCCAGACGTATGCCACCGCGAACACGACCGCCGTCACCGCGAGCACGACCGGGTTGTGCCAGAAGAGCGACGCCGGCACGATGCCGATCATGCTCAGCACCCACAGATACGGCGACGTGCGCGCGTTTCTGCGCTGACGCTGACGCGGGTCCGTGCCTTTGCGCACGATGCGCTTGAAGATGAGCGTATGCAGATGGATGCCGTCGGGCGCGCCGACCGGACGTCCACGCACGATCCTGCGACGGTAGATCGAGAAGAGCGTTTCGAAGAGCGGATAAATCGCGACGACCATCGCATACCACGCGCAGACGTTCGGATGCCGCGCGACCAGCAGCACGAGCAACTCGGCGATCGTGAAGCCGATGAAATACGCACCGCCGTCACCGAGGAAAATCGACGCGGCCGGATAGTTCCAGATCGCGAAGCCGCCGATCGCGCCGATCATCGTGAGCGCGGTACTCATCACGAGCAAATCGCCGACTTCATGCGCGACATAACCGATCGAACCGAAGATCAGAATTGCCACGACGGCGGCGAGTCCGTTGAAACCGTCGATGATATTGACCGCGTTGGTGAGCCCGGCGACCGCGAGCACGGTGAGGCCGATCGCGATGGGCGTGACGGAGAGAATCGGGTCGACGAGCGGCAGGTCCACGCGGCCGACCACGCCGTTGAGCACGAACGCGCCCAGGAGCGCCGCCAGCATCGCGCACAAAAGCCGCGCCCGCACGCTTACGCGCTTGGTCAGATCCTCGATCACGCCGCTGCCGAATGCCGGAACTGCGCAAAGCAGCAGCAAAAGCGACTCGTCGCGCGGATTGCCGCCGAAGATCGCTGCGATGGGAAAGGTCACGCACGCGGCGACCATTAATGCGATGCCGCCGATCCTGGGCACCGGATGAGAATGATTCTTTTGAACCCCATTCAAATCATGATCCAGGGAGAACGCCCCGAAGCGCCCCGCGAATCGAACTATAAGTAGCGTCATGCAGAAAGAACTGATGAAGCCAAGCGCAAGGTTTAACATTTTTCTCACTCACGAAGAGGGCGCATCTCTTTTCGAATATCAAAACCCGAAAGCCTATGGTAGGTACAACCCCTGTCATTGTCCACGCCTTTATGGCGTTTTAATGTGTGAAACCGAGCCTATTGAGATTATATCGGGACTTCCCCCGATTATTCATACAAACACTATTTTAAAATCGCGTAAAACCACCGATTTCATATAAAGGCCTTAATAACGGGGTTTTTTAAAAATCAAGCGTTGTCGGTGCGCAAGCCCACTTTCGCGCGCGTTTTTTTTGGAGGGTCGGTACGTTTTGCCGCGCCAGAAGGGGCTGCGGGCCGTCGCTAACGACAGCATAGGCTTGAAGAAGCCGCGCCGGTAGCGAAAAAATGTCCGGAAATCGAACGCCGACTAAACCGGCTTTCTTCATAAAATTCGCAATTCGATTAACAGCGATTATATGTGCGCTGCCGCGCATACAACAAGGCGCGCTGTGATAATTTCCATTTGCTCAAATGGCCCGCATACTCAATAAATTCTTAAAAGTGGGGAAGAGAACACTCGGTCGCATTGAAGGGTTCGATAAACAACAAAAATCGTCTGTTGGAATTTCTCTTTTTTTGAGTCGTGTGTTTCAATACGACTGCAATGCCGGGGCGGGATTTTAACGGCCCTGAATGCAGGCCTGAATTCAAGAATAAGGAAATGATGTTTGCGCCCTTTTGGGTGCCAGCAAGTGTTTCGATCCGTATCCGGTGCGCATGCCGCGCGCCGGTCCCATAAGAGCCTGTCGCGAGACGTTCTATGAAAGTTAAAAATCAGGCGTCAGCCGTAATGGCCGAGAGCGAGAAAGAGATCGAGTTCAAGTCGATTCTCGAAACGCTGGGCCGTCACTGGAAGATGATCGCGGCGACCGTGGCGGTCGTCTTCAGCATCGGGGTGGTGTACGCGTTCTTCTCGGCTCCGATTTACCAGGCCGGCATGCTTGTCAGGGTCGACGACTCGACCAGCGCCCAGCCGGCCGACCCGCGCGACATGGTAAGGACCGCGGCCACGTTGTTCGATCAGCGCGCGACGGCCGAGGGCGAAATCCAGGTCATCGGCTCCAAGTTCGTGCTCGGCCCCGTGGTCGACGCGCTCAAGCTGTACATCCAGGCTGCGCCGCATCGCTTCCCGCTGATCGGCGGCATGATCGCGCGCACCACCGACGAAACGTCGACCCCCGGTCTCTTCGGCCGCGGCGGTTACGCATGGGGCGCCGAATCGATCGACGTCTCGGCGTTCGACGTGCCGAAAAAGTACGAAGGCAAGGAATACACGCTGCGCTATCTCGGCAACGGCCAGTATCAGGTGCGCGGCCCGGGCGTCGAGACGGGCGTCGGCGGTCAGACCGGCACCGTGCAGCGCTTCGACACCGAAGCCGGCCCGATCTCGCTGCTCGTGGGTTTCATCCACGGCGAAAAGGGCGTCGAATTCGATTTGACGCGTAACTCGCGCGTGTCCGCCATCGATCGTCTGCAGAATTCGCTGGCGATCGCGGAGCAGGGAAACAAGTCGGGCGTGATCAGCACGTCGCTGGAAGGCAAGGACCCGGTGCTCGTGGCGGCAACGATCAACGAACTGTCGCGCATGTACGTGAAGCAGAATGCCGATCGTCGCGGGATCAACGCCGAGAAGTCGCTCGAATATCTTGAAACGCAGCTTCCCGACGCCAAGCGGCAGATGGAGTCGGCTGAAGACAACTACAACGCGTATCGCAACAGCCGCACGCTGTTCAATCCGGATGAAGAAGGCCGCATCGTCATGCAGCAGGCTTCGCAGGCGGACGCGCAGTTGCTCGACCTGAAGCGCCGCCGTGCCGACCTGGCCGTCCACTTCTCGCCCAGTCATCCGAGTGTGGTGGTGATCGACCAGCAGATCGCGGCAACCGAGAAGTACATCAGCGACCTCGCGGCGCGCGTCAAGGCGATGCCGCAGGCCGAGCAGGGCGCGCTTCGCCTGCAACGCGACGTGCGCATGAGCACCGACGTCTATTCGGCCCTGCGCAACAATATCGAAACGATGCGGCTCATCAAGGCCGGCCGCACGCCGACGGTGGAACTGCTCGACCATGCCGAAGTGCCCGAGCGTCCCGTCAAGCCGGTCAAGGCGCTGGTGCTCGTGATCGCGGCGGGTATCGGCCTGTTCATCGGCATCGTGATGGCTTTCGCTCGCGACTTCCTGTTCAAGGGCGTGCTCGATCCGAAGGAACTGGAATCGAAGACGGGTCTTTCGGTATTCGCGACGATTCCGGACAGCGAGCGCCAGAAGGAGCTTGCGAAGCGCATCGCCGACAAGAAGCCGGAACATCTCGCGCTCGCATCGCGTTACCCGACTGATCCAGCCGTGGAAGGACTGCGCATGATGCGCTCGTCCCTGCAGTACGCGTTGATGGATGCGCCGAACAACGTCGTGATGCTGGCGGGTCCGCTGCCCGGCATCGGCAAGTCGTTCGTTTCGGCGAACCTGGCGACGCTGCTCGCCGCCGGCGGCAAGCGCGTGCTGCTCATCGACTGCGACCTGCGCCGCGGCCACCTGAACCAGTACTTCGGCATGCCGCGCGGCAAGGGTCTCGTGGATGTCGTGAACGGTTCCACCACGCTCGAAGAGACCGTGCATCGCTCGGTGCTGAACAACCTCGACTTTGTCCAGTGCGGCTTCTATCCGCCGGACCCGGCCGAACTGCTTCTGTCGGATGCGTTCAGGCAATCGGTGACCCGTGCGTCGGAGGAATACGACATCGTGCTGCTCGACGCGCCGGCCATTCTGGCGGTGTCGGACACGGCGATCATGGCGCCCGTCGCGGGTTCGATCTTCCTGGTTGCGCGTTATGGGGATACGCGTTCCGGGGAAATCTCGGAGTCCGTGAAGCGGCTTGAACAGTCGGGCGCAAGCGTCACCGGCGTGCTGCTCAACGGCTTCAAGGTGCACTACGGCAACTACGCCCAGGCGCGCCAGTACGGCGGCTACGCCTACGCTGCCTACAAGGCCGACAAGGAAGACTAGAGACTCACTCATCCGGCATTCGCTCCTGCTGGACCACGGATCAAGAAGCAGTACTAAACAAACGACCTGATTTGTATAACGAGGAGAAGTGAATATGTTCTCGCCGCAAGAGTTGAAACTCGGCATCGTTGGTCTGGGCTATGTCGGTCTGCCGCTCGCCGTCGAATTCGGCAAACGCCATCCCGTCGTGGGCTTCGATATCAATCGCGCGCGCATCAACGCGCTGCGCGAAGGGCGCGATGCCACGCTCGAAGTGAACGATGCCGAGTTGGCCTCCGCGACCTTCATGCAGTACAGCGCCGAGGTCGAGGACCTGCGCGACTGCACCGTCTTCATTGCGACCGTGCCGACGCCGATCGATCACTACAAGCGTCCGGACCTTTCGCCGCTTATCGGCGCGTCGACGACCATCGGCAGCGTGCTGAAGAAGGGCGACGTCGTCATCTATGAATCGACGGTTTATCCCGGCGCGACCGAGGAAGAGTGCGTGCCGGTGCTCGAAAAGATGTCGGGCCTGAAGTTCAACGAGGACTTCTTCGTGGGCTACAGCCCCGAGCGCATCAACCCGGGCGACAAGACGCACCGTCTGCCGGACATCAAGAAGGTCACGTCCGGATCGACGCCCGAAGTGGCCGATTTCGTCGACGCTCTGTATCGCGAGATCATCACGGCGGGCACGCACAAGGCGAGCAGCATCCGCGTCGCCGAGGCGGCCAAGGTAATCGAGAACACGCAGCGCGACGTGAACATTGCGCTGATCAACGAACTGTCGATCATCTTCAACAAGATGAACATCGACACTGAATCGGTGCTCCTCGCGGCCGGTACGAAGTGGAACTTCATTCCGTTCCGCCCGGGCCTGGTCGGCGGCCACTGCATCGGCGTGGACCCGTATTACCTGACGCACAAGGCGCAGGCGATCGGCTATCACCCGGAGATCATCCTCGCCGGGCGGCGTCTGAACGACAGCATGGGCAACTACGTCGTCTCGCAACTCGTGAAGACGATGACCAAGCGCGACATCGCCATTTCCGGCGCGCGCGTACTGATCATGGGCCTCACCTTCAAGGAGAACTGCCCGGATCTGCGCAACACGCGCGTGGTCGACATCATCGCGGACCTCAAGGAATACGGCGTCCAGGTGGACGTGTACGACCCGTGGGTGTCGAAGGAAGAGGCACATCACGAGTACGGCATCGATCCGATCGATCAGCCGGCCAAGGGCGTCTACGACGCGGTCGTGCTCGCCGTGGCGCATCGCCAGTTCGCCGATGAAGGCGCGGAAGGCATTCACGCCTACGGCAAGGCGCGACACGTGCTGTGCGACCTCAAGTACGTTCTGCCGGCCGACGCGAGCGACATGCGTCTCTGAGGTTCGGTGGCATCGGGATCGACCGATGCAGGCCGTCGCACAACATCGCCGCGGTTCGGCTCCCGTCTTTCGGGAGTTGCCCGCGGCGATGTCAACCGGAGCTTCGGAGTTCGCAATGAAGATGCCCAAGGTAGTTCTGTACGCCAACACCGATTGGTATCTATATAACTTTCGCCTTTCGTTCGCTCGCAAACTGCGCGATGCCGGTTTCGAGGTCATTCTGTTGTCACCCGACGGCGAATACGGCCCGAAGTTGCGCGATCTGGGCTTTCGCTGGCATGCCGTGCCGATGAACCGGCGCAGCCTTAATCCGCTTCGCGAGCTGGCGCTCGTGCTGTGGCTCGCGCGCTTTTTCCAGCGCGAAAAGCCGCAGCTCGTGCATGGCTTCACGATCAAGAGCGCGGTGTACGGTTCGTTCGCCAGCAAGCTTGCAGGCGTTCCGGCGCGCGTGAACGCGGTCGCGGGCATGGGCTACGTCTTCACGAGCCGCGACCTGAAGGCGCGTATCCTGAAGCCGGTCGTGCGTACGGTGATGCGCTCGGCGCTGAACGGCCGCGACAGCATTCTCGTCCTGCAGAATCCGGACGACATCAAGCTGTTCGAAGCCGCGCGCATCGTCGAGAAGCAGGCGATTCGTCTCGTCAAGGGATCGGGCGTCGATCTGACGCGCTTCAAGGTGCGCGAGGAATCGCCGGACGATGCGGGCAAGCCGCTGCGTATCCTGCTGGCGGCTCGGCTCGTGTGGGACAAGGGCATCGAGGAATACGTGGAGGCGGCGCGCATGCTGCGGCGCGAGAACCGCACCGTGCGCTTTCTTCTCGCGGGTTCGCCCGATGACGGCAATCCGGCGTCGGTGAGCACGGCGATGGTGCAGGGCTGGGTGAAGGAAGGGCTCGTCGAATGGCTCGGTCACGTGAGCGACATGCCGAAGCTCTTCACGGAAGTGGATGTGATGGTGCTGCCGAGTTATCGCGAGGGACTGCCGAAAGCGCTGATCGAAGCCGCGGGCTGCGCGCTGCCGCTCATCACGACGGACGCGCCGGGCTGCCGCGAAGTGGTCAGCGAGTCGGGCGTGGATGGTTTGCAAGTGCCGGTGCGCGACGCTCGCGCGCTCGCCGATGCGATCCGCCAGCTCGACGACGACCGCGCGCTTGCGAGAAAGCTGGGTCTCGCCGCGCGCGAGAAGGCGCTGAAGAATTTCGACGAACGCATCGTCATCGAGAAGACGCTCGCCGTGTATCGCGAGCTGGTTCCCTCGATCGCGATCGAAGACGAGCGCCGCGAACACGCCGCGCCCGTCGGCAAATTTGGAGACTTTCATGTCTGATCGTTACGAATCGATCCGTCAACAACTGACGCGCGATCCGCAGAAGTGGCTGATTACCGGCGTCGCCGGATTCATCGGCTCGAATCTGCTCGAAGCGCTTTTGAAGCTCGATCAGGAAGTCGTCGGACTCGACAACTTCGCGACGGGCCATCGGCGCAATCTCGACGAAGTGCGCTCGGTCGTGACGCCCGCGCAATGGGCGCGCTTTCGCTTCGTCGAAGGCGATATCCGCAATCTCGACGATTGCCGCGCCGCAGTGAAGGGCGCTGCGCACGTGCTGCACGAAGCGGCGCTCGGCTCGGTGCCGCGCTCGGTGAACGACCCGATCACGACGCACGAAGTCAACATCAGCGGCTTTCTGAACATGCTCGTCGCCGCGCGCGACGCGAAGGTTGCGAGCTTCACCTACGCGGCGTCGAGTTCGACCTACGGCGATCATCCGGGTCTGCCGAAAGTCGAGGATCGCATCGGCCAGCCGCTTTCGCCGTATGCGGTGACGAAGTACGCCAACGAGCTGTACGCATCGGTTTTCGCGCGCACGTATGGGCTGAACGCGATCGGCCTGCGCTACTTCAACGTCTTCGGCAAGCGCCAGGACCCGGACGGCGCGTATGCCGCCGTGATCCCGAAGTGGACGGCCGCGCTCATCGACGACGAGCAGGTCACGATCAACGGCGACGGCGAGACGAGCCGCGATTTCTGCTTCATCGACAACGTGGTGCAGATGAACATCCTCGCGGCGCTTTCCGAGCCGCAAGCGCGCAACCAGGTCTACAACGTCGCGGTCGGCGATCGCACGACGCTCAATCAGCTCTATGACGGCCTGAAGCGCATGCTCGCCGAGAACGGCGTGGTCAACGAAGGCAGCGCCGTGTATGCGCCGTTTCGCGCCGGCGACGTGCGTCACTCGCAGGCGAACGTCGACAAGGCCGCGCAACTGCTCGGCTACGCGAACGCGATTCCTCTTGCCGACGGCCTCGCGATCGCGATGCCGTGGTACATCCGCTTCCTTTCGCAGCGCCGCGTGCCGGTCGAAGCCGAAATGGCGACGAGGCCCGCATGAAAATAGTCGTTTTCATCTACTCGATGCACGGCGGCGGCGCGGAGCGCGTCACCGCCAATCTCGCGAACGAGTGGGCGGCGCTCGGCTGGGAAGTGACCGTCGTCACGCTGACCGCCGGTGAAGGCGACGTCTATCCGTTCCATCCGGGCGTGAAGCGCATCGAACTGGGTCTCGCGGGCGGCGTCGAAGGCGGCGGACTGGTGCGCACGCTGATGTCGAACGTGAAGCGCGTGCTCGCTTTTCGCAAGGTGCTGCGCGAGACCAAACCGACGGTCGCGCTGGGCGTCATGGCGACTGCGAACGTGCTCGCCGTGCTCGCGGGCATCGGCCTGCCGTACAAGATCATCGCGAGCGAGCATACGCATCCGCCGAGGGCGCCGCTCACGCCGTTCTGGGAACGTCTGCGGCTCTTGACCTATCGCTTCGCCGACAAGGTCGTCGCGCTCACCGACGAAACCCGCGAGTGGATCGAAACGCATTGCCGTTGCACCGACGTCAAGGTGATTCCGCCGCCGTTCACGCTGCCCATCGCGAGAACGAACCCGGTGATCGAGCCGAAGAGCGTCGTGCGCGACGAGCGCCGCCTGCTGCTCGCGGTCGGACGGCTGTCGCCCGAGAAAGGCTTCGACAGCCTTATCGATGCGTTCAGGAAGATCGCCGGCGCGTTGCCGCAATGGGATCTCGTGATCGTCGGCGAAGGTCTCGCGCGCGCGAGCCTCGAACGCCGCGTCGACGAGGCGAAGCTGCGCGGCCGCGTCTTTCTGCCGGGACGCGCCGGCAACGTGGCCGACTGGTACGAACGCGCGGATCTCTACGTGCTCAGCTCGCACTTCGAAGGCTTCTCGATGACGCTCGTCGAAGCGATGGCGAGCGGCTGCGCGGCGGTGAGCTACGACTGCGATTCCGGGCCGCGCGTGATCGTCACGCATGGCACGAACGGCTTGCTCGTGAACCCGGTCGGCGATGCAAGCGCGCTCGCGAAGTCGCTCGAAACGCTAATGAGGGACGACGCCGAACGTCACCGCATGGCGCTGCGCGCGAGCTCGGTCAACGAGACGTTCGCGCTGCCGAAGACCATCGCGCTGTGGCAGGAAGTGTTCGAAGAGTCCGGCGTGAAGGTTCCGCGCGGCGCGAGCCTGCGCGTTCCCGTCGCCGGACGATGAGGAGCCACGACCGATGAACATCATGCTCGTGGTCAGTTCGATGGGAAGCGGCGGCGCCGAGCGCGTCGCGGCTTCGCTCGTCAATGCGTGGGCGCAACGCGGCGATACCGTGACGCTCGTAATTACGTACAGCGGCCGTGGCGCGTGCTTCTATCCGCTTGCGCCGAACGTGCGCTGCGTCTTTCTCGCCGATCGCGTGAAGGCCGGCGCGCGCATGCTTCAATATCCCGCGCGGTTTCGCGCGCTGCGTGCGCTGATTCGCGAGAGCGCGCCGGACGTGGTCGTGTCGTTTCTCTCGAACGTGAACATCACGACGATTCTCGCGACGCGCGGCCTCGGCATTCCGGTGATCGCGTGCGAGCACATCGACCCATCCGCCGACGGCCGTTCGCGGCTCATGAGTCAGATGTGCCGCTTCGTCTATCCGAGCGCGGATCTGCTTACGCTGCTCACGGACAGCATGGAGGCGTCGTTCAGGAAGATGGTGCCGCGCGTGAAGCGCATCGAGGTGGTGCCCAATCCGCTGCCGGACGAGTTGTTGTTGTTGCAGCCTGAAACCGTCGAGAAAAGCGCGCGCAAGCGGCTCGTCGCGGTCGGGCGTCTCAACACGCAAAAACAGTTCGATATGCTTATCGATGTCTTCGCGACGCTCGCGCCCGAGTTTGCCGACTGGGACTTGTGGATCTGGGGCGAAGGTCCGGAGCGCGCGGTGCTCGAAGCGCAGGTCGCGCAACTGAAAATGGGCGAGCGCGTGCTGATGCCCGGCAAGACGACAACGCCGTGGGAAGAGATGGCGCGCTCGGATGCGTTCGTGCTGTCGTCGCGCTACGAAGGCTTGCCGATGGCGATGCTCGAAGGCATGGCGCTCGGGCTCGCGACCGTCGCGTTCGACTGCAAGAGCGGTCCGCGTGAACTCACGCGCGACGGCCAAGACGGTCTGCTCGTGCCGGCCGGCGACAAGGCCGCGCTGATCGATGCGCTGCGGCGCGTGATGTCGGACGAAGCGCTGCGCGCCGAACTCGGTCGCAAGGCGTCGGATTCGGTGCGGCAGCGTTATTCGTCGCCGGCGATCTTGCGCCAGTGGGACGCGATCTTCGCGCAACTCGGCGCTCGCACGCGCGGCGACGAAGGCAAAAGCCCGGCGTATCGGCGCACGATCACGGGAGAGAAAGCGTAATGGTCGACCGGCGACACGTGATCCGCTCGCTGCTGATGGGCGCCGTCGCCGGTAGCGCGGGCGCGATGAACCTCGGCGCGCGCGCGGCGCAGATGCGCGATGTCGTCACGGACAAATCATTCGGCGTGAAGGGCGACGGCAAGACCAACGACCGCGTCGCGTTGCAGCGGGCCATCGATGGGTCCGTCGACTCGACCCTGCTCATCACGGGCAAGTGCCGTATCGACGAGAAAGGGCTCGACCTGCGACGCGACAGCCATGTGCGCTTCGCGCCGGGCGCGTCGATCAAGCTGCTGCCGCACGACACGTCGTTCTATTCGATGTTTCGCATCTGGGACGTGAACAACGTGCTCGTCGAAAACGCGGTGCTCGACGGCAGCAAGGAGCTGAACGCCGCCAAGCCGGCGCTGCGTGAAAACGGTCACGGCATGGGCTTTTCGATCGCCGGAAGCACGGAGGTGACGCTCGTCTCGCCGAAGACGGTCGGCTGCTGGGGCGACGGCATTTACATCGCGAATAGCTACAACGTGGACTACAAGTACAGCAGCGGCATTCGCGTGGTGAATCATCATGCGGACCGTTGCCGGCGGCAGGGCGTGTCGATTATCAGCGGACGCAACATCGTGTTCGAAAATCCGCTGTGGGAGAACATCGGCGGTACGCAGCCGGAAGCGGGGCTGGACGCGGAGCCGAACAGCAACGCCGACATTCTGGAGAACATCCGTATCGTGAATCCGACGACGCGCAACTGCCGGTACGGAATCATCGTCTGGCTGGAGGAGATCGTCGGGCCGATGCCCAAGCATGTCGATATCGGCATCGTGAATCATCGCGACGAAGGCGCGACCGATGCCGCATTCGCCGTGTCGGCGCTCAAGCTGAAAGGGCGCAAGGTGTCCGGACAGATCGCGAGTCATTCGCCGACGTGGGTCCGCCCGCGGCTCTCGACGGTCGAGAGCCTCGATTACGACAAGGCGGGACCGAAAATCATCGTCACCAACCTGAGGCTCGTGCGATGAAAGCCGCGCCCACACACAATAACTAAAGCGGAAAAATGGCCAATACGATGCAAGCGACGACCATGAACGACACGGCGCAACAGAGCGCACCCGTCCGGCGGATGACCGGATTCGCGTACTTCCTGACGCCATCGGGCTGGGCATTTCTCGTGCTCGCGGCCACCGCGCTTTCGATCGTCGCGTTCCGCGAACGCAGCGTCGGGCTGATCTTCGACCAGGAAGCGTACATCCAGTACTTCCGCTCGACGGACTGGCACTGGCTCGTGCAGTTCTATCAGAACCGCGAGTCGGACATAGGCTTCGCCATCAGCCTCATCACCGAGGAGCTGGGCTGGCGTTCGTGGGTCATTCTCCTCAATGCGTTCGGGGTGACGCCCGAAGGCGGCATCCGCACGACGGTCGTGCTGCTCAACCTCGTCGTGATGTATTCGCTGCTGCAAACGCGCCGGCCGCTAGTCGGTCTGATCCTGTGGCTCGTGATTCCGTATGCGCTCGCCACGGTCGGCCTGTTTCAGATCCGTCAGGGCTTCGGGCTCGCGATCGCGATGCTGTTCGCCTTGCGCTTCAACCGTCCGACGCTCGGCATGGGACTCGCGAGCTTCGTGCACACGACCTTCGCGGTGCCGACGGCGTTTCTCATGACCGCCGGCTTCTTCGGCGGCGCGCAAAAGAAAACGCGGGCGCTCGTCGCGGTCAGCACGGTGGCGATCGTGCTCGCGTCCGCCGCGAAGTTCCTGTTCGCGAATTACGGCGGCCGGCGTATCGACGAATACTCCGGTTATCAGGAGAACTTCACGATCAAGCTGTTGTCGCTGCTGCTGTTCTACACGATGGCGTCGATCATGGTGCTCTATTCGACGTGGCGTGCGCAGGATACGCAACGCGAGGGCGCGATCACGAAGCTGTCGATCATGCATGTCGGGCTGTTCGTGTATCTCGTCGTCGCGTTCTTCGTGTTTCCGTTCGCAAAGGGCCGCGTATGGTACTGCGTGCCCTTGCTTCTGCCTTTCCTCGCGCCCGAGATCAAGTTCAAGAACGCGATGGTGCTCGTCATTACCTTCGGCGTGTTCGTGGCCGTCGCCGCCGATGCCACGAAGAGTTATTTCGAAGGCGTCTACCACTACTTCCTGATGCCCTGACGACGATGTCCTACTTCCTGATCTCGCTCGATTTCGAATTGATGTGGGGCGTGCGCGACCACCGCACGATCGCCACATACGGAAAGAACATCCTCGGCGTGCGCGAGGCGATTCCGGCCATGCTCGCGATGTTCACGAAGTATCGCGTGAAGGCGACGTGGGCGACGGTCGGCATGCTGCTCTTCGATAACAAGAAGGAGCTGCTCGCGAATCTGCCCGACGTCCGGCCGACCTATGCCGATGCGAAGCTGAGCCCGTATGCGAACGGTTATCTCGATTCGATCGGCGACAACGAAAAGAGCGATCCGTATCACTATGGTCTGTCGCTTGCGCGCCGGATCGTCGATACCGAAGGCAGCGAGCTTGCGAGTCATACGTTCTGCCATTACTACGCGCTCGAAGCGGGGCAGACCAAGGCGCAGTTCGCCGCCGATATGGAAGCATCCGTCGCGTCGATCCGGCGTCTCGCCGATCCGCCCGCGAGCATCGTGTTTCCGCGCAATCAGGTGAACAACGCGTATCTGCCGGTGTGCGCGGAGCAGGGGCTCGTCGCGTACCGTGGCACCGAGCGCAACTGGATGTATCGCGAAACCTCGCGCGCCGATGAAGCCGCGCTGCGTCGTGCCGCGCGTCTCGCCGATGCGTACATCAATCTCTCAGGCGATCACGCGTTCGATCCGCGCCCGTCGCGCGGTCTCATCGACGTGCGCTCCAGCCGCTTTCTGCGTCCCTACGCGCGCAACAAACGCGCGCTGGAATGGCTGCGCATCCATCGGATCAAGCAGTCGATGACGTCGGCCGCGCGCACGGGGCGTTCGTTTCACTTGTGGTGGCATCCGCATAACTTCGGCGCGAATCTCGCCGAAAATCTCGCGGTCCTCGAAGCGGTGCTCAAGCATCACGTGCATCTGAGAGAGACCTACGGCATGCAGCCCGCGACCATGGCGGAAGTCGCGCGGGCGGCGCAATCCGAAGAGAGCCGGCTTGCGGAGATGGAGTTCGGGTTGTTCGTTTGACGATGTAATCAGAAGCAACAAGACGCTAGAAAAGGCCCGCACCGCGGGCGCGACGCAATGGCTCCGGCCATCGCGGCGCGCCCGCGCGTGCGCGGCACAAAAATAATGAGGGAAGCGCGATGAACTTTCGTAACGACATCAACGGCCTGCGCGCGTTCGCGGTTCTCGCGGTCGTCCTTTTCCACTTCGGTGTGCCCGGCTTCAAGGGCGGCTTTCTCGGCGTCGATGTGTTCTTCGTGATCTCCGGCTACCTGATGACGAGCATCATCTTCAGGCGCCTTTCGAAGGACCGGTTCTCGGTGCTCGAATTCTATGGCGATCGCGCGCGGCGCATCATTCCGGCGCTCGCGTTTCTATGCTTCGCGCTCGGCGTGTTCGGCTGGCTCGTATTTCTGCCTTCCGAGTTTCGCGCGTTCGGCAAGGCGGCGGGATCGAGCCTCGGCTTCTTCTCGAATATCGTCTACTGGCGCGAAGCGGGTTACTTCGATACGCGCTCGCACCTGAAGTGGCTGTTGCACACGTGGTCGCTTTCGGTCGAGTGGCAGTTCTATCTGCTGTATCCGCTCGGCATTCTGCTGGTGCGCAAGCTCTTCGGGCAACGCGGGACGGTGATCGCATTGGCAGGCGGCGCGCTCGCGTCGTTCGCGGTGTGCGTCTATCTCTCCGATCCGACGAAATGGCCGACAGCCGCGTTCTTCCTGCTGCCGACACGCGCATGGGAAATGCTCGCGGGCGGTCTCGTGTACCTGTTTCCGTTGAAGGCGGGCAGGCCCGTGCGCCGGACGCTGGAGCTTATCGGTCTCGCGATGATCGTGTACGGCGCGTTCGCGTTCAACGAGAACAATGAATGGCCCGGCTATCTCGCGCTCGTGCCGGTGCTCGGCACGGCGCTCGTGATCCTCGCGGGACGCAAGCATTCGATGTTCACGGGCAATCCGCTCGCGCAGTTCGTCGGCAAGATCTCGTATTCGGTCTATCTCTGGCACTGGCCGTTCGTCGTCGCGCTCACGTACTTCGACAAGGAAGGCTCGCTGCCGTGGCGCGTGGCCGCCATCGCGGGCGGCTTCGCGATGGGGTATCTGTCGTATGCGCTCGTCGAGTCGAAGACCAGGAAGCCGTCGGGCCGCGACGAGGCGCTCGCGTTCCCGCGTTTCATCACGCTGCGTTCGATCCTCGCGTTCACGCTGCTGCTCGCGATCGGCGGCGGCAGCATTTATGCGAGCCAGGGCGTGCCGAACCGCTTCGACCGTTCGGTGTTCGTCGCCGATAGCGAGACCTACGACACGAATCCGCATCGCACCAAGTGCCACATGATGATCGATCCGTGCGATGTCGCGAACCGGCAGAAGGAGAGCCGCGTCGTGGTGCTCGGCGACAGTCACGCGGAAGCGATTGCCGAAGCGGTCGCCGATGCCGTGCCCAACGGCAAGCCGGACGATGTCCTGCTCATCACGATCGAAGGTTGCCCGACGATTTACGGCATTCGTCGCGGCAACGGCGACTGCTTCGATCAGGACCGCAAGTACATCGATATCCTGAGCCGCGATCCGAACGCGCGGACGCCGGTGATCATCGCGAATCATTGGTCGCAGTACTGGTCGGGACCGACGATGGACGATTTCTCGTTCGTCAATCCGGAGCAGCCGACGCAGAGCGCCGCGCCGTTCTCGACCGAGCTGTATCGCGAGCACTTGCTCTCGACCGTGTGCCGCATCTCGAAGATTCGCCCCGTCTATCTCGTCGAGCCGATTCCCGAGTTCGATTTCAACGTTCCGCTGACGCTCGCGCGCGAGAAGATGAGGGACCCGAAGGCGCCCGATCTGTCGATCACCATGTCGGACTACGTCGAACGCAATGGCGCGTTGTTGCAGGCGATGCGGCAGGCCCACGACCAATGCGGCATCCATCTGCTAGACCCGCGCCCCTTCCTGTGCCCGGACGGAAAATGCATGGGTTCGCACGACGGCCGGCCGCTCTACTCCGACTTCCACCACATGAGCGAATACGGCAATCGCTTCCTCGTGCCGATGTTCCGGCACGTCTTCGAGCAGAGTTGAAGTCACGGCCTCCTTGCGGGAGGCCGTGTTTTATTCGGGCGCGCTCGTATCGGCTTGCGGTCCGTTGCCGGTGAAAGGCGGCGCGAAACGCGTCCAGAAGATGTAGCACGCGAGCACGGCCATCGCGCCAATGCCGGTGGCGAGCAGCACGCCCTGTGCACCGTAGAAGCGAACAAGAACGACGTTGCCGACGATCTTGGTGGCGAAGCCGATCACCGAGATGACGGAGATTGCCCGATAGCGCGTCTCGCTCGCGAACAACTGCACGAGCACGCACATGCCGAAGTAGAACGGCACCTGCAGCAGCCCGTAGCGGAAGAGCGTGGTGACGGCAAGGGTGTCGTCGGCCGTGAACGCGCCTTTCTGGAACAGCAGCTTCACCACATACGGCGCGAGCGCATACGCGAAGAGGCTGCCGGTGAGACCGAGCGTCGTCATGATGCCCGACCATTTCAGCGCGGTGCTGCGCGCGCGCGCGTGATCGCCGCGATGCAGAATCTCCGCGAGAATCGGCAAGGTCGCGCGCGTGATCGCGAGCGCGCCCATGCTGAGCACGAGCGAGAGCAGCCGGTTCGCGTAGCCGAGCGTCGCGATGGCGCCGTCGCCTTGCTGCGCCATGAAATACTGATCGATGGGAAGCCACAGGCTAGCGACGACCGCGCCGATCGTGAGCATGCCCATCGAGCGGATCGTCGACGGCCACTGCTTCGCGCGCATCGAGACGCGCGGCAGGACGGGCATCTTGTCGGCGCGTCTCGCGAGCACGCGCAGCCACGCGGCCTGCACCACGAAGCCGAGCGACGTGCCCATGACGAGCGGGAAGATCGATTCGCGATTGCTCGAAGCGAGCACGAAGACCAAGAGACCGATGGCCGGCACGCATTCGAGCAAGGTGTTGATGTGCTTGCCCGAAGCCTGCAGCCGCGCCGACGAAATGCAGATCGTGAAGGTCAGCAAGCCGACCGGCATCATGCCGATGATCATCGCGCGGCACATGTCGCGGGTGGATTCGGCGAGACTGCCCGCGATGACATCGGCGAGATAGGGCCAGAAAAGCCAGAGCAGGAGCGACGACGCGAGGCCGAGCGCGAGGCCCACGCCTTCCAGCTCGCCGAGAAAACCGTTGCGCTGCGACTTGTCTTCCTTGAGCGAGACGAGCGCGGGAACGAGCAGCACGGCGAGCACGTTCGTGAGCATCGTCGGCAGCCAGGTGACGAGCGTGAGCGCGAACTGATAGGCGTCGACGGTGCCGCTGATCCCGTAGCGGTACGCGATCGCCATTTCCTTCGATGCGCCGATGCACTTCCCGGCGATCACGAATATCAGCAGGACGACCGCGCTTCTTGCGATTCTCTTGTGATCCTGATGCACGCCGCCGAGACGTCGTCTCACCGATTGCACTGCTGCGCTCAGCACTGTTCTCCTCCTGCGTGGGAGCCTTTCGTCGCGTGGCCCGACGTCAGGACGAAATCGCCAGGCGATCGAATCGCGCGAAGGCCCGCGGCTTTCGCGTGAGAGAGGAGAGCGTGCAGGAAAACGGGCGGCGCGACTGTTCGCTAAGGCACCCGGCAGCGCGGATGCCGGCGAGCGTTGCCGCGGGAGAACGCTTGACGGGCGTGGTTCATGCCGCGCCTGCCGGCCACGGACGCATGATGTAGCGCGCCGCCCGCTCGGGCGCGGCGTCGTCGGTCAGGATTCGTGCCGGGCAGCCGGCTACCGTGACGTTCGGCGGAATGTCCTTCGTCACGACGCTGCCCGCGCCGATCGTCACGTTGTCGCCGATAGTCACGTCTTCGATGATGCAGACATTCGGCCCGATATACACGTTGTCGCCGATCGTCGCCGCCTTGCCGTGATTCGACCCGATGGTCACGCCCTGCGAGATGTTGCAGTTCGCGCCGATGACCGCCGTCGGATTCACCGCGATCGTGCCGATATGACTGATATAGAAGCCCGGCCCGATCCTCGTGCGCGGACTGATCACGAAACCGAAGCGGCGCTGCTTCAGGCGCACAACGTGATTGAGCACAAGGCGCACGGGCCGTGACGATGCGGCGCTCGCCAGCCGCAGCCAGAACATGTAATTGAACCCTTCGTTCAGCACGAGTTGCTCCAGAAGGACCATGAGGCTGTACTCGCCGGTGTAGCGATAGAGGTCGCTCTTGATCAGATCGAAAGTTTTCATCGCACGGCGCGTCTGTTTGTCTGGGTAATTTCTTGTAATAGCCTCAGGCTAACGCTTTTGCTGTAAGCGCTCAGTGCGGAACGGAACATATGACCGACACGCGTGCTGGAAAGATTCGCACTTCCGCATATATGATCAGATTAATAACCGATTATATTAAATCAGATGATTAGATTATCCACCGGACCCTTGCCTGCATGGGCGTGAGCGCCGGATTGGGGCTCTTTCCGTATAAACCCGATAGGGGTATCCACCGTAGGGTCTTTCGTCTTTTGAATAAAAAAAATTCCAGGGCGGCACTTACAAAATCGGGTTAGTCAGTGGAAATGGTAAAAACCCTGCTTTACGTACTGTAATGTACGTGCCTGTGGGCGTGCCTTGATCGGAATTTAGTGGGAGACTTCCTAATCGTCGGAAGAACGATCGGTCAATAAAGCGAATTAATACGCCGACTGTCGATCGTTTCAGCATACGAAAGGCGTCCGGGCAAGCCTTGCCGGGCCTCCCGCGAAGGTTCTTCATACTTTTGGTGCGTGAACGTTCGTATCGTTAAAATCGAATCTTCAGAGGAATATTAACTATCCTGTGTAATGCGGTTTAAAGTGGTGTTATTCATCTACGGTATTAACATTAAAAGTTGTGCAGATTAATTCACTCGCCGGCGATTAAAACGGGAAACGCTCCGCAATAAAGCGCGGGAAATACAAAATAATAAGTTACAAGCGTACATTTCGTAACAAGTGCCGGGTAGAAACGCCCCGTAACAATCTGTAGGATTTAAAAAAGACGGTAATTACTGCCGTCGAGACTTCAGCGCTTCATCAGCCCGTTTGCGGGCCAATCGAGCGCGGGGTGAATGGTTCTGCCGGATTATCTGGTTCTTCCATCTCTGGTTCGTCCAGTCCCGAAGTCGTCCTGTTTTTCGCCGAGATGCCTTTCGGAGTCGCCGTGTGCGGCTGTCGAGCGCTGAGCGGCGCAATCGTTTGCGCCTGCTTATTTTGCGTTGGTTATCTCATGCCCATAAAGAAACGATGCGTGCGGCCGATGTCGCATGAACGGGTCCGCCCGTCGACAACGCACGACCAAACTGGAAAAACAATGTTTTCGAACAACACTCAGGCAGACACCCAGGCAGACAACTCCGTCGTCGACAACCGTATCGCAACCCGTCGCAAGCTGCTGACCTCGCTCATCGCGGGCAGCGGTGCGTTCGTGCTCGCCGCATGCGGCGGCGGCAGCGACAGTGCGGCCCCTGATTCGGTCGCCGATCGCTGGAGAAAGCGCAACAACGGCGGCGCGTCCTCGGCCACGCCCGCAAGCTCGGCTTCGTCGGCGAGCGCCACGACGACCGCCAGCGCGCCCGCTGCGGCCAGCTCGACGAACGCCGCGAGCACCAGCACCGCCGGCACCATCGCTGCTTCGACGTTCGGCGTGAAGGCCGACGGCTCGACCAACGACCGCGCCGCGCTGCAAGCCGCCATCGACGGTACCGTTGGCCAGATTCTGATGATCTCGGGCCAGGTCCGCATCGACACGACCGGTCTCAAGCTGCGCACGAACACGCACATCCGCTTTGCGTCGGGCGCTTCGATCAAGCTGCTCCCGCACAACGCCGACATCTACCAGATGATGCTCATCGAAGACGTGAGCAACGTCATCGTCGAGAACGCGTATCTGGACGGCAGCAAGGAACTGAACTCGGCTTCGGGCGGCGAGCACGGCATGGGCTTCTCGATCATCGGCGCCCAGAACGTGCACCTGATCGCGCCGACCACGATCAACACGTGGGGCGACGGCATCTACATCAACGATAGCCAGTCGAAGAAGAACACGCCGACGTACAACCTCGTGGTGGACAACCACAAGGCGGACGGCTGCCGCCGTCAGGGTGTGTCGATCATCTCGGGCGACACGATCACGTTCAACAGCCCGGTGTGGCAGAACATCAACGGCACGGCGCCGGCGTGCGGTCTCGATTTCGAACCGAACGACAACTCGGCCGTGTTCAAGAGCATCACGATCAACAGCCCGACGACGGCGAACTGCAAGGGCGGCGGCATCAACGTGTGGTTCGGCTCGCTGCCGGGTCCGATCAGCAAGACGGTCACGATCGCGATCACCAACCACGTCGACACGACGAGCCAGGGTGGTTCGTTCGCGGTTCAGGGTCTGTCGCTCGATGGCTACGTCGTGAACGGCCAGATCAGCAGCTCGAATCCGAAGTGGAAGTACCCGCTGATCGTCGAGCAGTGGGACAACTCGGGTCCGCGAATCAACGTCACGAACCCGACGATCGTCAAGTCGTAATCGGCGACGAAATGAGAACGCCATGCGGGAAGTTTTTCCCGCATGGCGTTTTTTCGCTTTCTCGCGGCGCCTATTTGAGCCAGCCGAGATTTACGGAATTGGCGATGGCTTGCAGCCCCGCCTGGTTCGGATGCAGACGATCGCCGCTGTCGTACGCGCCGAGCATGGCGGGAGGATTGGCCGGATCGCCGAGCGCGGCGGCCTGATCGAGCACAGCGTCGCAGCCGCTGTCGGGCGTGGCGACGAACGCGTTCACCGCTTCGCGCGTCGCCTCGATGTCCGCCGTCCACGACGACACGCCCTCGAACGGCGTGAGCGTCGAGCAGATCACGCGCACGCCCGCCGCATGCGCGCTCTGCGTCAGTTGAGTGAACGCGCCGTTCAGGCGCGCGGCTGTCGGTGGCGCGCCGCCGATCAGGTTGTTGACCGCGTCATCGGAAATGATGACCCACTTCACGTTGTACTGGTCGAGCACGTCGCGCTGGAAGCGCGTGAGACCCGCTTCGCCCGAGTCGTTCGTGAAGAAGTCGTTGCCGGAGATGCCCTGATTCAGCACGCCGACGGTCATGCCGGCCTGCTGGAGCCGGGCGGCGAGCAGGTTGGGCCAGCGGCCGTTCGTGTTCGGCGACGAAGCGAGGCCGTCCGTGATCGACGCGCCGAACGCGACCACCGCGCCCGTCGCGCTGGCGTTCTGCACGACGACGTCGGTGAGGAAGTAGTACGCCTGCGCGCCGAGCGCGTTGACCACGCCGCCCGTGAATTCCGCATCGGCGCTCACGTCGCCGGGCGCGATGTACACGTCCTGCAGGCCTTCCGCGTGACCGGTCGTTTCCATCGGCGTCTGTTGCGGAAGATAGGCGCTGACCACGATATCCGTGAGCGCGGGCACCTGAAACGCGATCGGGTCGCTCATCATCGCGCGGCCCGGCGGGATCGTGGTGAAGGACTGTCCGGAGAACGTGACGGCTCGGTCGCTGCCGGGCACGGTGCGCTGGCCGGCCGCGCGCAGCGCGACGCGCACGTCGCCGATCACGAGCGGATCGTTGCCGTACAGATTCGAGAACTGCACGCCGACGGCCGTTCCGCCGATGCTCGTATGCACGATCTGCCGGATTGTCTGATTATTGAAGCCGCCGTCGCCGGTGATCATCGGCGCAGCGCTCCAGGTTCCTGTCCACGGCAAGGTCGCGCTGATGTTCTGCGCGATGCTGGACGACGTAAGCGGCAAGGCGAGCATGGTGGCCACGAGGGCTCGCTTGAGGCGAGGAAATCGCTTGTTCAACTTGTTCTCCGAAACCAGCCGGGAATGAGTGGACGTTTTCGCATCGCGCGAAGGTCGTATGGGGTACGGGGAAATCCAAAAAAGTCCGGTTTCCGCTCGGTTTGACCGGCGCGTGTGGCCACAGCGCGCCGTTGTGCGGCGAAGTCCTGATTCCGTCTGGCTTCGCCTTGGTGAATCGGATCATCGTTTGAATGCGTGCTCTGTGCGCGCGCGCGCATATCGGAGGAAAGGCGGCTTTAGATCCGATATATGCAACTAACGGTCTGGCATGACACCCGCGCGCGTACGCGGGTGTCATGGACATTACTGCGACACGTCGGAGGCGGGCGTCCTCGCCGTGGCCGCGTCGCTTGCGCTTGCGGCCGGCGGCGGCAGGATCGGCGGCATCGTCGTGAATACCGGCGGTTGCGGCGGGTCTTCGGTCACTTCGGCGACCGGCTCCGAAGGCGGGCGCTTCGCGCGCGCCGGATGCTGCGCCGCCGTCTGCGCGGTTTTCGGCTTGCCCGGCTTGGGCGCTTTCGAGAACGTCTCGTCGAACCAGGTCTCGACGCGCGCGATCATCGTGCGCCACATGCCCGGCGTTTCCTGCGTGTCGAAGCGCGCGCGGGCATCGATCAGATGCGAACGCAGCGAGCGCTGCATGAAGTCGCCGACGATCGGCAGCGCACTGTGCGCGCCTTGTCCCCAATAGTCGCTGCGCAGCGTCACGCGGCTGTCGTTGAAGCCGACCCACGCGCCCGCCACGAGTTGCGGATGCATCAGGATGAACCAGCCGTCCGCGTTGTCCTGCGTCGTGCCGGTCTTGCCGGCCACGTCCGCGCGGATGCCGAAGCGCGTGCGGATCGCCGAGCCGGTGCCGCGGTCGATCACGTCGCGCATCACGTCGACGAGCTTGCGCGTCGCATCGACGGACAGCGCGCGCTCGGGCGCGCTCTCGAACTGCGCGAGCACTTCGCCGTCCTTGTTCTCGATGCGCGTGACGAGCAGCGGCTCTATATAACTACCGTCGTTCGCGATCGTGCCGTATGCCGACACCATCTCCTTGAGCGTGACCGGGCTCGTGCCGAGCGCGAGCGACGGCACCACGTCGAGGTGACTGTCGCGCACGCCCATGTCGCGTGCGAGCCGCGCGACGCGTCCCGGCCCGACCTGTTCCATCAATTGCGCGGTGATGCGGTTCTTCGAATACGCGATGCCGTCGCGCAGGCTCACGGGGCGGCCCGAGGGCGGCGATTCGTCGGTCGGACGCCAGGTTTCGGCGCCGCGCACAGGAATTTCGACGGCTTGATCGATGAACGTGTCGCTCGGTTTCGCGCCCCGCTCGAAGGCCGCGCCATAGACGAAAGGCTTGAAGGTCGAGCCGGGCTGGCGACGCGCCTGCGCGACGTGATCGAACGGGTCCTGCGTGAAGTCGCGGCTGCCGACCCACGCCTTGATCTGGCCGTTGCGTGGATCGAGCGCTACGAACGCGGCCTGCACGCGCGTCTTGTTCTCGCACAGCGCCTGCATGAACGCGCGGTCCGAGCCGAGTTTCTTGATGGCGTCCGCGTCGCTCGCGCCGCTCGTGCGCAGCGCGCGATATTGATCCGTCTCGCGGACGAACGCATGCGCGAGATCCGCGTTCGCATTCGCGCAGCCCGCGCGGCCGCCCCACGCCGCGTTGGCGATCGATTGCAATTGATTGCCCTGCAGCGCGAGCGCGTTCGTCGCCATCGACTGCAAGCGCGAGTCGATGGTCGTGCGCACCACGAGACCATCGGAATAAATGTTGTAGTCGTTATCGTCCGCCCAGCCGATCAGCCACTTGCGCAACTGCTGCGCGAAATGCGGCGCGCGGCCGGGCTCTTCCGTCTGCCGCTCGAAGTCGATGCGCAGCGGACGCTTCTTCAGCGCGTCGAGCTTCGCCGCCGGCAAGTGGCCGAACTTCACCATCTGCCCGAGCACGATGTTGCGCCGGTCGAGCGCGCGCTCCGGATTGATCACCGGGTTGTAGTAACTGTTGCCCTTCAACATGCCGATGAGCGTTGCGCTGTCGAGCACGTCGAGCTGGCCGGCGGATTTGTCGAAGTAGGTGCGCGCGGCCATTTCGATGCCGTACGCGTTGTACAGAAACGGCACCGTGTTCAGATAGGTTTCGAGAATCTCGTCTTTCGAATAGAGCGCTTCGATCTTGAAGGCGGTGATCGCTTCCTTCAGCTTGCGCGTGAGCGTCTGCGAGCGGCCGATTTCCTCGGGATACAGATTGCGCGCGAGCTGCTGCGTGAGCGTCGAGCCGCCTTGCCGGTCGCCCGAGAACGTATGCAGCGCCGCGCCCGCCGTGCGCCTGAAGTCGATGCCGTGATGCTGATAGAAACGCCGGTCTTCCGTCGCGATGAGCGCGTCGATCACCTGCGGCGAGATCTGCTTGAGGCTCACCCATTCGCGATGCGTCGGCTTGAACTCGGCGAGCAGCTTGCCGTCGGCGGAATAAATCTGCGCGGGCTGATCGACCTTGGCGCGGCGAATATCGCGGATGCCGGGCGTGAACGGAATTAGCAGCAGCACGTAGACGACGAAGAGCGCCGGCAACAAGAGCCACGTGCGCGCACGCAAATGCGGACGCAGCCGCGACGCGAGGCGAGCCAGAATCGCCTTGGCCAGGGCTTTGAAATCAGAGACGGTCACAACGAAACGGGATGCCCAAACATGGAAAACCCTGAATCGTAGCGTAATTTTTCAGCAGGTCTTTCGCAAAAGTGTGTTTGACGCTACGTCGCCCGGGTTCCCGCCGATTCGCCGATCGGAAACGCCGTCGTCGATAGAACCTCGCGCAGCACGACGAAAGTGCGGATCTGCCGCACACCGGGCAGATAAAGCAGCTTCTCGGCGTGGAGCCGGTTGAAGCTTTCGCTGTCGCGCGTGCGGATCAGCATGAAGAAATCGAATTCGCCCGTCACGACGTGGCATTCCATGCAGCCGGGCACTTTCTGCGCGGCTTTTTCGAACGCGTCGAAGGAATCGGGCGTCGAGCGGTCGAGGATCACGCCGATCAAGACGAGCATGCCGGCATCGAGCGCTTTCGGATCGAGCAGCGCGACGGTCGCGCGGATCAGGCCCGCTTCACGCAGCCGCTCGACGCGCCGCAGGCACGCGGGCGGACTGAGATTGACCTTCTCCGCGAGCGCGACGTTCGAGATCGACGCGTCGCGCTGCAACTGACGCAGAATCGCGCGATCGACGCGATCGGTCTGGACGCTTGGCGGATGCGGGTTTGGAGCGGGCGTGGATTTTTTCATTGCTTCAACGGGCTTCTGTGCGAAATAAAAGTCGGTGGGTTGGATGCCGCATCAAGAAACGTTAGGCCCAACGCCTTTTTTTCGCAACCCGGCCGACGACGGGAATCTCTACGATTCTGTTCATGCAGTCCCACCATCACGAGGATGCCGACCATGAACCTGCAACGTTTTCCCCGTTATCCGCTCACTTTCGGACCGACGCCCATCCAGCCGCTCAAGCGCCTTTCCGCGCATCTCGGCGGCAAGGTCGAGTTGTATGCGAAGCGCGAGGACTGCAACAGCGGCCTCGCGTTCGGCGGCAACAAGACGCGCAAGCTCGAATATCTGATCCCCGAGGCGCTCGCCGAAGGCTGCGACACGCTCGTGTCGATCGGCGGCGTGCAGTCGAACCAGACACGCCAGGTCGCGGCGGTCGCGGCACATCTCGGCATGAAGTGCGTGCTCGTGCAGGAAAACTGGGTCAATTACTCGGATGCCGTCTACGACCGCGTCGGCAATATCGAGATGTCGCGAATCATGGGCGCGGACGTGCGCCTCGTCGCCGATGGCTTCGATATCGGCATCCGCAAAAGCTGGCAGGACGCGATGGAAAGCGTGCGCGCGGCGGGCGGCAAGCCGTTTCCGGTTCCGGCGGGCTGCTCGGAACATCCGCTGGGCGGTCTCGGCTTCGTCGGCTTCGCGGAGGAAGTGCGCGCGCAGGAAGCGGAACTCGGCTTCCGGTTCGATTACGTCGTCGTGTGCTCGGTGACGGGCAGCACGCAGGCGGGCATGGTCGTCGGCTTCGCGGCGGACGGGCGCGCGCGGCGCGTGATCGGCATCGATGCATCGGCGAAACCGGAGCAGACGCACGAGCAGATCCTGCGCATCGCGAAGCACACGGCGGAACTCGTCGACCTCGGCCAGGACATCACGCGCGAGGACGTGATTCTCGATACGCGTTTCGGCGGCCCCGAGTACGGCCTGCCGAACCAGGGCACGCTCGATGCAATTCGTCTTTGCGCGCGGCTCGAAGGCGTGTTGACCGACCCCGTCTACGAAGGCAAGTCGATGGACGGCATGATCCAGATGGTGCGCAACGGCGAATTCCCCGAAGGCTCGAAGGTGCTCTACGCGCATCTCGGCGGCGTGCCCGCGCTCAACGCGTACAGCTATCTGTTTCGAAACGGATGAGTGCCTAAAACGCCTCGCGAAATGCGTGGAACAACGCGGCGACGCGCTCCGACGTATCCGCTTCGAAGACCGGCATGCGCGCGCCGAGCATGTGCGTGAGAAGCGGCGGCGCGGGATCGTCCGGGCGCAGGATCGCGAGAATCTGCGCGCGGAGATCGCCGCCGGTTGCGATGGCCGCCGCGTCGCGGCCGAGCAGCGCCGCGCCCGCGATATCCGGATCGTGGCCGTGGCGCTCGACGAGATCGAAGGCATCGGAATAGAGGCGGTCGAGATTGCCGGCCTGCGCATAGTGCGCCATCAGAAAAAGCAGGTCGATCGCGTCCTTGCGGTCGGCTGCGTGCCGGTCCTGCCACGCGACGATCTTGAGCATTGCCTGCGCGGGCAGCGATGCGACCGGCACGACGAGATCTTGCGCGATACGCACGTCGAGCGCCGCATCGAGCGCCTGCCTGAAACCCGCGACGTTCATGCGCACCGATCCGTCCGGCGGCCACGCGATTTCGCCGTGCGCGTCCTGCACGCCGCCGAAGGGCACGATATCGAGCCACGTGCGCTCGCTGGTTGGCGGCGCGCTGTAATTCAGCCGATGCGCCGAGCCTTTCGGCGCCGTGAAATGACCCGATGCGACGAGCGCGCGCCGCAGCGCTTCATGTCCGGTCCAGCTTTGAATCGAGATACCGATATCGACGTCGGCGGTTGCGCGCGTCGCCTGAATATCGTGGACGTGCGTGAGCAGGATGTCGCGCGCGCTCGCGCCGCCGATGAACCACGCGATGTTCGTTGCGTGCGACGCGGCGACGACTTCGCGCAGCATCGCGGAAAAGATTCCGGCAAGCGGACGATGCGGCAGCAGTTCAAGCGGCGAGGTAGCGTTCACGCAGCATCCTTGCGGTTTCGAGATTGCGCGGATCGCCGCTCGCGACGAGATCGGCATAGACGATGAGCGGAGCGACGACGTTCGGCGCAAGGCCATCGACGGGCGCGAGCGCGATGGGCGCGCGCAGGAATTCGACGTTTCCGGCGGGGTCGGGCCGCAGCCGCGCCTCTTTGATCCACTCGCGCGGCACGGCATCGGCGCAATACACCGTGACCGTCGCGGGCTTCAGATATTGCGTGAGGATCGCCGCTGCGGGCTCGCCGCCGAACTGGCATCGGCCCGGCAGATCGGGCACGTCGCGCCACCAGTCGCTCGACTCCGCGCGATAACGCGCGAGCAGCAGCGATTCGCGCAATTGCCGCGGATACAGCGTGACCCATTCGTCGATGAGCCGTTCCTTGTCGGCGAATTGCAGGCCGCGGCCGTCGGGCCGCTCGAACACGTCGCGATGATCGATGAGCGCGCGCACGGCGTTCTGCACCGTGCCGTGGCTGACGCCCGCGTTTTGCGCGATCTCGCGATAGCCGCGCTCCAGTAGCGCGGGCGTGATAAGCAGCGCGAGCGTGACGCGCAGTGTCGATTTCGTCCAGGTTGGGGCGCGTCGCGCCTTGCTGTGGGCGGCGCGCGGACGGCCCGACACGATCACGACGCTAGCGCCTTCGATGAGACTCGCGTTGCCGGCGAGATCGAGCGCGTCGACGCCCAGATCGCGGCATGCGCGGATCATGTCGGCGGAAAGATGCGTGGTGACGAGCGTGGGTTTCGCGCGGCCGTCGTGCGTGACCGATGCGCTGAACGCGGACAACGCGCCGAACCGGTCGATGTTTTCCCGCACGATGACGGGACGCTTGAAGCGCGCGCCGCCGATGCGGAATTCGATGGCTGCGTCGTAGCCGCCGCGCGCGGGCGGTTTGACGTTACGCGCGGCGAGGCCCGTCGCGTCGCTGAAGGCGGCTGCGGCTGCTTCGACGACTTGCTCGATGTGCGGATCGGCGGGTGGCATTGGCGGGTTGATTGTCCAGGTTTGTGCAGTGTACACGAAACGTGGACAGCGTAAAAAATTGGACAAAATGAGTGTTGCGCGTTGGGCCTGAGCCGCATCGATCCGGTCTCTTTCGGCTCTCATTGTTTTCGTCCCGCCCGTTTCATGCCCGTTTCACGCCCGTCTCCACCGGCACGAACGGAGCCTTGAAACGATCGATCAGAAAATCGATGAACGCGCGCGCCCGCGCCGTCTAATTCCTCTGACCCGGATAGTAGACAAACAGATCCGCTGACGGCAGCACGGTCTCCGGCAGCACGAGCCGCAGCCGCCCGCTCTGCACATATTTCGCGAGGTCCCATTCCGAGCGGATCAGGATGCCGTGGCCGTCGAGCGCCCAGCGCAGCACGATATCGCCGTCGTTGCTCGACAGCATGCCTTTCACCTTCAGCGCCTCGATGCTGTCGCCGCGCATGTACTTCCAGACGCCATGCGCGTCGTCGTTCTGCCGATGAATGATGCAGCGATGCCGCGCGAGATCCTCGATTTTTTCGGGCGTGCCGAAGCGTTCCAGATATTTCGGCGACGCGCACAGAAACCGCCGGTTGCTCATGATGCGTCGCGCGCTCAACCGGCTGTCGGGCAATTCGCCGAAACGGATCGCGAGATCGAACGCGCCTTCGACGAGATCGACCGGACGGTCCGTCACTTCGAACTGGACTTCGACGGCGGGAAAGCGCTTCGCAAACTCCGACACGAGCGGCGCGATGGTCGTGCGGCCGAACCCGAGCGTCGCGTTCACGCGCAGCAAACCCTTCGGATCGGTGCGCGCGCCGGATATCGCTTCCTCCATCTCACGCACCTGGCCCGAAATCTGGAGCGCGTATCGCAAGTACGTTTCGCCTTCGGGCGTGAGACTCACGCTGCGCGTCGTGCGATTGACGAGCCGCGCACCGAGCCTCTGCTCGATGAGCCCGAGCCGTTTGGTCGCGGCCGGCGGCGTGAGATCGAGCGCGCGCGCCGCGCCCGAAAGACTTTTCAGCTTCGCGAGCAGAATGAAAAAGTCGAAGTCCGAGGAAGCGTCGGTATTCACGTTAAGTGAAATATGAAATGAAATTCAGTGAATTCTAACGCTCCCTCGCGCGGCTATCCTAGCCTTGCCAACACAAAGGAACCGAAGCCATGAGAATCGTTGAAATCCGCGAGAAGACCGTTCCGATCAGCTCGCCCATCCGCAATGCTTATATCGACTTCAGCAAGATGACGATCAGCCTCGTCGCCGTGGTGACGGACGTCATCCGCGACGGCAAGCCGGTCGTCGGCTACGGCTTCAATTCGAATGGCCGATACGGACAAGGCACGCTGATGCGCGAGCGCTTCATCCCGCGCGTGCTCGAAGCGCAACCCGATACGCTTATCGACGAAAACGGCGACAACCTCGATCCGCACAAGATCTGGGCGGCGATGTTCACTAACGAAAAGCCGGGCGGACATGGCGAACGTTCGGTCGCGATCGGCACGATCGACATGGCCGTGTGGGACGCGGTCGCCAAAATCGCGGGCAAGCCGCTGTTCCAGTTACTCGCCGATCGCTACGGTAACGGCGAACCGAATCGCAAGGTGTTCGTGTATGCGGCGGGCGGCTATTACTATCCGGGACAGGATCACGAAAAGCTGAAAGACGAGATGCGCGGCTATCTCGATCGCGGCTATACGGTGGTGAAGAAGAAGATTGGCGGCGCGTCGCTCGATGAAGACCTGCGCCGTATCGATTCGATTCTGAGCGTGCTCGGCGACGGCCAGAAGCTCGCGGTCGATGCGAATGGCCGCTTCGATCTCGATACCGCGATTCGCTATGCGAAGGCGCTCTCGCAATACGATCTTTTCTGGTACGAGGAAGCGGGCGATCCGCTCGACTTCGAGTTGCAGGCAATCTTGCGCAATTACTACGACAAGCCGATGGCCACCGGCGAGAACCTGTTCTCGATGCAGGACGCGCGCAATCTGATCCGCTACGGCGGCATGCGCGCCGATCGCGATTGGCTACAGTTCGATTGCGCGCTGAGCTATGGACTCGTCGAATATCTGCGCACGCTCGACATGCTGCGTCAGCACGGCTGGTCGGCTAGCCGCTGCATTCCGCACGGAGGGCATCAGATGTCGTTGAATATCGCGGCGGGGCTCGGGCTTGGCGGAAACGAATCGTATCCGGATCTGTTTCAGCCGTATGGCGGCTTTCCGGATGGCGTGAAGGTCGAGAACGGCCATATCACGATGCCGGATCTGCCCGGCATCGGATTCGAAGGAAAGGCGGATCTTATCGCCGAGATGCGCAAGCTTTCCGCATAGGGGACGTTAGAGATAGCTGCAGACGTAGTCGAGCGTTTGTGTCACGTCGATATCGAAGCGGCTCTTGCCCGGCACCGAGAACGACTCGCCCGCGCCGTAGGTTTTCCATTCGTCGCTTCCGTCGAGGCGGATGCGGCACTGGCCCGCTTGCACTTCCATGAGCTCGGGCGCGTCGGTGCCGAAGTTGAGCGTGCCCGGCAGGATCACGCCGAGCGTCTTCTTCGTGCCGTCGGCGAAGAGAACGGTGTGCGACACGCACTTGCCGTCGAAGTAGACGTTGGCGCGCTTGATGACGGAAACCTGATCGAATTGCGTTGCGGCGGTCATGGTGATGGTCCTTGACGGGTTGGGGGAGAGGGTCCGTCATGATACAAAAAAGGGTGGTGGGTTCTGCTGGAGTGGCTTTTGAGCGGATAGAACCGGATTTTCCCGAAGAATCGTGCCGGGATGTACAGAATACGACAGGTCTTCCGTGGAGCAGATTTTGCGAAACCTCGACATTCATGCCGCCGCGCGTCTAATCCGCGAGCTTCGTTGCAGGGATTAAGCAATTTGCGCTAACCCTCAGACTCAATAGTCAATGAGTCGAACTCGATTGCAATCTCTGCGCCGACCGTTGAATAAAGGTAGGCCGTGTGAATCCCTCTTCTTTTGTCGTGCGCTGACTTGGCTAGAAGACTCTGAGCTTGCTGGAACGCCTGGCTATCTGGGTCGACTATCTCAATCGCATTTACGATGTTCAGCGCGCCACCCGATTCAATCCCGAGACGGGTGACGCCGTTGAATGTGAGCCTCACTTCGCGTTCGTAATCGAATAACCCAAGAACAAGCGTGTCCGGAATTCTACGGTTGATCATGCCCCGAACAACAATCGTTTCCAGATACCAGTCATGGAAGTGACCATATGCGGAAAGCCGGTTGGAAATCTCATTCATATATTGCCTTATCGTGGAAAGATGGAAACAGGCCAGCCGTGGTCGCCCCCTTTTCCTTCCCAATTGTGCGCGTGAGGATTTGGTTGCCCATGATGATCGTCAAAATCAATGTCTACTACCGGTGTCCCATCGGCACCATACATTCGCCACTGCTTCTTCTGCTTAGGACCGGATTCAATCCAACCCGGATCACCGTCGAAGGGTAGTCCCGCAAGATCGAACGTGTCCTCACCGACCATGTCGGGTTCGTACTCGAACGGCTGCGCGTCGCCAAGCAACGACCCGGCGTTGCCGGAATTTTCGAAGTTCCTGAGCGTCGAATTGCTGCTGGCGTCGGCGCCCCCAAGCACCGTCCCGGCGAGCGCTCCTCCCGCCGCTTCAATCACGCTCATCCAGTCGAAGCCGCTGCCGCCAGCACCGCTCGCGCCGGACGCGAGATTGCTCACGGCCCTGACATCGGAATCCAGTAGATGAACGCCAAAACCCGTCTCGCCATTGGCCTTCCTGAGTGCCGCGAATTCGCGCCAAGTGAGAACTTCGCTTGTTGCTTGCGCACCGCCGCCCGTGGTCGGCCACCGCTGCGGCGCGTAATGTCTGAAAACGCGCTGGCCGCCATGCCAATTGCGCGCGATCACCGGAACAAGCTGGCCCTCGCGGGCCGCGCGGCGTAGAACGCCAGCTACGCCATCGCCATCAACTGGCATGTCCCAACTCGAAACCCGTAGCATACGGACGATGAAATCGACGTACGCGCGAAAGTCGGAATGCGAGCGTGCGCTCCGCCGGTCAATCCGTACTCTGAAGAGCCGGTCGAAGTCCTGCCGGTCTTGCTCGATCCGCTCTTTTTGTTCCTTCCTCTTCTGCTTGCGCTCCTCGAACGGCAAGAGCCAGGAGCGGTCGACCTCCTGCACCTCGCGGGCGGGCATCAGTGCGCAATGCCAGCCTTCCATCAATGGCACGTAGAGTGCGTTATAGGAATATCCCCATTCTGGAAACGACACATGGCCTCCGCGTTTTAACAGGACTGCTAATCCTAGCGGGAGGCAACCTCGCCTTTGCGGATGTATCTCAAAAATGGAGGCGTCGACGAACGGCCGCGCGTACATTTATTTCGACGACGAGAACGACATGGCCAAGTCGACACTCGATGATGAACGATGGGCACTCACCGAACGGTTGCTGCCCTTCCGAAGCTACGGCGAAGCCGCTCGCCAATCCTGCGGTGCACACTGGCATTCTCGTTGTTTTACGAACGGGCCTGCGTTGGGACCTCCTACCTCGTGAGGGGGGCGCGGCAGTGGCACAATTCACTTCTTGCGCGATTCCACGCAGCCGACCAAATCGACCGATCTCGCGTCATCGTCGATTCTTCTTCGATCCGCGCTGTGGGCTCAGGTCGAAAGGCACGACCGAATCCTGTAGTCAGCGCGGGAACCGATTCAACGCACAACCTCCTCGTCGACGTGCAGGCAGGGCATCACGATCGCGGTGATACAGACCGGCGTCAACCGCAACGACGCCCGCTACATTCAACCCGCATTGCCACCGAAATCGCTCGGAGCGTTCAACCTCACAACGTTCGCCGACCGCGCATTCACGTCGAAAGCCCCGCGTTCATCCGCGAGGCTTTCCTCAAAAAAATCGCTTGTTGCGTCACTCGTCGGCGACGGCGGCCAAACCAATCACCGATTCACCAGCCGCTTCGGCATCAACAACACCAGCAATCCCCCGATCGTGAGACACGCCGCGAGCGCATACACGCCGAGATCCGTCGAATGCGTCTTGTCGATGATCCAGCCGATCACATACGGACTCACGAAGCCCGCCAGATTGCCGAACGAATTCACCACCGCCACGCCCGTCGCCGCAGCCGCGCCGGCGAGAATCGCGGTCGGCAGGCACCAGAACTGACACAGCGTGGTCATGACGCCCATCGTTGCAATGGTGAGGCCGATCATCGCGAGCGTGACGTTGCCGCTGCCCGCCATCACCGCGATGATCCAGCCCACCGTGCCGATCAGACCCGGCACCGCGACGTGCCAGCGGCGCTCGCGGCGCGCATCCGAGCTGCGTCCGACGAGGATCATCGAGATCGCTGCAGCCGCATACGGCAGCGTGGTGAGGAAGCCGATCGTCAGCGGGTCCTTCACGCCCGAGCCCTTGATGAGCGTCGGCAGCCAGAAGCCCACGCCGTACAAGCCCATGATGAAGAACAGATAGATCACGGACAGCGCCCAGACCATCGGGTTCGTGAAGCCGTCCTTGAACGAGTGCGACTCGACGCCGTGCGCATCGGCCGCGACGTTGGCGTGGAGAATCGTCTTCTCGGCATCGGTGAGCCACTTCGCCTGCTCGATGCCCTTGTCGAGCATGAAGATGATGACGAAGCCCAGCACGAGCGACGGAATCGCTTCGAGCATGAAGAGCCATTGCCAGCCCGCGAAGCCATGCACACCGCTCATCGCGTGAAGAATCCAGCCCGACAACGGGCCGCCGATCACGCCCGAAATCGGAATGCCCGTCATGAAGAGCGCGATGATCTTGCCGCGCCGCGCCGACGGATACCAGTACGTCAGATACAGAATGACGCCGGGAAACAAGCCCGCTTCGGCGAGACCGAGCAGAAAGCGCAGGACGTAGAACGTCGTGGGCGTCTGCACGAACATCATCGCGGCGGAAATGATCGCCCAGGTGATCATCACGCGCGCGATCCAGAGCCGCGCGCCGACCTTGTGCAGGATGATGTTGCTCGGCACCTCGAAAAGAAAGTACCCGATAAAGAAGATGCCCGCGCCCAGCCCGTACACGGTTTCGCTGAAGCCGAGATCCTTCAGCATCTGCAACTTGGCGAAGCCGACGTTCACGCGGTCCAGATACGCCGCGACATAGCACAGGAACAGCAGGGGAATGAGGCGCCAAGTCACTTTTGCATAGAGCGCGGCTTCAGAAGTATCCGCGCTTCGAAACTCGGGCGACGCCGGGAACGCTGGTCTCGACGTAGTCATGGGAAAGTCTCCGAATCTTATAAATGGAATAGCCTCGCCTTTCTGCGAAGGCGAGGTGCTGCAAGATAAATAGAAAGGATCACTCGAACATGTCGGGCTGCGTGGCCACGAGATCGTTCCAGATCGTCTGGAAGTGCAGCCAGCCGATATAGTCGCTGCCCACGTGCTCGCGGCTGTAGCGCGCGCGGTCTTCGGACACGAGCTTCGGCGTGATGCCCGTCGCTTCGATCATCAACTGTTGCTGGCAGCAGCGCTCGAGCGCGATGAACCAGAACGCCGCCGAATCGATGCTGTGACGGCTCGCCGTGAGCAGGCCGTGGTTCTGGTGAATCGCGGCCTTCACGCCGCTGAAGGCATTCGCGACCTTGTTGCCGCCCTTCACTTCGACGGCGACCTTGCCGGCTTCATCGCCGATCACGACGTGGTCTTCGAAGAACGCGCACGCGTCCTGCGACATCGGAATAAGCGGCTTGCCCAGCGCCGCGAACGCGGTGCCGTACACGGTATGTGCGTGGCACATCGCGACGATGTCCTGATGCTGCTCATGCACGGCGGCGTGCAGCACGAAGCCCGCGCGATTGAGCGCGTATGTGCCTTCCACCACATTGCCCTGATGATCCGCGCAGATCAGGTTCGAGACCTTCACCTGCGCGAAGTGCACGGCCATCGGGTTGGTCCAGTAGCGCGACGGATGCTCCGGGTCGCGCACGGTGAGGTGGCCCGCGAAACCGTAGTCGAAGCCCTGCAACGCAAATGCGCGGCATGCGGCGACGAGGCGCTCCTTCAGATACTGGCGATGTTCGGCGTGGCTCGCAAACGTCGGCAGTTCGGGAAAGATCAGGCCTTCCTGCTCCGGCTGATAGATCGACACGCGGCCCTTGAGGTCGATGTCCTGCTCGGCGGTCTTTGCGGTGGTCTCCATGACGTCGCTCATCTTTTCGCTCCATGCGGTTCAAAGTGGGTATGTCACGCATGGTGCCGCGAGCGATGCTTGCGCACAAACGAAGGTTGTTCAACGTTGCATGAGTCACATTCATGCAACGTTGTTTTGAAGTGTTTGCAGAAGACGAATTTCGTTTCCGTTTAGGCAATGCAACGTTTTTCGTTGCGTCTCGAAACGGCTTTGGGTTATGCGCGCTTCGGGCGCGCGGCCTCGACAAAACCAGCGGACCCCCGCCGCATAAGGCTTCCGCCGATCTCGGCAATCGGACTTCAAAAGCGGCGTCCGCAGCCGTTAACCACCTTTGCAACGTTTTTGACGCACGGCCTGTTTCTGCTACGACAAGGCTTTCCGACCCCCGACAGCATTGGTTCTGGCCGATGAATGCGTCGTCCGATCTCGGCCCGACAAGACATTCCCCAGAAGAAAACGTTTGGCGTCATCCCGCATCCGCGCGCGATCCGTATGAAGGTCGCTGTTCACGTTTGAATCAATTTTCTTCGTACTTGAGCGCACGTTCGCCGCGCGTTGCGTGGGGAATCGCGCAAAGTCCTGTTGGTATAAGGATTGGCGTTCGCTGGCACACCTCTCGCTAATGTATGACCAAGCACGAAGCCGCCGCGACATCAAACACAAGTACTAGCGGCGGTTTCGTACTACGGGGCTGGTCGCAACAGATTCGATGCACGCCGTCAGATGCCTGCACGAATTCTGTTGCGAGCCAGAAAAAATCGAAAGCGCGAAGCGCGAACGTACGAGACTAAGAAAAATGTTGACTCTTCAATCCGACCTGCACGGCAATCATCTGTTGGGCGCGCTCCCGCCGCAGGAATGGCAGACCATCGCACCTCATCTCGAACTCGTCCAGTTGCGCACGGAACAACTGCTGTGCGATTCCGGGCAACGCATTCATCACGTGTATTTCCCGACCACGGCGATCATCTCGCTGCTGCATACGATGGAAGACGGCGGCTCCGTCGAAGTCGCGGCGGTTGGACGTGAAGGGATGTCGGGCGTTCCCGTGCTGACGGGCGGCGACACCATGCCGACCCGTGTGCAAGTGCAATGCGCGGGCTTTGCCTATCGCATGAGCGCGGGTGCGTTGCGTGAGCGCTTCGGCCGCTCCGACTTCCTGCGCCGCGTGATGTTGCTGTACATGCAAGCCCTGCTCACGCAAGTCGCGCAGACGGCCGCATGCAATCGTCATCATTCGCTGTCGAAGCAACTGTGCCGCTGGCTGCTGATTCAAACGGACCGCACGCCGTCGGATCAACTGCGCGTGACGCAGCAGATGATCGCCGACATGCTGGGCGTGCGCCGCGAAGGTGTGACGGAAGCGGCCGGCAAGCTGCACGACGCGGGCCTGATTCATCACAGCCGCGGCTGCATCAAGATCCTGGATCGCGCCGGACTGGAAGAGCGCGCATGCGAGTGCTACGGCATCGTCAAACGCGAATTCGACCGGATGCTGCCGCGCCGTCACGCCGAAGCGATCGCGTAAGTATCACGATCAGACGAGGGCGCGGCTGGCAGCAGCCGCCCGCCCGCGCAACCAGTTGATGCTCGCGAAGAGGAGCACGGCGAACACGATCAGCATCGTCGCGACCGCGAGAATCGACGGATCGATCGAATCGCGGATACCGCTCCACATCTGACGCGGCACCGTGCGCTGATCCGGCCCGCCGATGAAGAGAATCACGATAACTTCATCGAACGAGGTCGCGAACGCGAACACGCTGCCCGTGGCCACAGCGGGCGTGATGAGCGGCAAGGTCACGCGCCGGAACGCCGTCCACGGTTTTGCGCCGAGACCGGATGCGGCGCGCAGAAGACTTTGATCGAACGACAGCAGCGAAGCCGTCACGGTGATCACGACGAAGGGCGTGCCGAGCGCCGCGTGCGCGAGAATCACGCCGGGATACGAGTTCACGAGACCGAGCGGCGCGAAGATCAGATAGAAGCCAGCCGCGACAACGACGATCGGCACGATCATCGGCGAGATGATGACCGGCATGATCACCGAGCGTAGCGGAAACTGCGAGCGTGAGAGGCCGAGCGCCGCGAGCGTGCCGAGACACGTGGCGATCAACGTCGACGCCGCGCCGATACCGATGCTGTTCAGGAGCGAGCGCTGCCAGTCGGGGCTCGTGAGCGCCTGCTCGTACCAGCGCAGCGAAAAACCCTGCAACGGGTACGAGAAATACGAGCCGGAATTGAACGAGAGCGGGATGATCGCGAGAATCGGCGCGACGAGAAAGAACAGCACGAGCGCGGTATGCACGCGCACCCATCGCGATGCGATGCGTTCGGTCAGCACCTTGTTGCGTTGTTCCGTCATGGAAGAAATGCTCCTTAACCGAAGCGCAACCGGTCGATGCCGACGATGCGGTTGAACAGAAAATAGAAGATCGCGGTGAAGATCACGAGGTACGCCGAGAGCGCGCCCGCGAGTCCCCAGTTGAGCTGCGTGTTCGTCTGCAGCGCGATGAGCTGGCTGATCATTTCATCGCCCGCGCCGCCGAGCAACGCGGGCGTGATGTAGTAGCCGAGCGCGAGCACGAAGACGAGAAAGCAGCCTGCGCCGACGCCCGGCAGCGTCTGCGGTATATACACGCGCACGAACGCGGTGAACGGATGCGCGCCGAGCGATTGCGCCGCGCGTAGGTAGACGGGCGACACGCCTTTCATTACCGAATAGATCGCGAGAATCATGTACGGCAGGAGCACGTGCGTCATGCCGATCAACACGCCCGTGCGATTGAAAATGAGCGGCACGGGATGCGTCGCGAGCCCGAGTCCCATCAACAGACCGTTGATGACGCCGCCCGGTTGCAGCAGCACGTACCACGCGGTCGTGCGCACGAGCAGCGACGTCCAGAACGGCACGATCACGAAGAGCATCAGGCGGTTGCTGCTTCGCGCCGGCAGATTGGCGAGCAGCCAAGCGACCGGATAACCGAGCACGAGGCACAGCAGCGTGACGGATGCGCTGATCGATATCGTGCGCAAAAAAGCCCGGCCGTACACCGACGAGTTATCCGGCAAGAATGCGACGTTGCCTTGCGGCGTCACTTGCGCGTCGACGGCGGCGAGCAGATAGTCGGGCGTCGGCGACATGGCCGCGCGTTTCAATAGACGCCAGATTTCCGGCGAATTCCAGCGTTCATCCATCTCGATCAACGCGGGTTTCCACGCGGGCGGCGTCTCGTCGCGCACGCTGCGCGCGGTGCGCATCAGCAGACTGCGAAACTCGGGTTGCGCGAAGTTGAGTCTGCGCGCGACGGTGCCGAGTTGTCCGCTCTGCTGCGCGTCCTTGAGGCCGGCGGCGAGCAGCGCGAACATAGGTTCATCGGGCACGCCGCGACCGTCCCACGCATTGAGCGCGCGTGTGAGCGCCGGCATGCTGTCCGGCACTTCCTTGTTCTCGACACTGCGCGCGAGCAGCAGCGCGATCGGCGCGATGAACGTCGACAGTAAAAACACGATCAGCGGCAATGCAAGCAACAACGCCTGCACCGATGCGCGGCGGCGCGCTCTTTGATACGAGGCGCGGCCATCGGCTCTCGTCGGAGAACCGGCGGCGTGCGCGGGGATCGATGCAGGCATGTCGTTCCTCTGGTCCTCTGGTCCTTGACGAGCGTTATTGCGTCAGCCACACCTGAAAGCGCTTGTTGATCTGATCCGCATTGTCGGCCCAGAAGTTCGCGTTGATCTGCACGGCGCGCTTGAAGTTATCCGGCGCGGTCGGCATGTCGGCGAGACGCTGCTTATCGACGAGCGCAACCGCGTCCTTGCGCGGCGGCGCATACGCGATGTACTTCGAGAGATCCGCGGACGCCTTCGGCTGCGCTTGCGACACGATGAACTTCGCGGCCGTATCGGCGTGCTTCGCGCCTGTGGGAATGGCCCACCACTCGAAGTCGTAGACTTGCGCGTCCCACACGGCCTTGAAGGGCTTGTTGTCCTTCTTCGCGGCGTCGTCGATACGGCCGTTGTAGGCCTGCACCATCACGACCGCGCCATCGGCGAGCAACTGCGGCGCCTGCGCGCCCGATTCCCACCACACGATGTTCTTCTTGATCGTGTCGAGTTTCTTGAACGCGCGATCGACGCCGGCGGGCGTGCCGAGCACCTTGTACACATCTTTCGGATCGACGCCGTCGGCGATGAGCGCCCATTCCATCGATACCTTCGGCGACTTGCGCAGGCCGCGCTTGCCGGGGAATTTCTGCAGGTCGAAGAAGTCGTTGACGGTGGCGGGCGCGGTCTTCAGCTTGCTCGCGTCGTAGGCATAAACCGTGGACCACACCATGCTCGCGACCGCGCAATCGCTGATCGAGCCGGGGATGAAATCGCTCGTCTTGCCGATCGTTTTCTTGTCGAACTTCTGCAGCAGCCCTTCATCGCAGGCGGTGATCGCGTCGTTGGTTTCCAGGTCGATCAGATCCCACGTCGTGTTCTTCGCCTGCTCCATCGCGGAGAGCTTGGCCAGGCCGCCGTCGTACGATTCGGTCGAGAAATTCACGCCCGTCGCCTGCGTGAACGGTTCGAACCAGGCTTTCTTCGCGGCGGCTTCAAACGCGCCGCCGAACGTCACGACGGACAACGTCTCCGCCGCCTGTGTCGAGATAGTTGCAAACGCAAATACAGCGAGTGCGGCGCATTGTGATTTGATATGAGTGCGCATTTCAGTTGGCTCCTGCGGGTGCGGTCGAGATGAGAGAAGGTGAGGGCGGTGTGGTCGGGGAAATCGCGGGCGCGTTCTTCGGCGCCATCATCGCGAGAATCTTGCAGTCGTCGTGACGCCATGCGATATCTATCGTGCTGCCCGCGCCGGGCAGTGCATGACGCTGGGTGTTGGGCACTTTGACGACGAGGCTATCGCGCGAGCCGAGCTTCAGATGCACGCGATGATGATCGCCGCAATACACGAGTTCATCGACGCGGGCGCGCACGACGTTGCTGTGCTCGTCGGGCTGCATGTCTTGCGCGCCCGGAATGTGCGCGCGTTCGGGGCGCAGCGCGAGCATCGCTTCGTCGCCGGCGCGCAGGCCGTGCTCGCAGCGTCCGCGAATCACGCTGCCGTCCGATAGCGCGAGCGTCGCCCATTCGTCGTTCGCACTAACTACACGCCCCGTGAGCCCGTTGTTCTCGCCGACGAAGTTCGCGACGAATGCGTTCTGCGCGTTCTCGTAAAGCTCGGTCGGCGTCGCGGCCTGCTGAATGCGGCCATCGGAAAAGACGGCGACGCGGTCCGACATCGTGAGCGCTTCGGCCTGATCGTGCGTCACATAAACGATCGTCAGCGAAAGTTCGCGATGCAGGCGCATGATTTCGTATTGCATCGTTTCGCGCAGACGTTTGTCGAGTGCGCCGAGCGGTTCGTCCATCAGCACGACGCTCGGCTCGAACACGAGTGCGCGCGCAAGTGCGACGCGCTGTTGCTGGCCGCCGGAAAGTTGCGAGGGACGCCGGTTCGCGAGATGCGGCAACTCGATCATCTCCAGCGCGCGCTTCACGCGCGTCTTCTGCTCGGCGCGGCTCACGCGCCGCACAGAAAGCGGAAACGCGACGTTCTCGGCAATCGTCAGATGCGGAAAGAGCGCGTAGTTCTGAAACACCATGCCGATGTCGCGCTGATGCGGCGGCTTGTCGTCGAGCCGCCTGCCATCGAGACGGATCTCGCCTTGCGTCGGCGTTTCGAAGCCCGCGAGCATCATGAGCGTGGTCGTCTTGCCCGAGCCCGACGGCCCGAGCAGCGAAAGAAACTCTCCCTTGCGCACGTCGAGGTTCAGGTCCTCCACGACGTAGTGCGCGCCGTCATACGATTTGCTCACGCCCGAGAAGGAGATGAAGGAGGGTTCTGACATCGTGATCGCGTCCTGTCTTTCAGTGCTGTGCGACTTTCGCCGCGATATAGCGCGCGAAGTCGAAATTGGGCCGTTCGAGATGGCTCAGATTGCCGGGCTTCGCAAGCGGCGCGTGCACGCCGCGAAACACCGCTTCCACACCGCGCTTGTCTTCCGCGTTCACTTCGTCGAGCAGTTTTTTCAATGCCGACATATGCGCGTTCGCTTCAGGATCGGCGATGAATTCAGGCGCGAGACCGCCGCCGAAGCGGATATGCACTTGCCCGACGCCGCGCGGCTGCAACACGAGATACCAGAAGTAGCCGGGCGTGAGTGTGACGAGATGCGTCGGATAGATAGCGAGCAGCGCGGTCGTCTTGCGCCAGTGACCCGACAAACGCGTGTTGTCCGGATGCGCATTGCCTATGGGCAAGCTCGCTTCCTTCGTGATCCAGTGATAATTGAACGCGGGATAACCCGGCGGGCATTCCATTTCTTCTAGCTTAGAATGCGGCCCTACCGTTGCGCGGTGCAGCATCGGCAGGTGATAACTTTCCATGAAGTTCTCGGCGAGAATCTTCCAGTTCGTATCCCACACGTGCTCTTCATAGAAAGTCTCGGTGTAGTCCGTCATGCCGTACGCGCCGATAAGTTCGCCCAGTTCGGCAAGCTGCTTTTCGACGGGCGCCGCGTTTTCATTGAGCGTCACATAGATCCAGCCTTGCCATTCTTCGCAGCGCACGGCGGGCAGCTTATAACTTTCCTTGCAGAACCCTGATTGCCGGTCCATGAGCGGCGCGCCCTTCAATTCGCCGTCGAGCCCATAACTCCACGCGTGATACGGACATACGATACGACGCTTGTTGCCGCGTCCTTCGAGCAGCACCGACATGCGATGCAGGCACACATTCGACATTGCCTTGAGCTGCATGTGCTCGTCGCGCAATACGACGATCGGCTGCGCGCCGATCTGCGCCGTCAGATAATCGCCGGGTTCCTTCAACACGCTTGCGCGGCCGACGCATTGCCATTCGCGCGTGAAGATCTCGCGCTCTTCGAGAGACAGGAAGTCGGGCGACGTATAGACACCGGGCGGCATGGCGCGCGCATCGCTGAATGGTCGTTCGCAATTCGACCGCAACTGGTCGACGAGCGTTTGCACCGCGATCGTGCTTGCCGGACTGGCCATGAGTCGCTCCTTGATTCTTCCGCGTGAGAGCGCGTTGCCGCGGGTTTCGCCCGCGTTGCGCTCGACATGGACATCAATCTATCAAGCCAAATTGCTAGCCAAAATATTGTTTTCGGATACAAAGCAAAGCTTTTCTCTATGCAGCGCGAATAACCTTCGCATTAGGCGACACGCGCATCATGTGTCGATATGCAGGCGCCGGATATAGTTTTCGCAGAACGACGCGAAGCGATGCACTACCTGGCGCGGACGCATCGTGCGCGATTGCGCGATGCCCAGCGTCGTCGCGTTGACGTTATCCTTGAAGCGCTTAATCACGAAGTCTTCGCCGTCCACCGTGCGATTCGACTTGAGCGGAAAATTGAGGATGCTATAGCCGAGACCGTTGGCCACCATGCCGCGCACGACTTCCGGTTGCGATGAGCGGAACGCGGGCACCGGGCGGCTGCCGACCGCGTCGAAGAGCGCGGCGAAATACTCGCGGCTATGCGGCAAGTCCAGCATCACATAAGGCTCCGACTGCAAATCGGCGAGCGCCACTTTGCGCGCCCTCGCAAGCCGATGCGTCTTCGGCAAGATCACATAAGGCGGCAACGAAAGCAGCGGCGTGAACGCGATGTCTTCGGTCAGGTCCAGGCTATAAGTGAGGGCGATATCGAGCGAGCCGTCATGCAGGCCGCGCAACAAGCCGTCCTGATGCGCCTCGACCGTGCGAAACGAAATGCCCGCGTGCCCGGCTGTGAAGCGGCTGATGAGGCCCGGCATCAACGGCGGCGCGAGCGACACGAGGCAGCCGAGCGCGATGGATCCGGTCATGCCGCCATCCATTTCCTTCGCGGCCATCTGCAATTCTTCGGCGATCTTCAGAAGATTGCGCGCTTGCCCGAGCAGATCGCGGCCCGCCTGCGTGAGCGATAGCCCGCTCGCGTGATGCCGGATGAACAGTTGCACGCCGAACGACGCTTCGAGATCGGCGAGCGCGGTCGATATCGACGGCTGCGAGATGTGCAGTTTCTTCGCGGCGCCGGTAAAGGACAAGGCTTCCGCGGCGACCACGAAATAGCGCAACTGCCGCAGCGAATAGCGCAAGGGATGGGTTTCCATCGATAACATTTCCAGAAGTCGGGCTTCGATCGGCGGCATTGTGAAGTGCTCAAAAATCATTGCATAGCCAAATCCGATGCTGTGCATTTTTTAAATATATTTTTCGGATTGGATCGAGGCGCGTAGATTTTCACGAATACATCACGGATATAACGGCCTTTCAGAAGGACATAGCCATGACAGTGGAAACAACGTCTATCGACACGCTCGTAGTCGGCGCCGGCCAGGCTGGCGTCGCGATGAGCGAACATCTGAGCAAGCTGGGCGTGCCGCATCTCGTGCTGGAACGCGATCGTATTGCCGAGCGCTGGCGCACGTGCCGATGGGATTCGCTCGTCGCCAACGGCCCCGCCTGGCACGATCGTTTTCCTAATCTGGAGTTCGCGGATTTCGACCCCAATGGCTTCGCGGCGAAGGAACAGGTCGCGCAATACTTCGTCGAATACGCGAAAAAATTCGATGCGCCCATCCGCACCGGCGTCGAAGTCAAGAAAGTCGTGCGCAATGCGGGACGGCCCGGCTTTTCCGTCGATACCTCTGAAGGAACCATCGAAGCGAATCGCGTCGTGGTCGCGACGGGACCGTTTCAGCGTCCCGTGATTCCGCCGATCGCACCGACTTCCGCGCATCTCACGCAGATCCATTCCGCCGACTATCGCAATCCGCAGCAATTGCCCGAAGGCGGCGTGCTTGTCGTCGGCGCGGGATCGTCGGGCGTGCAGATCGCCGATGAATTGCAGCGCGCGGGCCGTCGCGTGTATCTGTCGGTCGGCGCGCACGATCGTCCGCCGCGCGGCTATCGCGGCCGCGATTTCTGCTGGTGGCTCGGCGTGCTCGGCGAATGGGATGCGGAAGTGATGAAGCCTGGCCGCGAGCACGTGACCATCGCGGTGAGCGGCGCGCGCGGCGGCCATACGGTGGACTTCAGGCGTCTCGCGCATCAGGGCATCACGCTCGTCGGTCTGACGAAAGCATTCGACGATACCGTCGTCACGTTCGAGGCCGATCTCGCGGATAACATCCGGCGCGGCGACGAGAACTATTTGTCATTACTCGACGCAGCCGACGCCTACGCGCAACGCAACGGCCTCGATCTTCCCGAAGAGCCGCAAGCGCGCATCATTCCGGCCGATCCGGAATGCATGACGCATCCGCTTCTGGAACTCGATCTCGCGAAGGCGGGCGTCACGTCGATCGTCTGGGCGACAGGTTATGCCGTCGATTTCACCTGGCTACAGGTCGATGCATTCGACGAAAAGGGCAAGCCGAAGCATCAGCGCGGCGTCGCGAAAGAGCCGGGCATTTATTTTCTCGGCTTGCCGTGGCTCTCGCGCCGCGGCTCGGCGTTCATCTGGGGCGTGTGGCACGACGCGAAACATGTCGCCGATCACATCGTCACGCAGCGCAAATACCTCGCGTACTACGACGAGCCACAACGTCATGTGGAAGAGAAGCGTGTCGAAGGCGGCGAGAGCGCGCCCGACGAATCGCGCGTCCATAAGCTCAGCGAGATGGGCATTAACTGATTTCAAACCTATCCAGCATCAAGGTGCATTCGATGAGTCAACCTACGCATACCCGTATCCGCATGTTCAACACGAAGGATACGTACCCGAATCAGACGCTCGATAACGACCTTTGTCAGGCCGTGCGCGCGGGCAATACCGTTTATGTACGCGGTCAGATCGGCACGGATTTCGACGGCAATCTCGTCGGTCTCGGCGATGCGCGCGCGCAGGCGGAGCAGGCCATGAAGAACGTGAAGCAGTTGCTCGAAGAGGCGGGCAGCGATCTCTCGCACGTCGTCAAGACGACGACCTATCTCACCGATGTGCGCTTTCGCGAGCCGGTGTATCGCGAAGTCGGCAAATGGCTGAAGGGCGTGTTTCCGATTTCGACGGGCTTGACGGTCGTCGCGCTCGGTCAACCCGAATGGCTGATGGAGATCGATGTGATTGCCGTCATCCCCGAGGGATGGACACCGCCTCAGGCATGAAAGATCTAAAGGACTGCAAATGACTTTCTCTATCGTCGGACGATGTGAAGAGACGGGCCAGCTCGGCATCGCGATCAGTTCATCGAGCATCGCGGTGGGCGCGCGCTGTCCGTGGGTGCGCGCGGGCGTCGGCGTGGTCGCGACGCAAAACATCACGCTGCCCGCGCTCGGTCCGCAGATTCTCGATCACATGGAAAACGCGCGGCTTGATCCCACGGCCGCGCTCGATCGCGCATTGGGCGCGAACGAATGGAGCGAGTATCGGCAGGTGACGGTGATCGATGCGCAAGGCCGCACGGCATTCTTCAGCGGCAAAGAGGCGCTCGGCACGTATCACGCGGTGGCGGGCAGGCAATGCGTCGCGGGGGGCAACATGCTTGCGGGCGCGCACGTGATCGAAGCGATGATTCCCGCCTTCGAGAACGCGCCGGGCCAGCTTGCGGATCGCCTTCTTGCAGCGATGCACGCGGCGATCGCGGCGGGCGGCGAAGCGGGGCCGGTGCATTCGGCGGCGCTCAAGATCGCGGGCGAACAGAGCTGGCCGCTCGTCGATTTGCGGGTCGACTGGGCCGATGAAAATCCTATCGGCAAACTCGATCTTCTCTGGCAGGCATACAGACCGCAGATGCAGGACTACGTGACCCGCGCCTTGAACCCGACCGCCGCGCCGAGCTACGGAGTGCCGGGCGATGAGTGACATGACGAGCCGCGATCTGCTCGAACGCCTGATCGGTTTCGCGACAGTCAGCCGCGATTCGAATCTCGCGCTGATCGAGTTCATTCGCGATTACCTCGCGCAATTCGACGTCGAAAGCGAGCTGTTCTACAACGCGGAGCGCACGAAGGCGAATCTGTTCGCGACGATCGGGCCGCGCGATCGTGGCGGCGTCGTGCTGTCGGGTCATACCGATGTCGTGCCAGTCGATGGCCAGCCGTGGACCGTCGATCCCTTTCGTCTTACTGAAAAGGATGGCCGGTTGTATGGCCGCGGCACCGCCGACATGAAGGGCTTTCTCGCGTCGGTGCTGGCGGCGGTGCCGTTGTTGCTGAAGCGCGAACTGAGATTGCCCGTGCATCTGGCGTTCTCATACGACGAGGAAGTCGGATGCCTCGGCGTGCGGCCGATGCTCGCGGAACTTGAGAAGCGCGCACACAAGCCCGTGCTGTGTCTGATAGGCGAGCCGACGTCGTTGCAGCCGGTGCTCGGTCACAAGGGCAAGCTCGCGATGCGCTGTCGGGTGAGGGGCGCGCCTTGCCATTCCGCGTATGCGCCGTATGGCGTGAACGCTATTCAATATGCTGCGCGTCTCATCAATCGTCTTGACGAGATCGGCGAACGACTGGCGCAGCCCGAGCATCGCGACGCGCGTTTCGATCCGCCTTATTCGACCGTACAAACAGGTGTCATCAAAGGCGGGCGCGCGCTCAATATCGTGCCGGCGGAATGCGAGTTCGATTTCGAAGTGCGCGCGCTTCCGGGCTTCGACGCGAACACGGTCGCCGACGATCTGCACACATACGCGCAAGCCGAACTGCTGCCGAAGATGCGCGCCGTGAAATCCGATACCGACATTCGCCTCGAACCGCTCTCCGCATATCCGGGACTCGCGACATCGCCCGAGAGCGTTGCGGCGCGTCTCGTCGCGCTCCTGAGTGGATCGTCGGAATTCGGCACGGTGGCTTTCGGCACGGAAGGCGGACTCTTCGACCAGGCGGGCATCCCGACTGTCGTATGCGGACCCGGCAGCATGGATCAGGGACACAAGCCCGACGAATTCGTGACGCTCGAACAACTCCACGATTGCGACGCGATGCTCATACGCCTCGCGGACCATCTCTCGACAACAGCCTGATTTCTCAAACGCCGCAGGCGAGCCCGACGCATCGCGCGTCAGGGCATCGCTTTGCCGCGCACAAACCGGAGACGACCTTGACCACTGCGCAACGAAACGCTTCTCCCTTGATCGAGAAGCACACCATCGGCTACGTGCCGCCCGAGGATCGTCACGGCAAAGTGCGCGACCTGTTCACGTTATGGTTCGGCGGCAACATCGCGCCGCTGCCCATCGTGACGGGTGCGCTCGGCGTGCAGATCTTTCATCTGAATCTGCTGTGGGGCATCGTCGCGATCATCGTCGGGCAGGCGGTCGGCGGCGTGCTGATGGCGCTGCACTCCGCGCAAGGACCGCAAATGGGCATCCCGCAGATGATCCAGAGCCGCGCGCAGTTCGGCTCGTGGGGCGCGCTGCTCGTGACCGTTATCGCGGGCGTGATGTACGTGGGCTTCTTCGCGTCGAATATCGTGCTCGCGGGGAAATCGCTGCATGGGGTCGAGGCATCGGTGTCGGTGCCGGTGGGCATCGTGATCGGCGCGGTGGGGTCGGGCTTGATCGGCATCATCGGATACAGGTTCATTCATATCCTGAACCGGATCGGAACGTGGGTGCTCGGCATCGGCATTTGCGTGGGCTTCGGGTACATCCTCACGCATGTTTCGACGGACGATTTCCTCACGCGCGGCGGCTTCAACTTCGCCGGCTGGCTCGCGACGGTGTCGCTCTCGGCGCTGTGGCAAATCGCGTTTGCGCCCTACGTGTCCGACTATTCGCGTTACTTGCCGGCGAGTGTGTGCGTCTCGTCGACGTTCTGGGCCACGTATCTCGGCTGCACGATCGGCTCCACGCTCGCCTTCGCGTTCGGCGCGGTCGCGGTGCTGGCGGTGCCGCCCGGCGCCGACGCGATGGACGCCGTGAAGCTCGCCACCGGCCCGCTCGGCCTGCCAATGCTCGTGCTGTTCCTCTTGAGCGTGATCAGCCACAACGCGTTGAATTTGTACGGCGCGGTGCTCGCGGTGATCACGTCGTTGCAGACGTTCGCGTATCGCTGGATTCCGACGGCGAAGGCGCGCGCGGTGCTGTCGGTCGTGATTCTCGTCGCGTGCTGCTATGGCGCGATCGGCGCATCGACGAACTTCGTCGCGAATCTCGTCGATCTCGTGCTCGCATTGCTCGTCGTGCTGGTGCCGTGGACCGCGATCAATCTCATCGACTTCTATGTGATTCACAAAGGCAAGTACGACATCCAGTCGATCTTTCAGGTGGACGGCGGCATTTATGGGCGCTTCAATCCGCAAGCGTTGATTGCTTATGCAATCGGCATCGCGGTGCAGATTCCGTTCATGAACACGCCGATGTACGCAGGCCCGGTGCCGAAGTATCTCGACGGCGCGGATCTGTCGTGGATCGTCGGGTTGCTGCTGACGTCGCCGGTTTATTACTGGCTCGCGTCGCGTGATACGAGTTACCGGCGCAGGCAGAACGGCGCGCACATGGCATCCAGTGCGGCGCGATGAGTCAGGCGTGCGCGGCGCGGCATTCGCATCGAAATGCGGTCAGGCGCGAGCTAGTCGCCTTCCCTCGTCAGCAAGCACCAGATCGCCAGAAACGGCACGTCGCCGGATCGCATCGCGTGCGGATTGTTTCGAACGTTATGAATGCCGCCGCCGATGCCCGGATCGCGCCATTCGCCGCCGTTTTGCCGGAATGCCCCCGGCGTGAAGAGCACGTAGGCCTCCTCGGGCGGATGGCTGTGATCCGGATAGCGAGTGTGCGGCAACATCAGCGAGAAGCCGAGTTGCACGTCATAGCGGCTCTCCGCGCCGCCGGGACCGCAGATCATGCCGTGCACGTGCGCTTCGATGTAGCCGTCGCTGCCGTTCACGCCCGACGAACGGCGCGACCATCCGAGATCGGGTTCCAGCGCCTTGATCGCGCGCGCGGCGGCGCCGAAGCTGGTGTCGTCGTCGATGAAAGGCGCGAGCGTCGCGTCGAGCCACTCGCAAGCGGGATAACGCGTGCGATGCCGCGCGCCGTCGTCGGATGGCGTGCGCAGCCGTTCGAACACGCGCGCGGCGACTTGCCGGCCCGCTTCCGGCAGCTTCTCCGCTTGAAACAGCTTCTCGGCAATGGCAATGAAAGCCGTCACATTCTCGGGACGATGATTCATTAAGCGATCCTTATCACAACCATTCGGTCTCGAAGCTGCATGTCGTGAGCGGCACGCAGCCGTGCTCCGTGAGCACCACTTGCTGTTCCAGCTTCACGCCCTGACTTCCGCCTTCCGCGCCGATATAACTTTCCACGCACAGCGTCATGCCGGTTTCGAATCGGCCGTCATAACCCGCGCTGTCCCAATCGACCTCATGCGCGATGGCCGGATATTCATCGACCATGCCGATGCCATGCGCCACGCAGCTATAACGGTTCTTCAGATACGGCTTGGGAATCGTCCAGGCTTTCTCGGAGAACTCGCGAAACGTCATGCCCGGACGCAGTACGTCCATGTTGAAATGCACTTGCGAATAGGCCAGTTCGTATAACTTGCGCTGTTCGTCTGACGGGCGCGTGTCGCCCACGGTCCATGTGCGCGAGATGTCAGAGCAATAACCGTGCGGGCCGACCATGTCGGTGTCGAAGGCAAGCAGTTCGCCCTTTTGCAGCACGCGCGACGAACACTCGTGCATCCACGGATTGGTGCGCTCGCCGGACGCGAGCAGCCGCGTCTCGATCCACTCGCCGCCGTGACGAATATTCTCGAAGTGAAGATGCGCCCATAGCTCCTGCTCGGTCATGCCGGGACGAAGCTCGCGACGCATGCGTTCGATGCCCATCTCGCACGCGCGCAGCGATTCGCCGATCAGCACGAGCTCGCCCGCCGATTTGATCGCGCGGGCGTCTTCCATCATCGCCTGACCGTCGAGCAGCGTGAGACCGCTTTTCACGAGCAGCGCCGCGCCGATCGGATCGAGCCGGTCCACCGCGAGCCTGCGCTCGCCGCGCGCGTGGGCGCGGAACACATCGACGATTTCGCTCGCCCACACTTCGGCGCGGGCCTCGGCCTCGTTGCCCGCGTTGAAGTAAATCCAGCTCACCGCGCTTCGCATGTCGACGCTCAGTTCGATCCCGTCCCACACGTGTTCGCAACGATGAAACTCCCACGCGACGATGCGGCCATCGGAGAACACCATGATGTAGCGCGACGGATTGCGCGCGGTCCAGATCTGCATGTTCGACGTGTCCGTCGCGTAGCGGATATTGACCGGGTCGTACAGCAGGATCGCGGGACATTCGTGCTGCTTCAATTGCTCCAGCACGCGCGCGAGCCGATATGTCCTCACGTCGCGCAGCGTCCGCGCGTGGCTTTCCGATTCGTTCACGCCGGCTGCATCGATGAACTGCTCGCTTGCCATTTGCGCGCCTCCTCACAGTTCCAGTACGAGGTCCGAAGTCGGACGGCTGCAGCACAACAGGCGCAATCCCTTCTGGACTTCCCTGTCGCGAATGCCGCCGTTGTGTTTCATGTCGACGGTGCCTTCCAGCACTCTGGTCTTGCACGTTCCGCAAATGCCCTGGCTGCACGACGACGGCACCGCGACGCCCGCTTTCTTCGCCGCCGACAGCACGGTCTGCGACGCGTTCATCGTGAATGACTTCGACGAGCGCGAGAGCTTGACCGTGAAGGTTTCCTCGGCAGCGCCGGCTTCTTGCGGCGCGGGCTCGGGCGCGACGCCCGCGCCGATGTCGAAGCTTTCCTGATGGTAGCGCGCCGGATCATGACCGCCTTCCCGAAGCAGCGTTCGCACCGCGCTCATGTATCCGGCCGGGCCGCAGGTGAAGACTTCGCGCTCCAGATAATCGGGCGCCCATCGCGACAGCAATTGCAGGCTGAGACGTCCGACCGGACCGGGCCACTGCGTGTCGTCGCCGATGCCCTCGCACACGAAAAACACGCGCAGACGCGGCGAGAGCTTCGCGAATAGCGCCAGTTCCTCGCGGAACACGATATCGGCCGGCGTGCGCGCGCTATGGATGAAAACGATGTCGCGATCCAGCCCGAGGTCGATGCTCGCGCGCGTCATCGACATGAGCGGCGTGACGCCGGAGCCAGCGGACAGGTACAGCGATTTCGTCGCGGGCGCGACAGTCGGCGTGAAAGCGCCGGAAGGTCCGTATGCGCGCAGCTGGCTGCCGGGCTTCATGTTGTCGTGCAGCCAGTTCGACATCGTTCCGCGCGGAACGCGCTTGACCGTGATGGACAGCAGAAACGGGCGCGTCGGCGCGGAGGAGATGGTGTAGCACCGCTCGACCGGTCGTCCCTGCACGTCCGAAGACACGGTGATGAACTGACCCGGCTCGAACCGCACGGGCAAGCCGTCTGCGGTGCGGAATTCGAAGCTTTTGATGTCGTGCGTCTCGTCCACGACGCGGCAACACGTCAGCGTCTCTTGCACGCCGCTCGGCCAGAGCTTGCCGCCGTGTTCCCACGTGGCGGCGTCGGCGAGGCGATCGTCGAGATCGAGGGCGGGAGCAAAAATTCTGTCGATGGAGTTCATGGCGCGCAAAGAGTGCGTTGAGGATGAGCGCAGAATTGGATCGCTCAAAAACACCGTCAACGCGCTTTATTTTCCGCGTTCCATTACTCCATGTTATGCGTCAGCCGTCCACCGGCGCCGTGGGCGTTTCGAGCTTGAGCTGATAGAACGCCGCGTCCAGCCAGCGGCCGAACTTGAACCCGGCTTCGCTGATCGTGCCCGAGTGCGTGAAGCCCAGCCGCGTATGCAGGCGGATGCTGCCCGCGTTCGTCGCGTCGACGCAACCGACGAGCACATGCACTTGCGCTTGCCGCGCGCGCCGGATCAGTTCGCGCAGCAGAAGCTCGCCGAGGCCGAGTCCGCGGCAATCGCGATGCACGTAGACGCTGTGCTCCACCGTGTACTTGTATGCGGGAAACGCGCGGAACGTGCCCCAGCTCGCGAAACCCATCAGCTTTCCCGAGGCATCGACTGCGCCGACGACCGGAAAGCCGCCCGCGCGTTTCGCCGCGAACCACGTCGCCATGGCTTGCGCGGGGCGCGGCACGTAGTCGTACAGCGCGGTCGAGTTGACGATGGCTTCGTTCAGAATGTCGAGGATGGCCGGCGCGTGCTCGGCCTCGTTGCAGTCGATGAGGCGCACGGAGTCGCGCGGTTCGGTGGTGTTCATTCGGTATCCGTTCAGGCTGAAGATGAATCAGGTCGCGGGCGCGTCGCCGATGGCGAGAATGTAGCGCGCCGCTTTCGAAGCCGGGTTGCTGAAGATGAGCGGCCGGTCCAGCCGCATCGCGAGGCAGTCGCCTTGCTGGAGCGCGTGAAGCTCGTCGCCGATCACGATGTCGATGCGTCCTCTCATCACCCAGACATGCTGGTGCAGGTTCGATTCGCGTCCGCCCGTTTCATAGGCGACGCGCGCGCCGGCCGGAAAGACCACTTCGACCAGTTGAAACGGCGACGGCCAGCACGCGGGAGACAGGTTTCGGCGCGTATAGCCGGATTCGGGATCGCGCCATTTCAATTGCTGGCCGCGCCGCGCGAGCGGTTGCGCCGGCGCGCCTTCCGGCTCGCCACCGAAGAGACTCGCGAGCGACACGCCGAGCCCCGCCGCGAGCTTGTCGAGCACGACGGCCGTCGGGCTGGCCGCACCGCGCTCGATCATCGAGATCATGGAGCGGCTCACGCCGCAGCGCGCCGCGAGCGTGTCGAGCGTGTAGCCGCGCGCGGCACGCAACTCGCGCACGCGACCGGCGATGCGTTCGTTGATGTCGCTCTCGGTCGTTTGCTCGGAAGCGTGCTTGACGTTATCTAGCATAGTGGATGTAGTTTCCAATAAGCTGGATAGCGATGTCAAGGGAAAGCGGGCTCCGCTGCCCGAGGACAGCGGAGCCCGCCGATGACGGCTACGGCCGGTTCAGATCAACCGTACACGGGAAAGCGCTTCGTCAGTTCCGCGACCTGCTGACGAACGCGTTCGAGGTTGCCCGCGTCTTCCGGGCTTTCGAGCACATCGGCGATCAGGTTGCCGACGATCTCCGCTTCCTTCGTGCCGAAGCCGCGCGTGGTCATCGCGGGCGAGCCGAGACGCACGCCGCTCGTGACGAACGGCTTCTCGGGATCGTTCGGAATGGCGTTCTTGTTCACCGTGATATGCGCGGCGCCGAGCGCGGCTTCCGCGGCCTTGCCGGTGATTTTCTTCGCGCGCAAGTCGACGAGCATCACGTGGCTTTCGGTGCGGCCCGACACGATGCGCAGGCCGCGCTTGACCAGCGTTTCAGCCAGCACGCGCGCGTTGTCGGCCACGCGCTGCTGATATTCCTTGAACTCCGGCGAGAGCGCTTCCTTGAACGCGACGGCCTTCGCGGCGATCACGTGCATGGGCGGTCCGCCCTGAATGCCCGGGAAGATCGCGGAGTTGATCTGCTTCTCGTATTCCGACTTCATCAGGATGACGCCGCCGCGCGGGCCGCGCAGGCTCTTGTGCGTCGTCGTGGTGACGAAATCCGCGTGAGGCACGGGATTCGGATACACGCCCGCCGCGATCAGGCCGGCATAGTGCGCCATGTCGACCATCAGATAGGCGCCAACGTTCTTTGCGATCTTCGCAAGACGCTCGAAGTCGATCTTCAACGCGAACGCCGACGCACCCGCGACGATGAGCTTCGGCTTGTGCTCGTTCGCGAGTCGTTCGGCCGCTTCGTAGTCGATGTCCTCGGCTTCGTTGAGACCATAGCTCACGACGTTGAACCACTTGCCCGACATGTTGACGGGCGAGCCGTGCGTGAGGTGGCCGCCTTCGGCAAGGCTCATGCCCATGATCGTGTCGCCGGGCTTGAGCATCGCGAAGAACACGCCTTGGTTCGCCTGCGAACCGGAGTTCGGCTGCACGTTCGCGGCTTGCGCGCCGAAAAGCTGCTTCACGCGATCGATCGCGAGCTGTTCCACCACGTCCACATATTCGCAACCGCCGTAGTAACGCTTGCCGGGATAGCCTTCCGCGTACTTGTTGGTGAGTTGCGAGCCCTGCGCGGCCATCACGGCCGGGCTGGTGTAGTTCTCCGACGCGATCAGCTCGATGTGATCTTCCTGACGCCGGTTTTCGTCCGTGATGGCCGCCCAGAGTTCCGGATCGACGTTTTCAACGGTGCTGGTTGCGCGATTGAACATGATGGTACCCATGTGAGAGAGAAGCGGGTTGCTGCGGGAACGCGTGACTGTCCCGTATTCCATCGAAAGCCAACGCGCGCGGATAGAAGAATTTCGACATTGCGCTGGAATGCAGGCACCCGGCTGGCGCGGCGTCACGCGTGCCCGTTTCCGGGCTCTGCGTGACTGATCTGCATGAGCGCGAAGGTGTGGCGCGGCTCGAAACCAAGCCGTTCGTACAGGGCGATGGCGCCTTCGTTGTGACTGAACACGTGCAGGAACGGCGTTTCGCCGCGCTGCCCGATTTCCTTGCGCAGGATGTTCATGAGGCGGCCGGCGAGACCGCGTCCGCGAAAGCGTTCGTCGACACACACGGCGCTGATCTCGACATACCCGTCGATGGCCATGCGCTCGCCCGCCATCGCGATGAGTTCGCCCCGCTCGCGAATCCCGATGTAGCGGCCCGTCTCGCGCGTGCGTTTTCCGAACGGGCCGGGCTTCGTTCGTTGCACGAGCGCGAGCATGTCGTCGACATCGGCTTCGCCGAGGGCGATCACGTCGCTGTCGTCGATGCTTTGCGTGAAGCGTTGCGGCGCGATCATCTGATCGATGTTGCCGACGCGGTTCGCCTGCAAGATGTCGATGCCCGCGAGCGCATCGGCCGACAGCATGGCGACGTGCTCGCCGGGCCGCAGGAGCGCGTGCAGCGCGCGCCACGCATCCGGCGCGTCTGGCGCGATAGCCGCGAACGGCGCGACATCGGGATGAAAACGCCGCGCGAGCGCGTCGCCCTGGCCGAGATGCGCCTGTCTCGTGGTCAGCGCGGCCCAGATCGGGCGGTCGAGTGCTGCGTGGGTCGGACGGCTCATGTCGGCTCCGATTGCGAAGGGTGATCGAATGTCGGTGACTTTAGGCAAGTCGGAGCGTTCCGGCTATTGTCGTAAATGACAGTTTTGGGGTCATTCGCGCCATGCGAGCGCGTCGGACGTCGGCATGGGTCGAACGGGAATACTCAACCGTTTCCGTCGATGGCCGAGCGAATCGGCAAGTTCGCCGCGAACGCGTGCCGCTTCAGAACTTCTCCACCCACGGCCGCAACTCCATTTCCCACGTCCACGCGCTGCGATGCTGGCGCAACACATCGACATAGGTTTGCGCGATGGCGTCGGGATCGAGCGTGCTGTCCGGCGCGTCGAGCGGATCGGCACGATGTTCGGCGCGCACCCCGCCATCGATGACGAAATGCGCGACGTGAATGCCCTTCGGGGCCAGTTCGCGCGCGGCGCTCTGCGCCAAGCCGCGCAACGCGAACTTGCCCATCGCGAAGGGCGCGGACAGCGCGAAGCCCTTGACGCCCGCGGTCGCGCCGGTCAGCAGGATCGCGCCCTTGGCCGCGGGAATCATGCGCCGCGCCGCCTGCTGCACGGCGTGGAACGCGCCGAGCGCTGAAACGGCGACAGCCTGCGCGACCTCGGCCGCATCGAGTTCGGCGATGGGTCCGCGCACGCGTCCGCTCGCGTTGTAGATGACGATTTCCGGTGCGCCGATGCGCGCGTCGGTCTGGGCGAAGAGCGTTTCCATTTCGCCGGCATCGGATGCATCGACGGGTAGCGCGATCGCGCCGGTTTCATCGACGAGCGTCGCCAGCTTTTCGACATTACGCGCGGCGATAACGACCGGAATGTTCTCGGCGCGCAAACGTCGGGTGAGAGAGCCGCTGATGCCGGGCCCGGCACCGATGATGAGGGCGCTGCGATAGGGAAGAGTGCTCATGGCTTCACGCTCGGACGAAAGGTGGAACCGATCATAACCGTGGCGCGAAATCGGCGCGCGGACCGAAGCCCTTCATTCCGACTGACCAATAGCGCGCTAGTCGCTAACACGCATTGTCTTTCGCCCGGCCTTCGGCAATCAGCCCGATATGGTCGCTTACTCGATGAACGGCGCGGCGTTGCCCGGCTCGTGATTCCGAACGACGGCAAGGCGGGACGCTACGTTTCGAATTTGGTGGCGCTGCAAATGATGTCGGCGTCGAGGTAATGCGCGCGAAGCGTTGAGAGAGGAGAAGGAAGCGTGATTGTTCCTTCTCCTGTCGGCGATGCTGCTTCAGGTCTTCACGCCTTCACGCCGTGCAGCAGGCTGCCGATGGCGTCGAGCGACTTCGTGATGTTCGTCAGATCGACATTGGTGTACTGCGATGCATCGACCTGCGTCACGGGCGCCACGTTGATTTGCGGGCTCGCGAATGCGAAGCCTGTGATCGAGTTGGCGTTGATGCCGTTGTTCTGGAAGATGCTCGCACCGCCGACGATGGCGCGCATTTCTTTACGGCCGAGTTCTTTGCTGACTGCGAGGTTGTCGATCTTCAACATGATGTCTCTCCGGATGACCTGAATGTTTGTGCGAGGGCTTAGAGCTTCACACCGCCGAGCACGCTGCCGACCGCGTCGAGCGACTTCGTGATGTTGGTCAGATCGACGTTCGTGTGCGTCGATGCATCGACTTGCGTCACGGGCGCGACGTTGGTTTGCGGGCTGGCGAACGAGAAGCCGCCGTTGTAGTTGGAGTTGATGCCGTTGTT